>NZ_JBEYVY010000007.1:0-404393 GCF_040644205.1 Glycomyces sp. NPDC047010 | reverse complement strand
CACACCCACCCCCCCCCTGCCTCCCCCCCCCCCCGTTCTGCCCGGGGGGGGCCGCCGGGGGGCCCGGCGCCCCCCCCGTGCTGCCGGGCGCCGCCCCCCCCGCCCCCCCCCCCCGCGGCTCGACCGTCTAGTAAGGACCGACCGGGGTGCGCCGCGCCGAGAGCGCGGAGGTCTCCGGGAAGTCCAGGTTCGGGCAGCTCAGGCCCTCCTCCGGGACGGTCCGGTCGACGAAGTACGCGTTGACCGAGTCGTCGATGCACGGCGAGTACCCGCCGTAGATGGTGTGCCAGTAGCCCTCGTAGGTGATGAGGTGCCCGTCGGCCTGGTCCACGGCCGTCTCGGTCCACTCGTAGACCGTGGCGTAGTCGTGCAGGTTGCCGATGAACACGATCGGCGGCGCCGACCGGTGGATGTCGAGCTCCTCGCGCTCGTTGGTCTGCTCGATGCCGGAGCCGACGCAGGCGAGGACGAACGAGTCGTACGGGGACCACTCGGTGTTCGGGAACTCCTCGGCGAGCCTGCCCATGAGCGACTGGAACTCGTCGAAGTCCTCCACGGCCATGCTGTAGTCCTGGCACCAGGCCGGGTACTGGAGGTTCTCGAACAGCTCGGGCTCCTCCTGGGCCGCACTGAAGGCCGGCGGGATGACGGTGCCCTCGCCCATGGCCCTGTACTCCTCGGCGAGGCCCGGCCAGAACTGGGGCATGTTGGCGGAGAAGGTGAATCCTTCGGCGAGGCCGATGAACGTCAGCGGCAGGCCCTCGTACGGGTCGGTCAGCTCTCCGGCCCGCGCCTTGGCCTTGAGGTCCGCGTAGTAGGTCTCGACGTCCTCGCCGTACAGCGCGCACGACTCGGTGGCCTCGCACCACTCCGCGAAGGCGAGGAAGTTCGCTTCGAGGGGCGCGGTCTCGGTCCGCATGAAGTCCCAGGTGGTCTCCAGGCTGTGGTCCATGTTGCCGTCCAAGACCATCGTGCGGATGTTGCGCGGGTACGCCTCGGCGTACTGCTGGCCCATGAGGGTCCCGTAGGAGTAGCCGAGGTAGTTCAGCTTCCCCTCGCCGAGGGCGCGCCGGATGCGCTCCATGTCCTGCACGGTCTCCAGGTTCGAGACGTGGTCGAACAGCCGCCCGGTGTGCTCGCGGCAGTCCTCGGTCAGGGCCGCGTTGGCGTCTTCGAGCGCGGCGAAGTCGTCCTCGCTCTCCGGGAACGGCAGCAGCGCGACGTTGTTGAGCGCCTCCTCGCTGCACAGCACCTGCGTGCTGGTGTTGACGCCGCGCGGGTCGAAGCCGACGATGTCGAACCTCTCGGCGGCCTCGCCGGTGAGCGGGCTGCCGAACATGATCGACCCGGCGCCGGAGCCGCCCGGCCCGCCCGGGTCCATGAGGATCGTCCCGATCTTCTCGTCGGGGTTCAGGGCCTCGCGCTTGGCGAGGCCGATCTCGATCGAGCCGCGCCAGGGCCGCGAGTAGTCGAGCGGCACGTCGACCGTGGCGCATTCGACGGGTTCGGCCGGGTCGACCTCGGGGCAAGGGCCCCAGTCGATGCCGCCGCGGTTCGCGTTGGCCGCCAGGGGTGCGACGGCCAGGAAGGTGAGGGTGAGAGCGGCGGCCGATGCGGCCGCCGCGAGGGTGCGGGTGAGTGGTCTCAAGCCGGAAGTCCTTCCGATCCAAGGGAGTCCGCGAGCGTCGGTTCGCTCGTTTCCTCTCAGGATTGTAAAGAACGCACCGAATTGCCGGGGTCCCCGGCCATCATCCCTTTAGTCCGTCAGGTCCTGTTCCGTCACCGGTACCTCCCGCGTCCCCGGGGAGGGAGCGGGCCGCGTGCGCGGCCATCTCCGCCAGCACGGTGAGGTCGAGGTCCTCGATCCGCTTGAATGCGATGCTCGCAGCGCCGGTGCGCACCCGCCCGAGCCGGTCCGCGTAGGTCCGTGCAAGGTACGCGCCGTCCTCGACCGCGTTGACGTACAGGCTCACGTGCGCTTGCTGCTCGGCCAGTCCGATGAGGAACCAGTCCGCGCTCCGCCCTCGCGGGCGCGGCTGCACCAGGTCGCCGTAGCCGATGATCGCCTGCTCGGTGCCGCCCCAGAACACACCGCGCCACAACGTGCGAGGCGCACCCGGCATCGCCTCGCGCAGGACCGCGTCGACACGCGCGAGCGTCTCGGCCCGGGCGCTCGCCGCGATGAACGCCGCGACGTCCTCATCCGTCCGGTGCATCGAATCGTCCTCCGCCATGGGTGCATTGTCCCCGACGGGCCGCCGCGGCGGGACGGACTCAGGGGACCAGCAGGCGCTCCAGATGGGACTTCAGTTCCGCGTCGATGTCCACCGACGCCGGGTCGTACAGCCACTGCACCTGGAGCCCGTCCCACAGGGCGACGAACCAGGCGGCCTCGCGGCGCGGGTCGCGGTCGGCGCCGATCTGGCCGCTGCGCTGGAGCATCGCGAACACGGACGCGAAGTGCCCGATCACCCAGTCGAAGCGCCGCTTGAAGTACCCGTGGGCGGGGTGCGCGAGCGCGGTCGCCTCGCCGGACAGGACCGTGTACAGCTCGATGAGGCCGGGCCGGGCGCTGTCGCCGCGCGCGCCCTCCACGACCTCGCGCAGGAACGCCCTGGGCGCCAGGGGCTCCCGGATGCGGTCGTTGACGCGCTCGTCGCGGCGGGTGAGCACCGCGGTCAGCAGCGCGTCCTTGGACCCGAAGTGGTGGAGCAGCGTCGACTTGGAGGACCCGACCCGGGAGGCGATGTCGCTCAGGGAGGTCGAGGAGAACCCGCGCTCGGCGAACAGCTCAGTGGCCGAGTCGAGGATCTTCGCGCGCCGCTGGCGCCCGGGCGCGTACCCGGACTCCTCGGCGACCGGCCCGTCCTGGACGGCCACGACCATCCCCGCCTCCGCGGCGGGGGCCGCGGCCGCGAGGTCGCCGCCCGGCCCCTGCGGGCGCGCGTAGTACGCGTCGAGCTCGGTCGGCACGTCCACGCCGTCGAGGTAGAGGGACATGATCTGGAGCCCGTCCCACACGGCGATGAGCGCCGAGTCCACGGCGTGCTCGCCGTGGCTGATGGTCCGCAGCTGCTCGTAGCGGCGCCGCATGTGCTCGTGCGCCGGGTGCCCGGCCGAGGCCGCGTCCCCGGTGAGGGCCGCGAACAGCTCCACGTACCCGGTGACCTCGGCGTTCCGCCGGGCCAGCGCCGGGACCGCCTCGGAGGGCGGCAGGTCCGCGTGCTCGCCGTACCAGTCCTGGTTGGCGTCCTCCCAGCGCGTGAGGAGCGCGAGCAGGAGGTCGTCCTTGGACGCGAAGTAGCGCAGGAGCGAGGCGTGGGAGATCCCGGCCTTGGCGGCGATGCCGCGCAGGGAGACGCCGCCGAACCCCTCGGCGGCGAAGAGGTCGCGGGCGGCGTCGAGCAGCTCCTCCCGGCGGGCGAGGCCGGGGGCGTAGCGGCGCACTTCAGGCACGCGGGCTCCTTGCGGGCGGTACTGCACGTAAGCGGCACGGATGCACCGCGCGGCCAAGCCTATACGTCCTTGAGGAGATTCCGAGACCAAAAAGCTAACCAGTCGGTCAGGTTTCGAGCTACAGTCCTGTCAGCGGGGGCGATGGAGCCCCCTCTGGAGAAAGGTCCCCCGATGACGACGACGTCACCTACGGCCGAAGCGCCCCTCGCTCCCGCCCGTGAACCGCGCTCGTACCCCTTCGCGCTCGCCGGAGCCAACTTCGGCCTCTACGTCGCGCTGCTGACCCCGGTCATGGTCTCCATGGCGTTCAAGGTCCAGCACCTCACCGCCACCCCCGAGGAGGCCGCCTCCTCCCTCGGCCTGGTCCTCGGCGTCGGCGCGTTCTTCGCCCTCGTCGCCAACCCCCTCGTCGGCCGCCTGTCCGACCGCACCACCTCCCGCTTCGGCATGCGCCGCCCCTGGATCGTCGGCGGCGTCATCACCGGCTTCCTCGCCCTCGCGCTCATCGGCGCCGCCCAGTCCGTGTGGCTCGTGCTCCTCGGCTGGTGCATCGCCCAGGCCGCCCTGAACGCCGTCATGGCCGCCGCCAACGCCACCCTCCCCGACCAGGTCCCCGCCGAGCGGCGCGGCAAGACCTCCGGGATCGTCGGCATCACCACCCCGCTCGGCATCCTCGGCGGCTCGTTCCTCGTGAACTTCATCGACGGCGACTTCGCCCGCTTCACCGTCCCGGCCGCCCTCGCCGTCGTCCTCTGCACGCTCTTCGCGCTGACCCTCAAGGACCGCGTCCTCGCCGAGAAGCCCGCCCAGCGCCTCACCATCGGGCAGTTCCTCGGTTCGTTCGTGTTCAACCCGGTCAAGCACCCCGACTTCGGCTGGACCTGGCTCACCAAGTTCCTCGTCATGTTCGGGTACGCCGGCATCGCCGCCTACCTGCCGTACTACCTCACCGAGAGCTTCCACCTGAGCGAGAAGGAGGCCGTCTCCACGATCCTGCTCGCGAACGTCGCCTCGATGGTGATGATGGCCCTGTCGAGCCCCATCGGCGGGATCGTCTCCGACCGCCTCGGCAAGCGCCGCGCCCCCGTCGCCTTCGCGGGCGCCGTCATGGCCGTCGGCCTCGTGGTCCTCGCGTTCGCACCGAACGTCGGGATGGTCGTCCTCGCCCAGGGCGTCATCGGCCTCGGCGCGGGCGCGTTCTTCTCCGTGGACCTCGCCCTCGCCACGCAGGTCCTGCCCAATCCCGACGACACCGCGAAGGACCTCGGCGTCCTCAACATCGCCAACGCCCTGCCGCAGTCGATCGCCCCGGCCATCGCCCCGGCCGTGCTCGCCCTCGGCAACGCCACGCCCCTCGGCGGCTACCCGTTCTGGTACCTGTTCGGCGCGGTCGTCGCGCTGGCGGGCGCCGTCCTGGTCTACCGCATCAAAGCCGTGAAGTAGGAAGGGAAACCGCAATGTCCGATATCGACACCCGTTACAAGGACGCCTCGCTGCCCGTGGAGGACCGCGTGGAGGTCCTCCTCTCCCAGATGACCCTGGAGGAGAAGGCCGGGCTGTTCTTCCACACGATGATCGTCCCGAGCACGGACGGCGAGCTCGCGGGCCCCGACCCGATGTTCGGCGGACCTTCAAATGAGGAGTACGTGCACGGGCTCCTGATGAGCCACTTCAACATCCTCGGCGGCATGCCGTCCGCCCGCCTGGGCGCGCGCTGGCACAACCGCCTCCAGGAGGCGGCCCTGAAGACCCGCCTGGGCATCCCGGTCACCATCTCGACCGACCCGCGGCACGCGTTCAGCGACAACCCCTTGGCCGCCTTGGCCTCCGGGGCGTTCTCGCAGTGGCCCGACATGCTCGGCTTCGGCGCGCTCGGCGACGAGGGCCTGGTGGAGCGGTTCGGCGACATCGCCCGCCGCGAGTACACCGCCGTGGGCATCCGCGTCGCCCTGCACCCGCAGATCGACATCGCCACGGACTCGCGCTGGGCCCGCCAGCTCAACACCTTCGGCGAGGACCCGGCCACCGTCTCTCGCCTCGGCGCCGCCTACATCCGCGGCTTCCAGGGCCCCGAGCTCGGCCCGGACTCCGTGGCCGCCATGGCGAAGCACTTCCCCGGCGGCGGCCCGCAGAAGGACGGCGAGGACCCGCACTTCCAGTACGGGCGCGAGCAGGTCTACCCCGGCGGCCGCTTCGAGACCCACCTGGAGCCCTTCGAGGCCGCGTTCGCCGCGAAGGTCTCGCAGATCATGCCGTACTACGGGATGCCCGTGGGCACCGAGTACGAGGAGGTCGGCTTCGGCTTCAACAAGTCCGTCATCACCGGGCTCCTGCGCGAGCGGTACGGCTTCGACGGGATCGTCTGCACCGACTGGGGACTCATCTCCGACTCGGAGATCATGGGCCAGCCGTTCCCGGCCCGCGCCTGGGGCGTCGAGCACCTCACCCCGCGCGAGCGGATGGTCAAGATCCTCGACGCCGGTGCCGACCAGTTCGGCGGCGAGGCGATCCCGGACCTCCTGGTGGACATCGTGAAAGCCGGTGAAGTCAGCGAGGAGCGCCTCGACGCCTCCGCGCGCCGCCTCCTCCGCGAGAAGTTCGTCCTCGGCCTGTTCGACCGGCCGTTCGTGGACGAGGACGCCGCGGAGGCCGTCGTCGGCTCGCCCGAGTTCACCGCCGCCGGCGAGGCCGCCCAGCGCGCCTCCGTCACGCTGCTGACCAACGACGGGACGCTGCCGCTCCGCAAGGGCCTCAAGCTGTACGTCGAGGGGATCGACGCCGAGACGGCCGCCGCGTACGGCACCGTCGTCGCCGCCCCCGAGGAAGCGGACGCGGCCGTGATCCGGCTCCAGGCGCCCTTCGAGGAGCGCGGCACCGTGTTCGAGAACTTCTTCCACGCCGGGTCGCTCGACTTCCCGGACGAGGTCCTCGCGCACCTCGCGAAGACCGCTGCCGCCGTCCCCACGGTCGTGGACGTGTTCCTCGACCGGCCCGCGGTCCTCGGCCCGGTCGCCGACACCGCCGCCGCCCTGACCGCCACCTACGGCACCAGCGCGACGGCCCTCCTCGACGTCCTCACCGGCAAGGACCAACCGCGCGGGAGGCTCCCGTTCGACGTCCCGTCCAGCACCGAGGCCGTCGCCGCCAGCCGTCCCGATGTGCCCTTCGACACGAAGGACCCGCGCTTCCGGTTCGGGCACGGCCTGTCGTATTAGCCGAGTTCGCGGCGTGCGGGAACCGTGTGCTACGGTTCCCGCATGTCCGCCGTCCGCTGGTATCAGCGCTTTACGCAGGCTCCGGGTGGAGCCCGCGGTCACTTGCGCTGACCACACGGACACCCGGAGCCACGCGGCAGAGACATCCGTCTCTGCCGTTCGTCGTTGAGGCGGGCCTGGCACCGGGCAGCTCTGAGTGGACTCCCACCCGCCTCTGCACACCAGAGGAGACCTCCGCTCGATGAGCACGCCTGCCAACGCCGACGCCCCGCAGACCAGCGACCTCCGCGTCCGCGGCTTCCAGCCGCTCGTCGCCCCGGCCGTCCTCCGCGGCGAACTGCCGCTGGGACCCGACCGCGCCGCCCTCGTCTCGCACAGCCGCGCCGCCGTCAAGGACGTCCTCGCCGGCGACGACGACCGGCTCCTCCTCGTCGTCGGCCCCTGCTCCGTCCACGACCCGGCCGCCGCCCAGGACTACGCCCGCCGCCTCGCCGCCGCCGCGGCCCCGCTCGCGGACGACCTGCTCGTCGTCATGCGCGTCTACTTCGAGAAGCCCCGCACCACCGTCGGCTGGAAGGGCCTCATCAACGACCCGCACCTGAACGGCACCCACGACATCGCCACCGGCCTGCGCCTCGCCCGCCAGGTGCTCCTCGACGTGCTCGACACCGGCCTGCCCGTCGGCTGCGAGTTCCTGGAGCCGCTGAGCCCGCAGCACATCGCCGACGCCGTCTCGTGGGGCGCGATCGGCGCCCGCACCACCGAGTCCCAGGTCCACCGCCAGCTCGCCTCGGGCCTGTCGATGCCCATCGGCTTCAAGAACTCCACGGACGGCGACCTCGGCGGCGCCATCGACGGCTGCCGCTCGGCCGCGGGGGAGCACACGTTCTTCGGCGTGGACGAGGACGGCCGCGCCTCCATCGTCTCCACCAGCGGCAACCCCGACTGCCACATCATCCTGCGCGGCGGCCGCGGCGGCCCCAACTACGGGCCCGCCGACGTGAGCGACGCGCTGGCGCTCCTCGCCAAGCACGGCATGGCCGAGTCCCTCGTGGTCGACGCCAGCCACGCGAACTCCGGCAAGGACCACGTCCGCCAGGCCGAGGTCGTGCGCGAGGTCGCCGAGCGGATCGCCCAGGGCGAGAAGGGCATCGCGGGCGTCATGATCGAGAGCTTCATCGAGCCGGGCCGCCAGGAGCCCGCCCCGCTCGACACGCTCGTCTACGGCAAGTCCGTCACCGACGCCTGCATCGGCTGGGACGAGACCGAGCGCCTCCTGAACGAACTCGCCGCCGCGGTCCGCGCCCGCCGCGCCTAGCGGACACCAGAACGGCGCGCCCGGGGACCGGGCGCGCCGTCTCACTCTCCGTCGGGGGCGATGACCTGGTACAGGACGTGGTCCTGCCAGCGCCCGGCGATCTTCAGGTACCGCTCGGCGAGCCCGTACCGCACGAACCCGTTGCGCTCCAGGACCTTCTGCGACCCGGTGTTGTGGACGAGCGTCTCGCCCTGGACGCGGTGCAGGCCCAGTTCCCCGAACGCGACGGCCTTCGCGAGGCGCACCGCCTCGGTGGCGATGCCGCGCCCGGCCTCGGACTCGGCCACCCAGTAGCCGATGCTGCACGACTGGAACGCGCCGCGGATGACCGAGTTGAGCATGACCTGCCCGACGAGGCGGCCCTCGTCCAGGATCGCGAACGTGTGGCCGGTCCCGGCCTCGGCGTTCGCGACCGCCGCGGCGAGGCCCGCCTCGACGTGCTCGTCGGTGAAGTGCTCCTCGGAGCGCGCGGGCTCCCAGGGCGCCAGGTATTCGCGGTGCTTGCGCCGCAGTTCCGCGATCGCGGGGGCGTCGCCGGAGCGGACCGGTCTGATCGATGTCACCCGGAGATGATGCCCCGGCGGCCCCGCGGCGGGCGACGCCGGGGCCCGTCCGGGTCTAGCGGGGGCCGTAGCCGGGCGGGGGCTGCTGGGGCCACTGGCCCTGCTGCTGGGGCGGGTAGCCGGGCTGGGGGTACTGCTGCTGCGGGTAGGCGCCGGGCGGCGGGTACTGGCCGGGCTGCGGCTGCTGGGGGTACCCGGGCTGCGGGGCGTACTGGCCGGGGTGGGGCTGGTGCATGACGGGGGCGGCGGTCTGGCGGCCGCGGGCGATCTGGACGACGGTGAAGATGCCGAAGCCGAGCATGCCGACGCCGACGACGAAGAGGATCACGCCGGTGCCCTTGTTGTCGCTGCGCTGCTCGTCCACGGTGCGGTCGGTGGAGCTGCCGTCGTCGTACGTGGTGCAGATGTCGCCTTCGGCCATGGTCTGGCCGCCGCAGTCCACCTCGTCGGAGGTGGTCATGGTGAATCCGCCGTAGAACATGAACGGGGCCATGATGAGCGCGATGATGCCGTAGAACTTGGTCCTGCCGGACACGGGTTCTCCTTGCAGGGGTCGGGGGCGGAAATGACGAACGCGACCGTACACCTCCGGCGCCAGGATTCTAGTACTAGAATAGGGGCATGGACGCCCTCACCGACGCCGAACTGACGATCCTCGGCCTGCTCGTGGAGCACCCGCGCCACGGCTACGAGCTGGAGCACGTGATCGAGGAGCGCGGCGTGCGCAACTGGACCGCGCTCGGGTTCTCCTCGATCTACTACGTGCTCGACAGGCTCGCCAAGCGCGGCCTCATCGAGGCGGTGGGCCCGCGCGCCGCCGCCAAGTCGCGGGTCCCCTTCCAGGCCACCGCGACCGGACGCGAGCAGTGCGCCGCGGCCACAAGGGAGGCGCTGGCGGCGCCGTCCCCGGTGCGCGCCCGCGTGCTCGTGGCGATGGCGAACAGCCCCGCACTTCCGGATGCGGAAGTGGCCGCGGGCCTGGCCGAGCGCCGCACCGCACTGCGCGAACGCCTCACCGAACTGCGCGCGATCCGCGCCGCCCAGGAGCCGCTTCCCACCGCCGCCCGCGGGATCTTCGACTACAGCGAGGCGATGCTCGCCGCCGAGATCGCCTGGGCCGACACCACTCTCACCGCCTACGACCAGGAGACCGCCATGGAGAAGTACGACGTCAAGAAGGCCCGCAAGGACCTCTACGCCCCCTCCGCGAAGGACTTCGCGATCGTCGAGGTCCCCGAACTGCGCTACCTCGCGGTCGACGGCCACGGCGACCCGAACGCCGACTCCGCGTACGCCGACGCCGTCGAAGCCCTCTACAGCACCGCGTACACCCTCAAGTTCGCGAGCAAAGCGGACGGCCGCGACTTCACCGTCGGCCCCCTCGAAGGGCTCTGGCGCTCAGCGGACCTGTCGGCGTTCGTGGAGCGCCGCAAGGAGGACTGGGACTGGACGATGATCATCAGCCTCCCCGAGTGGATCACCGACGACCAGGTCCGAGCGGCCACCACCAAGGCCGCCGAGAAGAAGGACAACCCGGCCCTCGCGGAGCTCCGCGTCCTCACCCTCAATGAGGGCACCAGCGTCCAGATCCTCCACCACGGCTCCTACGACGACGAGGCGCCGACGCTCGACCGCCTCCACAACGCCTTCATGCCCGAGCACGGACTCACCTTCAACGGCGACCACCACGAGGTCTACCTCAGCGATCCCCGCCGCACCGAGCCCGCCAAGTTGAAGACCGTGCTGCGCCAACCGGTCAAGCCCGCGGGCCCGCGCTCCTAGTCCGCCTGCTGGAACACGAGCGCCGCGCCGTGGGCGGCCGAGGCCGCCACGAACGGGCGGCCGTCCGCGGCGCGGCGGACCGTCACGCCCCGGGAGCGGAGCCATTCGACGGTCGCGTCGAGGTCGCGGACCGCCACCGTGTACGCGGCCACGCCCGGGACCAGGCGCGGGGCCGCCCCGGGGAGGCGTTCGGCGAGGTCGCGAGGCGAGGTGAACACGATGCGCCCGGTCCCGGCCGTGAACACCGACGCCGGCCCCTCCGGCGCGGGGGAGCGGTCGAGGTACCGCGAGTAGCGCTCCACCGTGGACCTGCGGCGGTCGTCGGCGACGCACACCAGCGCCTCGGCGACGCCGATCGCGCCATTCGGGTGGTCGGTGCCGAGCTGCGCGTCGAGGAGGGCGGCCGGGGCGTCTTCGGCCGCGCCGATCCGGCCCTCGGCGACCATGCCGAAGGACGCCGACGCGGCGTCGTGGACCTCCAGGAACCGCACCTCCGCGAGGCGCATGCCCTCGGCGGTCGCGATGGGCCGCTGCGCGCTGAGCGCGCCGCTGTTCCGGACGCCGACCGACGAGAGGCGCCCGGCCGTCTCGGCCGCGTCGCGGGTGGCGAAGACCAGGATGTGCGCGCCCTCGGCCTCGCGGAGCCGCCGCGCCAGGCCGCCGAGGGTCTGCTTCAGGACGCCGCGGGTGGCCGCAAGGCGATCCTCGGGGACGTCGAGGGGGATGAGCCTCGCGGACGCGGGCAGCCGCGCGGGGTCCTTGGGCGCGAAGGCCATCAGCTCGATGAAGCTGCGCGGGAAGTCGGCGTGCGTGTTGCCCGCGCCGATCGGCTCGGGTGCGGCGCCCGGCTCGGGCGGCAGCGCGGGGTACGCGGGGGCGCCGACGTGGAATCCCAGGTGCCGGAACGTCTCCAGCGCCACCTCCATGTCGCGCACGACGAGTCCGATGTGGTGGATGCCGGTGATGTCGTCTGCCATGGCGGCGGCCTTTCTCCTGGGGCGCGGTCAGTCGGCCGCGGTGCCGTATGCGGTGTGCCGGAACTGGACTGCGAGGCGGGTGAAGGCCGCGACGACCTGAGGCGCGGCCTCGCGGTAGCGGTCGGGCGAGGGCGCGCGGGACGGCTCGAACGCGCGCCGCACCACCTCCGCGAGCCGGTCGGCGCGGTAGTCGGGGTCCGCGCCGGGCCGGAACGGCTCCGCGGCGAAGAACCCGTACGCGACCGCCTCCATGCCGTACTCGACGTCGGCGAGGTCCTGTCCCGGCCGCAGCAGCCGGTGGCGGTCGAGTGCCGACAGGTACTCGCGGCCGGCGACGAGCTTCGCCTCGGCCACGCGCTCGCGGGCCGGATGCCGCGCCAGCGCGTCGAGTTCGCCCGCCTCGGCGCCGAAGATCAGTCGGAGCACGGGCCGCCGCACCGCCTCCAGGAAGTGCCGGCGCAGGTACCGATGCGGGGCGGCCTCGACTGGATCGGCCTCGACGGCTGCGGCGACCAGGTCGAGCATGGCCGCGGCCTCGCGCGCGCCGACCGCGAGGAGGAGGTGGTCCCGGCTCGGCCAGTGCAGGTAGACGGTCCCCTTGCCGACCCCGGCCCGCGCGGCGACCTCCTCGATCCTGATGCGGCGCGACCCGTCCGCGAGCAGCAGCCCGGCCGCCGCGTCGAGCAGCGCGTCCGCGCGCCTGCCCAGGTCGGTCCGCTGTGACTTCGCCATGGCCGCCCCTCCCGTCAAACTCATGACCAGAATACTCCTATGGTCACGAGATTGCGATCCGCTGCCCCCGGGCATGGGACGGGTCGGGGTCCCGCGCTAGGTCTCCTCGGTGCGGTAGACCCGGAAGCCGCGGGACTCGTAGTTGCGCAGGGCCACAGGGGAGTCGTCCGTGCAGGTGTGCCCCCACACCCGCACGGGCGCCGCGAGGGACGGCCAGCGCTCGTGGAGCGTCCAGGCCCGCGCGATGCCCTCCGAGAGGAGGTGCCCGCCGAAGCCGCGCCCGATGTACCCGGGGAGCAGCCCGAAGTACGCGAGCTCGACCTCACCGGGGTTCGAGCCGTCGAGCTCCGCGAAGCCGACCGGGGTGCCGCGCACGTAGCCCGCCCAGGTCTCCACGCCCGGCCGCTCCAGGTAGCCGCGCCACTCGTCCTCGGACCAGGCGAGGCGGTCCGTCCAGTTCCAGTCGCCGCCGACCGCGGTGTACAGGAACCGGCTGAACGCGACGCTGGGGATCTCGGCCCGCACGACCGACACGGCCTCGGCCGGGGCCTTCGCGGCGTGCAGGTCCGCGCGGTCGCGCATCTCGAAGTACCAGGTGGTCAATGTCATGCGGTCCCTTTCTCGCGGTCGCCGGATGATCGCACATGCGAGGATCGGGAACCGTGACCGCCCTACCGCACGACGCCCTCGCCTGGACCGCGCTCGCGGTCGGCGCCCTCCTCGTCGGCTTCGCGAAGGCCGGGATCAGCGGCAGCTCCTCGATCGCGATCGTGCTGTTCGCGGCGGTGATGCCCGCGAAGGAGTCGACCGGCGCGCTCCTCACCGTGCTCATCCTCGGCGACATGTTCGCGATCCGCTACTACTCCCGCCACGTCGAGTGGCGGATGCTCGCCCGCCTCGCGCCCTGGGCGGTCGTGGGGGTCGTCGGCGGCGCGTTCATCCTCAACTACGCGGACGACGCGGCGGTCCGCCCGCTCATCGGCTGGATCCTGCTCGCGCTGCTGGTGCTCCAGCTCGTGATGCGGTTCGCGCGCAAGGACAAGGACGCGGCCCCCGAGCTGCCCCCGCTCCTGCGCCACGGCGCCGCGGGCCTCACCGGCACCGCCGCGGGCGCGGCCACGATGCTCGCGAACGCCGCCGGGCCGGTCATGGTCCTCTACCTGTTCCTCGCCGGGTTCTCGAAGCTCCAGTTCCTCGGCACGATGGCCTGGTTCTTCCTCGCCATCAACCTCTTCAAGGTCCCGATCAGCGTGGGCCTGGGTCTCATCGACTGGGGCACCCTAGTCCTCACCGCCTGCCTCCTCCCGGCCGTGGCGGTCGGCGCGCTGGCGGGCCGCGCGGTCGTCAAGCGGGTGGAGCAGCGCCAGTTCGAGATCGCGACGCTCGCGATGACCGCGGTCGGCGCGGCGCTCCTCATCCTCTAGCGAGCTGCTTCGCGTACGCGACGTCGTGCTCGCGCGTGTCCGTCTCGGTGACGAGGGGGATGTGCTTGAGCAGGGGGGTGCGGGCGGCGGTGCGGAGGCCCTTGTCTCCCAGGATTCCTTCGCCGAGGGTCTCGTGGCGGTCGCGGCGGGAGTCGCGGGCGTCCTTGCTGTCGTTGTAGTGGACGAGGCCGATGCGGTCGGGGCCGATGTCGTCGGTGAGGGTGCGCAGGGACGCGGCGAGGGCCTTGGCGTCGGCGAGCGGTTCGCCCGCGGCGTGGAGATGGCAGGTGTCGAGGCACAGGCCGACCTCGGGGATGCCAACGGCGTCAAGGTATTCGGCGGTGGACTCGAACGTGGAGGCCATCGAGTTGGCGGCGCCCGCGGTCGGCTCGACCAGGAGCCGCACCGAGTCGGGGGCGCCCTCCATGACGGCCGCGTACGCGCTGCCGAGGCGGCCCAGGGCGGCGTCGCGGTCGCCGTTCTTGGAGGAGCCGGCGTGGACGACCACGCCGAGCGCCCCGAGTTTCGCGGACGCCGCCAGCGCCGCCCGCAGGTGCTCCACGGACTTGTCCAACGCGTCCTTGTCGGGGGACGCGAGGTTGATCAGGTACGACGCGTGGACGTAGACCGGCAGGTCCCGGTCGGCGCATTCGCTTCTGAACTTCTCGGCCGCCGAGGCGTCGACCTTCGGGAGGGCCCACCCGCGCGGGGAGCCGATGAAGATCTGGATGACCTCGGCGCCGATCGCGTCGGCCTCGGCGAGGCCCTTCTTGACCAGGCCCCCGCCCACCGGCACGTGCGCGCCGATCGGCCTCTTCTTAGCCGCCACTGTCGACCCCCTTCGTCACCCGCATTCTCCCGCATGGAGGACGCGGGCGGCGCCGATCCCCGGTCAGCGCCAGACGACGCGGAGGTTGTCGCGATGGCCGAGGCGTTCGAGGTGGACGGCGAGGGCGTCGCGGAGGTTCGAGAGGGAGGCGCCGTCGTCGGCGATCACGAGGAGTGAGAGGGACTCGGGGCCGAAGTTGAGGAGGCCCTCGCCGATGCCGAAGTGGAGCCGGTAGCCGCCGGGCAGCGGCTCGACGGGGACCTTGCGCCCCAGGTGCTCCGCGAGCAGGTCGGCGTAGCTGGCCGATCTGGGGGTCGCGACCTGGGCCGTGGAGACCAGCAGGCCGCCCTGGTCGTCGCGGATGGTGGTCGTCTCGATCATGCGTTCCCCTCCGAGAACTGCGCTCCGTTGCCCCGCCCCGTCACCGTTCGGGTACTCCCGCAGGTTAATCACCGCGGGGCCTATTTGTCAATGACGACAACAAATCCAGCGAGGGGCAGGTTGACACGAGTGTTATCGATAAATATATTGGTATCAATGTGACCGTGCACATAATCCAGATAGGAGCACTCTATGCCGTCCTCACCTCTGAGTCGACGCCGCCTCTTCCAAGCGGCCGGCGCGGCCGCCGTCGCGACCGCCGTGGCCGCCCCCGGCACCGCCCACGCCGCCGTCGCGCCCGTGCGCACCGACATCGGGAACCTCACGCAGCCCTTCGCACTCGGGCGCGTCAGGCTCAACGCCGGGCGCTGGCTCGACAACCAGAACCGCACCCTCTCATACCTCCGCGACGTCAGCGTCGACCGCCTCCTCTACAACTTCCGCGCCAACCACGGCCTCTCCACCGCGGGCGCCGCCGCCAACGGCGGCTGGGACGCCCCCACCTTCCCCTTCCGCACCCACATGCAGGGCCACGTCCTCACCGCCTGGGCCCAGGCCTGGGCCGTCCTCGGCGACACCACGAGCCGCGACCGGGCCAACGCCATAGTCGCCGAACTCGCCAAGTGCCAGAACAACAACGCCGCCGTCGGCTTCAGCGCCGGCTACCTCTGCGGCTTCCCCGAATCCGACTTCAACGCCCTGGAGAACGGCACCCTCACCAACGGCAACGTGCCCTACTACGTGGTCCACAAAACCCTCGCGGGCCTCCTCGACGTCTGGCGCCTCAACGAGAACACCCAAGCCCGCGATGTGCTCCTCGCGCTCGCCGGATGGGTCGACACCCGCACGGCCCGCCTCACCTCCACCCAGATGCAGACCGTGCTGCGCACCGAGTTCGGCGGCATGAACGCCGTCCTCACCGACCTCTACCAGCAGACCGGCACGGCGCGCTGGCTCACCGCGGCCCAGCGCTTCGACCACGCCGCCGTCTTCGACCCGCTCGCGAGCGGCACGGACGCCCTGAACGGCCTGCACGCGAACACGCAGGTGCCCAAGGCGATCGGCGCCGCCCGCGAGTACAAGGCCACCGGCACCACCCGGTACCGCAACATCGCGGACAACTTCTGGTCGATCGTCACCGGCGCCCACACCTACGCCATCGGCGGCAACTCCGAGGCCGAGCACTTCCGGCCCGCGAACGCCATCGCGTCCTACCTGGACACCGACACCTGCGAGGGCTGCAACTCCTACAACATGCTCAAGCTGACCCGCGAACTGTGGCAGCTCGACCCCGAGGACGCCTCCTACTTCGACTTCTTCGAGCGCGCCCTCCTCAACCACCTCATCGGCTGGCAGGACCCGGGCAGCGCGCACGGCCACATCACGTACTTCACGCCCCTGAACCCCGGTGGGCGCCGCGGCGTCGGCCCGGCCTGGGGCGGCGGCACCTGGTCCACCGACTACAACTCGTTCTGGTGCTGCCAGGGCACCGGCGTGGAGACGTTCACGAAGCTCATGGACTCGGTGTACTGGTACGCAGGGACCACCTTGTGGGTCAACCTGTTCACGCCCTCGACCCTCACCTGGTCCGAGCGCGGCATCACGGTCGCCCAGTCCACGACCTACCCGGTCTCGGACACGACCACCCTCACCGTCACCGGCTCCACCTCCGGCTCCTGGACGATGCGCCTGCGCATCCCCTCGTGGACGCAGGGCGCGACGGTCGCGGTCAACGGCACGGTCCAGTCGATCGACACCACGCCCGGCACGTACGCGACCCTCACGCGCACCTGGGCCTCCGGCGACACGGTGACCCTCAAGCTCCCCATGCGGCTCGTCGTCGAGCCCTCGAATGACAACGCTGAAGTCGCGGCCGCGGTCTTCGGCCCCACGGTCCTCTCCGGCAACTACGGGTCCACGGCCCTGAGCGCCCTCCCCGTCCTCGAACCCGAGTCGATCCAGCGCACCAGCACCTCCGCGCTCGCGTTCACCGCGACCGCCAACGGCGCCACCGTGAACCTGGGCCCGTTCTACGACGCACACGGCCACAACTACACCGTCTACTGGAACACCGGCGGCGGCAGCACCGGCGCCCCCGCCTACAAGCTCTACAACGCCAACTCGAACCTCGTCCTCGGCGTGCGCGACATGTCCACCGCGGACGGCGGCCTCGCCGTGCAGTGGAACGACACCAGCACCGCCGACCACTTCTGGGAGCTGGTCGTCTCCGGCTCGGCCCTGAAGATCCGCAACCGCAACAGCGGCAAGGTCCTCGGCATCCAGGACATGTCCACCGCCGACAACGCCGCGGCCCTCCAGTGGGCCGACAACGGCACCGCCGACCACCTCTGGACCCCCGTCGACCAGGGCGACGGCACCCACAAGCTCCGCAACTCCAACAGCTCCAAGCTCCTCGGGATCTCCGGCGCCTCCACCGCAGCCGGGGCCCAGGCCGTGCAGGCACCGGACGACGGCACCGCCGACAACCGCTGGCGCTTCGTCCCCGCCGGGGCCCGCCGCATCCAGAACGTCAACAGCGGCCTGGTCATCGGCGTCCAGAACATGTCCACCGCCAACGGCGGCCTCGCGATCCAGTGGGCCGACAGCGGCACCGCCGACCACCTGTGGACCGCGGTCCTCGACACCGGCGGCTACTTCAAGCTCCGCAACTCCAACAGCGCCAAGGTCCTCGGCGTCGAGAACGCCGCCACCGCCAACGGCTCCCGCATCATGCAGTGGGACGACAACGGCACCGCCGACCACCGCTGGCGCCTGCGCTGGGGCAGCGGGAACGCCTTCCGCATCCAGTGCGCCAACGGCGGCCGCGTCCTCGGCGTCTCGGGCGCCTCGACCGCCTCCGGCGCGCAGATCGTCCTCTGGGACGACAACGGCACCGCCGACCACCTCTGGAGGTTCATCTAGCATCGAGTACGTCGGCGGGACCGGTCTCCGCCGGACCGGGCCCGCCGCCGTGCGCCCACCGTGGAGCCCGGATGATCGGGGAGGGCCCACAGTGGTGTACGGCAAGACCGACCAGGAGCGGTACGAGCTGAAGACGACGCAGCTCAAGGTGTTCGTCAAGGACGACGAGGACCACGGCTACAGCGTCTCGAACCGCGCCCGCGTCAGGTACGCGGTCCGCGCGCTCAACGCCGCCGAGTCGCACCTCTCGCGCCTCGACCCGCTGCTCACGGACATCCGCTCCCGGTACGCGGAGGCCCTCTTCCGGGCAGGGACGGGCGCACGCCGCCTGCGCGACCACCTCGGGTACGTCATCCGCGAGGCCAGCGTCGTGCACGGCCCGAAGTCCCCGGTCGTCGGCGGCCTGAAGATCATCCAGGCCGAGGAGCGCCCCATCGGCGGCGCCCGCGCGCTCCGGAAGATCGAGCGCATCCGTTTCCAGGCCGAGCAGCTGCACGACCTCGGCGGCCTCCCGTACGCCTTCGCCATGCAGGACCTCGCCGAGCGCCTCCGCGCCTCCGGCCGCCACGAGCAGTTCGCCGAGACCCTCGGCTCGCTCGTGCGCGACCGGAACGCCTTGGGCCTCAACGACGACGAGCAGCTCCTCTTCGCCCAGCTCGTGGGCGCCGCGCTCATGGAGGCCGGTGAGGTCGAGACCGCGCTCCCGCTCCTGGAGGAGGCCCGGCACCAGCCCGGCGACCCCGCCGCGGCCGTCCCCGGCACCGGCGACTGGGAGACCGGGTTCCTCGCCGTCACCACCGCGGCCTGCCAGCTCGCCAACGGCAAGCCCGAGGACGCCGAGGCCGTCCTGCGCGACGCCCTGCCCCTCCTCGGGGCGGATGGCGACGACCAGGACAAGCACCTCGGCAAACTCCGGCACCGCACCGTCTTCGAGCTCGGCACCGCGATCTTCCTCCAGGACCGGGTCCTCGAGGCGGTCGACCGCTTCCAAGAAGCCTGCGACCTCATCGCCCGCACCGCCAGCCCCCAGGAGGCCACCTTCACGGCCTACCGGAACACCCGCGTCTACGCCGAACTCCGCGCCCGCGGCGACTGAGAGCGTGTCGCGTCTAAGGCCCGCAGCCGGATTCGCCGTCGTGGTAGACCTGCACGGCCGCGTTGGCGTCGAGGACCTCGGGAGCGGCCCAGAGGGACATGACGTCGAGCAGCGTGCCGCCGTTCTCGATCGCCTCCGTGATCGCCGAGCCCGTGTCCGCCAGCGTGCGGGCATGGGCCGCGATGGCCTCGGGGACGAGGGGCTCGACTTGAAGCCCGGAGAGCGCGAGGTCGGAGGCGTTGAGCTGCAATTGCTCTCCGGGGATCCCGCTCTCGATGTCGGCCTCCATGCCTGCGAGAACCCCCGCCGCCGCGTCGAGCAGTGCAGAGAGCTCGGCGCAGGGCGCGCCTGAACCCTCCGCACTTGAGGACTCGACAGGTGCGGCCGCCTCAGCCTCGTCGCTGCTGCGCTCGAACTCGCGCCGGTCGCTCCCGTCAACGTCCGTCGATATCCAGAGTTCGTCTGCGGAGTTGATGTAGATGGTCGTGAGACCCACTTCGGAGGAGAAGTCGATGGCGTCGACATGCCGTTCCCAGGTCCCCGGCAGTTCGGGGTAGTTCGAGAAGTACCCGTCCAGTGCGCCCGTGCCGTCCGAGCGCAGCGCGATGGTGGCGTCCCCGTCCCGCTCTTCGAACGTCCCCACCATGTCGGCGTCATCGACCGTCAACACACAACCCGTCGCGGCGGCCATGAGGAATACGGCGAGCAGTGCGCTCCGGACTGTTGAAACGGCGGCGGAGCCCCGCCGTCGATACGTCGGCAAGCTGTGCGCAGGGTGCGGTCGCACTGGTACCTCGCAGTTCGGTCTGGTGAGGGAGGCATGGAACAGTCCTGTAAAGGTAGTCAGGGAGGACTGTTCCGTTCAGGCGGGCGACCGGCGGGACTCCGGCAGAACCGGTTTCGGCCGCATGTCGGCCCGGAGTTGGGCGGTGAGGAATGAGATTGCCTCGGCGCGTGCGAGTTTGGCGGCGGGGACCAGGCCCGGGGCGCTGATGAAGCCGTGGGTTGCTCTGGGGTAGACCGCGATTCGGGCTTCGGTGCCTTCGGCTTGCAGGCGGTCGATGTAGCGGGTGGCGTGGTCCAGTGCCGCGTCGAGGGCGCCGACCACTGCCAATGCGGGCGGAGCGCCTGCGAGGCTCGCGAATGTCACGGGGGAGTAGGCGGACCGGTCGACGCCGGGCGGGAACGCCAGGTCTGCGGACTTGCGGAACTTCGGGACCGACAGGCCCGGCTGGAGCGCGTTGCGCTCGATCGACGGGTAGTCGGTGAAGCTCGCCGACCAGTCGGTGGCCGGGTTCGCGAGGACCTGTGCTCGGATCTTCGGGCCCTCCTTGCGGGATCGGAGGGCCAGCAGTGCGGCGATGGTTCCGCCTGCCGACTCGCCGAACACTGCGATGGCCTCGGGGTCGACTCCCCAGCCGAAGGGGTCCGCGGCGAGCGCGTCGAGGACCGCGACGCCATCATCGACGGCGTCGGGGGCGGTGTGGTCGGGGGCCAGGCGGTAGTCCACGCCGACCACGACCGCGCCGAGTGCGGCCGACATGCCGCTGTTCACCCAGTCGTTCTGCTCGGGCAGCCCGCTGATGAACCCGCCGCCGTGGAACGACAGCACCAGCGGCAGCGGCCCCTCGGCCCGCACTGGCCGGAACACGCGCAGCCGCAGCCGCCGCCCGGGCAGGTCGAGGAACCGCTCCTCGATCCGCGCGCCAGGGTCGGGCCTGCCGGTCGCGAACTGCAACAGGGGCGAGGTCATGAGCTTCTCTGACTTCGCGCGCATCGCGACGACGTCTTCAGGGGTGACGGCCTTCCAGTCGACCTTGTCCTTCATCAGGATCCGGACGCCGAGGTGGGGTTTCAGGGTCATGGCTTCCTCCGATCTCGAATACGCTACCGATAGTAGCGTAATGTCGGAGGGCCTGCCACACGGCTGTATTCAAATGACATGCGGTCCCCGCCCGGCCGTGCTGGGATACATCCCTATGCGCGACTATCTCCCCGACGAAGCCGACCTGACGGACAGGATGGAACGGAACCTCGCCGAACACGCCTGCCACCTGCACCGGGACCTGCCCGGCGCGACGGTCACGGAGACCGGCGACCTCCTGATCGCCGACAGCGGCCTCGACGACGACACGTTCAACATCGTCGCCGCGGCCCGCTTCACCGCCGACGATGCCGAGACCCGCATCGCCGAGACCGTCCGGACGCTCGCCGACACCGGCCGCGGCTTCTCCTGGTGGGTCGGGCCCGCCTCGACACCGACCGGCCTCACCGACCGCCTGACGGCAGCCGGTCTGCCGGAGTCCGAACGCGAGACGGCCATGTGGGCCGAACTGGACGACACCCTGCCGCCTCCCGCGGCCGAGGGCCTGGACATCCGCATCGTGACCACCCCCGAGCAGCTCGCCGACTACGCCACGGTCCTCGCCGCGAACTGGAACCCGCCCGCCCAGACGGTGCGCGACTTCTTCGCCCGCGCCGCTCCACAAGCGCTGGCCGCGACCAGCCCGGCCCGATACCTGTTGGGCTACAAGGAGAACCGTCCGGTCTGCTCCGCCGAGGTCTTCCACCATGCAGGAGTCGCCGGGATCTACAACATCGCCACCCTCGCCGCCCATCGCCGACGCGGCTACGGCGGCGCCATCACGCTCGCGGCCCTCCGATCGGCCCGCGAACGGGACAACCGCATCGCGGTCCTACAGGCGTCGGCCGAGGGCGAGCCCGTGTACCGCCGCCTGGGATTCCGCGCCTGCGGCCAGTTCGTCGAACACGCCGTCAACGCCTGAACCGCCCTGTCCGCGCGGCCCCGGTCGGGGCGGATGCGCTTCCGGCCGGGCCGTTGGCGCTAGCCTGTCCGGGTGCCATCATCTACTGCCTCCTCGGCCGGGCGGCCGCGGTCGGATCTGAACGCCGCGGTCTTCGCGGCCACGCTGCGCACGGTCGAGGAACTCGGGTACGCCGGTGCGACCATGGACCGGATCGCGGCGGCGGCGGGGACGGCGAAGACCACGCTCTACCGGCGCTGGCCTTCAAAGGGGGCGTTGATCATCGACTGCCTGCTGGAGGTCTTCAGCCCGATGCCCGAGCTGGGGGAGGACCAGTCGGCGACGCTCGCGGGCGCGGTGCGCTGGCTCGCCGGGAAGATCGGAGAGCCGGGTGTCGGTGCCGCCTTCGCTGGGGTCTTCAGCGATGCGGTCCACGACCCGGCTCTCAGGGAAATGCTGAACACCCGTTTCCAGGCGCCCTATCTGGAGATGTTGAAGGACTATCTCGGCGAATCCGAACAGCGGATTCTGCTGTTCATCGACGTCATCACGGGGACATTGCTCCACCGCATGGGCATGATCGGCCGCCCGATGGAAGACGAGGATGTCGAGATTCTGATCCTTATGGCGCTCAGAGCGTTCGGATAAGGGCAACTAGGTCGCGTTCGCCCAGGTCCAACAGCGGAGAGCTGTCGCCGAGCTTCGAGTCCCGAACATGGAAGCCAGCGTCCTGACGCCGCAGTTCGACGCACTCGTTGGTCCCCGCGGCATTGCTTCGGGTGCTCTTACGCCAAGCGGTTACGTTCTGCATCAAGGAATGCCTCCACATCATCGCAGCGCGTCCAGTTCTTCTTGACGCGCCCATGGTATCCCTCGACACGCTCCAGCTCCTCGATGCACCAGCTCCGATCAAGGATCTGGGTGTGGACGAAGGCGGGACCGGCTGTATGGCTCCTGCCCGGCACGTACACATCGAATGTGCCGCCGAGATCGTGGGCCTGGTTCATCACCTTGATCTCCCAGTTCGGCAGCGCATTCCACTCTCGGATGGCTTCGATCTGCTCCTGCCGAGCCTCTCGGTCCATGACCCGAAGGTCATAGAAGGAAGAGGCACTGGTGACGATGCTCATCCGGTAGGGCGTAGTGCGTGCCTTTATCTCGACTTGCCGCTGGTGCTTGTAGTTACCGCCTACTTCTGCCTCATCGTCGGTGAGGTCCTCCGCAGGTTGCAGAACCTGCTTGTTGTAGGCCCGGGTCTGGATGATCCCCGGGAAGCTCAGTAGGTTGGCCTTCCAGATGGAGCCGTAGTGGAGCTCTGCCTTCGCGAGGCCGAGCGTGTTGTACTGCGGTGAGTCCTCCAGGTTGAGACTCGTCTTGTCCCGGGCGATGTTGGCGAGGAACTGCGCGACATCCGGATCCATCCCGAGGGTCTGGCCGATGCCGAGCATCTCCGGGTAGGTCGGTAGCGTCTTCCCCTTCTCCCAGTTGTTGATCGTCCCCTCGCTGACTCCTAGCATCACAGCAAGCTGCCTGGGCTTGAGGTCCTTCTTCTCCCGCGCGTCGGCGAGATGGATGCCGATCTGCCAGCATGTGAGTGCCGAGGGAATCGTCATGTGCGCACCTCCGTCGTACCTGGTGGGACATTTAGGTTCCCATGTCCCCAGGGCAAACGAGAACCGCCACGGGCGGTTACTTCCTTTGTGCATTGGGCGACCCAAATAATTTCGCCAAATTATTTTGGTGTGTCGCCGACCAGGATCGGCAGAATCTCCCCGATCGGTTGGCGCAGAACGATATCGGCGTCATCGTCGTACGGAGTGGGCTCGGCGTTGATGATGACAAGCCGGATTCCGCGTGCTATTGCGTAGTCGCACAGCCCGGCGGCCGGGTAGACGCCGAGCGAGGTTCCGATGGCCACGAACAGGTCCGCGCCGCGCGTGGCGGCCACTGCGGTCTCGATGACCTCGGGGAGAAGCTGCTGTCCGAAGGAGATGGTGGCGGATTTCAGGATGCCGCCGCACTCCAGACACGGGGGATCGGTCTCGCCCGCTTCGATGCGTGGCAGCACTTCAGGCATCGGATTGCGGTCGCCGCAGTCGAGGCACATGACCTCGCGCATCGTGCCGTGCAGCTCCACCACCCGCGACTCGGTCGACCCGGCGGCCTGGTGCAGGCCGTCGATGTTCTGGGTGAGGATCGCGCGGAGGCGTCCGGTGCGCTCGTACTCGACCAGGGCGCGGTGGCCCTCGTTCGGTTCGGCGCTCCACACCGGACTCGCGAGCCGGGCCGCCCACGCCTGGCGCCGCACCTCGGGGTCGGCCAGGTAGTTCTCGATCGTGAACATGAACTGGGCCGCGGGGTTCTTGGTCCAGACCCCTTGCGGCCCTCGGAAGTCCGGAATCCCGGACTCGGTGGAGATGCCGGCGCCGGTCAGCACCACGGCGGCCTGGGCGTCCGCGAACCACTCGGCCACCTCAGATACGGATACGTCGTTCATTTGCAGTCATTCTCCGTGTCCGCGGAGTAGAACCCGAGGGAGACCCGATCGCCGGGGTCGACCATCTCGCCCTTCATGGGGCTCTGGTTGTTGATGTCGCACTCCTCCAAGCCCACCCACACGCCCGGGAACTTGTCCACGGTGACGTTGGTGAACCCCAGCCCTTCCAGCTGGTCGACCGCCTCGTGGGAGTTGACGCTGATGACGTCGGGCATCTCGATCGGACCCGAGGGCTGCTCCGGCTCCGCGTCGGTCGTCGCCTCGCCGGAGTCGCCGTCGTCCTGGCCGCTCCCGTCGTCCTGACCGTTCCCGGCACCGTCGCCGTTCCCGGCGCCCGTGGTCGTCTCCGCGGCCGGATCGGACGTGTCGGTGCCCGCCGCAGGAGTGGAAGTCTCCTCGGCGATGCTCTCGGCCGGGAGGCCCGACGCCTCCGTGTCCGTCTGCGAGGCAACGGCGGTGGTCTCGTCGTCCGCCCCGATGAGGGGCGCCTCCCGCCACGGTTGCATGACCGCGACCGCGCCCGTCACCACCACGACCGGTACTACGAGCAGCGCGACGATGAGCGGGCGCCGCCGCCGCTCGGGCTTCTCGGCAGCTGGCTGCTCCTCAGTGTCGTCCTCGGTGTCGTCCTCTGTGTCGACTTCGACCGGGGGAGGGACCGGTGGCGCGGCCGAGGCGTCCGGGCCGGTCGAAGCGCGCGCGGCGGCCGCGAGGTCGGCGGCCGTCGCGTACCGCTCCTCCGGGTCCTTCCGCAGGCACCGGGCGATGACCGCCGCGACTGCGGGCGGGACCTCCTCCGGCAGCGGCGCGGGCTCCTCGTAGAGCAGGCCGTGCACCGCGGTCATCGGGTCCTCGCCCGCGAACGGCGGTGCGCCCGTGAGGCATTCGTAGGCGACGGACCCGAGCGAGTACAGGTCGGAGCGAGCCGTGGTCGCCTCGCCTCGCCGCAACTGCTCGGGGGCTGCGTAGGAGAAGGTCCCGAAGGACTCCTCGGCGGGCGTCAGGCGGGTGCGCTCGGCCACCAGGGAGATGCCGAAGTCCACGACCCTGACGTGCCCGTCCTCGTCGATGAGGAGGTTGCCGGGCTTGATGTCGCGGTGCACGATCCCCTGGCGGTGCGCCTTGTCGAGGGCCTCCGCGGCCTCGGCCACGAGCCGCATCGTCTCCTCCGGATCGAGCGGGCCGCGCTCGGCGAGTGCGCGGCTCAGCGACCCGGTCGGGACGAGCTCCATGGCGATGTACCAGAGCGGTTCGCCGAGCGCTTCGGTCTCGCCGAAGTCGTAGATCTCGACGAACCCGGTCCCGCGGAGGCTCGCGAGGCTGTGGGCCTCGCGGGTGAACCGCTCGACCGCGCGGACCTCGTCGTCGAGGCCGGAGCGGAGGACCTTGACGGCGACCTCGCGTTCGAGCCGCAGGTCGAGGGCCCGCCAGACCGATCCCATGCCTCCGGCGGCGAAGCGTTCGTCCAGCCGGAAGCGGTCGGCGATGATGGTGCCGGGTCGCACGTCCTCTATGTCTCCGTCCGGGGCAGTCGGTCGTTCTGGAGCGTTGTTCCAATATAGGTGACCGAACCGCTGCGCACAGGGCGGCGGGTCGGCCCGCATCCGGGCCGACCCGCACTGGTTTCCTTGGGGGTCAAGCGATCTTGCGGTGGTAGACGGCCATCGCGCACACGTAGGCGACGATGAGGATGCCGACCAGCCAAGCGAGGGCCACCCAGATGTCGTTCCCGACCGGCTGCTCCGCGAACAGGGCCCGGATCGTGTTCACGATCGAGGTCACCGGCTGGTGCTGGGCGAACCACTCCACCGGAGCGGGCATCGTGTCGGTGGGGACGAACGCGGAGCTGATGAACGGCAGGAAGATCAGCGGGTAGGAGAACGCGGACGCGCCGTCGGGCGACGAGGCCGTGAGCCCCGCGATGACCGCGAGCCAGGTCAGGGCCAGCGTGAACAGGACGAGGATTCCGGCCACCGCGAGCCACGCGAGCGGGCCCGCCGAGGTGCGGAAGCCCATGAGCAGCCCGACCAGCACGATGACCACGACTGAGATCAGGTTGGACACCAGCGAGGTCAGCACGTGTCCCCACAGGACCGCCGACCTGGCGATCGGCATGGAGTGGAACCGCTCGAAGATCCCGGACTGGAGGTCGCCGTACAGGCGGTACGCGGTGTACGCGATGCCGCTGGCGATGGCGATCAGCAGGATGCCGGGCAGCAGGTAGTTGACGTAGTTGTCGGTGCCCGCCTGGATGGCGCCGCCGAAGACGTACACGAACAGGAGCATCATCGCGATCGGCGTGATCGTGACCGTGATGATCGTGTCCATGCTGCGGGTGATGTGGCGCATCGAGCGCCCGAGCATGACGCCCGTGTTGCTGACGGTGTGCGCGCTCATCACCGCTCCTCCTTGCCGCTCTTGGTGTTCTCGCCGTTCGCGGGGGTCTTGTCGCCGACGATCGCCAGGAAGATCTCCTCCAGGCTCGGCTGGCGCTCCACGTACTCCACCGTCGCGGAGGGGAGCAGTTCGCGCAGTTCGGCGAGCGTCCCGTTCACGATGATCACGCCCTGGTGGAGGATCGCGATCCGGTCGGCGAGCTTCTCGGCCTCGTCCAGGTACTGGGTGGTCAGCAGGACCGTGGTCCCGTTGTCGGCGAGGTTCTGGACGATGCCCCACACCTCGATGCGGGCCTCGGGGTCGAGCCCGGTGGTGGGCTCGTCCAGGAAGACCACCGGCGGTTCGCCGATGAGGCTCATCGCGATGTCGAGGCGGCGGCGCATCCCGCCCGAGTAGGTGGCGACGCGGCGTCCGCCCGCCTCGGCGAGGCCGAAGCGCTCCAGGAGGCCGTCGGCGACCTCCTTGGGGCCCTTGACCTGCCGGAGCTTGGCGATCATGACGAGGTTCTCGCGGCCGGTGAGGATCGGGTCGACCGCGGCGAACTGCCCGGTGAGGCTGATCGACTCGCGGACCTTGTCCGGCTCGGCGACGACGTCGAAGCCGTTGACGACCGCGGTGCCCTGGTCGGCCTTGAGGAGGGTCGAGAGGATGCGGACGACGGTGGTCTTCCCGGCGCCGTTCGAGCCGAGCAGCGCGAAGATGCTGCCGCGGGCGACGTCGAGGTCGACGCCCTTCAGTACGTGGAGGTCCTTGTAGGACTTCTGGAGTCCGCTGATGCGGATGGCGGGTGCAGGGGTGTTCATGGCTCCTCGCTTCGGTGGTGGATAGAGGGTGAGCAGCAGGCCCAGGTCGAGCACGGCGGGTCACTCGCAGAAGATGCGGACCTTGGTGTCGGTCTGGTCCACGTCGAGGGTGAGCTCGTCGAGCGCGTCGACGAGGTCTTCGAGCTGGTTCGGCTTGATCTCGGTGAGGTCGATCGGCACGCCCTGCTTGACGAGCTCCTGGTTGGCGCGTTCGAGCGCCTGCGGCGGCACGAAGACCGCGAGCTTCACCCCGGCGCGCAGCAGCTTGAGCGGGACGCGGATGTTCACCTTGGTTTCACCGCTGTATTCGTCGTTCGCGTCGACCACGAGCCGCAGGAACTTCGGGCGCTTCCCGCGGGCCGCGGGCGCGGCCTCGGGCTCCTCGGTCTCGACGGCGGTGAGGAGGCGCTCGGCCTCGTCGGCGGTGATCTTGCCTTCGGCCAGCATCTGGAGGATCTGGCGGCGCTGTTCGTTCATGGTTCCTGGTTTCCTTTGCTGTTATGCGGGTGCGGTGCTACTTGACGGCGACGAGCACGGCGGTGCGACCCTGCTCGATCTCGAAGCGGGCGCCCGGCAGCGCCCAGAAGATCCGCCCCACGCCGGCGAGTGCTTTGAAGGGCGGCAGGTCGAAGATGAGGCACGCGATGATCCCGCCGACGACGGCGAGCACGAGCAGCGGCGACAGCAGCAGCACGATCGGGATCACGGGCAGGAACAGCCTGCGGTAGCGGCCGTCCCGGCGGCGCCAGCGCGCCGTCACCAGTTGGGGGATCATCTGGACCTCTCAAGTTCCGCCAGCGCCTCTTCGACGCTGATGTCCCCTTGGCGCAGGCGCTCGATGACGTCGGCGCCGGTCGGGGCGGGGTCGGTGTCGACGAAGTCGAGGTGCCCGGCGATGCGGTTCAGCCGGGCCTTGACCGTCGGGTAGCTCACCCCGAAGGTCCGCTCCATCTCCTTGATGGAGCCGTGCGATTTGACGAACGCGGCCACGAAGATCTGGTCGTCGGCGCTGAGCTGGGCCAGTTGCGGCGGCTCGAACTCGCCTTCGACGGCGATCCCGCTCTCGGTGAGGCGGACGCGCTCGACGACGAATTCCTGCCCTCGCGTCAGGTCCGTCAGCTCCTGCCAGTCCATCTCGGCCCCTTCTCGTCGGTGGTGGTGTTCCTTCTTCATTTGTACTTTGAGAATCTCAAGGTGTCAACTCCAGAAGATTGATTTTCTTAAGTTTGAGTTTGAGGGCATGAAAAAACCGCCCCCGAAGGGGCGGTTCATGCCTGTTCGTGAAGTTCTGCGGGCCTAGCCGATGGCGGGATAGACCGAGACGCCGCCGTCGCCCCACGTGCCGGTCGTGGTGTCGGCGACCGCGGCGTACTCGTTGACGACGTACGGCGCGACCCCCGGGGCGGTCCCGGTGTCCTGGCCGGTGCGGGCGTCGAGGGCGGCCGGGCCGTTCGCGCCGACGCCGTAGACCACGCCGTGCCACACGGCGGTGACGTTGACGCCGACGACGCCGGTCTCGGTGTCCCACAGCCATTCGCCGGTCGTGGCGTCCAGTGCGGCCACCCAGTTGTCGGGGCCGCGGTAGAAGCAGACGACGGTCTCCTGTCCGTCGAACCGGCACTCGACGCCGCTCATGTCCCGCTCGTCCTGGGCGACGGGCTCGCCGGTGGCGGCGTCGAAGAGCATGTCGTAGGGGAGCTGCCCGTCTGTGAGCGTGTAGTTGGAGCCGAGGACCGCGAAGAAGTTCGGGCCGGCGGCCTGGATCGAGTACGTGGCGTAGAGGTCGTCCAGGCCGATGTCCTTGCCCTGCCACCTGGGGGAGCCGTCGGCGATCGCGAACGCGTCGTACGTGTAGTCGCCGCTGGGCGAGGAGCTGATGACGACGTCGCCGGTCACGACGGTGGGCGCCGACGCCTTCTCCCAGACCTTCGCCTGTGCGGCCGTGTCGAAGGCGACGGTGTACTGGTCGCCGACGCTGATCACGACGACGCCGCCGGATTCGCCCGCGGCTTCGGCGTGCGGGTAGCCGCTGAAGGAGATCGACGGGAGGTCGACCGGGACGTCGAAGGCGACTTCGCCGGAGGCCGCGTCGACGCCCACGACGTCGAGGTCGTAGTTCCCATCGGTGCCGGTGACGATGAACGGCGCCACGAGCAGCGAGGTGCCGCCCGCTTCGACGGCGAGCGGGGCCTCGTACGGGTTCTCGCCCACCATCCCGGTCGTGACGATCGGGGCCATGGGGGTCCCGGAGGCCGGCACGACGTCGGGGAACGCCTCGCCGGTGGCGGGGTCCACGATCTGGAGGTACCCGGCGGTGGCGATGAACGCCTTCGTGCCGACGAGGGCCACCGGGAGCCGCTGGACGTTGACCCCGGTGGTGTTCATCTTCGACTGCACGGCCTCCGGCGGCAGCGCCACGCCCGCGCCGGCGTCGAACTCCTTCGGCGGATCGAACGCCTGGGCCTCTGCCTCCTCTTCGGCCGCTTGGGAGGTCGCGGACTCGTCTGGTTCGTCGATGGTGCCGCTGTCGTCGCTGCACGCGCTCAGGAGGAAGCCCGAGGCGGCCAGACAGCACAGCGCTGCTCTGATCTTCATGGTGGATTCGTTCACTTTCCTGCCGGGCAATGAAGGAGAAATCGCGCTCATTGTAGGAATCGGGCACCACAGTTCCGCGCATTCCGCCAGGCAGGCCGCGGCGCCGTCTCCGGACGGCGCCGCGGCTTCGGAGGCCCTACTCGTCGGGGACGAAGTCGCCCACGAGGTGGAGGTTCTGGATCGCGGCCATGCCCCACTGGGCGGCGTCGTTGGTCGCCATGCGCGGCCACCAGTCGGTCGGGTTCAGCGTGGTCTCGACCCGCTCGAACGCGGGCCAGGTGTCTGAGTCCCCGCGCCAGTACTCGGCCTGGGTGCGGAAGACCTTCCAGGTGTGGCGGGCCTGGGCCTCGTCGCCGGTGCGGGCGTAGACCTGGGCGTTGCCGCGGCAGAACGCCCACAGGAACAGGTCGCCGAAGCGGCCCCCGTACTCGGCCTCCTGCTCGGCGCGGGTCGCGGTGTAGAAGCGGGAGTAGCGGAGCCAGTCGGCCTCGAACGCGGGCATGTCGACCTGCTGGAGCAGCTCGGCCACGATCTCGAAGCGGCCGAACCCCGAGGAGAGGTTGGAGCGCTCGACCACGGGCGTCTCGGCGATGGCGTACCGGCCGGTCTCCATGTTGTACGGCGCGCTGCCCTGCGCGAACCCGTTGGGCTGCGCGGCGATCGTCTCCATCGTGCCGAGGACCTTGTCCCGGCACGACTCCCACTCGGGGCCGCGCCGCTCCCACTCGGTGAGCCACGCGGCCGCGACCGCGGCCCAGCTGGTGCCGAAGCCGATGTCCATGGCGGTGGGGTCGGGGACCCACGGGTCGGCCTCGGGGTCGCGGATCTTGCGGCCGGTGTCGAGGACGAGCGCGGTCTTCTCGGAGTCGTGCAGGAAGTGGAGGATGTCGCCGACGCGCTCGTCGGCGGTCAGGTAGAAGTAGTACCGCCAGTAGTTCGCGTTGGAGATGCGCACCTGCTTGGACGAGTCGCCCCAGTGCATGACGCCGTGACGCGTGCCCAGGCCCGCCCAGTCGCCGAGGTGGTAGGTGTTCACCTCGGTCGTCTTGCGGGTCATGGCCTCCGCGAAGCGGAACGACTCGGCGGTGCCGGTGTGCAGGTAGTACTGCCACAGCCACTGGTCGGTGGAGAACTCGGAGTTGTCCCACGCGTAGCCGCCGACGTCGTAGCGCCAGACCCGCCGGTCGCCGTCCTGGGAGTGCATGACGTCGCCGTAGTCCCAGAAGCCGTACCAGTGCCGCTGGTCCTGGGCCGCCCTGTAGTACTGGAAGTTCGCGTCCAGCACGTCCTCGGTGAACTCCTTGAACGGGTGCGAGCGGTCCACGGGCCCGACGAGGGCGCCGAATGAGCCTGCGGCCGTGAGGTGCTCGGGCGGGGCCACGACCTGCGGCTGCGCGCGCACCGCGTCGGCCATGGCGCCCAGGCGGCCGTGGGACGGGGTCGCGTCGAGGGCCCAGAACAGGAGCTCGGTGGTGCGGGCGACGCCGTACGGGGTGTCGAACCCGGCCTCCCAGTCCTCGTAGGTGATCTCCAGGGCGTCGAGCTGCTTCGCGTAGGTGTCCTGGCCGAGGCCGTCGTGGTAGAAGCGGTTGTCCATCGGCTGGGCCTCGGGGGACCACATCCACACGGTCACGCTGGCCTCGTCGGTGTGCGCGCCCCGGATGTCGAGCCCGGACGGGTGGCGCTGCCAGAAGTCCTTCATGCCGAACGCGAACCCGCCGGAGGGCCCGCCGACGTACCCGAAGCCGGAGGAGCGGCGGCCCTGGTCCACCGGCACCCAGGCGTGGCCCTCCTTGGTGCGCTTCTTGATCTGGTAGCCCTCCGAGGTGAGCTGGGTGAGGGAGTAGTCGCCCCAGTCGGGGATCCACTGGAGGCGCGTGGTCACCCGCTGGTCCCAAGTGGACGGATCGGGGAGGGCGGTGCCCGCGATCTGGGCGTTCCTGACGGCCTCGCCGGGGTCGCGGCGCATGCCGGTGACGCCCTTGACGGCCTCGGTGAGCTGGCCGTGGCCCTCGCCCACGAACCGCACGTGCCGGTCGTACATCTCGTCCGAGAGCGCGACCTTGAAGCGGACGCCGAGCCCGGCGATGAACGCGTCGTCGCCGTCGGAGTCGTAGACGAAGGTGTGCACCATGCGGAACGACTCGCCGCCCGCGTAGAAGTACAGGCGCACGATGAACGGCAGCCAGGAGCGGCCGCGGCCGCGGGTCTTGCGGTGGGTGCCGTCGATGCGGATGACGGCGCGCAGCGGGCCGTCCTGCTCGATGCTGACCTCGTCGATGTCGCTGGCGTAGCGGTCGCGGGTGATCGAGCCGGACTCGGTGCTCGGAGCCTCGGTCTGGGTGATGTTGACCAGGTGGCCCTCGGAGGCGATCGTGCGGTCGCCGCGCTTGACGTGCTTGATGAGGTCGGTGCCGGACTTGCCGATGCGGACCTGCACGACGCCGGTGTCGACGTCGATGTGGTTGCGGGCCTTGGAGACCGACACGACGTGCTCGGACTCGGCCGGGGTGCCCGCTTCGAGGGTGAACGACTCCTGGACGGCGGCCGGGCCGACGGCGTGGGCGGTCCACTTCAGGGAGCCGTCGGGCCAGTAGGCGAGGGGCCAGGTCTGGAGCGGCACGGCCGCGCCGTCCGCGCCCGTCAGCTTGAACTGCTGGTCCTCGGCGAAGCGGCCCGGACCCCACGGGACGCCCCAGGTGGAGCCGGGGGACTCGGCGGGGGCGCCTTCGAGCCAGTTGAGCCGCACGGAGTCCGGCCCGGGGTCGGTGGTCGGGCCGGTCTGGGCGTGCGCGGGAGCGGCCTCGAACAGGGCGGCCGCCGCCGCGACCCCCGCGGTGGTGGCGAGGACGCCGCGGCGGCTGAACCCGGTGCGGGCCAAGGGTTCAGATGCGGGTTCAGGTGTGGGTTCGGGGGCGGGGGAAGGGCTGGTCACGTTGCCTCCAAGGGGGAGCGGACGGGTCCTGACTTAAATCGTTTTAACTCAGGGGGTTCAATATAGTCACGCATCGATGTATCGTCAACCGATCGAGCGTAACCCGCATGGAGCCGATGAGAATGTCGGCCACGGGGCCTGGCGGCGCGCGCATTCCACCGGCATACTTGGAGCGATCATGAAAACGTTTAAGCGACTCCCGGCGATCGGGGCGGTGATCGGCCTCGCGGCCGCCGCCGCCCTCGCCGTGAGCGCCCCGACCACCTACGCCCAGGAGTCCGACGACGCCGTCGAGGCCCAGGCGACCGTGCGCACCATGGAGGACCTCGGCCGCAGCGTCGTCGCCGTCCGCAACGGCTCCAGCGTCTTCGTGTCCTGGCGCCTCCTCGGGCTCGACCCGAGCGGCATCGGCTTCAACGTCTACCGCTCGGCCAACGGCGGCGCCTGGACCAAGCTCAACTCCGCCGTCCTCACCGGCGGCACCAACTACACCGACACCGGCGCCACCCTCTCCCAGGCCAACAGCTACCGCGTCGTCCCCGTCGTCGGCGGGGCCGAGCAGACCCCCAGCGGCGCCTTCACCCTCACCGCCAACCACGCCGACGAGCCCGCCGTGCGCATCCCGCTGCGCTCCGGCGGCCCCGTCAAGTTCACCTGGACCGGCGACCTCAACGGCGACGGCGAGTACGACTACGTCGTGGACCGCCAGACCTCCCCGCAGTCGATCGAGGCGTACACCAGCACCGGCCAGTTCCTCTGGACCGTCAACCTCGGCCCCAACTCCACCAACCAGGACAACATCGAACCCGGGTCCGCGACCATCGACGTGGGCCACTGGGACGGCGTCACCGTCTACGACTTCAACTCCGACGGGTACGCCGAGGTCGCCCTGAAGATCGCCGACGGCGTGGTCTTCGGCGACGGCCAGACCTGGACCCACGCCGACGACAACCGCCAGTGGATCGCCATCCTCGACGGCCGCACCGGCGCCCTCCGCAACTACGCCGGCATCCCCCAGGACTACCTCGCCGACGGCCCCATGGCCGCGCAGTTCGGCGTCGGCTACCTCGACGGCCAGCGCCCGTCCCTCGTCGTCTCCATGAAGAACCGCATCGGCAGCGGCGACTTCAACATGATGATCGCCGCCTACTCCTGGTCGGGCCAGAACCTCACCCAGCAGTGGAAGTGGAACCGCGGCTCCACCAACGCTGCCGACGGCCACAACATCCGCATCGTCGACGTCGACGGCAACGGCACCGACGAAGTGGCGCACATCGGGTTCGTGCTCAACGGCGACGGCACCCTCCGCTACTCCCTGGCGAGCCAGGGCATCCAGCACGGCGACCGGTTCCACATCGCCGACATGGACCCCTCCAACCCGGGCCTCGAAGGCTACGGCGTGCAGCAGGACAACGCGTCCGGCCTGCGCGAGTATTACTACGACGCCGCCACCGGCCAGATGATCTGGCAGCACGTGCTCTCCGGCACCGCCGACGTCGGCCGCGGCATGGCCGGCGACGTCGACCCCCGCTACCCCGGCATGGAGGTCTGGTCCTTCGACGGCCTCTACAACGCCGCCTCCAACACCCTCACCGAACCGAACACCTCCCTGCGGCCCTGGCCGCAGCTGGGCCTGTGGTGGGACGGCGACCTCTCCATCGAACTGCTCAACGACGGCAAGCTCGAAGAGTGGGACCCGCTCAACCCGACCCCCACGAACAGCCTGCCCCGCATCGAGACCGTCACCAGCTACGGCGCCGCCAAGGCCGCGCAAGGCGGGCCCACGCTCGTCGGCGACCTCCTCGGCGACTGGCGCGAAGAGGCCGTCTACACCAACGCCGCCTACGACCAGCTCATCATCTTCACCACCGACAAGCCCTCCACCACGAGGCTCTACACGCTCGCGCACAACCCCGAGTACCGCAACTGCATGACCGTCCACGGCTACATGCAGTCCCACCACGTCGACTACTACCTCGGCTCGGGCATGACCACCCCGCCCGTCCCGCCGATCACCTACTGACGCACCGCGGGGCCGCCCCGGCGGCCCCGCCCGACCCCATGGATTGAACCTGCTGTGACCACTCCCTTGCGGGCCTTCGGCCCGCTCGACCACACCCGGACCGGCTGGCAGACCGCCGCCCTCGCCATCGGACGGCCCGGCATCGACCTCGCCGTCCAGGGCCCCGACGCGATGCCCGTGACCATGTCGAACCACTCCCACAACGAGAACTGGTTCGAGCAGCTCATGCGCCCGCTCTGGGGCCTGGCCGCGGCCGCCGGCGCCGTCCCCGACGACCTCTGGGACGCCGTCGCCGCCACCATCGCCCGCGCCGTCGACCCCGGCGACGACTGGTACGCCGGGGACTTCCACGACGGCGACCAGCGCTGCGTCGAGGCCGCCGCCCTCGGCTGGGCCCTCGCCACCGCCCCCGAACGGCTCTGGGAACCCCTGGAGCCCAAGGCGAAAGACCACGTCATCGCCTGGCTCTCGCAGGCGTACGCGACCGGAGTGGTCGACAACAACTGGCACTACTTCCCGGTGCTCGTGGGCCACGGCCTCGACGCCGTCGGCGCCGACCGCGACCCCGCGGTCGCCAAGGCCCACCTCGACCGCATCGGCGAGTTCCACCTCGGCGGCGGCGTCTTCAAGGACGGACCCCAAGGGCGCATCGACTACTACAACCCCTTCGCGATCCACACCTACGCGCTCCTGCACTACCGCCTCGGCGGCGACGACCGCTTCGTGGAGCCCGCCGCCGAGTTCGCCCGCGCCTTCCGCTCCTGGTTCGCCGCCGACGGCGCCGCCGTCCCCTACGGCCGCAGCATGGGCTACCGCTTCGCCCAAGGGTCGCTGTGGGGCGCGCTGGCCGCCGCCGACGTGGAGGCCGTGCCGTGGGGCGAGGCCGCCGGGTTCAGCCGCCGCCTGCTCGAATGGTGGTGGGACAAGCCGATCCTCACCCCCGACCACCGGCTGACGGTGGGCTACGGCTACCCGAACGACTTCCTCGCCGAGCAGTACCTGACGGCCGGGTCGCCGTGGTGGGCCGCGAAGGTCTTCACCGGGCTGCTCGCCCCCGCCGACCACCCGTTCTGGACCGCCGAGGCCGAGGCCCCCGGGCCGGTCACCGATCCCAGCCCGGCCGCGGGCACGGTCCACGTGCGCGACACCGGCGGGCACGTGACGCGCCTGAACGGCCAGGCGTGGCGCGAGAAGATGCGCGGCGGCAAGGACACCTATGCGCGCCTTGCCTACTCGTCCCTCGCGGGCTTCTCGCACGCGGTCGACGGGCCGGGGCTCGAAGCCGCCGCGCCGGACGGGGCGCTCGTGCTCTCCGACGACGGCGTCCACTGGCGCGGGCGCGAGGACGCCGAGTCGTGCGCGGTCGACTGGAGCGGGCGGCTGACCGTCACGTGGCGGCCCTTCGCCGACGTCACGGTGACCTCCGAACTCGAAGCGTCCCAGGACGGGTGGCACACCCGCACGCACACCGTCACCACCGGGCGGCGGCTGCACACGGGGGAGGGCGGCTGGTGCGTCCCCCGCGACGGGCACGAGGCGGCGGTCGCGAACGACCGCGCCTCGGTCGTCTCCGGCGGGATCAGGAGCGAGGCCGTGGACGACGCGGGCAACCGCGCCGCGTCTCTGGTCTGGCCCATGCCCGGCACCCACATGTACTGGCCCGCAACGGTCCTGCCGGTCCTCACCGGGGTGCTGGAGCCGGGCCGCCACGTCCTGCGGGCGCGCTTCTTCGCCGGGAGCGAGGAGCAGTCCGCTTGACAGGCCCGGAAACCGCGATCTAAGGTGACCGCGACGCAAGTTAAAACGATTTAACCCCCCCAGCCCCACCCCCTCGCAAAGGAGTTCAAAGATGAGCCGAAACCCCGTCCGCCGCCGGACCCTCCTCACCGGCGCCACCGCCTCCGCCGCCCTCGCCGCCGCCGCGGCCTGCGGCGACGGCGACGGCCCCGCCGGGACCGCCGACGACCCCATCGAGATCAGCTTCGAATGGTGGGGCGACGAGGCGCGCGCCGACATCACCAAGCAGGCCGTGGACCTCTTCATGGAGAAGAACGAGGGCATCAAGGTCGCCGCCAACTTCGCCGACTACCCCGCCTACTGGGAGGGCCTCACCGGCCGCATGGCCTCCCGCGACCTCCCCGACGTGTTCCAGATGGACTACCCGCGCCTGCGCCAGTTCGGCGGCTCCGGGATGCTCCTGCCCCTCGACGGCGTCGTGGACACCTCCGACTTCCGCGACGGCGTGCTCGACACCGCCAAACTCGACGGGCAGCTGATCGCCGTCCCCGTGGGCACCAACGTCTTCGGCCTCATCTACCGGCCCGACTGGTTCGAGGAGCACGGCATCGCCGTCCCCGAGGCCGGGTACTCCTGGGACGACTACGCCGAGCTGATCCGCACCCTCACCACCACACTCGGGGAGGGCAAGTGGGGCGGCAGCGACTGGACCGGGTCCTACCTCCTCGCCGAGCTGTGGCTGCGCCAGCAGGGCGACAGCTTCTACTCCGACGACGCCGCGAGCCTCAACTTCACCAAGGAGCAGCTCGTGGAGTGGTGGACCATCGCCGCGCCGCTCCAGGCCGACGGGTCCGTGCCGTCCCCGGAGGAGACCGCCGCCGAGAACGCCCCCGGCGTCGCCGCGGGCACCATCGCCACCGAGCTGCGCTGGGACACCGCCGTCAACGGCTACTGGTCCACCGTCACCGACGGCGGCGGCACCCTCGGCATCATCGCCCCGCCCACCGCCGACCCCGCCAACCTCGCGCTCCACCTGCGCCCCGGCATGCAGTACGTCGTGGGCGCCAACACCGAGCAGCCCGAGGCCGCCGCCAAGCTCATCGAATTCCTCCTCGGCGACCCCGAGGCCGCGAAGATCCTCGGCACCAACCGCGGCATCCCCGCCACCAAGACCGCCCTCGGCAGCGTCGAGCTCGACGAAGCCTCCCAGGCCGTCATGGACTACGAGGCCACCGTGGAGGGGCAGCTCGCGGGCGCCCCCGTCGTCCCGCCCGCCGCCGCGGGCGCCGTCGAGGCCAAGTTCACCGAGATCTACCAGCAGGTGCAGTACGCGACCATGACCCCCGAGGACGCCGCCGACCTGTTCTTCACCGAGGCGGAGACCCTCTTCGCCAGCGAGCAGTAATCACCGCAGCGGGGCGGGGGCGTCTGAGGGGTCGCCCCCGCCCCGCCCTTGACACCCGCGCGCCGAGCGAGCGATCATTGTTTCAGGAACCGTTTGCAGAAACTCTGAAACCACACCTGAAAACGAGGCGGACAGCTTGGCGCGCAAGGCGAGCGAGAACAAAGACGGCAAACGCCAGACCACGATCCGCGAAGTCGCCGAACGCGCGGGCGTCTCCGTCGCGACCGTCTCGCGCATCCTCTCCGGCACCTACCCCGCCGCCCCCGCCACCCGCAGCAAGGTCATGCGCGCGGTCGAGGAACTCGACTACGTCGCCAACCACCACGCCCGCGCCCTCCAGGGGACCACCCGCAAGAGCATCGCCATCATCGTCAACTCGGTGATCTCCCCGCACTACGCCCATGTGGCCCAAGGCGTCCAGACCCAGGCCGCCGAGGACGGGCGCCTCTGCCAGATCGGCACCAGCGGCGGCGACGCCGAACGCGAACTCGCCATGGTCCAGTTCATGCGCGAGCAGCACCCCGAGGCCGTGATCCTCGTCGGCAACGTCAACGCCGACGACGAGTACAAGGCCCGCATGAGCCGCTACGCCCACGCCCTCGCCGCCGTCGGCTCCCGCCTCGTGCTGTGCGGGCGCCCGCCGCTGGGCCCCGACGCCCCGGCCGTCGTGGTCGAGTACGACAACACCGGCGGCGCCTTCGCGGCCACCAGCCACCTGCTCTCCAACGGCCACAAGCGCATCCTGTTCCTCGGCCGCCGCCCCGGCTACACCACCCCCGACGCGCGGATCGCCGGGTACCGGGGCGCCCTCGCCGCCCACGGCGTGCCCCACGACCCCTCCCTGGAGGTGGACGGCACCTTCGAGCGGTACGAGGGCTACCGGATGATGCAGACCCGCCTCTCGGCCGGGCCGCCCGACTTCACCGCCGCGTTCGCCGCCAACGACCAGATCGCCGCCGGCGCCCGCCAGGCCCTCGTGGAGCACGGCCTCTCGATCCCCGGCGACGTCTCCCTCATCGGCTTCGACGACCTCCCGCCCGCCGCCGACATCGACCTCACCACCGTCTACCAGCCCCACGAGGAGCTCGGCCGCACCTCCGTGCGCCTCGCCCTCGAACACGCCCGCAACGGCGGCCCGCCCCCGCACACCACCCTCGGCGCGCACCTCGTCATCCGCGGGTCGGTAGCGCCTATCGTTGCGGCATGACCCGAACCGATATCGACGCCGTCGTCTTCGACGTCCTCGGCACCATGGTCGACGAGCCGCGCGGGCTCACCGCCGCCATCGCGGAGGCCGCGCCCGGCGCCGACACGGACGCGCTGCTCGTCTTGTGGCAGAACCACATCGAACAACAACAGGACCTGATCGTCAGGGGCGTGCGCGGCTACGCGACCGCCGACGAGCTCGACGCCGAGGCCGCCGCGAGAGTCTGCGAGCACGCCGGAGTGACCGACTTCGACGTGTTCGGGCGCCTCGCGCGCGCCGGTCGCCACCACACCGCCTGGCCTGACGCCGCCGCGGGCCTCGAACGACTCGCGCGCACGTTCCCCGTGCTCGCCCTGTCCAACGCCAACCGCTCCGCGCTGCTCCACCTCACCGCGAACGCGGGTCTGCGCTGGCACCAGGCGCTCTCGGCGGAGGACGCCCGCACGTACAAGCCCGCGCCTGGGGTCTACCGCCTCGCCGTCGACGCGGTCGGCACCCTGCCCGAGCGGGTCCTCATGGTCGCCGCACACGCGTGGGACCTCCGCGGGGCGCAGGCGATCGGGATGAAGACCGCCTACGTGCGCCGCCCCGTTGGGGACCCGCCCGGCCCGGACGACGTGTTCGACTGGCAGTGCGAGAGCCTCGGCGAACTCGCCGAGGCCCTCGGGGCGGAGTAGGTCAGACCGGCAGGCCGGGCGGCTCGACGTCGCCCCGCCAGCCGCCTGACGCGGAGCCGCGGTCCTCGATGAAGAACTTGAACCGCTGCATGTCGCCCTTGACGCGGTGGTGCAGGAACCCGGCCTTGTCGGCGACGGTCTCGGCGAACCCGTCGGGGTCGATGTCCATCTGCGCGGTGACGCGGGTCGTGTCGTCGCCGAGGCGGTGGAACGTGACCACGCCCGCGTGCGAGGGCCCGGAGATGGACTTCCAGGCGACCCGCTCGTCAGGATGCTGCTCGGTGATCGTCGCGTCGAACTCGCGGGCGACGCCGCCGATGCTCATGCGCCAGTGGGTGAGCGTCTCGCCGATCTGCTGGACCTCGTCCACGCCGTCCATGAAGGACGGGAAGGTCTCGAACTGCGTCCACTGGTTGTACGCCGTGGAGACCGGGACTTCGACGTCGACTGATTCGGTGATGCTGCTCAAGGCAGACCTCCTTCGGTCGCGGAACGCGCCGGCCGGCGCGTCGTCTTCCGCCCCCCGGTTACCCGGACCGGCGGACCGCACACCTCACAGGGCCGTGGGAACCCTCGTGGTGACCAGGCCGACGTCGCTCAGGAAGCGCTCCAAGGCGATCGTGGCGATCCCCGTGGCGACCGAGTTGCCGCGCACCGTGGACACCTCGACCTCCAGGTCCGCGGCCGAGTCGCCGGGGGCCTCCTCGACCACGCTGCGCCGCACGGCGGGCACGAGGTGGTCGCCGAGCGCCCACACCGTCCACCCCGTGAGGGTGATGGTCTCGGGGTTGACGATCGCGACGAGGTCGGCGAGCGCGGCGCCCAGGTAGCGGGCGGTGCGCTCGATGGTCTCGGTGACGGCCGGGTCCGGTTCGGGCGGTTCGAGGGCGGTCGCCAAGGCGCCGATGAAGTCCCGCTGGTGCGTGACCGACGCGAGCGGGTGCTCGGGGTTGATCGCTCCCAGGGTGCGCTGGATGCCGTCGGCGCCCACGTACGCCTCGACGCAGCCGTGGCGCCCGCAGCGGCAGGGCCGCCCGTCGAGGGCGAGGAGACTGTGGCCCCACTCGCCCGCGAAGTTGGTGGCGCCGCGCAGGATCGCGCCGTTGAGGATGATCCCGGCGCCCACGCCGGTCCCGAGGTTCACGGTGATGGTGCTGGAGTGCCTGCGGCCCTGGCCGAACCAGAGCTCGGCCGTGGCGATGGCCTTGAGCGGGTTGTCGAGCACCACCGGCAGGTCGAGGCGCTCGCGGATGCGGTCGAGGTGGCGCCACACGGCGTTGGGCATGACGGGGGAGGCCCCGCCCCAGCGCTGCATGGACCCGGGGAGCGAGATGCCCACGCCGAGCACCTCGTGCCGCGGCGTGCGCGCCTCGGCCAGGGCGGCGTCGACGGCGCGGGCGATGCCGTCGACGACCTCCTCGGTCTCGTCGTGCCGCTCGTCGGCGGCGACCTCGGCGGAGGCGATCTCATCGAGGGCCGCGTCGAACACGACCGCCCTGATGTACGTCTCCGCGACGTCGACGCCGACGATGCGGCCGCGATCCTGGTTGAGCCGCAGGAGCGTCGTGGGCCGACCGACCCGTCCGCTGGCGACGCGGGCCTCAGTGACGATCCCGCCCGAGAGCAGGTCGCTGACGACCGTCGCCACGGTCGCGGTGCTCAGTCCCGTGGTGCGCGCGAGGTCGTTGCGGGTCGTCTCTCCCGCGGTGAGCAGTGCGTGCAGGACGTCGAGCCGCGATTCGCTGCGGATGTCGCGCGAGGTGCGCCTGGTGGGGGCCATGTCGGTGTCTCCTGGGGGCTCGGATCTACTCCGGTGCGGGGGCTGCGGTGACGCGTGAGAGGCGCGGCTGGACGCCTCCGGCGGTGCCGCGGGCCAGCACTCTGACGGTACCGGAGTTCCAGCCGGCGGGCATCCACAGTCGACCCGAGTCGCCGCCGGTGAACCGGGGGCGGTGCGGGTCGTCGAGCCACACGCGGCCGAGAAGTTCCCTGTTCGCGAAGGCGCTCAAGCGGACCTGCTCGCCCTCGAACCGGAGCGACAGCCCGCCGTCCGGAACGGGCACGTCGAGCCACGCCTCCTCGCCGGGCGCGAGCTCCAGGGGGAGTTCGACGGCGAGCCCTTCGGCGTCCTGACCGGCGAGCGCGATGACCGCCGCGTCGTTCTGAGCCTCGACCTGCCAGCCGCGCACGGCTTCGAGCCGGAGCAGTTCCACAGGGCCGGAACCGGAACCGGGCCAGTGCGGCGCGGTGACCGCGACCTCGCGGCCCTGCCCGGGCTCCAGGTGGACCCACGGGTCCATGGGGCTGACGATGCGCGCCGCGCCGTCCACGACGACCTCGACCGGGAGGGTCAGTTCGCCGATGTGGAAGGCGTAGTGGCTCGTGCCGTCGACCGGGAGCGCGCGGCGGTAGGTCGCCGGGCGGCCGATGCGGGTGCTGCTCCAGCCGCCGAGGCTGCGCACGGGCGCGGGGTCGCCGGCCCACTGCGCGCCGCCGTCCACGGTCCACAGTGCGTGGACGTCCTCGCGTGCGGCGACGGCCCAGACCTTCCCGAGGCCGCGGAGCGACCCGAGCGCGAGGCCCGGGAGCCGCGCGTCATCGAAGTTGCAGTGGCCCCAGGTCTCCACGGTCGCGGTGAACGCCGTCTTCCCGGCGGTCGGCACGGTGATCGTGGCGCCGTAGACGACCCGCGTCGGCAGGGACTCCCCGTCGAGCGCGAGGTCGACGATGTCGGCCGCGCCCTCGATGAGCAGTTCCTCGACGCCCGCGACGGACGCCGCGTAGTGCGTGCGGCCGCGGTGGACGCCGACGGCCTCGGAGACCGGCGGCAGATCGTGCGCCTCGGTCCGGCCCGTGCGGGTCGGCAGCGCGCGGCGGTAGGCGGCGGTCAGCTCCACGGCTTCCCCTGCGGGGCCGTGGATGACGCCGTGCGCGCCGTCAGCGTCGGTGACGTCCTCCGGGTGGAGCACGACGACCTCGACCCGGCCCACCGTGCGGCGCAGCGGGCTCCCGACCTCGGGCGCCTCGAACACGGCGGTCTCGCCGTCCACGACGACCGTGGCCGCCACGCGCGAGGCGAAGCCGAGCCCGTTCGCGGTGGCGCTCACCAGGTCCGCGGACGCGAACTCCAGCACGCCCGGCAGGCCGAAGCCCGCGAGCGGCAGGTCCTGCACGATGAGCGCGGTCGAGCGCGGCGCGAGCGCCACCTCGACCCCGCCGACGCGGGCCGTCCCGGGCTTCTCGGTGAGGTTCGGGACGCCGGTGACCGAGCCGCCGCCATCGAGGACGAGCCGCGACGGGGAGGAACTCGTGGTCACCGAGACCGCTTCGACGCCTTCGGCTCCGGTGGCCCGGGCCTTCGCCAGGGCCGGTCCGAGCGTGCGCGCGAACGCGGTGAGCACGCGGGCCTCGGCCGTCTCCGGCCGCGCCTCGCCCACGGGGGAGAGGTACCCGCCGAAGTCGTAGTCGTGGGTCATGAACCCGCCGGGGTCGCCCCAGTTGCCGACCGAGGGCGTGTACCCGAAGTCGTAGCCCGAGCCCTGGAGGTAGGGCGCAATGAGCTGGGCGCCGGAGACCAGGAGACGGCGGAGCGTGGCGTGGCTGCGGTTGGTCTCGGTGACCAGCAGCGGCAGGCCGCGCGAGGCCACCAGGTCGGCGTACTGGCGCACCTCGGCCTCGACGAACGGCGAGCGGTCGTCGGGGTAGAAGTTGAACGCGGGCGCCACGCCCTCGACGCCGCCGTTGGCGCCGACCAGGTCGCCCTGGCCCGCGCACGCGATGAGCGGCACCTCGACGCCGTGGCCGGTCGCCATGTCCCGCAGCGCGCTGATGTAGGCGTGCCGGTCGGCGGTGTCGAAGAAGTCGAGCTCGTTCTCCAGCTGCACGGCCACGACGGAGCCGCCGCGGCCCCACTGGCGCTCGGCCAGCAGCGGCATCGCCTTGTCGAACCAGCCGCGGACCTGCTCCAGGAACCGCGGTTCGGCCTGGCGCACCCGCAAGGCAGGGTCCAGGCCCAGCCATGCGGGCAGCGCCCCGCCGTCCCACTCGGAGCAGATGTACGGGCCGGGCCGCGCGATCACCGCGAGGCCCGCCTCATGCGCGAGGTCGAGGAACGCCCCGACGTCGCGCCGTCCTTCAAAGTCCCACACGCCGGGGGCGGTCTCGTGGAAGTTCCACGGCAGGTAGACGTCGATGGCGCGGTAGCCGGTGGCGCGGACCGCGGCGAGCCGCGCCTCCCACGTCTCCCTAGGGAGCCGGAAGTAGAACAGCGACGCGCACAGCAGCGCCTCCTCGCGGCCGTCGAGCACGAGCCCGGTGGGGTCGAGCCGGACGGCCGAGGTGGACAGATCAGTCACTACTTCACTCCTGCACTTCCGCCTTGGAGGTTCATCTCGTAGAGGTACTTCTGGCCGAGGTAGTAGATCGCGATCATCGGCAGTGTCAGGATGATCGACCCGACCATGACCAGGTTCCACGGTGGCAGCTGCATCTCGTTGCTCGTCCCCGTCATGTACTGGAGGCCGAGCGCCAGCGGCATCGACTCCTCGGAGTTGAGGTAGATGAGCGGGCCCATGAAGTCGCCCCACGCGTGCGTGAGCGTGAAGATCGCGATGGCCGTGAGGATCGGCCACATCATCGGCAGGATGATCTTGCGGTAGATCCCGAAGTAGCCCAGGCCGTCCATCTGCGCCGCCTCGTCCAGCTCCCCGGAGATGCGGGAGACGAACTGCCGCACCAGGAACACGTTGAACGCGTTGGTGAAGAAGTTCGGGATGATGAGCGGCAGGTAGGTGTTGACCCAGCCGAGCTCCTTGAACAGCAGGAACTGCGGGATCATCGTGATCTGCGCGGGGATCATCATCGTGGCGAGCACGATCATGAACATGACGCCCTTGCCCGGCGCCCGCAGGCGCGCGAACGCGTACCCGACGAGCGAGGACGAGAGCACCTGGCCGACCGCCGAGAGCGTGGCGATGAGGACCGAGTTGAGGACGAACCGCCCGACCGGCAGGCCGGTCGCGGTGAACACGTCCGTGAAGTTCTTCCACTCGAACTCGGTCGGCAGGACCGTGAACGCGTTCTGCGCGCTCGTCTGGTCGCTCGCCAGCGAGATCGAGACCATGAGGATGAACGGCACGAAGAAGATCGCGGACACGACGAGCAGCACCGCGTAGGTCGCGGGCGACGCCTTGAACACCGACAGCAGGCGCGGCTCGCGCTCGCCGGTCCGCTTCCTGCGGGACGCGGGCTTGGTGGCGATGGCGGTCATCGGACCTCCTGCTCGTAGAAGACCCAGCTGCGGGACGTGCGGAACGCGATGAGCGTGAACGCCATGATGACGAGGAACAGCAGCCAGGCGACGGCCGACGCGTAACCGAAGTGGTAGAACGAGAACGCCTCGCGGAACAGCAGCGGCACCATCATCTGGCTGGCGTTGTCCGGTCCGCCCGCGGTCAGGATGTAGACCTGCGAGAAGATCTGGAACGAGCCGATGAGGCCCATGATCAGGTTGAAGAAGATCACCGGGGTGATCTGCGGGAACGTCACCGACCAGAACTGGCGCCAGGCGCTGGCGCCGTCGATCTCGGCGGCCTCGTACAGCTCGCGCGGGATGCCGTTCATCGCCGAGAGCAGGAGCACGGTGGCCCCGCCGGCGCCCCAGGCGGACAGCACGATCAGCGCGGGCTTGACCCAGGTCGGGTCGAGGAGCCAGTTCGGGCCCTCGATGCCGAACCACCCGAGCAGCTCGTTCAGCGGGCCCGAGGGCGCCAGCACCATCTTGAAGACCATCGCGGTCGCCACGAGCGGCACCAGCGTCGGCAGGTAGATGAAGGTGCGGAAGAGCTTGCGGCCGCGCACCCGCTTGTTCAGCAGGTTCGCCAGCCACACGCCGATCACCAGGCCCAGCGGGACCGAGATGAGCGCGTAGTAGAACGTGTTCCCCAGCGCCTTCCAGAACACCGGGTCCCCGGTGAGCGCCTTGGCGTAGTTGTCCAGGCCGACCCACTCGGGCGGCGTGAACGAGTCCCACTCGGTGAACGAGATGTACACCGACGCGATCATGGGGCCCAGCAGGAACCCCACGAACCCGATCAGCCACGGCGAGATGAAGAGCCAGAAGTAGAAGGCCTCCTTCTTGCGTCGCGAGGACATCTTGCGGGACGGCACGGTGCGCCTCCCGGCGCGGCGCGCAGAGCGCGCCGCACCGGGGGCTTCGTCGACGGTCTTCGACATCGTCAGGGCCCTAATTAATCGGTGATGATCGATTCGAGCTGCGTCTGGATCTTGTCCAGCTCGGTCTGGGCGTCGCCGCCCTCGTTCCAGAACGTGCCCAGGTTGTCGTTGAACGCGGCCTGCATCTCGTTCCACTGCGGGATGAACGGCGCGCGGAAGATGAAGTCCGCGGACTCGCCGAACGCGGCCATGTTCAGCGGCGTGGTCGCCCACGACGGGGTCAGGAACGCGTCGGACTGCTGCACTTCGAGGTTGGCCGGGACGTCCTGGGCCTTGTCGATGATGACCTCCTGCGCGTCGGCGTTCGTCAGGAACTCGATCGCCTTGAACGCCCGCTCGGGGTTCTTGCAGTCGCGGGAGATCGCCAGGCCCGAGCCGAAGGCCGAGACGGCCTGGTCGGCGCCGCGCCACAGCGGCGCGATGTCCCAGTTGAAGTCCACTTCGAGGAGGCCGCCGATGGCCCAGAAGCCGGTCGTGTTGATCGCGACCTTCTGCGCGGCGAAGGCGGGGTCGCCGCCCATGTCCGGGCCCATGTCCGCGTACTCGGCGGCGGTCGGCACGACGTGGTCCTTGTGCGCCAGGTCGTTCGCCCACTGGAGGGCGGTGACGACCTCGGGGGAGTTGGCGGTCGGCTGGCCGCCGTCGTCGATGATCTGCCCGCCGTTCTGGTAGGCGAAGGACCACCACTGCGGCCACCAGCCGGCGCCGCCGTAACCCCACTGGGTACCGGAGACCGTCAGCTTCTCCATGGCCGCCTTGGCGTCCTCCTGGGTCCACTCGGCGGTCGGGTACTCGACGCCCGCGGCGTCGAAGAGGTCCTTGTTGTAGTAGACGATCATCGCGCCCGAGCGGTCCGGGATCGCGTAGACCTTGTCCTCGTAGCTGTAGAGGGTGCCGACGGGGCCGAAGCGCTCCTCCAGGTCGAGGCCGGCGTCCTTGGCGTAGTCGTCGAGGGGCAGGATCTGGCTCTTCGAGGAGTAGGTGTTGACGCCCTCGGCGACCTGCATGATGTCGGGGCCGTCGCCGCCCGCGATCATCGTCTGGACCTTCTGCTCGTACTGGTCCGAGGGGATCAGCTGGAGCTCGATCTTGACGTCGGGGTTCGCTTTCTCGAACAAGTCGATGCGGGCCTGGTAGGTCTCCTTGTCGAGGTCGCCGCCCCAGACGACCATCTTCAGGGGGCCGGTGCCGTCGTCGTCGCCGCCTCCGCACGCCGCGAGGACGGGGACCGCGACGCCCGCGGTGGCCGCGGCCTGGACCAGTGTGCGCCGGCGAATCTTGTTCTCCATTGTCTCGGCCTCTCTCTGTCTTGCGCCGACTACACCGTCGGCACGGGGTTGAGACGGGGGTAAATCTAACCCATAGATAAATGGTTGGATAGACCGGTGGTGGTAACAATTCGAGCAACGTCGCCCCAGGTGGCGGACCGATTGACCGATAAAAGTGTTATCGGTAAGATGCGGTGCGTCACATCCCAAGGGGGACACGGACGTCCGAACAGCCGCACAACGGCACGCCACGGGATGGCATCATTGCCGCGTACCGCGAGTGAACTGCTGTGAAGAACGGAGCGGCGAAAGTGCCCGGACTGCCCCCGCACATCGGCATCGACCGGCCCGGCTCCTTCAGCCGCTCGGTCTTCCACGAGCGCCACCCCGTGCTCATCGCCAACCTCCTCGGCGACCACCCCTACCCGCCGCACATCGCCGAGGCCCTCGAAGCGCTCCTCGCCGAGTCCCTCGCCGGAACCGTCCCGCCCCGCACCCCCGGCGGCCCCGAGATCCACACCTGGCACCTGGAGACCGAGGCCCACGCGGGCCGCACCTGGGACTCCCTGCCGTTCCTGTGGGCCGAGTCGTACTTCTACCGCCGCATCCTCCGCGCCGTCGAGTACCACCACTACGACAGCCCCTGGTGCGGCGTCGACCCCTTCGCGCCCCAGAAGCGCGCCCAGCTCGACGGCCCCGAACTCCGCGCCGACCTCGACGCCTACGCCGCCCTCGAAGGCGCCGCGCCGGACGACCGCCGCCGCGCCCTCCTCCTCGCCGCCCTCTGGGGCAACCAGGCCGACCTCGGCTTCCGCACCGACAACCCCGACGCCTCCACCAGCGTCGGCGAGATCGTCGCCGACGACTCCGAGGCCCTGTGGGCGCTGGCCGACGGGCCCGGGGACGCGCCGGTCATCGTCGTCGCCGACAACGCCGGACGCGAGATCACCGCGGACCTCGCGCTCGTCGACCACCTGCTGGAGACCGGGACCGGCCCCGTCGAGCTGCACCTCAAGCCGCACCCGTACTTCGTCTCCGACGCCACCGGCCGGGACGTGCTCGACACGCTCGACGCCCTCGACCGCGACCCGCACGAACCCGTGCGCGACCTGGCCGGGCGCCTGAGGGACGCGATCCGGCTCGGCTGGCTGCGGCTGCGCGCACACGGCGCGTACGTCCACCCCACCGACTACCGCACGGTCCCCTCGGACCTCGCCGAGGCGTTCGCTGCCGCGAAGCTCGTGATCCTCAAGGGGGACCTGAACTACCGCCGCCTCGTGGGCGACCGGCAATGGGACCCGGCGACCCCGTTCAGCGAGGTCGCCGGGTACTTCCCGGGCCCGGTGGCGGCCCTGCGGACCGCGAAGTCCGACCTGGCCGTCGGCGTCGAGCCCGCGCGGCTCGCGAAGCTCGACGCCGACGCGCCCGACTGGCGCCTCACCGGCACCCGCGCCTTCATCCAGGTGAGGGCCTAGCCCTTCAGACCCGAGTGGGCCAGGCTCTCCACGAACTGGCGCTGTGCGATCAGGAAGACCACCAGCACCGGCACCACGGTCATCGTGGCCGCCGCGAGCTGGGTGTTCCACATCTCGCCGCCGTACGGGTCGGTGAACCGGGTGAGCGCCTGCGGGAGCGTGAACAGCTCCGGCGACGTCAGGTACACCGTGGGCTCCAGGTACAGGTTCCACGAGGACAGGAACGTCAGGATCGCCACCGCCGACAGCGCGGGCTTCGCCAGCGGCAGGCAGATCCGCCGCCAGATCCCGAAGCGGCCCAGGCCGTCCAGGCGCGCGGCCTCCTCCAGCTCCACCGGGAGCGCGATGAAGAACTGCCGCATGATGAACGTCGCAAGCACGCACGGCGCCGCGAACGCCGTCACCAGGATCAGCGGCCAGTGCGTGTTCACCATGCCCGCCTGCTTGAACATCTGGAACAGCGGCACGATCGTCACCTCGCTCGGCACGAGCAGGCCGACGAGCACCACCACGAACAGCAGGTTCCGGCCGGGGAAGCGGATGCGCGCGAACGCGTACCCCGCCAGCGCCGACACCAGCAGCACCAGCACCGTCACCACCAGCGCGATGTACACGCTGTTGAAGTACTGCCTCGCGAACGGCTGGAACGCGAACGCCTCGGAGTACGCGGCGGCCGTGGGGGAGTCGGTGAAGAACGACGGCGGGGACGCGAAGATCTCGCTCAGCGGCTTGAACGACGAGGCGACCATCCACAGCGTCGGCACCGTGAACGGCACCGCGAGCACCACCAACGCCGCGTACAGCGCGATCCGGCGCGCGAGCGGCCCGAACCGGGACGCAGGAGCGTCAGTCCTCATAGAACACCCACTTCCTGCGCAGCTGCCACTGGATCACCGTCAGCACCATCACGAACGTGAGGAGCATCAGCGCGAGCGTCGAGCCGTAGCCGATGTCGTTGAAGCTGAACGCCTGCTGGAACACGTAGTACACGAGCACCGTCGTCGACAGGCCCGGCCCGCCCTCGGTGAGCACCGCGATCTGCGCGAACGACTGGAGCGCCCCCACGATCGTGATGATCGCCGTCAGCAGCAGCGTCGGCGAGATCAGCGGCAGCGTGATCTTGAAGAAGATCCGCCGCGAGTCCGCGCCGTCGAGGCGCGCGGCCTCGTACAGCTCCCCGGGGACTCCTTGCAGCGCCGCCAGGAACAGCACCATGTTGATGCCGACGCTGCGCACGACCTGCGTGAACGTCACGGCGACCATCGCGGTCGGGCCGCTCTGGAGCCAGTTCGGGCCGTCCACGCCGATCATGGCGAGCGCCCCGTTGATGCCGCCGTTGTCCTGGAGCAGGAACCCCCACACCAGGGTCCACGCGACCACCGAGACCACCACGGGCGAGAAGAACAGGGTCCGGAACAGCACCGCGCCCTTGAAGCGCCGGTTCAGCATGACCGCGAGCGCCAGGCCCAGCACGATGTTGAGGGCCACCACGCCGCCGGAGAACACCGCGGTCGCGCCGAGGACGCTCGGCAGCGCCGGGTCGTCGAGGGCCGCCTGGTAGTTGCCGCCGCCGACGTACGTCAGCTCGCCGGTGAAGACGTTCCAGTCGTTGAGGCTGTACCAGACGGCCAGCCCCACCGGCACGATCACGAACACCAGCACGCCGAGCAGCTGCGGCGCGATGAACAGGTAGCCCGCGGCCGCGTCGGCGCGGCCCAGCGTCCACCACCGCCCGCGCCGCGCGGGAGCCCCCGGGGCGGCCGCGGCCGTCCCGGGAGCGGATCGGGTCCCGATCGCCATTACCCGGCGACCAGCAGCGGGTCGATGGCCGAGCACACCGAGGCGAGCACGCCCGGGATGTCGGCGTCCGGCGCCCACATCGCGTCGAGCTCGGTCTTCGCCTTCTGCGCGATCTCGGCCGGGTTCGTGTGGTTCGGCAGCGTCACGGCGTCGGGGATCTGGTCGACCACGACGGTCTGGAGCTGCTCGGCTGTGAACTTCTCGTTGTTGGCCGCGAGGGCCTCGCCGGTCAGGAGCGACTGGCGCGGCGGCGGGAAGTACTGGGCGAGCTGGGCCGCGTTCTCGGGGTTGGTGAGGAACGCGAGGAACCCGGTGGCCGCCTCGGCGTTCGCGCTGGAGGCGAGGACGCCCATGCCGGCCTGGCCGATCACGGAGTAGTCGCCCGCGGGGCCTGCGGGCAGCGGCGCGATGTCGTAGGCGAAGGACCCGTCGAGGTTCCCGGCGCGCGAGACCTGGGCGACCGCGAAGGCCGCGTCACCGGCGAAGAAGTCCGCGGTGGTGCCCGGGCCGGGCATCGACTCGTCGGTGTAGATCGCCTTGTGCAGGAACGTGAACGCCTCGGTCATCTCCGGGGAGGTGAAGCCGCACTCGGTGCCGTCCTCGTTCCAGGCGCTGGCGCCGAAGCCGGTCCAGATGGTGGCGAGGGTGTTCCAGGAGGAGTAGTTGAAGTCGTTGACGACGAAGCCGCCCTTGCTGGTGGCGTCGTGGACGGCCGCGCCGATCTCGGAGACCTTGTCCCAGGTGAGGCCCGCGGGGTCGAGGGTCTGCCCGGCCTCGGTGAGGAGGTCGGTGTTCACGTAGAGGGCGAAGGGGGAGTTGGAGAACGGGTACGCGTACAGCTCGCCGTCCCGGCTGAACTCGCCGGTGACACTGGGGACTAGATCTGGGTAGTCCCAGCCTTCGGTGCCCTCAAGGGTCTCGGTGAGGGGGACCAGGGCGCCGGAGTCGATGAGGTCGGCCGAGAGGTCGCCCATCCACGCCAGGTCGGGGGCGTTGCCGCCGGCGATCTGGGTGGTCAGGGTGGTGTTGTACTCCTCGAAGGGGAGGCTCTCGAACGTGATCGACTTGATCTCGGGATGGTCGGCGATGTAGGCGTCGGCGATGGAGTCGAAGAGCGCGAGCTGGTCCTCGTTGGAGGTCCAGACGGACATGCGCAGCTCGATGTCCTCGGTGGCGGCGTCAGTGCCGCCGCCGCAGGCGGCCGTGGTCGCGAGTGTTCCCAATGCGAGGGCGCTGACCAGCTTCTTTGCTGTCGTGGGCATGATGTGTTCCTTTTAGTAGCCGATGATCTCGGGCCAATGGATTTCGACGCCGGCCTCGGTGAGGGCGGCCTGGAACCGGCGGACCAGTTCGGGTTTCGCGAGGACGTCCCCGGGGTGCAGGGAGCGGTCGAGGCAGAACGCGGCGAGTTCGCCGGCGGATTCGCCGACGTTCCACTCGACGGGGTGGAGCCGGTAGGCGCCGTTGGTGATGTGCGTAGTGCCGATGTTCTTGGCGGCGGGCAGGAGGTTGCGGGTCTCTACCGGGACGAGGGCCCCGAGCGGGATCTCGAAGGGGGCGCACTCGACGTCGATGTAGTTGTCGCCGCCGGTGGAGGGGTGCAGGTCGATGCGGTACATGCCGACGCCCACGGAGTCCTCGAACCGGGCGGGGCGGCCGTGGCCGCGGACGGCCACCGCCACGTCCTGTTCGACGACGGTGCGCATCGCGCGGATGCGGCGGGACTCGCGGATGTACGGCGCCTGCGCGAAGCCGTCGTCCGTGCCGACGACGTCGCCGCGCAGGCGCAGCCCGGGCCACCCGGTACCCCCGTCGGGCCGGGGCGCCTCGGTCTGGAGCCAGTACACGAAGGACCGCGACTGGGCCTTGGCGGCGCGCAGGTGGACGTCCCGGTCGGGCGTGTCGATGACGTTGCCGCCCAGGTAGTCCAGTTGCGGCCAGTTGGCGAGCACGATGTCGCTGTCGAGGCTGCCGGGCAGGAACGTCTCGCGCGCGGCGATGCGGCGGAACACCCACAGGTCGAGGTCCCCGGGGTCGTCGCCGTGCGCCTCCTTGCTCCCCACGGTCGAGTACGGCGGGTTGACGTTGAAGGTGCGCGTCTCGGGTTCGAGCGTGCGCGGGCTGGGGGCGGTGAACGACAGCATCGCGTCGCCCCAGAACTCGGGGGCGAGGGCGCGCCAGTGGTCGTAGTCGGCGGGCCGCTCGATGGTGTGGTCGCCTTCGACGTGGTCGAACACGAAGCACCAGGCGATGGACTGCATGTTCTGCGGCTGCGCGGTCGCGGGGGCGCTGGGCTCGCCGGTCTCGTCGCGGCCCTCGGCGCCGGTGACGTACGCGGTGCCGGTGAGGGGGAGGAGGTCCCCGGTCTCGGTCGCGTCGAGCACGAACGCGGCCTCCACGACGGTGTCGTTGCCGGTGTCCTTGTGGCGCAGCGTCACCGAGCGGACGATGCCGTCCGCGGTCTCGGCCGCGACCGGCACGTGCGGCTGGAGGACGGTGAGGCGCCCGCTCGACAGGTGCGGGGCGAGCAGCTTCGTGATGACCGCGAGCGCCGCACGCGGCTCGTGACAGAGGCGGCTGACGCGCCCGCGCCCGGGGTTGAGCTGCGGGTCGCGGCGGGCCTCGTCGGTGAGCGGGTAGGCGTCGCGGTAGTACGCGCGGATGCCCTCCCGCAGCTGCCGGTACGTCGCGGTGACGCCGAACTGCTCGACCCAGACGTGCTCGTCGGGCGGCACGGCCTGCGAGGTGAGCTGGCCGCCGAGCCACGGGTACTCCTCGGAGAGCACGACCCGGCGGCCGCGGCGCAGGGCCGCGAGCGCCGCGGCGACGCCGCCGAGCCCGCCGCCGACGACCGCGATGTCGGTCTTCAGGTGCGTCATCGGGCACCGCCGCGCACGGTCAGGGTCTCCCCGAACGCCACTTCGCCCTGCAGGAGCCGCTGGATCTCGATGCCGCTGTGCTCTTCGGCGGGGGTGGAGATGAGCTGCTGGAGGAGCGCGAGCGCCTCGGCCGCGACCTGCTGGCGCGGGGTGTGGAAGCCCGAGAGGGCGCGCCCGCCGATGCGGTGGCCGCGCACTTCCGCGAGCGCCGCGAGCGAGAGGTCCGCCCCGCCGAGGACCAGGGCGGCGTCCTCGATGAGGAAGGCGTCCTCGGCGAACACGGCCGTGGCGCCGGAGCGGGCCACGACCTGCGGCAGGTCCGACAGGTCGTCGCCGACGGCGAACGGGGCGACGGCGAGCGCACCGGGGGCCCGCCCGATCGCCGAGAGGCGGTCCCTCGCGGTGGGGCTGGTCAGGTCCCGGTGCAGGTAGAGCACCTTCTCGTGGCCCAGCTCGACGGTGCGGTCCAAGAGCCGCCCGGTGAGGGAGCCGTAGTCGATCCCCACGTACGGCACGGGCGCGTCGGTCTCGTCGCGGCGGCCCACGGCGACGAACGGGAACGACTCGGCGACGAGCCGTTCGAGGTCCTCGCCGTCCATCTGCTGGCCGAGCAGGACGCAGCCGTCGGCCAGGCGCAGCCGCGTGTTGCGGTGGAACAGGCGCCGGCGGCCCTCCTCGACGGGGGAGGAGGTGAAGAACAGCAGGTCGCAGCCGAGGCTCTCAGCGGCGCGCTCGATGCCGTTGAGCAGCGGGCCGTAGAAGTCCATGGACTCGGGGGTCAGCGCCGACTCGTACGTGAAGACCCCGAGGATCTTGTTGTCGAGACCGGCGAGGCGGCGGGCGGCGGGGTCGGCGACGTACGTCGACTGCTCGATGGCGCGGCGCACGCGCTCGCGGGTGGCGTCGGGGATGCGGATGTTGGACCCGTCCCGGTCGTTGAGCACCATCGAGACGGTCGTCTGGCTGACTCCGGCGATGCGCGCGATCTCGCGCTGCGTCACCTTGCCGGGCTTCCCTGTCATCTGTCGTTGTCCCATCGATCTCGATAATGCGCATTAGCAGCGCGGTCCTCGGAACGATAATACGTAACATCAAAATCCGCAAGACCCCTTGACACGCCCGCGCCCGGCCCGGCACGATGAGCGGCATTCGCAGATAATGCGAATTATCAGAACCAGCATGGGAGACAGACGATGACGTCTGACCGATCAGAGTTGACCCGGCGCGGCCTCCTCGGCGCCACCTTCGCCGCGGGCGTGCTGCTCGCGGCCGAAGCGAGCCCCGTCGAAGCCTGGGCCGCCGAGGGCGACGTGACCCTCAGCGCCAGTGGCCTGAGCATCCTCGCCTCCGTCGGCGGGCGCCTCGCCATCCGCGACGGGAACGGCACCACCCGCTCCGCGGGCTCGAAGTTCCAGATCAAGGACACCGCCGCGGGCATCCAGACCTCCACCGGCGGCACCCCCGTCCTCATGACCCTCGCCGACGGCACCCCCGCGATCCGCATGGACTACACGATGCCCGCCGCCGCGGGCGCCGTCACCGTGTACGGCCTCTTCACCGTCGCCACCAACCGCGTGCACCTCGAATGGCACGTCACCGGCCCATCCACCCTCGTCCCCGAAGGCTTCCTCTTCAGCCGCGCCGTCCAGGCCCCCACCGAGGCCGACGCGTACGTGCCCGTCACCGAATGGGTCCGCGACACCGGCGGCGGCATCCCCTACGAGCACACGACCGGCATCGCCCACGCCTCCACCTGGGGCGCCCTCCACGGCATGTTCCTCCTCGCCGACTCCCGCCAGGCGTGGACCAACGCGACCTGGATCCACTCCCCGGGCGTCGCCCAGTCCGACGGCTCGATCGTCTCGACCGCGGACTTCTTCTTCAGCACCGAGCGGCCCTCCGCGACCGCGTCCATCGGCACCGCCCAGGACCTCGGCATCGAGATCTGGACCGAGCAGCCGTTCAACCTCTGGGCCGCCGCGGGGGCGACCGCGAGCCTCCACGTCCAAGTCGCCAATGGCTCCAACGCCACCCGCGCCGTCGACCTCGACTGGTGGGTCAAGGACTTCAACGGCACCCGGCTCACCTTCGGGAACCTCACCGGGTCCGTGCCCGCGGGCGGCACCTGGGACCACGTCATCAGCGTGCCGACCCCGGCCGCGGGCATCGCCACCGCCGAGGTCATCGCGTCCTACGGCGGCCAGGAGGCGTTCGCGCGCACCAACATCGCCGTCCTCGGCGCCCACGCCTACCAGTCCGGGTCCGAGAGCATGTTCGGCATGGCGAACTACCCGTGGCTCCAGGTGCCGTCCGCTGACGCGCTCATGGACCTGTGGCAGCTCGCGGGCGTCAACCGCGTGCGCATCGCCTACGACGGCGGGCCCGGCCTGCCGCCCGCCGAGTTCGACGCCCGCGGCATGGCCCACAACGTCGAGCTGCAACCCGACCTCACCGTCGACGCCGAGGCCGCGGCCACGTGGGCGCAGGTCAACACCGACATCGCCGTCGCCGCCGGGGCCGAGTACTTCGAGGTCGGCAACGAGCTCAACCGGCCCTTCAACACCGGCCTCGCCGCCCAGAAGTACATCGACCTCGCGATCCGGCCCGTCCGCGACTACGTCACCGCCACCGGCGCCGACGTCAAGCTCCTCAACAACGGCCTCGCGGGCATGGACGAGCCGTGGGTCGAGAACTTCATCGCGGGCGGCGGCTGGGACCTCATCGACGGGTTCGCCTACCACCCCGGGCGCGGCAACTTCACGCCCGACCACATCCCCGACGGCGACGACTGGGACGAGGGCGCCACCGGCACGTACTGGAACTTCCTCGGCGGCCTGCGGAAACTCCAGGCGCTCATGGCGGTCCACGGCGAGAAGGAGGTCTGGCTGACCGAGGCGTACGCCTGCACCCGCCCCAACGGCTGGTGGAACGACACCTACCGGGCCGCCGCCGAGAACGTCTTCCTCACCCTCGCGCTGGCCAAGGCCGAGGGCATCCGGAACGTCTGCTGGTACCAGTTCCACGACTCGGTCCTGGGCAAGCCGCAGGTCGCCGATCCCGAGAACGTCGAGTACCACTTCGGGCTCGTCAACCGCGACACCAGCCCCAAGCCCTCGCTCCTCGCGTACGCCACTGCCGCCCGTGAACTCGACCAGGCGACTCCGCTCGGCTGGCTCGCGTTCGCCGACCCGCTCGCCAAGGGCCTCCTGTTCGACACGCCCGCAGGCGAAGCCGCCGTCCTGTGGCACCGCGCCGACGGGTACCTCCTCAACACCGACCACGACCCCGCCGAACGGAACTTCGCCGCCCCCGAGGTGTGGGAGGACCACTGGCCCACCAAGACCGGGTTGTCGGTGAAGGCCGCGGGATCCACGCTGACCCGCGTCGACTGCATCGGCCAGCGCGGCACCGTGCCCGTCTCGGGGGGCCGCGCGAACGTGGTCCTCGACGGCGCCCCGCGCCTGTTCCTCGGCACCGACCTCGCCGCGAACCTCGTCGCATGACGAAGGGCCGCCCCGGGGGAGTGTCTCCCCGGGGCGGCCCGTTCTCTCGGCTACACGTCGGTCTTCTTGAGGCGGAACGCCGCCGCGGCGAGCGTCAGCGCCACCCATCCGGCGAACACCGCGATCCCCGCGCCCGGCGAGAGCCGGTCAGAGGTCTCGGTGAGCGCGTAGACCGCGCCGCCCGCGTTCGACGGGAAGTACGGGTTCAGCGTGTCGTACCAGGAGTCGGGGAGCAGCATCGCCAGGCCCGGCAGGATCAGCAGGATGCTCACCAGGGCGGCGATCCCGCCCGCCGGGGACCGCAGCAGCGCGCCGAGCGCCACCCCGAACACCGCCACGAGCCCCAGGTACAGGGCTGCGCCGAACAGCGCCCGCAGCACCCCGTCGTCGGTGAGCGACAAGGAGATCGCCTCGCCGTCGAGCCCGACCGAGCCGATGAGGAACGCCGCGAACACCCCGACCGCGCTGATGATGAACACCGCACCGCCCGCGAGGATCGCCTTGGCCCACAGCACCGGCAGGCGCTTCGGGACCGCCGCCAGCGTCGAGCGGATCGTCCCGGTCGAGTACTCACCCGCGGTCGACAGGACCCCGAACACGCCCGCGACCAGGGACGCGAACGACAGGCCCATGACCGCCAGGCTCACCGCGTCGAGCGGGCGGCCCGCGATCCCGGGCGGCCCGTCGGTCACCCCGGCGCCGGCGCCGTCGTACGTGAACGCGCCGATCGACCCGAACAGGCCGAGCAGGACCAGGCCCAGCGACAGGCAGATCCACGTGGACCTGATGGTCCGGAACTTCGTCGTCTCCGAGAGCAGGACCCGGCGGAACCGCACCGGCCGCACCTTCGTCCGCTCCACCGCGCCGCCCTCCGCGGGGCGTTCGATCGTCATGGCGCTCATTGCGCGCTCCTTCCGTCCGCCGGGGCACTGCGGTACTCCAGCTCGTCAGTGGTCAGGTCCATGAACGCCTCCTCCAGGGAGGCCCCGAGCGGCGTCAGCTCGTGCAGCGGCACGCCGTGGCGCAGCGCGACCCGCCCGATCTCGCGGGCGTCCAGCCCCGACACCAGCAGCTCCGTCTCGTTCGAGGCGGTCACCGTGACGTCCGGTCCGGCGAGCAGGGGCCGCAGCTTCGCGGCCTCATCAGAAGCGACCTTCACCGAGCCGGTGCCCGTGGCCTGCACGAACGCGTCCACGGTGGTGTCGGCGAGGAGCCTGCCGCGGCCGATGATGATCAGGTGGTCGGCGATCTGCGCGGTCTCGCTCATCAGGTGCGAGGACAGGAGCACCGCCCGGCCCTCCGCGGCCAGGGACTTGAGGAGGTTCCTGATCCACAGCACCCCTTCGGGGTCGAGCCCGTTCACCGGCTCGTCGAGCATGACGACCTCCGGGTCGCCGAGCAGCGCGGCGGCGATGCCGAGGCGCTGGCCCATGCCGAGGGAGAACGCGCCGACCCGCTTGTGGGCGACGCTCCCGAGCCCGGCCAGGTCGATGACCTCGTCGACGCGCTTGCGGTCGATGCCGTGGGTCTGCGCGAGGGCCGTCAGGTGGCCGACCGCCGAACGCCCGGGGTGGACCGACTTGGCCTCCAGGAGCGCGCCGATCTCGTGGAGCGGGGCGCCGTGCCCCGCGTAGGCGCGACCGTTGACGGTGACCCGCCCGGCCGTGGGGGCGTCCAGGCCCAGGACCATCCGCATCGTCGTGGACTTCCCGGCCCCGTTCGGGCCGAGGAACCCGGTGACCTCGCCGGGCTTCACGGTGAAGCTCAGCCGGTCGACCACGGTCTTGTCCCCGTAGCGCTTGGTCAGTTCGCGTGCCTCGATCATCGCGGTTCCCTCGTTCCCTTTCGCGCCGCGTTCTGCTCGCGGCCTCATGGGAACGACGCTACGGACGGGAACCTCTCACCGCGTGGGCCTGAACGCGGGTCTTCAAGGGGCCCGGGTCGTACCTGGGTCGTACCCGGGCCTACGCGCTCACGCTGAGGCGGGCCTGGGACGGATGGTGAGCGTCTGCTGCGCGTGGCCGAAATGGCCGGCCGTGTCGTGGAGGGCGCTGGAGGTGGTGCCCAGCCCCGAGGGGCCGAACACGACCGTGGTGTCCAGGCCGAGCCACCGGCCCTCGGGCTGGCGGAACAGGTGGATCGTCAAGTCCACGTTCGGGAACAGCCAGGCTTCGGGGCTCTCGCGCACGGCCGCGCCGTTCGCGGTGTCGACCAGGCCCGCGAGCCGCGCGAGGCCGCTCGCGTCCTCGCCCGCGGCCACCGGGACCTTCGCGCCGATCCACACCGTGATCCGCCCGGGCTTCGGCGTGCCGACCGGGCGTGCCTCGATCGACCGGATGTACCCGCCGGGCCAGACCTGCTCCAGGTCGATCGGCTCGGCCGTCTCGGGCCCCGGCAGCGGCGCGTCCTCGCCTCCCGCGATCTTCTCCGTGTCGAGCACGACCGCCCGCCACACCCGCGCGCGCACGGCCGCGCGCCCGCCCGAGACCACCGTGACCTCCAGCAGCTCGATCGTGCGCCCCGGCCGGACCACCGCCACCTCGACTTCGAACGGGTCGAGCGTCAGCACCCCGAGGATGTCGACGCTGATGCGGCTCACCGCCATCCCGTCCGGCCCGCGCCCCGCGCAGAACCGCTCCACCTCGTGGACGATGAGCCCGTTCATGGGGCTGATGTGCTGCTCGCTCGTGTTCCAGGCGCCGCCCGTGTGGGGTGTCGGCTGGAAGCGGGCGGAGCTCGCGCTCTGGTCGAGCCGGACGAAGTAGCCGTCGTGTTCGGTCATGCCGTGAATCTAGGCCAGAGCCTCGCGCAGGAACTCCCGGTACACCTCGCCTGAGGCGCGCAGCGCGACCGTCGCGTTGGCGGGCTCGGTCCGCCACGGCCGGGTGTCGACCAGGAGCTGCCCGAGGGTGCGGGCCCCGGCGGTCTCGACGCTGACGTGTGCCTCCACGGTCTCGGTGAACAGGTCCGGGCGGACCAGGTACGCGACGCACATCGGGTCGTGGACCGGCGAGGACGGCACCGACTCGCCCGACGCCTGGTCGTGCTCGATGCGGTGCCTGATGAGCGCGACGGCCGCGACCGCCCCGGGGGTGCCGAGGGCCGCGAGCCCGTCGCAGTCCGCCGCGGTGAGCGGCGCGGAGTGGGTCGCGTCGAGCGGGACGACCACCACCTCCCGGATTCCTGAGCTCAGGACCGCTTCGGCCGCTTCGGGATCGGCCCAGAAGTTGAACTCCGCCGCGGCGGTCACGTTGCCGTTCCCGTGCGCGCCGCCCATGAGCACCAGCCGCCCGATCCGCTCAGCGAGCCGCGGCTCCAGGGCCAGCGCCAGCGCGATGTTCGTGAGCGGGCCGGTCGCCACCAGGGTCGCGTCGGCGTTCGCGGGGTCCATGAAGAAGTCCACCAGGAACGGCGCCGCGTGGCCTTCGCGCGCGGTCGACCGCGTCGCGGGCAGGTCGAGGGTGTTCTGCTGCAAGTCGCTGTGCTCGTTGAGGAGGCGCCGCGGCACCGGCAGGTCGGGGCGCACCAGCGGGCGGGCGGCACCCTCGTGCACCGGCACGTCGGCGCCGACGAGGTCCAGTGCCCGCAGCGTGTTGTCCGTGACGTGCTCCAGGGCGACGTTCCCGTTCACCGTCGTCACCGCGGCCAGTTCGAGCCTGGGGTGCCCGACGGCCGCGAAGATCGCGATCGCGTCGTCGGAACCGGTGTCGCAGTCGAGGACGAACCGCATCATCATCTTCCTTCTCCGTTACGGGACATGGAGTTCGAGCGTAGTGAGCGCCGCCTCGTCGCCGATCGCGCGGATCTCCGCGATCCGGTCGCCCTCGAAGCGGAGCGTGAACACCATGAGCAGGTTGCCTCGCGGCACCACGGCCACCGCGACCTCGGGCGTTGTGGCAGCTCCGCCGAGCAGCACGGCCCGCGCCAGCCGCGCCTGACCGGAGAACGCCTCCGCGACCGCCCGCGCGCCGACCAGGTCCGCGCCGCCGCTGAGCCGGATCGCCGCCTCGTCAAGGCGCAGCGTCACGCTCGGGTCAAGGAGCGTCAGCAGTGTCGTGAACTCGCCGTCCCTGGCGGCCTGGAGGAACGCCTCCACCGCCTGGTGCCGCCGCGCCAGGTCGCCGTCCACGCTGGAGGTGCCGCGCACGCGCTGGCGGGCGCGGCTCGCGATCCGCTGCGTCGTCTCCGGGCTGCGCTCGACGATCGGCGCGATCTCCGCGAACGGCACCGCGAACAGGTCGTGCAGCACGAACGCCAGCCGCTCCACCGGCGACAGCGCGTCCAGGACCACCAGCATCGCCAGCCCCACCGAGTCGGCGAGCACCGCCTCCTCCTCCGGGTCCACGCGCCGCCCCAGCCGCACCCGGGGCTCCTCCCCGTCGAACGGGTCCTCACGCCGCGACTGCCGCGCCCGCAGCAGGTCCAGGCACACCCGACCGGTGACCGTCGTCAGCCACCCCGCGAGGTTCTCGACCTCCGACACGTCCGCGCGCGACGCCTTCAACCAGGCGTCCTGCACCGCGTCCTCGGCCTCGCTGAGCGACCCGAGCATCCGGAACGCCACCGCCCGCAAATGCGGCCGGTGGCCCTCGAACTCAAGAGCCGAGATCTTTTCTTCACGCATCCGTCTGGTTCCTCCGCTGCGATCCGTCAGAGCAGTGAGAGCAACCCCGACAGGAAGCAGATGGTAGCCATGGAAACTCCGATCATTCAAACCGCGCTCGTCACCGGCGCCAACAAGGGCCTCGGCCTGGAGACCGCCCGCCGCCTCGGCGCCGAGGGCTGGAAGGTCTTCCTCGGCTCGCGCGACGAGGCCCGCGGCCGCGCGGCGGCCGACAAGCTCGCCGCCGACGGCTTCGACGTCGTCTACGTCCAGCTCGACGTCACCGACGACGAGTCCGTGGCCGCCGCCGAGCGCGTCGTCCGCGAGCACACCGACCACCTCGACGTGCTCGTCAACAACGCCGGATCGCCCGGCGCGATCGTCCACCCCAGCGAGGCGACCGTCGCCGACCTCGTGCCCGCGTTCGACGTCAACGTGTACGGCCCGGTCCGCGTCACCCACGCGTTCCTGCCGCTCCTCCAGGCCGCCGAGAACCCGCGCGTGGTCAACGTCTCCAGCGCCGCCGGCTCCTTCGCCGTCGTCACCGACCCGAACCAAGCCGTCTCCAAGATGCACGAACTCGCCTACACCACCTCGAAGGCCGCACTGAACATGCTCACCATCCGCTACGCCCAGGCGTTCCCGGACATCAAGTTCAACGCCGTCACCCCCGGCGAGGTCTCCACCGGCAAGTTCGCCGCCACCGACATGAACGGCCACCGCGGCCAGCTCACCGTCACCGAGGGCTCCGACCCGTTCGTTCGCCTCGCCCTCCTCGACCCCGACGGCCCCACCGCCACCTTCACCGACCGCCTCGGCCACATCGACTGGTGAGCCCCGCCCGGACCGGCATGGAAGCGATTGCCTCGATGCGGGAGACTACGAGTCACCACCGAACCGAGGAGGCTCCCATGCCGGTCCACCCCTACTTCACCGCCATCTTCAGCGGGGAGGGCGAACCCTTCGCCGAAGACGCCTGGGACACGACCGGACTCGTCATCGAGGACGCCGCGGTCGACGGCCCCCACGGGCCCGTCCCCGTCCGCACCTACCGGCCCGAAAGCGAGCTGAACGGCGCCATCCTCTGGGCCCACGGCGGCGGCTTCCGCCACGGCGACCTCGACATGCACGAAGGGCACGTGGTCGCCATCGAGCTCGCCCGCCGCGCCCAGGCGTTCGTCGTCTCCGTGGACTACCGCCTCGCCGACGGCGAGCAGACCCTCTACCCCGTACCGATCGACGACGTCCACGCCGCCTGGACCTGGCTCGCCGGACTCGGCGAGTTCGCGAATGCGCCCATCGGCATCGGCGGGGCCAGCGCGGGCGGCGCGCTGGCGATCTCGGCCGCCTTGCGCGCCAGGGACATCGGGCCGCGCCCGGCCGACGCGCTGCTGCTCGCCTACCCGTTCGCGCACTACCCGAACCCGCCGCTCGACTGGGGCCGGTACCCGGAGATGGCCGAGGTCCCGGCCCGGTTCGACCCCGAGGGCGTCGAGGGCATGGTCCGCAACTACGTGGGCCGCATCAGCGACGTGCCCGCCGATGCCCTCCCGGGCGCGGCGCGGCTCGACGGGCTGCCGCCGACGCGGATCGTGGCCGCCGAGTACGACGACCTGCGCGCCTCGGCCGACCTGCTGGAGCGTCAGCTCGCCGAAGTGGGCGTGCCGGTCGAGTCGTACCTCGCGCTCGGCATGACCCACGGGCACCTGAACCACCTGCCGCGCCTGCCCGCGATCGACGAGTCGATCAGTTTTCTTGCAAAAGGGCTCGGCCTTGCGAAGGGCCTCAACGGCTGAAGCGGGTCCGCAGCACGTACGGCATGATGCCGCCGTGCCGGTGGTAGGCGACCTCCCGCGGGGTGTCGAGCCGGACGGTCACCTGGAACTCGCGGTCGTCGGCGCGCACGGTCGCGGTCCCGTCTTCGACGCCGGTCACGGTGTACGCCTCGAAGCCGGTGAGCCCCAGCGTCTCCGCGTTCTCACCGGGGAGGAACTGGAGGGGCAGCACGCCCATGCCGACGAGGTTGGAGCGGTGGATGCGCTCGAAGGACTCGGCGATGACGGCCCTGACGCCCAGCAGCGCCGGGCCCTTCGCCGCCCAGTCCCTTGAGGACCCTGTGCCGTACTCCTTGCCCGCCAGCACGATGAGCGGCACCCCGGCCTCGCGGTAGGCCGCCGCGGCGTCGAACACGGTGGCCTCGGCGCCGTCGCGCACGGTCCAGCCGCCCTCGGTGCCGGGGGCGAGGCGGTTGCGCAGGCGCACGTTCGCGAACGCGCCGCGCACCATCACCTCGTGGTTGCCGCGCCGGGAGGCGTAGGTGTTGAAGGCCCGCTCGGGGACGCCGCGGTCGTGCAGGTACCGGCCCGCCACGGTGTCGGCGCCGATGGCGCCGGGCGGCGACATGTGGTCGGTGGTCACGGTGTCGCCCAGGCGCAGCAGCACGCGGGCGTTCACGATGTCGCCCAGCGGTTCCGGCTCGGCGGCGAGGCCGTCGAGATAGGGCGGCCGGCGCAGGTAGTCGGAGGCCGCGTCCCAGGCGAAGACGGCGCCTTCAGGCGCGTCGAGGGACCGCCAGCGCTCGTCGCCGCCGAACACGTCGGCGTACGCCTCCGCGAACATGCCCGGGTCGATTGCCTCGGCGATGACCGCGTTCACCTCCTCGGGGCTCGGCCACAGGTCGGCCAGGAACACCGGCGCCCCTTCGGGATCGGTGCCCAGCGGCTCGGTCGCGAGGTCGGCGTCCATGGTCCCGGCGAGGGCGTACGCGACGACCAGCGGCGGTGAGGCCAGGAAGTTCATGCGCACCTCGGGGTTGATGCGGCCCTCGAAGTTCCGGTTGCCCGACAGGACCGCCGCCACGGACAGGTCGCCCTCGCGGACCGCTTGCGACGCTGCGGGAATGAGCCCACCCGAGGCGCCGATGCACGTCATGCACCCGAACCCGGTGAGGTGGAACCCGAGCGCGTCGAGGTGCGGGGTCAGCCCGGCCTTCGCGAGGTAGTCGACCACGACCCGGGAACCGGGGGAGAGGCTGGTCTTGACCCACGGCTTGGGCCGCAGGCCGCGGCGGTCGGCGTTGCGGGCGAGGAGCCCGGCCGCGACCATGACCGCGGGGTTGGAGGTGTTGGTGCAGGAGGTGATCGCGGCGATGGCGACGGCCCCGTTGTCGATGGAGGATATATCGCCGTCGATGTTCACTAGCGTCGGGCGGGACGGCCGGTCCAGGGCCTCCCTGAAGCGGCTGCGGGCGCGGTCGAGCCGGACCCGGTCCTGCGGGCGGCGCGGCCCGGCGAGCGAGGGGACCACGGTCCCCAGGTCCAGGTCGAGCGTCTCCGCGTACTGCGGCGGGCGTTCGGGGTCGTGCCAGAGGCCCTGCGCCTTCGCGTACGCCGCAATGAGTTCCACTTGCGACTCGGGGCGGCCGGTGAAGCGCAGGTAGCGGATCGTCTCGGCGTCGACCGGGAAGTAGGCGCACGTGGACCCGAACTCGGGGCTCATGTTCGCGATCGTGGCCCGGTCCGGGACGCCGAGCGCGGCCACGCCCGGCCCGGAGAACTCGGTGAACTTCCCGACCACGCCGCGCCCGCGCATCAGCTCCGTCAGGTGCAGCACCAGGTCCGTGGCGGTCGACCCGGGCGGGAGCGCCCCGGTGAGCCGCACGCCCACGACCCGGGGGAGCAGGATCGACACCGGCTCCCCGAGCATCGCCGCCTCGGCCTCGATCCCGCCGATGCCCCAGCCCAGGACGCCGAGGCCGTTGACCATCGTGGTGTGCGAGTCGGTGCCCAGGCACAGGTCGGGGAAGGCCCAGCCGTCGCGGGCCTCCACGACCCGCGCGAGGCGCTCCAAATTGACCTGGTGCATGATCCCGGTCCCGGGGGGCACCACCGCGAAGGAGTCGAAGGCGCCCTCGGCCCACTTGAGGAACCGGTACCGCTCGCCGTTGCGCTCGTACTCGCGCTTCGTGTTCAGCGCCAATGCGTCCGGCCTGCCGAAGTGGTCCACGATCACCGAGTGGTCCACGACGAGTTCGGCGGGGATGAGCGGGTTGACCCGCCCGGGGTCGCCGCCGAGGGCGGCCACGGCGTCGCGCATCGCGGCGAGGTCGGCGAGGGCCGGGACGCCGTTGGTGTCGTGGAGGAAGATCCGTGACGGGTTGAGGTCCACGGCGGTCGCCGTCCCGGTCCCGTCCCAGGCCAGGAGCGCCTCCACCTGCTCGGCGGGGACGCCGTGGCGCAGCAGGTTCTCCAGGACGATCCGCAGGCTGTACGGCATCCCCGCGGGGGCGAGGTCCGCGATCCGGTGGATGCGGTACCGCTCGCCTCCCACGGTGAGCTCGCCTTCGGTGCCGGGGTTCATGCTCCGGTTCCCTCAAGCGTGAACGGGACGCCGCAGCCCTCGGCGAGCGCCCGCAGGTCCTCGATCGTCTTGGCGGGCAGCACGACGCCCTCGCGGCGGCCCCGCTCCTCGTTGCGCGCCTCGATCTCCCCGGGCACGACGACCTCCGCGGCACCGGGCGCGAGCGTCACGCCCTTCGTCGTCTCGATGAGGTCGGCCATGCGACGGTCGAACTCGGCGCGGTCGATCAGCGCGTCCACCTGGATCGCGAGCACGAGGTGCCCGCATCCGCTCCGCTCGCCGGCCACGTACGGGCCGGTCACGCCCGCGGCGTAGGACGAGCCGGTGAGGACCCCGGACAGGACGTCCATCATGAACGCGATCGCGTACCCCTTGTGGCCCGCCATCGGCAGCAGCGTCCCGGCGATGGCCGCGGTCGGGTCGGTGGTCGGCGCCCCCGTCTCGTCGGTGGCCCAGTCTTGCGGGATTGCTTGTCCGCGTTCACGGGCGGCGTAGATCTTCCCGCGCGCCACCAGCGTGTTCGCGATGTCGAGCACGACCGGGCCGTGCTCCCCGCCGGGCACCGCGATCGACCACGGGTTCGCCCCCACGGTCTTCTCGCGCCCGCCCCAGGGCGCCATCGCGGGGCTGCCGTTGGTGGTCAGGATGCCGACGCACCCGGCCTCGGCGATCCGCCTGGTCCAGTAGGCGGCCGTGCCGAAGTGCCCGGAGCCGCGGACTGCCACGACGCCGACGCCGTGCCTCCCGGCGCGTTCGACGGCCTCGCGGCAGGCGCGGTCGGCGAGGACCTGCCCGATGCCGTCGCGGCCGTCGATGACGGCCACAGCGCCGAGGTCGGTGACCGTCTCGGGCTCGGTGCGCGCCTTCATGGCGCCGGTCTTGAGCCTCGCGGCGTACCAGCCCAGGCGCAGCATCCCGTGGGACGGGTGGCCTTGCAGGTCGGCGGCGGTGAGGCTGGCGGCGACGAGCCGCGCGTCCTCCTCGGGCACGCCGAGCGAGGCGAGAACGGCGGTGCCGAACCCGGTGAGGCGGTCGGGGTCGATGGTGCTCATCGCACGGTCCCTTCGGTGAGCGGACGGGTCGGGAGTCCTTGGAGCAGCAGGAAGATGCGCGCGGTCGCCTCGATCTCCTCGACGGCGTCGGCGGCGGTGGCGAGGTCGGGCCCGGCGACGATCGGGCCGTGGTTGGCGAGCAGCAGCGCATGGTGCCCGGCAGCGGCGGCCTCGGCGACCGGGCCCAGCGCGGCGTCGCCGGGCGCGTAGTAGGGGAGCAGGGGGAGGCGGCCGACGCGCATCGTGAAGTAGGCGGTCAGCGGCGGAATCGCGCTCGCGGGGTCGAGCCCGTCCATGCAGGAGACGGCGGTCGCGAACGGGCTGTGGAGGTGCACGACCGCACGCGCCTCGGGCCGGGCCCGGTAGAGGGCGGCGTGGAGGAACGCCTCCTTCGTGGGCGGCGGACCTTCGCGGTGGCGGCTGTCGAGTCCGATGCGGGACAGCCCATCGAGCGCGCCGAGGCTTGCGCCGGTCGGCGTCACCAGGATCGTGTCGCCGGAGCCGGAGCGCGCGTCGGTGCTGTCGCCGTCGCCGACGCGGATGCTGAGGTTTCCGGTGCGGCCGTGCGTGAGTCCGCGCTCGAACAGCGAGCGGCCGAGTTCGGTGAGTCTCATGCCGCGGCCCGCACCAGCAGGTCCGGGTCGCCGAAGTTCCCGGATTTCAGCAGCAGCGCAAGACCGTCGCCGGTGACGCACCAAGGCACGCCCGGGGCGGCCTCCGCCTGGACTTCGACGGCGCGCACTCCGAGCGCCTCGACCACAGCCCCGGAGGTCTCGCCTCCGGCGACGACGATCCGCCGCGTCCCGACCGCGACCGCTTCGACGGCGAGCGCGGCGAGGGTCCGCTCCAGAACAGCGGCCGTGTCGGGCCCGAGGCGGCTCGCCCCGCGCTCCTCGGCCGGTGCGGAGGCGTAGACCATCGCCGGTCGGTCCCAGTGGTCCTTGAGCCACGCGCTCGCTCCGGCGAGCAGCTCGGCCGGGTCCCCGGTGGAGGCGGGATCGAGCCGGTACGCCGGGAGCACCTCTCGAACGGCTGCGACCTGCGCCAACGTTGCCGCTGAACACGACCCGGCCAGGATCAGGCCGGGCGTCTGCGGCAGCCGCGCCGGACCGGAGTCTCCCGCGAGTGCCTTCGACGCGGCCCGCGCCGCGGTCCCGAGCGGTCCAGTACCGCCGGCCGCCTCTGCGAGCCCGATGGCTCCGGCGAGGCCGGCACCGCCGGTTGCCAGGGCGAAGCCGCGGGCGGCTTCGGCGATGACGGCGAGATCGTCGTCCGTGGTCGCGTCGGCCACCACGTGTCGGACACCCTGTGCCGCAAGCGTTTCGAGGCGCGCCCGCACGGCCGCGGCGCCGTCCCGGACCGTGTCGAGTCCGAGGAGCCCGACCGGGTGCGGGGTCTGGAGGGTGAGGACCCGGACCAGGTCCGGGTCGGTCATCGGGGTCAGCGGATGGTGCCGCATGGGCGATTCCGACAGGAGGCGGTCCTCCACGAACAGGTGACCGCGGTAGACGGTGCGGCCGTGGGCGGGACTGGCCGGGCAGATGACCGTGAGGGCGCGGCCGGTGGCGCTGAGCAGGGCGTCGGCGACCGGGCCGATGTTCCCGGCGTCGGTGGAGTCGAAGGTCGAGCAGTACTTGAAGTAGAGCTCGCCGACCGGCCCGAGCCAGTCCCGCACCGCCAGTGCGGCGTCGACCGCCCCGGTCGCCGGTACATTTCGGGTCTTGACCGCCACGACCACGGCGTCGCATTCGGGCAACGGCTCACCCGGCTCGGGCCGCCCGAAGCGCAGGACGGTCCGCAGGCCCGCCCTGCGCAGCGACGCGGCGGCATCGGTCCCGCCCGTGTAGTCGTCGGCGATACAGCCCAACAGGATTCCGTTCATGTCGCCACCAGGAGCGAGCGGAGTCGTTCCGCCGCCAGGCGGGGCGCACTGAGGACGGGCACCTTCGCGGCGGCCTGGGCCGCCTCTTGGGCCGGGGCCAGTGAGAACTGGCCCAGGACCACGAGGTCGGCCTCCGAGCGGGCCGCCGCAGCCGCGATGAGTGCGTTCAGTTCGTGCTCGTCGGCCCCGCTCGCGCCCTCGACCTGCGTGCCCTCGATGCGCACGCCCGGCGCCGCCCCGCCCAGCCGCGCCACCGTGTCGGCGACCGCGGGTGCCAAGGGGCACAGCACTTCCACGCGCTGCGCCCCGGAGTCGCGCACGGCCTCGAACAGCGCCAGGTCCGACGGCAGCACCGGCACCGCCGCCTCGGTCGCGGCGGCGACCGGGCCGTACATCGAGCAGGTCAGCAGCACCGCGTCGGCGCCGCCGCCGATCGCGTGCCCGATCAGCGTCCGCATTCGCGCCGCCAGCGGCTCGGTCAGGCCGCCGGCCTCGTCGGCCTCGACCACGAGCCGGTCGTCGAGCAGGTTCCACAGCACCGCTTCGGGGAACGCGGCGGCGAACGCCAGGTGCGCCGGTCTCATCGACGCCGCTGTGGCGTGGACGAGCGCGACCTTCAGGACGCCCATTCAGGCCCGCCCGATGGCGGCGACGACCGCGGCCGTGAACGCGGTCGTGGAGGCGGTGCCACCCATGTCGGCGGTCGAGACGCCGTTCCGAACGGCCGCTTCGACTCCGGCCTCCAGCCGGTCGCCCGCATCGAGCGCGCGCGGGTCGCCGTGCCTGGCGGCGAGCCAGCGCAGGAGCATCGCCGCGGAGAGCATGATGGCGATCGGGTTGGCGATGTCGCGCCCGGCGATGTCGGGGGCGGACCCGTGGGCGGCCTGGGCCATGGCCTTCGTGTCCGAGGCGTTGATCGAGGGCGCGATGCCGAGCGACCCGGCGAGTTCCCCGGCGAGGTCGGAGAGGATGTCGCCGAACATGTTCTCGGTGACGATGACGTCGAACTCGTTCGCGCGCCGCACGAGGTGGACGGTCATGGCGTCGATGTGGAAGTCGTCCACGGCCACGTCCGGGTAGGCGGCGGCGACCTCCAGGCACACCGACTTGAACAGGCCGGTGGTCAGCTTGAGGACGTTGGCCTTGTGGACGATGGTGACGCGCTTGTCCCTGGTGCGGGCGAGCTCGAACGCCTCGCGGGCGATGCGCTCGACGGCCTGGCGGGTGATGATGCCCATTGCGATGGCGGTGTCCGGGGTGGGCATGAACTCCCCGGTCCCGGCGTACGTGGACCGGTCGGCGTAGAAGCCCTGCGTGTTCTCGCGGACGATCACGAGGTCGGTGCCCGGGACGACGGCGTGGCCGCCCTCGAAGGACTTGGCGGGCCTGATGTTCGCGAACAGGTCGAAGCGCTTGCGGATGGTCCCGGAGGGGTTGAGGAGCGAGCGGTGCGGCTCGGGGTAGGCGGCGGAGTCGTGGGGGCCGAGGAGCCAGGCGTCGACCGATTCGAGCGCTTCCAAGGTGGCCTCGGGGACGGCCGAGCCGTGGGTCCCGATGGCGGACAGGCCGAGCGGCAGCTGCCGCCATTCGACGGGGGCCAGGCCCGCGGCCCGGGCGGCGGCGTCGACGGCCGCGACCGCGGCGGGGACGATCTCGGGGCCGATGCCGTCGCCGTGGAGGACGCCGAGCGCGTAGGAGTGGGTCATGTGTGTCCTTTCGGGAGTTACTGGGCGGCGGGGACCGGGTCGGCGTACAGGAGCGCGTCCTCGGGGCCGAACAGGAGGTCCGCTTCGCCGCCGAGGCGGGCGCGGGCGCTGTCGACCTGGACGGTCCGGTCGCCGACCTGGAACAGGTACTCGTAGCGGGAGCCGACGTAGGAGCCGGTGACGACGGCGGCGCGGAGCGCGTTCGCGCCCGTGGCCGCGGTCCCGGCGGGGACGGCCTCCAGGCGCTCGGGCCGCACGGCCACGGTGACCGCGTCGCCTTCGCGCGCTTGGAGACCGGAGGCGACGCGCACGGTGCCCGCGCCGTCCAGGTCCACTTCGACCAGGCCGTCCGTGCGGGCCGCGACGCGCCCGGGGAGGAAGTTGCAGCGGCCCACGAACGCGGCCACTTCGGCGGCCGCGGGGGTCTCATAGATCTCGACGGGGGTGCCGACCTGCGTCATGCGGCCCTCGGACATGACGGCGATCCGGTCGGAGAGCGCGAGCGCCTCCTCCTGGTCGTGCGTCACGTACACGGTGGTGATGCCCAGGTCCGCCTGGAGCTTCTTGAGCCAGGCGCGAGCCTGCTCCCTGAGCTTCGCGTCCAGGTTGGACAGCGGCTCGTCGAGCAGGAGCACCGACGGGGAGTAGACGAGCGCCCGCGCGAGGGCGACGCGCTGCTGCTGGCCGCCGGAGAGCTGGTGCGGGTACCGGCCCGCGAGGTGCCCCAGGTCCACTTTCGCGAGGGCCTCGGCGATGCGCCGGTCCCGCTCGGAGCGGCCGACCTTCCGCAGCTTCAACGGGAGTGCGAGGTTCTCGGCGATGGTCTTGTGCGGCCACAGCGCGTACGACTGGAACACCATGCCGAGGTTGCGCTCCTCGGGCTGGAGGAACACGCCGTCGCCGACGAACACGGTGCCGCCCACGCTGATCGTTCCGCCCGAGGGCCGCTCCAGGCCCGCGACGCAGTTGAGGGTGGTGGACTTCCCGCACCCCGAGGGGCCCAGGAGCGTGAAGAACTCGCCGTCGGCGACGACCGCGTCGACCCCTTCGAGGACGGTGGTCTCGCCGAACCGCTTGACCAGGTTCGTGATCCGGACGTCAGGCATGGTCGTCCTCCTTGGAAGGTTCAGTTGCTCTGCTGCGCATGAGGAGTCCCGCGAGGCCGACGAAGGCCACGGTGATCGCGATCTGGAGCGTGGCGAGGGCGGCCACCGAGCCGGTGTTGCCCTGCTTCCACAGCTCCAGCATCGTGGTGCCGATGACGTTCGACTCGGCCGAGGCGAGGAACACCGCGGGCGAGTACTCCTTGAGGATGATGACGAAGGTGAGGATCAGCGCCCCCGCGAACGCGGGCGTGACCAGGCGGGCGAGGACGCTCCAGAAGGTGCGCAGCCAGTCCGCGCCCGAGACGCGGGCCGCGTTGTCGAGCTCGGTGCCGATCTGCATGGCCGCCGGGGCGACCGAGCCGAACGCGCTGGGCAGGGCCCGCACCGAGAAGCCGACGATGACCGCGAACAGGGTGCCCTGCACGAGGCCGCCGAGGCCGAATGGCAGGTATGCGAAGGCCCAGAACATGCCGATGCCGACGATGATCCCGGGCATGGCCTGCGGTGCGAGCGACAGGAACTCCACGGCCCGCCCGAAGCGGAACGTGGAGCGCTTCGCGACCATCACCGCGGCCGTGGCGAGGACGCTGACGGCGATGGCGCCGACCGCGGAGACGATGAGCGAGTTGGTGATCGACTGGACGTACGAGGCGAACGAGAAGATCCGCTCGTAGTTCTCGATCGTGAGCGTCTTCAGCGGCGACTGGAGCGGGGTGAACACCAGCGTGAACGAGCGGAACACGAGCCCGCCGATGGGGATGAGCGCCCCGAACACCAGGTACACGGCGATGAACGCGGCCGCGACCCATTTGAGGCCGCCGATGTCGAGGCGCCGCGGGCGCGTCGCCTTGCCGCGCACCGAGACGAACCGCTGGGCGTTGCGCAGGAGCTTCGCCTGCACCACGACTGCGGCCACGGTGAGGACGAGGATCACGACCGAGGCCGCGCCCATCACGCCGTAGTCGGGGTTGATCGACTTGAGGCCGTGGTGGTACAGGAACGTCGAGAACACCTCGATGCCCACCGGCTGCCCGTAGATCAGCGGGATGCTCAGCGTCTCAAGGGACACGGAGAACACCAGGATCGCCGAGTACACCATGGGCGGGCGCAGCATCGGGATGACCACGGAGAACAGGACGCGCAGCGGCCGGGCCCCGCACACCTGCGCGGCCGACTCCAGGGAGGCGTCCGAGTTGCGGAGTGCGTTGGCGCAGAACACGTACGCGATCGGCGCGAGCGCCACCGCCTCCGTCAGCGCCATGCCCGGGATCGAGTACAGGTCCCACGGGACGGTCCCCACCAGGTCCCGCACCCACACCGAGACGAACCCGGCCGGGCCGTACATCGCGATCCACCCGAAGCCGAGGATCAGCGAGGAGATGAAGAACGGCCACTGCATGGCCGCGGCGAACACCCGCCCGCCCGGCAGCTTGGTGCGCACCACGACCACGGCCATCGGGACCGCGAACGCCAGCGCCAGCACGGTGGTGAGCGCCGAGAACAGGGCCGTGTTCAGGGCGACCCGCCCGAACCCGGCCTCGGTGAACAGCCGCGCGTAGTTGTCGGCGGTGAACAGGCCCCCGGCCTCGTACAGGGGGCGGTCCATGAGGGACTGGATGAGCGTGGGGACGACCGGGGCGAGCGTGAACAGGGCCACGACCACGAGGACGATCCAGTAGACGGCGTGCTCGCGGCCCATCCCGAAGGGGCGGCGGCGCCGGGGCAGGCGCCCGACCTCCTCGGCCTGCGGGGGCGGCGCGGGGGGCGCTGCGGTGGCCGTCATCAGCTGCCGCCTTCCAGCAGGCCGTTCCAGCGGCCGGTGAACTCGTCGACCTCGGCCTCGTCTACGAGCTCGTAGGGCGCGAAGATGATCGCGTCCTCGCCGACGGCGTCCACGACCTCCTGGTAGGTGTGCAGGCCCTCGACCTGCTCGACGCTGTCGCGGTAGGACGCGAGGCCGCCTTCGGCGACGGCCCGCTGGCCCTCCTCGGAGAGCAGGAAGTCCACGAACAGGCGCGCGGTGTTCGGGTGCGGCGCGCCGTGGGCGATACCGATGCCCCGGGGGAGCAGCACGGTGCCGTCCTGGGGGAACACGATCTCGAAGAGGCCGCCGGAGTCGGCGACGACGGGGTTGGCGGGGGCGGCGCTGATGAAGAACCCCGCGAGGTACTCCCCGGCGAGGATCTTCTCGTTCTGGGTGCCCGAGGAGGTCTCGGGGCGGGCCAGCGGCAGCAGGGTCTCCAGGTGCTCCCAGGCGTCGGGGACGTGCTCGGTGAAGGCGCGGGAGACGGTGAACCCGAAGGCGCCGCCGACGTCGCGGGAGGTCAGCTTGTCCTCGAACAGGCCGGTGTCGGCGGCGACGAGCTCGGCGAGGTGGCCGATGCCGGTGGGCGCCTCGGGCATGAGCGAGGTGTTGTAGGCGATGGTCTGCGGGTCGACGGACATGGCGTAGACGTTCGGCAGGAGCAGCGCGAACCCGGGGAGGTGCGCGAGCTCGGGGGAGTCGTGGGCGAGGAGGCGGCCCTCGCCGCCGGCGTACTCGGCCCACGCCTGGGCGGCGTTGGAGACGACGAGGTCGGCGGGGGAGCCGTTGGTGGCCTGCTCGGAGAGGATGCGCTGGAAGACCTCGTCGCTGTCGAGGTTGGAGGCGTTGACCTTCTCGACCCACGGGTACTTCTTCTGGAAGTCGCGGAGGATCGGCGCCCAGTTCTCCTGGTCGGTGTTGGAGTAGATCTCCAGCTCGCCGCCCTCCTCCTTGGAGGCGGCGAGGATGTCGGCGTACTCGGCCGGGTAGTAGTCGGGGACGGTCTCGGCGTCGATCTCGTTGGCGGGCAAGGGGCTCTCGTCCTCGCCGCAGGCGGCGAGCGCGCCCGCGGCGCCGACGGCGGCGGCGCCGAGGAGGCCCCGCCTGGTCAGTGCGGGGGGAAGGGGTCGAGTGGACATCGCTGCCGCTCCTTTGCGGGGTCGTGTCGTCAGTGACAGCCGAAGGTTATAGGTTATAATCTCTGGCTGTCAAACCCGCTACCGCGCTTTTCTCGAAATCCCCGCTCGTCCCGCGGGCACACGCCGTTCGCCGACGCAGGGTAGGCTATAACCTCCATCAGAGGAGGACAGATGATCCAGCCCTTGCCGGCGGCGACGAAGAGCGAGTTCGCGTACCAGGTCCTGCGCGAGCAGATCCTCTCCGGCGAGCTCGCCCCCGGGCAGGTGCTCAACCAGGCCGTGCTCGCCCCCGCGATCGGCGTCAGCACCACGCCGCTGCGCGAGGCCCTGCGCCGCCTCAGCGCCGAGGGCCTGGTGGACCTCGGCACGCACCGCGACTCCCGCGTCTCGCCCCTGACGGCCGAGGAGGCCCGCGACCTCCTGGAGATCCGCCGCTCGCTCGACCCGCTCGCGGCCTCGCTCGCCGCCGAGCGCCGCACCACCGAGGACATCCGCCTCATCCGCGAAGCCGCGCAGCAGGTCCACGCGCTCCCCGACGACCCGAGCGTCCCGGACCTGGTGGCGCACCGCCGCTTCCACGCCGCGGTCTACCGCGCCTCCCACAACGACCTGCTCGTCACCACGCTCGACGCCCTGTGGGACAAGGCCGACCGCTACCGGCGCCTAGGCCTGGAGGCCCGCCGCTCGCAGGCCGACCGCGACCAGAAGGACGGCGAGCACCGCGAGCTCCTCGACTGCATCGTCGCCGGGGACGTCGACGGCGCCGCCGCGGTCATGCGCCGCCACATCGACACGAGCCTGGGTGCGACCGCGGCCTCCCGCCTCGGCGCCCGGCCCGCCGCCGTCTAGGACGCGTCCGGGAACGTCCCGTACGTGCCCGCCTTCGGGAACAGCGACCGCGCCCGGTCCAGGTCCGGGGCCACGAAGCGGCCCTCGGCCGCCACCAGGATCGTCTCGGGGTCCAGCTCGGGGCACACGCTCCCGGCCACGGTGATCTTGCGGCCCTCGACCCCGGTCACCCGCGCCTTGAGCAGCAGCGGCATCTCCACCGGCACCGGCCGCTGGTACCGCACGTCGAGCCCGATCGTCATGGCGGGCAGGCCCTTCGCCGCGCACGCCCAGCCCATCAGCTCGTCCAGGAGCATCGCGCTCAGGCCCCCGTGCGCGTACCCGGGCGGGCCCTCGTGGACCACCCCGAGGACGCACCGCCCGACCATGCCGTCCTTGTCGGTCTCCTCGATGTCCATCGGCGGCGCGATCGGGCTGCCGTGCCCGGCCGCGGGGGAGTACATGCGCAGCCCGAACGGGAACACGTCGACGTCAGGGACCTCCGCGCGCTCGCGCCGCCGCCCCGTGAACCGCGCTTCGAGCCGCTTGACCTCGCCCGCCAGCTCCTCCAGGACCTCCGTGGGGGTCTCGGTGCGCGACACGGTCTCCACGAGCGCCCGCATCTCGCGCCCGAGCTCGGCGACCGCCTTGCGCCGCAGTTCGAGGTCCTCGCTGGACATCCCCGCTCCTCCTGTATATGACGACCGTTATAATCGGTGGCCAGGTTACCACGAGACCGTGAACGGAGGCCGACCGTGACGCGCGCCGACCCGCCCTCCCGCGAGCGCATCGTCGCCGGGGCCGCCGACCTCATCGCCCGCCGCGGCCTCAGCGCCGCCAGCATCCGCGAGACCGCCCGGCACGCCAACGCGCCCCTCGGCTCCACCTACCACTACTTCCCGGACGGCAAGGCCCAGCTGGCGACCGAGGCCGTCCAGTACGCCGCCGCCTCCGTCGAACGGCACATGCGCGCCGCCATGGACGCCGGGCCCGCCGCGGGCCTCGCCGCCTACCTCAAGCGCTGGCGGGACATCGTGGTCGACAGCGGGTTCCGCACCGGCTGCCCCGTGCTCGCCGTCGCCGTCGAGGAGCCCCCCGAGGACGAGTTCCCGCCCGCGCTGCGCGCCGCCGCCGCGGCCTTCGACCGGTGGGAGCGGCTGTTCGCCGAGTCCCTCGAAGCCCACGGCGCCGACCCCGAGGAGGCCCGCGACCTCGCCACCCTCGCCGTCGCCGCCGTCGAGGGGACCGTGGCGATGTGCCGCGCCAAGCAGTCCACCGAGCCGCTCGACCGGGTCGCCCGACGCCTCGAAGCGCTCGTGGAAGCCGCGGTCCCGTAGCGGAACGTCACCGGTCCGTCCATTTCGGTGCAACTCGCCGACCTCGGTGTTGACCGCTCACAAGGGTCGGTAGGGTCGGAGCCCACGACCCTTTGCCGCCGCCCGCGCGTGCGCGGTGGCGGCCGTCTGAAGGACGAAACCGGCAATGAGTAGACCTTCACCCCGATCGAGCATCCACGCGCACCGGATGCCCCCGATGACGAACTGGCGCCGCGTGCTCATCGTGGGCGGCACCGCGATCGGCCTGATCGCGGCCACCACGATCGGCGCGGCCATCGCCATGACCGGCGGCGGCACCGGCGCGGGCGACGGCACCGACGGCGCCGAGCCCACCGCGGGACCGTCCACGGCCGCAGTCGAGACCAGCGCCTCGCCGTCCCCCTCACCGTCCCCGACCGAACCGGCGAGCAGCGCCGCCCCGGCGGGCGACGGCATGTGCGACCGCGCCCCCGCGGCCGGACCCGACGTCACCGTGACCGAAGTGGACGCGAACGTGATCGGCGCCGGCGGGGAGGGCGACACCGACCCGCTCCCCGCGGCCCTCGCCGCCACCCCCGACGGCCGGTCCTGGCTCGCCTGGGACGGCACCGACGACCGCATCCACCTCGCCCGCCTCGACTGCGACGACGCGATCGACGGGGACGCCTTCGACCTCGAAGGCGTCGACCTCCAGGACGTCATCGCCGACGCCGACGGCGTCACCGTCCTCGTCACCCGCGAGGGCGACTGCGGCGACGGCCCCCTGTGCGGCGGCGAGTCCAGCCCCTGCCGCACGATGCACATGGTGCGCTTCGACAACGCGGGCGCCCAAGTCTGGGACCGCCAGGTCACCAACCTCAACGACGACCGCTCCGGCTACGACGACGGCGCCCGCTTCGTGTGGTGGTACCAGCACCACGGCCGCCTCGCCTCCGACGGCAGCAACACCGCCGCGTACTTCGGCGTCGCCATCACCGTCGCCAACGGCGGCTGCGTCGACATCCACCAGGGCGACCGCATGCAGGTCGTCGACTCGGACGGGAACCTCGCCGACCACTCCGACGCGTTCGCCGTGGGGTGCAGCCACTCCTGGACCACCCGCATCGCCTGGAACGCCGACCGCGACGAGTTCGGCATGGTCTGCGCCACCGACAACCAGTGCCGCATCGCCGTGCCCGCGTACACCACCGTCGCCGCGGGCGAGTGCGACGGGAGCCTCTTCGGCGGCGACCTCGTCGCCGTCGGCGGCGGCTACTGGACCGCCTGGAGCCAAGGGGGACAGGCCCGCCTGGAGCACTTCACCGACGGGCCTTCCGACGCCACCGTGGACACCGGCGTCGACACGGGCCACCCGCACCTCGTCGCCTACGGCGACGGCCTGCTCCTCGCGTGGGGGTCCGGAGACGGCATGAAGGCGCAGGTCCGCGACACGGAGGGCGGGCCCGTCGGGGAGCCCTTCGCGATCGGCGTCCCGGATCACGACTACCAGGCGTTCAAGGCTTATCCTGACGGCAGCGCCGCCTACCCGGCGGCGGGCGACGGCTCCATCCGGATCGCCCGGGTGACGCCCCCGGCCTGACGGCCCTGACCTACCGGAGGACCCTCATGGCACTGCTGCACCTCATCGCCCTCATCGCCGCCCTGCTCAGCGCGGGGCTCATGGCCGGGCTGTTCACCGGGTACTCGTACTCGGTGATGCCCGGGATCAAGATCCTCGACGACCGCGCCTGGATCAGCGCACTCCAGCACATCAACCGCGTCATCCTCAACGGCCGCTTCATGACCGCGTTCCTCGGCTCCGTCGTGTTCGCGCTCGCCGCGGTCATCCTGGGCTTCTTCCAGGACGACCGCTCCGCACTGCCGTGGACGATCGCGGGTCTCGTGTGCAACCTCGTCATGTTCGTCGGCACCATCGCGAAGAACGTCCCCCTCAACGACCGCCTCGAAGCCGCCGGGGACCCGGCCGCCATCACCGACCCCGCCGCGCTCCGCGGCGAGGTCGAGGCGACCTGGATCCAGTGGAACCACGTGCGCGGCGTCGCGGCCCTCCTGGGCCTCGCCGCCCTCGCAGGCGCGCTCTACACCACGGGACTGAACGCCTAGGACAAGAGGTCGGCGCGGTGGACCAGAGCCGCCGCGCCGATCAGCGGCGCGTCCCCGCCGAGCTCGGCCCGCACCACCTTCAAGTCCGCCGCGTACGCGTTCACCGCGTGCTCGCGCACCGCCGCGGCCACCAGGTCCGGGTAGTCGTCGGCCACGAACGAGAAGCCCCCGCCGATCACCGCGACCTCCAGGTCCAGCAGCGTCGCCGCGTTCACCAGGCCCAGGCCCACCGCCCGCGCCGACCGGCGCACCGCCGCCACCGCCACGGGCACCCCCGCCGCGTAGTCGCGCGCCAAGTCCTCGCCCGTCCCGCCGTCCCAGCCCCGGCCCTGCGCCCAGCGCACCGTGTTCGGCCCCGAGGCGATCCCCTCCACCGTCGCGTCGTGCGCCGAGGACTCGACCCGGTCCACCACCAGCTGCCCGATGTGGCCCGCGTTCCCGCCGCCGCCCGAGACGATCCGCCCGTCGCTCACCACGCCCCCGCCCACACCCGTGGACACGACCATGACCAGCGCGTTCCGCACCCCGCGAGCCGCGCCCAGCCACGACTCCGCCAGCGCGATGCACGTCCCGTCCAGCCGCAGCGACACCTCGTCGAGGCCGCTCACGCCCGCCACGAACCCGGTGATCCCGAAGCCCTGCATCGCAGGCAGGTTGATCGGCCCGATCGTGCCCGCGTCCAGGTCCACCGGACCCGCCGACCCGATCCCGGCCCCCGCGACCCGCGCCCACTCCGGAGCGGCCATGCAGTGGCGCACGACCTGCTCGATCGCCCGCTCGCCGGCGGCCCGGCCGGCCGCCGCGGCCGCACCGGTCGCCGCCCGCGAGCGGGTCCCCTCGACCACGGTCCCGTCCGCCCGCACGAGTGCGGCCTCCACCTTGGTGCCGCCCAGGTCGAGCGCCATCGTCACGTTCATGCCGCGAAGCCTACCGAGGGGTCACGCCTCACAGACGCGCGGTGATCGCCGCCGTCACCTCGTCGGTCGTGGCAGTGCCCCCGACGTCGCGGGTGCGCACGCCTGCGGCCGACGCCGCCTCGACCGCCCGCTCGATCCGCGCCGCCTCCTCCGGCAGCCCCAGGTGCGCGAGCATGAGCGCGGCGCTCCCGATGGCGCCCACCGGGTTCGCGGCCCCCTGCCCGGCGATGTCCGGGGCCGAGCCGTGGACCGGCTCGAACATCGACGGGAACCGGCCCTCGGGGTTGAGGTTCGCGCTGGCGGCCAGGCCGAGGCTCCCGGCGAGGGCCGAGCCGAGGTCGGAGAGGATGTCCGCGTTCAGGTTCGAGGCCACCACCACGCTCAGGTCCTCGGGGTGGAGGACGAACTTCGCGGCCATCGCGTCCACGAGGACGCTCTCGGTCTCCACGTCGGGGTAGTCGGCGGCCACGCGGCGGAACACGTCGTCCCACAGGACCATCCCGTACTGTTGCGCGTTGCTCTTGGTGACGCTGGAGACCTTCCGGCGGGTCCTGGTGCGCGCCAGGTCGAACGCGAAGCGCATGATCCGCTCGCACCCGGCGGCGGTGAACAGCGCCGACTGGATCGCCACCTCGGCGCCCTCGCCGCGGGAGGCGAGGTTGCGGCCCCCGATCCCGGCGTACTCGCCCTCGGAGTTCTCCCGCACCACCACCCAGTCCAGGTCCGTGTCGTCGGCCTTGCGCAGCGGACTCACGACGCCGGGCAGGAAGTGGACGGGCCGCACGTTCGCCCACTGGTCGAAGCCCTGGCAGATCCGCAGCCGCAGCCCCCACAGGCTCACGTGGTCGGGCACCGTGGGCCACCCGACCGCCCCGAAGTAGATCGCGTCGAAGCCCTTGAGGACCTCCAAGCCGTCCTCGGGCATCATGCGGCCGTGCTCGGCGTAGTAGTCGGAGCCCCAGGGGAACTCCTCCCACTCCAGGGAGAACCGGCCCTCGGCCTGGAGCTCGTCGAGGACCGCCTTCCCCGCGGCCACCACCTCCCGTCCGATGCCGTCGGCGGGGATGGCGGCGATGCGCAGGGACCGATCCATGGCTGCTCCTTCGTGCCGGTGACGATTCGCAGTCGAGTCAACACCCGGTCACGCCGCCGCGTCCAAGACCGGTTCGCGATGGCGCCCATCGGGAGGCCCTATCGGTCGCCCCACGCCTCGGCCATCGCCGTGAACGCGCTGGCGGCGGGGGAGAGGCCGTCGGGGCGGCACACCAGCGCCACGTGCAGGTGCCACGCGGGCTCGATCCGCCGCACCTCGGCGCCGGTGCGCTCGGCGAGCGGCGTCCACGACGCGGGCATGACGGCGTGCCCGAACCCGGCCAGGACCAGCGGCAGGATCGAAGTCCTGTGGGCGATCTCGGCCGCGAGGTGCACGCCGTCGACGTCGGCGAGGAGGTCGTCCACGAAGCGGCGCATGATGCTCCCGCGCTGGGAGGCGATGAGGCGCAGGCCCCGGAAGTCCTCGCGGCGGACCGTGCCGCCCGCGGGCAGGCCCGCGGCGGGCGGGGAGATGAGCACGAGCGGCTGGCTCTCGACGGGCACGACGCGGAGCTCCGCGGTGCGCAGGTCCTCGGCCGAGCCGAGGAGCCCGACCTCGCTCGCGCCGGTCCTGACGTGGGCCACGACCTCGTCGGCGGTGAACGCGCCCTCCACGTTCACGGTGATCCCCGGGTGCCGCCCGACGAACTCGGTGAGCATCGCGGTGAGCGGCTCGATCCCGGGGGAGGGCATCGAGACCATGTCGAGGCGGCCGCGTTCGAGCTCGCGCACCGACCGGGCCGCGTCGCGGGCGGTCTCCAGGTCGCGCAGGACCTGCCGGGCCGGTTCGACCAGGCGCCGCCCCGCGTCGGAGAGGACGACGCCGCGCCCGACCCGGTGGAACAGCTCGACGCCGAGGCCCCGTTCGAGGTTCGCGATGGCCTGCGAGAGGGACGGCTGCGCGATATGGATCTGCTCGGCGGCCTTCCCGAAGCCGCCGTGGTCGACCACGGCGAGGAAGTACCCGAGCTGGCGTGCGTCCAATGCGGCTCCGACGGCTGAATCGTAGATCCTATAGGATATAGGGGTGGGGCGCCCGTCCCGGACACCGTTCCACGGAGTCTAGGGCGGGCGCCCGGTTTGCGCTAGTTCGTTCAGCTTCCGATGCCGGTGAACACGACCATGAGCGGCATGAGCGCGATGATGACGACCGCGCCGATGAGGTCGAACGTGATCCCCGAGCGGATCATCTTCGTCATCGGCACGCAGCCGGTGCCGTAGACGATCGCGTTCTGCGGGGTCGAGACCGGCAGCATGAACCCGAGCGAGGCCGCGAACGTCGCCGCCAGCGCCGGCACCAGCGGATCGACCCCGGCCGCGGCGGCGAGCGGGATGATGATCGGCACGACGACCGCCGCCGACGCCGTGTTCGACGTGGTCTCGGAGATGAGCACCGCGAGGATCACGGCGAACGCGGTGATCGCGAACGCGCTGGTGATGCCGAGGGCGTCGGAGGCGCCGTTGCCGATGGTCTCGGCGAGGCCCGTGGAGGAGAGCATGGCGCCGAAGATGATCCCGGTGCCGAACAGGAGGATCGTGCCCCAGTCGATCTTCGCGGCGTCCTTCCACGTCAGGGTCGCCTGCTGCTTGGACCAGTTGACGGGGAGCACGAACAGGAGCGCGGCGCCGATGACGGCGGCGACGCCCTCGTCGAGCCGGTCGCTGATCGTGGCGTACGCACTGGAGTCGGTGCCCGAGATGAGGCCGACCGCGGCGGGGATGAGCCACAGCGTGACGGTGACGCCGAAGGCGATCACGGTGTTCTTCTCGGCGCGGGACATGCGGCCCTGCTCGGCGCGGCGCTCGCGGATGAACTCCTCGACGCCTTCGATGCGGCGGATCTCGGGCTTGTTGACCAGGAGCAGGACGACGGCGAGGACTACGAACATGATGAGGCAGATCGGGAGCGCGGCGAGCATCCACTGCCCGAAGGAGATCCGCTCCCCGGTGGCCTCCTCGATGAGGCCCCGGCCGATCAGGTTCGGCGGCGAGCCCACGGGGGTGAGGAGGCCGCCGACCGAGGCGCCGTAGGCGAGCATGAGCATGAGCGCGGTGCCCACGCGCAGGCGCATCGGGTCGAAGTCGGGCCGCACGGTCCCCTGCGCCTGCATGAGCTTGGCGATGACGGCGAGGATGCCGAGGGCCGTGGGCATGAGCATCGCGACGGTGGCGGTGTTGGAGATGAACGCCGACAGGGCGCAGGTGATGACGCCGAACGCGATGATCGTGCGGAACGTGGACCGCCCGACCCCGGGCAGGCCCAGCACGAAGTACGCGATCCGCTGCGCCACACCGTGCTTCAGCATGGCTTGGGCCAAAATAAACGCGCCGATGAACGTGAAGATCGTGGTGGACCCGAAGGGCGCCAGCACGTCGTCGCCGGGTGCGACCCCGAGGACCACGATGGCGGCGACGCCGACGAGGCCGCCGACGGGGATGGGGATCGGCTCGCAGATCCACAGGACGACGACGCCGAGGAGCACCGCGGCGAGGGTCTGCTGGTCGCCGGGCATGTCGAGGGGCAGGAACCCGAACACGAGGCTGATGAGGGGCGCGAGGAACCAGCCGACGAGGCGCCGGCCCTTCTCGAACTTCTCCTCGGCGCCCGAGCCGAGTTCGGAGAGGCTGCGGTAGGTGGAGCCGCCCAGCAGGGCCTTGTCCACATCGGTGCGAGGGGTGTCGGAGGGCGCTGCCGCTCCGCGCCCGGCTGTCGAGGCCATGCCTCCTCCTTGAGGGATTGACTGTGGTCACTGTCTCACCCGGGAGGGGATACGTCCAAGAGTCGTATCCTTTGCGGCAAATAGGCTTGGCCTATGACTTGCGGTCCCACGGACCGGCGGTCAGGGGCGCAGCGGCGCGGCCGAGTCCCTGACGACGATGTGCGTGCCGAGCACGACCCGGTCTTCGATTTCAGGTCCCCTGTGGAGCGCCAGGCGCACGGCCTCGCGGCCCAGCTGCTCGTGCGGCACGTGCACCGTCGTCAGCGCCGGGGTCAGATCCGAGGCCAGGGGGATGTCGTCGAAGCCGACGACCGAGACGTCCTCGGGGACGCGGACCCCGCGCCCGCGCAGGGCCTTGAGCACGCCCGCGGCGACCATGTCGGTGGCCGCGAAGACCGCGGTGGCGTCGGTGCGCTCCTCCCACAGGGCCTCGGTGACGGCGGCGCCGCTCTCGCGCGTGAACGTGCCGGGCCTGATGAGCGCTTCGTCCACGGCCACACCGTGGTCGGCGTGCGCCCGCCGGTACCCCCGGACGCGCTCGTCGGTGGTGGACAGGCCGGGCTCGCGGCCGACGTAGGCGATCTTGCGGTGCCCGTTGGCGAGGAGGTACGCGGTCATCGCGTACGCGCCGCCCTCGTTGTCGTACTCGACCACCGTGGCGGGCACGTCGGGGCCGGGGGAGGGGCGCCCGCACAGGACCAGGCGCGAGCCCGACTTGTCCAGGGCGCGGGCGAAGTACGCCATCCGCTCGGTGTACGTGTCGGTGTCCTGGGCGCCGCCGACGAGGATCACAGCCTCGGCACGCTGCTCGCGCAGCAGCTCCACCACCGCGAGTTCGCGCTCGGGGTCGCCGTGCGTGGTGCACAGGAGGCACAGGCGCCCTTCGGAGGCGGCCTGCTGCTCGACGCCGCGGGCGATGAACGCGAAGAACGGTCCCGTGGCGTCGTCCAGCACCAGGGCCACGGTCTTGGTGGTCGCCCCGGCGAGCGCGCGGGCGTGCGCGTTGACGACGTAGTCGAGGTCGCGCATGGCCCGCAGCACCTTCGAGCGGGTCGGCGGGGCGACGGGGTAGTTCCCGGCGATGACGCGGGAGACGGTCATGGCCGAGACGCCCGCGCGCTCGGCCACGTCGGCCAGCGTGGGGCGCTTCCCCGGCTCACTCCGTCTGGGCACCAAGGGCCTCCGTCTCTACGCCTGGCGCCAGCGTAGGTCGCCGTCCACGAGGTGCGCGAGCGGGCGGCCCGCGGCGAGCCGCTCGGCCTCCTCCACGATGTACAGGCCCATGCGCGCCAGCTCGTTGCCCTGGGAGCCGGCGACGTGCGGGGTCAGGAACACGTTGGGCAGCGCGAACAGCGGCGAGTCCACCGGCAGGGGCTCGGGGTGCGTGACGTCGAGGACCGCGGAGATCCGGCCCGTCGCCAGCTCCGCTACGAGTGCATCCGTGTCCACGAGGCGCCCGCGGGCGGTGTTGACGACGACCGCGCCGTCCTTCATGGCCGCGAACCGCTCCGCGCCGAGGAGCCCGGCGGTCTCAGGGAGGTCGGGCGCGTGGAGGCTCACGATGTCGGCCTCGGCCACGAGCCGGTCCAGGTCCACCAGCTCCGCGCCCAGGTCCTCTGCGGGGTCCGCATAGGGGTCGGCGAGGAGCACCCGGAAGTCGAAGGGCCGCAGCAGCTCCAGGACGCGCCGCCCGATCCGCGACGCGCCCACGATCCCCACGGTCCGGCCGAAGTTCCCGACCTCGGGGTGGATGTAGCCGAGCGCGAACGACCGGTCGGCGCGGAACGCCTCCCGCAGCGCGAAGACCCCCTTGCCCGCCAGGAGGATCGCCGCGAGCGTGTACTCCGCCACCGGCAGCGCGTTCGCGTCCGCCGCGGAGGAGACCGCGAGCCGTTCCCACCCGGCGTCGGCCACGAGCGGCTTCACCGACCCGGCGGCGTGCAGCACGGTGTGCAGCCGCGGCGCCCGGTCCAAAGCGGCGGTGTCCAGTTTCGGTGCGCCCCAGCCGGAGACGACGACCTCGGCGTCGGCGAGCGGCGCGAACCCCTCGTACCGCTCGGCCACGTGGGACGGGTCGATGTCGAGCACCGCCCGCAGCCGCCGCATGAGCGGCTCGGGGAACAGCCGCGGCAGGTGGACGGGGTCCATGGCGAACAGCGCGGGCAGACGATCGGCCACCGGGGGGCTCCTTCAATCGTGAAGAACAGTTATCGGTTTCTACCATAGGAGCCGAACGCCTGCTTGTCGAGTCTCGCCCCCGACCCGCCGCTCGGCCCGGCCCATTCGGCTTTGACCTGCATTCTCTCGTGCTCAGGCAATCTGATCGACCGATTCCGGTAACGATTCGGCAAAGTCGGCTTGTGTTCGCGAGCGCTTGCTCCTAGCATCGCAGATAGCGGTATCTACGCGATGCCCGACAGCCTCTCACCGCTTGAAGGAGAAGACATGCGAAACGCAAGGGCGCGTTCGTCGGCCACGCCGGCGCGGGGACTCTCACGCCGTTCGCTCATGCAGTCCGCCGGGGGTCTCTCGATCGCGGCCGCCGTGCCGCTCGCGCTCGCCGGGTGCGGCACCGGCGGCGGCACGACCGGCGGCAAGACCCCGATCCGGTTCCTCTACGCCACCGGCGACGACACGTGGAACTCGGTCGCGAAGGCCGTCGCCGACGCGTTCAACGCCAAGAGCGCCACCGCGGTCGTGGAACTCGACCCGCTGCCCGCGGGCACCGACTACCCGACCGCCATGAAGACCATGGACGCCACCGGGAACTGGCCCGCCCTCGTCGACATGCGCGACACCCTCACCTACCTGGAGGCCGGGAAGCTCGCCCCCATTCCCGACAGCGTCTCCGGCCTGCTCAACGACGAGGTCTACGCACCGGCCGAGGACGGCGACGTGTACATCGTCCCCACCACCGCCCTCAACGGCGAACTCGGCTTCAACATGGTCTACGACAAGGACTACTTCGCCGAGCACGGCCTCGCCGTCCCCACCACCTACGCCGAGTTCACCGCCCTCCTCGACGCCATCAAAGGCAACGGCGACGCGCCCCTGGCGACCGCCGCGGGCGAGATCTGGCCCTCCGACCAGCTGTGGAAGCCCCTCGCCGCCCCCACCTTCGCCCAGTACTCCGAGGCCGGCGGCTTCTGGAACGCCGTGCGCGCCGGGGACGCCTCGATCGAGGACCTCCGCGAACCCCTCCAGCGGCTCAAGGACATCACCGACCAGTACGTCCTCGAAGGCTGGCAGTCCACCCAGGACGCCCAGACCACGACCCTCCTGGTCAACCGCCAGGCCGTCATGTCCACCTCCTCGGCCGGGATCGGGCGCCTCAACGACGTCAACAAGGTCGACCCCGACTTCAACGCCGGGATCTTCTGCATCCCCGCCGATGACGGCGGCATCAACGTCCTCAAGGACGACGTCAACGGCGACTCCGCCTCCGGCTTCGCGATCTCCTCGCAGGCCGAGGAGGACGGCGGCAAGGAGTACGACGCCGCCGTCGAGTTCCTGGAGTTCTACTACTCCGTGGACGCCTGCAACCTCATGGAGGAGGCCGGGATGATCGCACCGAACGTCAAGGCCGCCGACGAGATCGTCCGCAACTCCACCATCCCCGGCGCGGGCGACTACTTCGCGCTCCTGGAGAACCCCAACCTCAAGTTCTTCCAGAACTCCACCGCATGGGCCGGGTTCAGCACCTTCCACACGTTCTTCCGGCAGGCGCGCATCGAGATGCAGGACGGCCAGACCACCATCGACGAGTGCATCGCCAAGTCCCAGGAGGAGTTCGACAACCAGGCGGAGAACGAGTGACCTCCCAGCTCGCCGAACGCCCGGCCGCCCTCACCGGCGGCCGGGCGCCCGCCCGCGCCCGGCGCCTCACCCGCCACCGGGCCGTGATGCTCCTGTTCATCGCGCCCGCGCTGATCGTCTACGTGCTCATGGTCATCGCGCCCTCGATCCAGTCGATCCAGCTCAGCCTCACCGACTGGGACGGCATCAACCCCGCGTACGAGTACGTCGGGTTCGCGAACTACCAGGACATCCTCTCCAGCGACCGGTTCTGGAACGCCACGAAGAACACCCTGATCCTCGGCCTCGGCTCCGCGGTCATCGTCAACGCGATCGCCCTCGGCGTCGCGCTCCTGCTCGACAAGCTCCACCACGCGCAGGGCTTCTTCCGCACCATCGTGTACCTCCCCGCGCTCGTCAGCGGCTTCATCGCCGCCACGATCTGGAAGTACATGCTCAACTTCAACTTCGGGGCCGTCAACACGATCCTGCGCGACCTCGGCTTCGGCGACGCCGCCATGGACTGGCTCGGCGACAACGAGATCGTCGTCGGGGTCCTGCTGTTCATCATCTGCTTCACCCTGGGCGGCAACACCACCCTCATCTACCTCGCGAACCTCCAGTCGGTCCCGCAGGACCTCGTGGAGGCCGCGAAGATCGACGGCGCCTCCCGCGGGCAGGTCTTCCGGTACGTCACCTGGCCGATGCTCGCCGGGGCCGTCACCGTCAACATGACCCTCATGATGATCGCCGGGTGGACGATCTTCGACCAGGTCATGGTCCTCACCGCGGGCGGGCCCGGATTCGTCTCCGAGACCATGGCGTTCTTCATCTACAAGGTCGGCTTCGGCGAGTACCGCGCCGGGTACGGCTCGGCCGCCGCCATCGTCCTCTTCATCGTCGTCATGGCGACCACGGTGCTCGCCAACAAGTACATGCGCAGCAGGGAGGTCCAGGCATGAGCGCCCTCAAACGCCGCAAGGAGAGGCGGCGCCTCACCCCCGGAGAGGTCGCCGTCATGGCCGTCCTGTCCGTGCTCGTCCTCGCCGTGTCCTTCCCGGTCCTGTACGCGCTGCTCAACTCCTTCCGCAGCTACGCCGAGATCACCAAGGACCCCATGGGCCTGCCGACCGGCCTCAGCTTCGAGAACTACGCGCGCCTGTTCCAGGACACCGACTACGGCGAGGCGCTCGTCAACACCCTCGTCATCACCGTCGGCACCCTCGTGCTCCTCATCGCGATCGTCCCCATGGCCGCGTGGGGCATCGAGCGGATCGGCGGCCGGTCCTCGCGCTGGCTCTACCTGCTGTTCATCGCCGGGCTCATGATCCCCTTCCAGGTCCGCATGATCCCGCTGGTCTCCTCCATGAACCAGGTCGGCCTCTACTCCACGCTCACCGGCGTCATCCTCGTCCACCTCGGCGGCGCCGCCTCGTTCGGCATCCTCCTGTACTGCTCCTTCATCAAGGGCGTCCCGCGCGAGGTCGAGGAGGCGGCCGAAGTGGACGGCGCCGGGAAGCTCCGCACGTTCTGGCACATCGTCTTCCCGATGCTCCTGCCCGTGACCTCCGCGTTCGTCATCATCCAGGCGCTGTCGCTGTGGAACGACTTCTTCATCCCCCTGGTCTTCCTCGACTCGTCCTCGGCGGGCACCATCAACGTCGCCCTCAGCCGCATGGTCGGGCTCCTCACCTCGCAGTGGGAGCTGATCTACACCGGCGCGATCCTCGCGATCGTCCCCTCGGTGGTCCTGTTCGCGGCGTTCCAGCGGTACTTCATCAAGGGCATGTCCATCGGGGCGGTGAAGGGATGACCTCCTGGCTCGCCTACGACTCGCGGCTCTCGCGCACGCTCCTCGGCGTGTTCTGGTGGTTCGCGACCTCCGTGCAGCTCCTGGCCACCGCCGTCCCGTTCGCGGCGGCCGGGCAGCTCGGCCTCACCCACCTCGGCCTCTGGGCCGGCGCCCTCGCCGCCCTCCCGGCCGGGCCCGGCCTGTACGCGGCCCTGTCGTGCATGCGGGACTTCGCCGCCGAGGGCTACCCGGGCGCGCCCTTCCGCACCTTCTGGCGCGCCTGGGCCCAAGGGTGGAACCGCCTGTGGCGCATCTGGACCGGCGCGGCCGTCCTCGGACTCCTCCTCGCCTACAACGCGGTCCTGTACGGCGGCGGCGACCTCGCGTTCGCGGCGATCTGCGCGGCCGCCGCGCTCGTCCTCGCGTCCCTGATCGCCGTCGCCAGTGCGTCCCTCGCCGGAGCCGACGGCCCCGCCCTCGCGGTCCTCACCGCGGCCCTGCGCGCGGCGGCCCGCCGCCCGCAGGCCCCCGTCGCCTGGCTCGCCCTCGCGGCCCTCGCCTACGGAGCCGCCCTCGTCCCGGTGATCGGCCCCAACCTCGCCCTGTTCACGCCCGCGGCCGCGGCCTGGTCGGTCCTGATCGTCAACGCCGCCACCGGCTTCGACCGGCAGGTCGCCTAGCGCGTCCCTCACTCGTCCGCGCCGGGGCGCCTCGCGGGGAACCCGTGCGCCTTCGCGCCGATCACCACGGCCGCGACGGGGGCCATGAGCACCAGGACGCCCCACGGGAACGAGGCCGGGCCGAGGAGGGCGAGCATGAGGCCGCCCGCCGCGCCACCTGCGGCCATCGAGGAGTTCCAGGTGGTCACCAGGAGCGCCTGGCCGCGGTCGCCGCCCGCGTCGTTGACGGCGGTCTGGAGGAGCGTCGGGACGCCGCCCCAGCCCAGGCCCCAGAGGACCACCGCGACGAAGAGGGGCGCGGGCTCGTCGGCCCAGACCGTCAGGGCCGCCGCGGCGACGAGGAAGAGGCCCGCGCTGGCGATGGTGAGGACCCGCAGGCGCCGGTCCACGAGCGCGCCGGTGACGACGATGCTCACCGCAGAGGCGATGCCGAAGACCAGCAGGACGGTCTCGCGCCGGGCGTTCATGCCGTTGGCGTCCAGGAAGGTCGCGATGTACGTGTACAGGATGTTGTGCGCGAGCACGTAGGCCGCGACGGTGAACAGGACCGGGACGACCCCGGGGAGCTTGAGCGCGGCGAGGATCGGCTCGCGCCTCCCGGCCTTCTGGCCGGGGAACTCGGGGACGGAGGCGCGGATCCAGATCGCCAGGAGCGCGGAGACGGCGGCGACGAGGCCGAACGTGAGGCGCCATCCGAGGAGGTCGCCGAGGAAGGTGCCCAGGGGGATGCCGAGGGAGAGCGCGAGCGGCACGCCCGCCATGGTGAACGCGATGGCGCGGCCCTGGAGGTGCGGCGGGGCGAGCCTGCGGGCGTAGGCGACGAGTTCGGCCCACACGACGGCGGCGGCGACGCCCGCGGCGAGGCGCAGGACCATGGTCAGCGCGTAGGACTCGGAGACGGCGGTGACGAGGTTCGCGACGGCGAACGTCAGGGCCGCGGCGAGCAGGAGCCTGCGCCGGTGCCAGGCGGCGGTGGCGGCCATGACCGGGATCGCGGAGACGCCGGTGGCGATGGCGTAGACGGTGAGGGTCTGCCCGGCCGCGGCCTCGCTGACGCGCAGGTCGGCGGCCATCTCGGGGAGGACTCCGGCCGGGAGCGCCTCGGTGAGGATCGCCATGAACGCGGCGGTGGCGAGGGCCAGGAGGGGCACGACCGGCAGGGTCTGCCGGGCGGGTGTCGGTGCGACGTGGGTTGCGGTCATGACCGGAAGCCTCCAACCTTGACACCTATGTCAGGGTCAAGGTCGCGTGGCCGGGGTCATACGGAAGCGGGCCCCGGCGGATCGCCGGGGCCCGTCCCGATTACCGCCTGGCGGTGGTCGGGTCGCCGATCACCCTGGGGGAGATCACGATCCGGTCCAGGTTCGGGGCCCACGCGTCGGGGTTGCCGAGCCGCAGGGGCTGGTCCGCGGTCGCGAGCGTGACCGACAGGGACCGCTGCGAGAAGCTGTCCCACGAGTACGTGTAGCGGAAGTACGCGTGGCCGACCTCCTCGCCGCCCTCGGTCGCCTGGAGGAGCCGGTCCACGACCTGCGGGTTGTAGTCGTGGTCGCCCGAGAGCTCGGCGTTCGCGTAGTACACGGTGACGTCGTAGTCGCCGGGCGCGGCGAAGCCGTCGCGGGGGAGTTCGACCGCGTTGCCCGCGCCGTTGCCGACCCAGCCGACGTAGGCCATGCCGGAGGCGTTCGACCCGGTCGACTCGGCGAGGTCCGTGACCGCGGCCGAGCCCAGCAGGACGGCGTCCTCGGCCTCGATCGAGACGGCCGCGTCGTCGGCGGCCCGGTCGCGCACGGTGGTCAGCGACTGGACGGTGGCGCCGTCGGGGGAGCGGAGCTCGATCTCGTTGATCCCCTCGACGAGGTGCACGGTGGCGGTGGAGCGCCACTTGCCCTTGCGGTTGGCCGCCAGTTCCGCGGTCGGCTCGCCGTTGACGACGAGTTCGACCGAGGACGCCTTAGTGGAGGACCAGTCGACGGCGACGTCGTAGTAGCCGGTCTCCATCGCGTTCGCGTACAGGTCGGCACGGGCGTCGCCCTGGAGCTTCGCCGAGCCGCGGTCGTTCCCGCCGGCCCAATTGAGGGCCGCGCCGTCTTCGAGGCGGAACGTGGAGGCCGGGTACACCGCGGACTCGTTCGCGACCGAGGTCAGCGAGACCTTGTCCAGGGTGATGTCGGAGTTCGGGAGTACGGTTGCGCCGTCCTCACTGGAGCGGATGGAGAGGAGGTGCTCACCGGCGGTGAGGTCCACCAGGACCTCGGCACTGCCGCGGTACTGCCAGCGGCTGTTCGCGTTGAGCGCGAGGTCCGCGGCGTACTGGATCGTGCCGGAGGCGGCGTCGTCGACGAACAGCGCGTGGCGGCCGGGGACGCCGGGTGCGCCGCCGACGACCTGGAGCCGGTAGGTCCCGTCTTCGGGGACCTCGACGGTCCATTCGGCGCGCGAGGTCGCCTTGTTGAACGAGCCCACGTCCTGGCCGCCGGAGGCGAGGAACTTCCAGCCGCCGTTGGCCTGCGGGTCCTGGGTGTACACGGTGGCGTCGGTGAGGTCCAGGTGCTCGGCCTCGGCCGAGGCGGTCCACGGCTGCGCCGCGGCCGCGGCCTCGACGTCGCGGGCGCCGTCCGGGGTGATGACCACCTGGTACCCGGCGTACCGGTCGTACACCGGCACGTCCAGGTTCAGCGCGCCGCCGCTGAGGTTGACCCCGTTGAGGGCCTTGACGACCCGCGGGGTGTCCGTGAGGCCCTCGGCGCCGTTGAGCGTGGTCTCGCGGACCTCGATGTCGACCTTGCTCCCGAAGATCGACCTGTCGAGGCCGCTGAGGTCCAGGGTCACGTCGGAGCCGGTGCCGCCGAACAGGACCGTGGCGCGCTTGTTGGCCTCGTCGATCGCGCCGATGCCCTGGAGGGTGTCCACGGCGTTCAGCTCCGGCGGGGTGACGGCCACGGTCTCGGCGCCTTCGAGGTCGCCGTACCACTTGAACATCCACCACCCGGCGTTCGCGCCGTTGGGGCGGGCCGAGTTGTCGGAGAGGTTCCCCGCGTAGTTCCAGTACGCGACCTGCGCGTCGACCTTCGTGTCCTCGAACATCGCGAACCACTGGATCAACTGGCCGGGGACGCCCATGTCGCGGAGCATCCCGTACTCGGTGATGTTGACCGGGATCGGGTCGATCCCGAGCTCCTGCTCCAGGGCCCGGTAGTCGGCGAAGTTCTGCCGGTACGTCGCCAGGTTGTTAATGCCGAGCTCGTGCCAGATGAAGATGTCCGGGAGCGAACCGTTGTCCTTGGCGAAGCGGAGGATGTCTTCGCTGCGCTCGGGCTGCCAGCGGGTGTCGCCGGGGCCGCCGATGCGGGCGTGGCCGAGGCCGTGGCGCTCCCAGACCTCCTGGATCTTGTCGTACGTGGCCTGCCAGTCGGCGAGGAACTGGTCCTTCTGGTTCGCCCAGTCGGGGTACCAGTTGCCGCCGTCGGGCTCGTTGTAGGGGATGAAGACGTAGTCCTGGGGGCGGTCGGAGTCGGTGGCGACGGCCTCGGCCACGAACTCGGTGACCTCCAGGAAGTCCCAGACGCCGTTGGGCTCCTCGGTGTAGGTGCCGGTCGCCTGGTCGTAGGTGCGGTCGTCGCCGGGGCGCCTGCCGCTGTTGTAGGGCCACTCGGGGTAGTAGTCCTGCACGTAGATGTACAGGTCCTCGCCGTGCTTGTCGAAGAACCCGTCCTCGATCTTGATCGCGTCGCCCGAGGGGTGCTGGGTGCCGTAGGGGGCCTTCTGCGACGAGTTGGTGATGTGGGCGCCGTTGATGACGGCCTGGGTGGGGGCGCCTTCGTCGCCGAACCCGTAGAGCGTGCCCGAGGCGCCGCCGCGGAACTCGCCCGTGCGCTCGGCGAAGTCCACCGCCAGCACTTCGGTCTCGGCGGCTTCGGCGGTTGCGCTGCTCAAGCCGGTCACGGCTGTGGCGGCGACCGCTGCGGCGGCGACAGTTGCCATCGGTCTCCTCATCGTGTCGATCCTCTTCTCATTGTCGTCATTGACGGGGGTCGATCTTCGACTGACGGCCCCGACCGTACCGAATCCTGATAACGATTTCAAGACAAGATTTGAAATCGATATCAGGACGCGTTACGGTTCCGAGTGAAATCGATATCAGGCGGTCGGCTCCCGGCCGCCGGGTCCACACCGACGGAACAGGGGCATCGTGGCCGAGCAGTTCATCTGGGGCAGTAGCCGGTTCGCACTCCGCTTCGAGTGGGGCGAGGACGCCCCGGTGCGCGTCACCGGGATCGTCCGCGACACCGCGGCGACCGACGTCCACGCGCTCCCGCTCGTCGAGATCGTCACCGCCGCTGCCGGGCACCGCCCCGCCGCCGACCGCCTCGTCCACACCGAGCTGGGCGCCCGCCTGCGCCACGTCTCCCACACCGAGACCCGCACCGCCACCGGCCGCGTCCTCACCCTCACCCAGGCCGCCGACGGCATCGCGACCGCCACCGCGATCGAACTCCTGGACGCCGCGGAAGGCGCCGTGCGCGCCCGCACCACCGTCACCGCCACCGGCGACACCACCCTCGTCCTGCGCTCCGTCGCCACCTGGACCATGGGCTTCACCCGCCCCGGCGACGACGACTTCGCCGCCTGGTCCCGCGTCACCGGCGTCAGCGACTGGTTCGGCGAAGGCCGCTGGACCCGCACCCCCCTGCGCGGCACCGACTTCCCGCGCCTCTCCACCGACCTCGCCGGACGCCAGAACCCCCGCGGCCACTGGTCCGCGACCTCCGACGGCACCTGGTCCACCGGCCACCACCTCCCCGTCGCCGGACTCGAGACCGACGGCCTCGCCCTCGCCTGGCAGATCGAGCACAACGGCCCCTGGCGCTGGGAACTCGGCGAAGACCTCGACGGCGGCTACTTCAGCCTCGCCGGACCCACCGACACCGACGCCGCCTGGACCCGCGTCCTGCGCCCCGACGAGTCCTTCACCACCGTCCCCGCCACCGTCACCGCCGGGACCGACTTCACCGGCGCCGTCGCCGCCCTCACCGCGTTCCGCCGCGCCGCCCGCCGCCCCCACCCCGACAACGCCGCCATGCCCGTCGTCTTCAACGACTACATGAACACCCTCAACGGCGACCCCACCACCGAGAAGCTCCTCCCACTCATCAAGGCCGCCGCCGACGTCGGCGCCGAGATCTTCTGCATCGACGCCGGCTGGTACGACGACTCCGGCGACTGGTGGCCCTCCGTCGGCGAATGGCGCCCCTCCACCACCCGCTTCCCCGGCGGCCTCGGCGAAGTCATCGACGCCATCCGCGACGCCGGCATGGTCCCCGGCCTCTGGCTCGAACCCGAGGTCATCGGCGTCCACAGCCCCATGGCCGACCGCCTCCCGCCCGAAGCGTTCCTCCAGCGCCACGGCCAGCGCATCGCCGAGCACGACCGCTACCACCTCGACCTGCGCCACCCCGCGGCCGTCAGCCACCTCAACGGCGTCGTCGACCGCCTCGTCGAGGAGTTCGGCATCGGCTTCTTCAAGTTCGACTACAACATCAACCCCGGCCCCGGCACCGACCGCGACGCCGACAGCGTCGGCGACGGCCTCCTGGGCCACAACCGCGCCCACCTCGACTGGCTCGACGGCGTCCTCGACCGCCACCCCGGCCTCGTCGTCGAGAACTGCTCCTCCGGCGCCATGCGCATGGACTTCGCCGTCCTCTCCCGCCTCGCCATGCAGTCCACCTCCGACCAGCAGGAGTTCACCAAGTACCCTCCGATCGCCGCCGCCGCGCCGATCTCCCTCCTCCCCGAGCAGGCCGCCAGCTGGGCCTACCCCCAGCCCGGCATGGACGAGGAGGAGGCCGCGTTCTGCCTCGTCACCGGCCTCCTCGGCCGCTACTACGTCTCCGGCCACCTCAACGAGATGACCGACGCCCAGCGCGCCGTCGTCGCCGAGGCCATCACCGCCGCCAAGACCCTCCGCGCCGGCATCGCCGCCGCCACCCCCCACTGGCCCGCCGGCCTCCCCGGCTGGACCGACCCCTGGACCGCCCTCGCCCTCACCGGCCCCGACGGCGACCTCGTCTCCGTCTGGCGCCGCGGCGGCCCCGCCGCCACCGAACTGCACTTCCCCCACCTCGCCGGACACGACGTCCGCGTCACCACCGTCTTCCCCGCGGCCCTGCCCGAATGGAAGACCGAATGGGACGCCGCCACCGGCACCCTCACCGTGCGCGGCGACGGCGCCCCCGTCGGGGCCCGCACCCTGCGCCTCACCACCTCGAAGTAACCGCAACAAGGAGCGATTCAATGAAGAACAGGTTCCGCAGCACACTCGCGCTGGCCGCGGCCGCCGCCGTGGCCCTCGCCGGGTGCTCCGACCCCGGCGCCGGCGACACCGACGCCGGACCCGCCGAGTGGCCCGCCCAGGACGCCGACCTGACCGGCACCACCCTCACCATCTGGGCCGCCCAGAACTCCAACACCGTGCCCGACAGCGTCATCGCGGGCTTCGAGGAGCTCACCGGCGCCAAGGTCGACGTGGTCACCATCCCCGACCCCTACGAGCAGGGCGTCCAGACCAAGGTCGCCACCGGCGACACCCCCGACCTCGCGTTCTGGCAGCCCACCGCCTCCCAGCTCACCGCGCTCAACGCCACCCAGAACCTCCAGTCCCTGGAAGGCGCCCCCTGGCTCGACTCCTACGACCCCGCGCTGCGCGACATCACCGGCATCCTGAACGACACCCGGTACGCCGCCCTGGTCACCACCCCCGCCGTCGAAGGCGTCTACTACAACAAGGAGGTCTTCGCCGCCAACGGCGTCACCGACCTCCCGACCGACTGGGACTCCTTCATCCAGCTCGCCCGCGACCTCAAGGCCGACGGCACCACCCCCTTCTACGAGATGGGCGCCGACCGCTGGGCCACCCAGTGGTGGGTCCAGGTCCAGCTCGCCGACGCCGCCGCCGACGGCCTCTGGGACCGCGTCAACGCCGGTGAGGAAGCCTTCACCGACCCGACCATCCAGGGCGCCATCGACGAGTACAAGGCCCTGATCGACGAGGGCCTGTTCAACGCCGACATCAAGACCGCCACCTTCGAGGACCAGGGCGCCGCCCTCCTCGCGGGCGACGCCGCCATGGTCATGCAGGTCAACTCCTTCTTCGGCCAGCTCCAGTCCCTCGCCGACACCCCCGAGCTGAACGAGAAGATCGGCTTCTTCCCGATCTCCCCGTCCGGGAACACCGGCACGTTCATCCCCGACCAGTCCAACGCGCTCGTCGCCTTCAAGACCGGCGACGCCGACCAGGAGTCCGCGGCCCGCCAGCTCCTGTCCTACTGGCTCGGCGACGGCTACGGCGACTTCGTGAACGCCCAGTCCACCGTCTCCCTCCAGCCCGGAGTCGACACGCCCGCCGACGTCCCCGACGCGCTCCTGTCCGTCTCCGACGCCGTCGGCGACTCCACCGGGTCCATGCAGGCCCTCGCCATCGCCAACCCGGACCTGTACATCTACCTGGCCGACATGATCCAGGGCACCAAGACGCCGACCGAGGTCGCCGAGGCCACCCAGGCCCAGTTCGCCGAACTGGCCAAGGCCCAAGGCGCCGAGGGCTTCTAGACCGCGCCCCAGGGGGCGCCGGCAGGCATGGCCGGCGCCCCCGCACCTCGGCAGTGCTTCTGAAAGGCAAGCCATTGAGTACGAACGCCCTCGGAGCCCCGCGCTCCCGGCACCGCGACCACCCGCTGTGGTTCCTGATCCCGGCCCTGCTCGTCCTGGTCGTGTTCTTCTTCGTCCCGACCCTGTTCAACTTCGTGTACGCGTTCACGGACTGGTCGAGCTTCAAGAGCGCCATCAACTTCGCCGGGACCGACAACTTCGTCTCGCTGTTCTCCAACGGGACGCTCCTCAACTCCCTCAAGGTCACCCTGGTCTACGCGGTCCTCGTCGCCGTCTTCCAGAACCTCTTCGGACTCGCCCTCGCGCTGCTGCTCGAACGCGACACCGCCGTCAACCGGGCCGTGCGCGTCGCGTTCTTCATCCCCGTGGTCATGTCCGCGCTGGCGGTCGGCTACATCTTCCAAGCGCTCCTCAAGCCCGACGGGGCGCTCAACGGCATCCTCGGCTGGCTCACCGGCTCGGACGTGTCGATCGCGTGGCTCGGCTCCACGACCTGGACGATCGTGGTCGTCGCGATCGTCCACGCCTGGAAGTGGATGGGCCTGTCGATGCTCATCTACCTCGCCGGGCTCAAGACCATCAACGAGGACGTCCTGGAGGCGGCCCGCCTCGACGGCGCGAGCCGCTGGACCATGTTCCGCTCCATCAGGTTCCCGCTGCTGGCGCCCGCGGTGACGTTCAACGTCGCGACCGCGCTCCTCGGCTCCATGAACGGCTTCGACATCGTCCAGGCCACCACCGAGGGCGGCCCCGGCGGGACCACCGAGCTGCTGAACATCTTCATCTTCCGGACCTTCGGGCAGGGCTTGTTCGCGCAGGCCACCACCATGAGCCTGGTCCTGTTCCTCATGGTCGCGATCCTCGCGTTCCCCGTGATCCGGTACCTCCGCAAGCGAGAGGACGTCCTGTGACCGCCCTGCCTGCCCGCCGCGCCCCAAAGCGCCGCCTCGGCCAGCCGATCGCCGCGATCCTCGTCGCCGCGGCCGTCCTCGGCGTCCCGTTCTGGCTCGTCGTCGCCACCGCCGGGAAGGACCAGGGCGAGGCCCTGGACCCGAACCTGTCCGCGCCCACGCAGTGGCACCTGTGGGAGAACTTCGCGACCGTGTTCAACGACGGCCGGATGCTCTCGGCGTTCTTCGGGAGCCTCCTCGTGATGGTCCCCGCCGTGGTCGGCGTCCTCGTCCTCGGCTCGATGGCCGCCTGGATCCTCGGCCGCCGCGGTGGCCGTCTCTCGGCCGCGATCTACGCCCTCGGCATCTCAGGGATCGTGCTGCCGCCCGCCGTCGTCACGATCGTGCTCCTGCTGCGCCAGCTCGGCCTCGCCGGGACCGCACTCGGCATGATCGGCGTCTACATGGGCATGTACCTGTCCACGGTGATCTTCTTCGTCACCGGCTTCGTGCGCACCATCCCGGTCGAACTCGAAGAGGCCGCCCGCGTGGACGGCGCCGGGCCGGTGCGCGTGTTCATCCGCATCATCCTGCCGCTCCTGCGGCCCGTCCTCGCCACCGCGACGATCCTCATCTGCCTGTACATCTGGAACGACGTCTTCTACGCGCTCTTCGTGATCGGCGGCCGCATCGACACCCTCCCGCTCAACCTCTACCAGGTCGCGAGCGCCGGGCTGTATCTCCAGAACTGGCACCTGATCTTCGCCTATATCATCCTCATGAGCCTGCCGCTGCTGATCACGTTCATGGTCGCCCAGCGCAGGATCATCTCCGGCATCACCAGCGGAGCGGTGAAATGAAGCAGGGCACGAGCGGGGCGGTGACATGAACAGGGCCGGGAACCCGACGATCTCGGACGTGGCCGCCCGCGCGGGCGTCTCCGTCCCGACCGTCTCGCGCGTCCTCACGGGCGCCGCACGGGTGAGCCCGGCCAAACGCGAGCAGGTCGAGGCCGCCATCGCGGCCCTCGGCTACCGCCCCAGCGCCGCGGCCCGCGCCCTCGTCTCCCGCAAGCCGCAGACCATCGCGATCATCGCCGGGAACACCTCCCGCTACGGCTACGCGGAGACGATCCGCGGCATCGAGATCGCCGCCCGCGCCGAGGGCTACACGGTGATGATCACGGTGGTGGAGGCCGCCGACGAGGTCGACCAGGCCATCGAGGCGACGCTCACCCAAGCCCTCGCGGGCGTCGCGGTCCTCAAGTTCGACCCGCCCGGCGTCGCGGCCCTCGGCAAGATCCCCGACCACCTCCCGGTCGTCGCCCTCTCCGGCGTCCGCGAACCCAACACGGCCCAGGCGGTCCTGGACGAAGCGGCCGCCGCCGAGGAGCTCACCGACTACCTCCTCGGCCTGGGCCACAAGACGGTCCACCACGTGCGCGTCCCGCCGTCCCGCAAAGTGGACGGCCGCACCACCGGCTGGCGCCGCGCCCTGCGCCGAGCGGGCGCGGCGATCCCCGCGGCAGTGGACGCGACCTGGGACCCCAAGAGCGGCATAGCGATCGGCAGAGACCTCGCCGCCGACCCCGGCGTCACCGCCGTGTTCTGCGGCAACGACGAGATCGCCATGGGCGTCATGCGGGGCATCACCGAAGCGGGCCTGCGCATCCCCGACGACATCTCCGTCGCCGGCTTCGACGACAACCCCCTCGCCGAACTCTGGAGCCCGCCCCTCACCACCGCCAAGCAGGACTTCGCCACCCTCGGCCGCCGCGGCTTCCAACTCCTCCTCAACACCATCAACGGCACCGACGACCGCCGCTACTCCACCGAACGCCCCAAACTCATCCTCCGCCAGAGCACCGCCGCTCCGCGTCCCGCGGGCTAGTCGCCGAAGTCGATCGATCCGGTTCTTCTGGCATTGGTCTGGAACCACCAGAGGGACGCGGCCGCGAGGGCGAGCCAGGCCGCGGAGGTCCCAACTGCGAGGGCCGCTTCGGCGAGGACCGCGGTCGGGGCGGCGTCGGTTATGGCGAGGCGGACCGCCTCCAGGCCGTGGGCCGCAGGGAAGACCGCGGCGAACCACTGGACGCCGATCGGCCAGAAGGACGTCGGGACCATGACGCCGCAGACGGCGGTCATCGTCAGGAGCGTGATGTTGGAGAAGACGTTGCGCAGCCGGTGGAAGCGCAGCGACAGGCTCCCGCAGCACAGGCCGACCGCGTAGTTCGTCAGCGCCGTCAGCAGGATCAGCGCCACCGCCGCGAGCGAGTCGCCGAATCCCAGGCGCACACCGAAGAACGGGGCCAGCGCCAGGAGCGCGATCGAAGCGGAGAGCGTCCCGGACGCGATCCAGAACCAGCTGCGGGCGGCGAGGACCACGACCATGCCCGCCGGGGCCGCCGCCAGGAGCGACAGCGTGCCGCTGCCGCGCTCCCAGGTGGTCGACGCCGAGGCCATCATGGTCTCGTTGACGGCGATGAAGACCGCCGCGCCGACGAGGAGGAAGCGGGTCCGCTCGGGGTCGCCCAGGAGCGCGCCGAGCGTCGAGTAGAAGACCACCTGGCACAGGACCCGCACCATCCAGCCGAACGCCCACGTCGTGGGCGTGTAGACGATCCGCAGGTCGGTCCAGCCGGACCACATCGTCTGCCGCAGTACCGCGATCGCGTTCACGCGAACCCCACCGTCCCGTTGCGCCGGACGCGCCGCACGAGGCGGTGCGAGAGCCAGGACCCGGCCGCGAACGTCGCGGCGGCCAGGCCGAGCACCGCGGCCAGGCGCGGCCAGAAGGCCGCCACCGGGTCGGGTGCGAGGCTGTCGCGGAGCAGGTCCGTCGCCCACGACAGGAAGAACACGCGCGAGAGCGCCTCGAACCCCGACGGCAGCATCGCCACCGGGACCATCGCGCCGCCGAGCAGGTACAGCGGGAACGTCAGGGAGTTCTGGAAGCTCCGCACGTTCCGCCCGACTACGAACACCGCGGCCATGAGCACCCCGGTCGCCGCGATCCCCGCGGCCGTCGCAGCCAGCGTCAGCGCGAACACCAGCGGGTGCGCCACGTCCACGACCACGCCGAACCCGAGCGCGCCGACCAGCCAGCACTCCGCGATCCCGGCCAGGCTCACCACCGTGATCGCCGCGATCCGCCCCAGCAGGACGATTGCCAGCGGCGCGGGTGTCGTCAGGATCGCTTCGAGGACCCCGGCGGTGCGGTCGCGGAAGATCGTCTCGCCGGCCTCCATGACCGCCATGCCGATCGAGGCCATCACTGCGGGCGCGAGGATCGCGTACGGCGCCAGGTCGGCCCGGCCGCCGTGCTCGGTGACCGACAGCAGGATCACCGCGAAGAACGGGGCGGTGACGAGCATGAGGAGCGTCCCGGGGTCGCGCCGGAACTCGCCGAGCTGGAACCGGGCCGCCGCCCAGAACGCGGGGGAGGAGTTCCTCACGGCCGCACCGCCATCCCGCGGTCCCCGATGAGGTGCAGGTACACCTCTTCGAGGCTCGGCGGCGCGGTCGACACGTCGGTCACGCCCGCCTCCACGAGCGTCCGCAGCACCGGAAGCGCCGCCCCGCCGCGATCGGTCTCGACCAGGACCGCGCCCGGCCCGGTCGCCCGGACCCGCTCCACGCCGGGCAGTTGAGCGAGCCGCTCCACCAGCGCGTCGGGCACGCCCGAAGCCCGGACCCGCTCGTGCCGCGACAGGAGCTCCCCGAGGACCCGCGGGTCCTCGCACCGCAGCAGCCGCCCGCCGTCGATGAACGACACCCGGTCGCACAGCGCCTCGGCCTCGGCCATGTCGTGCGTCGTGAGCAGCACCGCGCGGCCCTCGGCCCGCAGGTCCTCCACCAGGTCGCGGAACTCGTGCGCCGACACGGGGTCCATGCCCACGGTCGGCTCGTCCAGCAGCAGCACCCGCGGGTCCCCGACGAGCCCGCGCGCCAGGTGCAGCCGCTGCTTCATGCCCCGCGAGAACGTCTCGACCGCTTCATCGGCGCGCGGCGCCAGGCCCACCCGCTCCAGCAGCTCTGCGGCGCGCCGCCGCCCTTCGCGGCGGCCGTGCCCGTACAGCGCGGCCCAGAACCGCAGGTTCTGCGCCGCCGTCATCCGCGCGTACAGGCCGCGCTCGCCGCCGAACACGATGCCCAGGAGCGGCCGCACCCGCTTGGCGTCGGCGACGACTTCGAGGCCCTGCACGCGCGCCGTCCCCGCCGTCGGCAGGAGCACCGTTGAGAGGATCTTGCACAGGGTCGTCTTGCCCGCCCCGTTCGGGCCCAGCAGGCCGTGGACCTCCCCGGGCGCGACGGTCAGGTCGAAGTCGTCCAGGGCCCGCCGCGGCGGCCCGCCTTTCACGGCGAAGTCGCGGACCAGGCCCCGCACCTCGACCGCCGGGTCGTTTCCGTTGATGCTCATGGCAACAGCCTCGCGCCTCCATCGGGGCGCCGCAATACGTGATTCCACGTACGCGCCCGCCCCGCTAGCCTTGGCCCCATGCCCCCGCTCATCGCCCGCGACGCCGAGCTCGCGCGCATCACCGCGGCCTGGGACTCGGTCACCGCAGGCGAGGGCCCCGCCGCCGTCACCCTCGTCGGCGAAGCGGGCATCGGCAAGACCCGGCTCCTGCGCGAAGCCGCCGCCGCCCTCGCCCCGCCGCTCCTCCTCGTCGGCACCGCCCGCGCCGACGCCGCCGCACCCCACGACTGGTTCGCCGCCGCCACCGCCGAGACCGAACCCCCCGACGGCACCGACGAGCGCCTGTGGCGGGCCCTGCACCAGGAGCCCGCCGACACGCCCGCGCCGCTCCCCGACGGCGCGCTCCTGCGCGGCGCCGTCCGCGCCCTCCGCCGCCTCGTCGGCGACGGCCCCGCGCTTCTCGCCGCCGACGACCTCCACTGGCTCGACCCCGAGAGCCTCGCCCTTTGGGCCGAACTCGCCGCCGCCTGGGACCTCCCCGTCCTCCTCCTCACCGCCACCCGCCCACCCGAAGAGGCACGCCACCCTGCGGCGGCCGCCCGCACGCTCGCCCGGCTCGCCGCCGCGCGCACCGCCGACACGATCCCTCTGCGGCCCTTCACCGTCGCCGAGACCAGTGCACTCCTCGGCCGCGACGTGCCGCACGCCCGCGCCGTCCACCGCCGCACCGGCGGCAATCCCTTCTGGGTCAAGGAGCTCGCCGCCGCCGGAGCCCCCACCGCGCCCCTCCCCGGACGCCTCGCCTCACTCGTGCGCGCCCGCCTCGCCGGAGCCGACGAGGACGCCTGGAAGCTCGCCCGCGGCCTCGCCCTCCTCGGCGAGCGCACCCCCGTCGACGTCGCCGCCGCCGTCCTCAGCCCCCTCGACCGCGCCCTCCCGCAGCTCACCGCCGCGGGCGTCCTCCACCACGACGGCCCCGACCTGCACTTCCCGCACGCGCTCATGCGGGAGGCGTTCGCCGCCACCGCGCTCCCCGCCGAAGCCGCCGCCGTCCACACCGCGGCCCTCGACGCCGCGCTGGCCCGCGGCGACGACCCCGCGATCGCCGTCCACGCCCGCGCCCTCGGCGACACGGACCTGGCGGTCGCGGCCGCCGACCGCACCGCCGCCCGTCAGCTCGCCGACTGGCACACCGAGTCCGCGCAGCGCACCGCCGAAGACGCCCTCGAACTCGCCCCCGGCCACGAGGGCCTGCGCGCCACCGCCGCCCGCGCCGCGCTTCTCGCGGGAGACCACGACGCCGCCCGCGTCCACTTCGGGCACCTCGCCGCCACCGGCGACGACGCCGCGCGCTGCATCGCGCACCTGCACCTCGCCGAAGTGGACTGGCACCAGGGGCGCATCCAGGACCAGTGGCGCAACCTCGAAGCGGCCGAAGCGCTCGCGGCCCCTGGCAGCGTCGAGGCGGCCCGCTGCGCCACCGGACGCGCCATGGCCTACGTCCGCTCCGAGCAGTACGAGCCGATCCCCGCACTCTGCGACGCGGCCGAACCGCTCTTCGCGGCGCACGGCCTCGACGTCCAGCGCCGCTCGGCCGCCATCAGCCGCGCCACCGCCCTCTACTACCTCGGCGACACCGAGGCCGCGGTCCGGCTCCTCACCGACGTGTGGCGCGAAGCAGAAGCGGCGGGGGACCTGCGCAAACTCAGCCGCGCCGTGAACAACCTCCTGGCCGTCCACCTCTCGGACCTCCCCGAGGCCCAGGCGTGGCGGCTGTTCGACCGCGCCGTGGCCGCCGTCGGCGACCTCGGCATGGCCTCATGGGGCGGGAAGATCACGCGCGTCGGCGCGGACGCCGCGATGCGCTTCGGCGACCTCGCCCGCGCCTGGAACCTCCTCAGCGCCCGCGCCCGCGAGGAACCCGACCCGCACGAGCACGCCGTCCTCGCCGCGAAGGCCGGGCTCCTCGCCGTCGAACGCGGCGACCTCGAAGCGGCCGAACGCCTCTGCCGCGAGGGCCTCGACCTCGTCGCGGGCATGGACCAGGGCTGGGTCGTCACCTACCCGCACTGGCTCGCGGTGGCCCTCGCCGCGCGCCGCGGCCGCCGCCCCGAGATCGAGGCCGCCGTGCACGCCTACCGCGACGCCGTCCCGCCCGAACTGCACCGCCGCCGCGAAGGCCGCGTCATCGAAACCGCCCGGCTCGCGCTCCCCGCGATCGGATTCGATGCGGCGCAGCGGTTCCTGACCGACTGCCTCGGCACCGTCCCCGCCCCGACCGCGGGCCCGGACGCGGCCCTGTTCTGGATGGCCGTCCGGGCCGCCGCGGGTGACCGGGACGGGGTCCTCGCGCTCGCCGACGCCGCGGCCGCGAACCGCCTGCCCGCCGCGTCCAGCATCGCCCACCGCCTCGCCGCCGAAGCGAGCCGCGACCGCGACACCGCGGTCGCCCACGCGCGCAAGGCCGTCGCGCTCCTGGAGCGCTGGCCCGGCGACGCGCGCGACGCCGCCGAGGCCCTCGTGAAAACCCTCGCGGACGAACCGGTCCTCACCGCCCGCGAGTCCGAAGTCCTCGCCGCCGCCGCGCGCGGCGACTCGAACCGCCGGATCGCGGCCGCCCTCGGCATCTCGCAGCGCACCGTGGAGGTCCACATGTCGCGCCTGCTCGCCAAGACCGGCACCGCCAGCCGCACCGAACTCGTCGCCCGGCACCTCAAGCGCGCCTTACGCGTCGGCGCAGAGCGCGGTGCGGATCAGGTTGTCCGTGGCCGCGTCGAAGGCGTCGCCGTCGTGGTAGCCGTGGCGGTCGGCGGCGTTCCAGGCCAGGGAGATCTGGCGGTCGCCGTCGAGGGAGTGGAACGACTGGGTCTCGTGGCCGAGGCTGTCGCCGTCGTGGCCGAAGAACACCTCCGGGCCGCCGTCGCAATCGATGGTGATGCCGAAGAGGCCCAGCCCGTAGTCGAAGCTCTTGCCGGTCTCCTGGAAGTCGGTGGCCTCGGCGAGCTGGGCCGGGGTGAGGAGGGTGCCGTCGGCCAGGGCGTCGTAGAAGTCGTTGAGGTCGTGCATGGTCGAGACGGCGGCGCCTGCGGCCCAGAGCTGGCTGCTGGAGAGCTTCGACGTGTCCACATAGGGACGGGACTCGTCGCCGGTGCTCAGGTAGGGGACCGGGTGCGGGCCGCGGACGCCGGAGCCGCGCGGGTCGGCGAAGTAGGTGTCGGAGAGCCCGGCGGGCGCGAAGATCCGCGCCTCCATCTCCTCGCCGAGCGGGTTCCCGGTGACCTCCTCGATGAGCATCCCGAGGGCCGCGTACCCGGTGTTGGAGTAGGCGAAGCCGGTCGGGCGCGGGCCCTGGACGCCGATCTCGACGAGCTCCTCGGGGCTGTAGTACGTGCGGTAGTTCGCGTAGAAGTCGGTCATGTCGCCGCTCTCGAACACCGACGCGTACAGGTGCGGCAGGTAGTCGGGCACGCCGCCCCGGTGCTGCATCAGCTCCCTGACGGTGGGCTGCTCGTCGTAGGGGAGCAGGCCCGGCAGGTACGCGTCGAGCTGCTCGTCCAGGTCGATCGCGCCCTCGCCGTCGAGCTGGAGCAGCACGGCCGCCGTCATCGACTTCGTGACGCTCCCGAGGCGGATCCGGTCGTCGGTCGCCACATCACCGGCCCACGGCTTGAAGCTCCGCGGCCCCGCCGCCTCGGCCCACACCTCGTCCCCGGCGCGCACCTCGACGACCGCGGACTGGTCGCCCGCGCTCATGAACTCGTCCAGCGCGGCTTCGAGGGCCTCGGTGTCGAGCTCCGGCTCGGGGGAGTGGACGGCGGGGGCGACGGCGAGGCCGATCGCCAGGACTGCGGCGGAGAAGATCGTTGTCATACCTGAAACCGTATGCACCGCAGCGGTTCCGATCGATCCTGTGAACCCCCCGTGCGGTGGTACCCCCTGCACCACCGCGTCAGTCGTAGTGGCGGCAGCGGCCCGGGAGGAGTTCCGCCAGGCGGGTGGCGAGGATGGCTCCGGCTGTGGTGGCTCGGGTCGGGTCTCGGTAGACGAGGTCGGCGAGGCCGTCGACGAGGGCGGTGAGTTCGGTGGCGGCGAGGTCGGGGTCGGTGGTCGGGTCGGTCTCGCCGCATTCCTTGCCGTTCGCGATGCCCTGTGCCACGCGGGTTCTGAGGACGGCGGCGGTGGCTGCGGCGACTTCGGCGGCGGTGGGGTTGTCCATGGCGCGGGCCTGGAAGGCGCGGGAGACGCGGTGCTCGCCGCGGCGGGCGGGGTCGAGGGGGAGGAGCTCGGCGAGGCAGTCGAGCATGATGGCGCGGATGGAGTGGCCGGCGGCCTCGCCGTCGGCGGTGCGGGCGGCGACGCGGGTGAGGAGGTCGGCGGTGAGGCGCTCGTAGGCGAAGAGGAGGAGGTCGTCCTTGGAGGCGAAGTAGTGCTGCACCAGGCCGACCGAGAACCCGGCCTCGCGGGCGACGGCCGACATCGTGGCCGCGTCGAGGCCGTCGTGGGCGATGAGTCGGTGCACCGCCGCGGCCATCTGGGCGCGGCGGAGATCGTGGTCTGCGGTCCTCGGCACCCGATAATCATACCGATGTATGGTTATCTCGTTGCCATACCGGCGTATGGTTATCGCCAGGACCCCCGACACCCAGGGAACGCACATGCACCTCCCCGTCCTTGCCGCTTCACTCGCGGCGTTCACCCCGCTGATCCCGCTGCCGCAGACCGATGTCGAAGAGCAGCCCTACTCCGAGGTCTCCGAGTACCTTGAACAGCGCTTCGAGGAGACCGGCGTCCCCGGAGCCGCCTACTCGATCATCGACCTCAATGGGGAGTCTCACTCTTACGCTTGGGGCACCGACGGTTCCGGCGACCCGGTCGACCTCGGGACCCCCTTCCTGTGGGGGTCGGTCGCCAAGCCCGTCACCTCGGCCGCCGTCATGACCCTCGTGGAGGACGGCCTGATCGACCTCGATGAGCCGGTGACCACCTACCTCCCGGACTTCACCCTCGCCGACAAGGACCGCTCCGACCGCATCACCGTGCGGGACCTCCTCCAGCAGACCACCGGCATCCCCGAGGGCACCGGGATCACCGACCGGTTCGAGCACCACGACGACCCCTACGGCGACGCCGTCGCCGACCTCGCCGGCGTCGAGCCGTTCACCGACCCCGGCGAGACCCTCGAATACGCCAGCGCCAACTACGTCGTCGTCGGGGCCGTCGTGGAGGCCGTCACCGGGATGTCCTACGAGGAGTACCTGCACGAAGCGGTCCTCGACCCGCTCGGCATGACCGGCGCGGTCACCGACGTCGAAGGCGCCGCGGACGTCCCCCGCGGCCACGCCGTCGCCTTCGGGCAGCCGGTGCCCGTGAAGACCCGCTACGACCAGACCGGCCCCGCCTACGGCTACCTCGGCGGGAACATCCAGGACCTCACCGCGTTCGCCGCCGACCAGCTCGGCGAGTCCGCGATCCTCACCCCCGAGTCGGTGGCCGAGACCCACACGGCCGCCGTCGAATTCAGCGACACCGTCGACTACGGCCTGGGCTGGCGGGTCGACGGCCGCAACGCCGACCTCGGTGCGACCACCGTGTGGCACACCGGCGGCGCCCCCGGGTTCTCCGCGGGCGTGATCCTCCTGCCCGAGCTCGACCGGGCCGTCGTCGTCGTGCAGAACCGGTACGGCTACTTCCAGGACGGCCAGCTCATCGGCACGATGCTCGGCGCCGCCCGGATGCTCGCCGGGGGCGAGCCGGTCGAGCCCGAGTCGGACCTGCTGTACCCGTCGCTGCTCGCGGGGCTGTGCGCGCTGACCCTCGCGGCCGTCGCCACGGTGTTCCTCACGTTCCTGCGCCTCGGCAAGGCCCGCAAGGTGAACCGCTCCCTCGTCATCACCGGCATGGCCTGCTGGGTCCTCGCCGCGTTCGCGACCGCGTACGTGTCCTTCGCGCTCGTCCCGGGCCTGGCGCCGAGCCGGGCCGCGTTCTTCGGGATGATGCCCGACGTCGCATGGCTGTTCACCGCCCTCGGCACCGCCGCGCTCATCGCGGCCGCGGTCCGCGTCTGGGCCGGAGCGGTCCTACTGCGCCGCAGCCAGGCCGAATAGACGACAGGACCGAGCGCCGCCGGAGATCCACTCTCCGGCGGCGCTTTTCGTTGTGCGCGCTTCTTTACAAGCGGGCAATGAGAGTTCATACGACCGTGCGCAATGTGAACGGCGGCGAAACATCGCGCCCATAGCTTGTACCCAGAGCGGATACGACGCTGTATACGCACCCGTACACCGCCGCGACCAGCGGCGATCCCCTTGCAGACCCGGCACCCCTCAGTCCCGGGACGCTCCTCTGCGAAAGGTCCTCTGCACATGCCACTCCGCTTCAAGCCCAAAGCCCGGCACCTCGCCCGCACCCTCGCCGCCACCGCCGCCCTCACCGGCCTCGTCGCCACCGCCGCGTGCGGCTCCCGCGCGGGGGAGGAGACCGCCGCCGCCGAGTCCTGCGTGGACACCTCCGGCGACACCGTCAAGGTCGGCGCCCTCAACTCCCTGTCCGGCACCATGGCGATCTCCGAGACCACCGTCCGCGACGCGATCACCCTCGCCGTGGACGAGGTCAACGCCGCAGGAGGCGTGCAGGGCAAGCAGATCGAGATCGTCGCCGAGGACGGCGCGTCCGAGCCGACCGTGTTCGCCGAGAAGGCCGAGAAGCTCATCCGCGAGGACTGCGTCGCCGCGGTCTTCGGCGGCTGGACCTCCGCCTCCCGCAAGGCCATGCTCCCGGTCTTCGAGGACAACGACTCGCTCCTGTACTACCCCGTCCAGTACGAGGGCCTCGAAGCGTCCGAGAACATCTTCTACACCGGCGCCACCACGAACCAGCAGATCATCCCCGCGCTCGACTACCTCGCCGAGACCGGCGTCAAATCGATCTACCTGGTCGGCTCCGACTACGTCTTCCCCCGCACCGCCAACGCGATCATCAACGCCTACGCCGAGGCCCACGGCATCGAGGTCCTCGGCGAGGACTACGTGACCCTCGGATCCACCGAGTTCTCCACGATCATCAACCAGGTCAAGGCCGCCGACGCCGACGCCGTGTTCAACACCCTCAACGGCGACTCGAACGTCGCGTTCTTCCGCGAGTACGCCAACGTCGGCCTCACCGCCGACCAGATGCCTGTCATGAGCGTCTCCATCGCCGAAGAGGAGGTCGGCGGCATCGGCGTCGAGAACATCGAAGGCCAGCTCGCCGCCTGGAACTACTACCAGACCGTCGACTCGCCCGCGAACAACGCGTTCGTCGAGGCGTTCAAGACCGAGTACGGCGCCGACCGCGTCACCTCCGACCCCATGGAGGCCGCCTACAACTCCGTGCACCTGTGGGCCGCCACCGTCGAGAAGGCCGGGTCCTTCGCCGTGGAGGACGTGCAGGCCGCCGCCGACGGCGTCTCCTTCGACTCCCCTGAAGGGACCGTCGTCATCGACGGCGACAACCACCACGTCACCAAGACCGCCCGCATCGGCCGCATCGACGCCGACGGCCTCCTCTACACCGTCTGGGAGTCCGAGGGCGCCATCGAGCCCGACCCGTTCCTCGACGGCTACGACTGGGCCGCCGACCTCGCGGTGACCGAGTAGCCGACGGCGATCAGGAAGGAGACACCGTGGACCTCCTCGTAGGACAGCTCTTCACCGGCCTGAGCACCGGCTCGATCCTGCTCCTCGCAGCGCTGGGCCTCTCGCTCACCTTCGGCCAGATGGGCGTCGTCAACATGGCGCACGGCGAGTTCATCATGGCCGGCTGCTACACCGCGTACGTCGTGCAGCAGGTCGTCGGGGACGCCGGCGCCTCCCTCCTGATCGCCCTCCCCGTCGGCTTCCTCGTCGGCGGCGCCATGGGCCTGGTCCTGGAGGCGCTGCTCCTGCGGCGCCTCTACCACCGGCCGCTCGACACGCTCCTGGTCACCTTCGGCGTCGGCCTGATCCTCCAGCAGGCCGCCCGCGACGTCTTCGGGGCGCCCGCGGTGAACGTCACCGTGCCCGAGGCCCTGCGCGGCGGCGTCGACCTCCTCGGCGTCACCGTCCCCAAGACCCGCCTGTTCATCATGGCGCTGGCGGTCCTCTCGGTCACCGCCGTCGCCCTGGTCCTGCGGTTCACGCCCGCCGGGCGGCGCATCCGCGCCGTCGTGGGCAACCGCGACCTCGCCGAGACCGCCGGGATCTCCTCCCGCACCGTGGACGCCGCGACGTTCTTCATCGGCTCCGGCCTCGCCGGAGTCGCCGGGGTCGCCCTGACGCTCATCGGGTCCACCAGCCCCACCACCGGCCAGTCGTACCTCGTGGACGCGTTCCTCGTGGTCGTCGCGGGCGGCCTGGGCCGCGTCAAGGGCGCGGTGGTCGCCGCGGTCGCGCTCGGCGCGATGCAGGCGGTGTTCGAGACGTACTCGACGGCGTCGCTCGCGAAGGTCGGCGTCTTCATCGTCATCGTCGTCTTCCTGCAACTGCGCCCGCAGGGCCTGTTCACGCTGCGAACCAGGAGCCTCGCATGAAGTTCTTCCAATCGCGCCTCGGCACCTGGACCGGCTTCGCCGCCGCCGCGCTCGTCCTCTTCGGCCTCGCGCCCCTGCTCCTGTCGGGCTTCCGGCTCGGCCTGCTCGCCCAGTTCCTGTGCTACGCCGTCGTCGCCGTCGGCATCGGCCTCGCGTGGGGCCGCGGCGGGATGCTCACCCTCGGGCAGGGCGTGTTCTTCGGCATGGGCGCCTACCTCATGGCCATGCACCTGAAGATGGCCGACGCCGAGTTCCGCGGCGGCCCCGGCGCCGTCCCCGACTTCATGGAGCTCGCGGGCATCCGCGAACTCCCCGCCTACTGGGTCCCGTTCTCCTCGCCCGCGTTCACCATCGCGATGATCCTCGTCCTCCCGACCGCGTTCGCGGTGCTCCTGGGCCTCGCGGTCTTCAAACGCCGCGTCAAGGGCGCCTACTTCGCGATCCTCTCCCAGGCCCTCGCCGGGGCGTTCGCGATCCTCCTCATCGGACAGCAGTCCCTCGGGGGGTTCAACGGCCTCAGCCGGTTCCGGTACTTCTTCGGGTTCACGCTCGCCGACCCGGTCAACCAGCGGATGCTCTACTTCATCGCCGCCGGGGTCCTCCTCGTGGTCCTCGCGGTCGCCTTGCAGCTCAGGCGCTCCCGCTACGGCGAGCTCCTCGTGGCCGTGCGCGACGCCGAAGAGCGCGTCCGGTTCCTCGGCTACGACGCCGCGAACGTCAAGGTCGTCGCCTACGCCGTCGCCGCCCTCTTCGCATCCGTTGCGGGCGCCGTGTTCGTGCCGATCGTCGGCATCATCTCCCCGGCGAGCATCGGGATCGTCCCCTCGATCATGTTCCTCCTCGGCGTCGCCATCGGCGGCCGAGCCAGCCTCGCCGGGCCCGTGGTCGGCGCGCTCGCGGTCGCGTGGGCCCAGACCGCCCTGTCCGAGCAGTTCCCGTCGGCGTGGACCTACGCCCAGGGGCTCCTGTTCGTCCTCGTCATCGCCCTGCTCCCCGGCGGGATCGCCTCGATCGCCGCCGTCGCCAAACGGTTCCAGCGCAAACCAGTGGAGGCCGCCGCATGAACGCCGCATTGAGCTGCAAGCACATCGAAGTCGCGTTCGACGGGTTCAAGGCCGTCGCGGGCGTGGACCTCGAACTCCACCGGGGGGAGGTGCACTTCCTCATCGGCCCCAACGGCGCCGGGAAGACCACCCTCGTGGACGCCATCACCGGCCTCGCGAAGTACACCGGCTCGGTCGTCAAGGACGGCGAGGAGCTGCGCGGCAGGAAGGTCCACCACATCGCCCGCAAGGGGATCGGCCGGACCTTCCAGACCGCCACGGTCTTCGAGAACCTCACGGTCGCCCAGAACCTCGACATCGCCGCCGGGGCCGGGCGCTCGCCGTGGACGCTGCTGCGCCGCCGCAGGCACCTGCCGCAGCACGTGGTCGACACCATGGAGCGCATCGGCCTCAAGGACAAGGCCGACACGCCCGCGGGCATCCTCGCGCACGGCCAGAAGCAGTGGCTGGAGATCGGGATGCTCCTCGTCGGCGACGCCGACGTGCTCCTCCTCGACGAGCCGATCGCCGGGATGGGCCACGACGAGCGCGAGACGACCGGCCTGCTCCTCCACGACATCGCCGCCGACCGGGCCGTCGCCGTGGTCGAGCACGACATGGACTTCATGCGGGCGTTCGCCTCCCGCGTCACCGTTCTCCACGCCGGGGCCGTGCTCGCCACCGGCACCGTCGACGAGGTCTCCGACGACCCCCGCGTCCAGGAGGTCTACCTCGGCACCGCGAAGGAGAGCGCCGATGCTGCGACTGCATGACCTCACCTGCGGGTACGGCCGCTCGGCGGTCGTCCACGGCGTGGACCTGGAGATCGGCCCCGACGAGGTCGTCTCCGTGATGGGCCACAACGGGGCCGGGAAGACCACGCTGCTGCGCGCGGTCGTGGGCCTCCTGCCCGCGATGCGCGGCACCATCGAACTTGACGGTGTCAACATGACCGGGAAGGCCGCGAACAAGCGCGTCAAGGCGGGCATGGCCTACGTCCCCCAGGGGCAGCAGTGCTTCGCGCACCTCACCGCGGGGGAGAACCTGCGCCTCGTCGCGGACGGGCGCAGGCGGGGCCGGGCGCTCATCGACGCGCAGCTGGACCTGTTCCCCGCGCTCCGGCCGCTCCTGGGCCGCCAGGCCGGCCTGCTCTCGGGCGGCCAGCGCCAGCAGCTCGCCATCGCCCGCGCGCTCATCACCGAGCCGCGCCTGCTCATCCTCGACGAGCCCACCGAGGGCATCCAGCCGAACGTGGTCGCCGAGATCGAGTCCACCATCGTGGACCTCGCGAAGCGCGGCGGCCTGTCGGTGCTCCTCGTGGAGCAGCACCTCGGCTTCGCGCTCCAGGCCGCGAGCCGCTACTACGTGCTCCGCTCCGGCCGCGTCGCCTCCTCGGGCCCCACCGGCACCGAGGCCGAGACGCGAGTGCGGGAGGCCATGTCCATATGAGCTTCTCGCCACTCCCTGAAACCGAAGGCCCCCTGGCCGAACGCGTGTACATGGCCCTGCGCGCCGACCTCATGAACGGCCGGTACGAGCCGGGCAAGCGCCTCGGCGAGGAGCGCCTCGCCGGGAACTACGGCGTCTCCCGCACGCCGGTCCGCGAGGCGCTCAGCCGCCTCGCCGCCGATGGGCTGGTCTCCCGCGAGGTCGACGGCCTGTACCCGTACCGGCCGCGCATCGACCAGCTCAACGACCTGTACGAAGTGCGCCTCACCCTCGAACTGCGCGGCCTCGCCCGCGCCGACGCCGACCCGGACGTCAAGCACGACCCGGACCTCCTGGGCCCCGAGCTCGACCGCTGGTACCGGCTGCGCGACGCCCCGCCCGGGCCCGACGCCGGGTTCGTGGAGTCCGACGAGCGGTACCACCTGACGCTCCTGGCGTCCTCGGGGAACCCGCAGCTCGCGGAGGCCCTGAAGGTCGTGAACAACCGCATCCGCCCGGCGCGGATGTTCGACTACTTCACGGCCGAGCGCATGGAGTCGACCATCGCCGAGCACATCGCGATCGCCGAAGGCGCCCTCGACGGCCGCTACGGCGAGGCCACCGCGATCCTCACCCGCCACATCGAGACGTCCCGGTCCATCGTGGTCGGCCGCGCGGAGGCCGCCCTGACCTGGGCCCACCTCGCGAACGCCGTCCGGCCCTAGCCCTCTGAGAGCGAGACCCATGTTCGAGCGCATCCTCATCGCCAACCGCGGCGAGATCTCCCGGCGGATCACCCGGACCGCCCACCGGCTCGGGATCGAGACGGTGGCCGTCTACTCCGAGGCCGACGCGGCGTCGCTGCACGTGCGCGAGGCCGACGAGGCGGTGTGCGTGGGGCCCGCGGCCCCCGCCGAGTCCTACCTGAACGTGGACGGGATCCTGTCCGCCGCCAAGGACACCGGCGCGCAGGCCGTCCACCCCGGGTACGGGTTCCTGGCCGAGAACGCCGAGTTCGCGCGCCGCGTCGCCGAAGCTGGTCTGGTGTTCATCGGACCCACCCCAGGGCAGCTGGAGCAGTTCGGCGACAAGGTGACCGCCCGCGAGGCGGCCACCCTCGCCGGGGTCCCGCTCGCCGCGGGGACCGCCGCGCTCGACACCGCCGCCGATGCCGTCAAAGCCGCGGAGTCCATCGGCTACCCGGTCATCGTGAAAGCCTCCGCGGGCGGCGGCGGCATCGGGATGCGCGTCGCCGAGGACCCCGAGGCCCTGGCGGAGGTGTTCGCGTCCGTGAAGCGCCTCGCCGCCGACAACTTCGGGGACGACTCGGTATATATCGAACGCTATGTATTGCACGCCAGGCACGTCGAGGTCCAGGTCTTCGGCGACGGCGAAGGCCGCGTCGTCTCCCTCGCCGACCGCGACTGCACGCTCCAGCGCCGCCACCAGAAGGTCGTCGAGGAGGCCCCCGCCCCCGGGCTCCCCGACGCGGTCCGGGACGGGATGCACGCCGCCGCCCGCGCGCTCGCGGCCGAGGCGAAGTACCTGTCGGCGGGCACGGTGGAGTTCATCTACGACGCCGACCGCGAGGAGGCGTCGTTCCTGGAGTTCAACACCCGCCTCCAGGTCGAGCACCCCGTCACCGAGGCGGTCCTCGGAATCGACCTGGTGGAGTGGATGATCCGCGCCGCCGCGGGCGACACGGGCTTCCTCGACGGCCTCCCCGACAGCGGCCCCGCCGTCACCGGCGCGGCCGTGGAGGCCCGCGTCTACGCCGAGGACCCCGCCCGCGGGCACCTGCCCAGCGCCGGCCTCCTCACCTGCGTGGACCTCCCCGAATCGGCGCGCGTCGACACGTGGATCGAACGCGGCCTCGAAGTGCCGGCCGTCTACGACCCGATGCTCGCGAAGATCATCACCACCGGTGCGACCCGCGAAGCCGCCTGGGCCGCCCTCGCGGACGCCCTGGGGGACACCCGGATCGAAGGGGTCCACACCAACCTCGGGCAGCTCCGCGCCGCCGCCGTCGACCCCCGCGTGCTCGCCGTCGAGCACGACACGGGCACCGTCGCGACCATCCAGGACGCCTCGCCGCGCATCGACGTCATCAGCGCCGGAGTCCTCACCACCGTGCAGGACTTCCCGGGCCGCATCGGGTACTGGCAGGTCGGGGTGCCGCCGTCGGGGCCGATGGACGACCTGTCGTTCCGGCTCGGCAACCGCGCCCTCGGCAACGACGAGGGCGTCCCGGGCCTCGAATGCACGATCGCGGGCCCCACGCTCCGGTTCGGCGTGCCCGTGACGGTGTGCGTCACCGGCGCCCCCGCCGCCGTCACGCTCGACGGCGCGCCCGTCGAGCAGTGGGTCCCCATCGACGTCCCCGCGGGCGGTGAGCTCGCGGTCGGGCAGATCACCGATGCGGGCGCCCGCACCTACGTGCTCTTCCAAGGCGGCCTCGACGTCCCGATGTTCCTCGGCTCGGCCTCGACGTTCCCGCCCGGGCGCATCGGCGGCTACACCGGCGACCAGCTGCGCGCGGGCGACCGCCTCCTCCCGATCGCCGCCGCCGGGCCCGCCTCCCCGGTCCCGGCGGCGGACCGCCCGTCCTTCGGCCACGAGTGGACCCTCGCCGTCACCCCCGGCCCGCAGCCCGCCCCGCACTACTTCACCGTCGCGGACATGGAGCGGATCTACGCGGCCGAGTGGTCCGTGCAGGTCCACGCCGGACGCTCCGGCGTGCGCCTCGACGGCCCCCGCCCCGAGTGGGCCCGCACCGACGGCGGCGACGCCGGGCTCCACCCCTCGAACCTCCACGACAACCCGTACTCGGTCGGCACCGTGAACTTCACCGGCGACACGCCCGCACTCCTCGGCCCCGACGGGCCCAGCCTCGGCGGGTTCGCGTGCCCGTTCACCGTCACCACCTCCGACCGGTGGAAGCTCGGGCAGCTGCGCCCCGGCGACGCCGTCCGCTTCCTGCCCGTCGCCGAAGCCGAAGCGGACCGCCTGCGCGCCAAGCCCACCGCCGCACCCGTCCCGCTCGTGAACGCCGCCCGCGACGAAGCTACCCTCGCGCTCATCGAAGCCGGGGACGACCGGCCCGCCGTCGCCTACCGCCGCGCCGGGGACGACGCCGTGCTCCTCGAATACGGGCCCATGCACCTCGACCTGGCGCTGCGCATGCGGGTCGGCGCCCTCATGGGCGCCCTCGCCGCCGCGAACCCCGCCGGGCTCATCGACACCACCCCTGGCGTGCGCTCCCTCCACCTGCACGTCGACCCCGACGTGCTTCCGATCCGCACCCTCACCGGGCTCCTCACCGAGCTCGAAGCGGACCTGCCCGACACCGGCGACATGACCGTCCCGTCCCGTGAAGTGCGCCTGCCGATCTCCTGGAACGACGCCGTCGTGGACGAGGCCATCGCCCGCTACTCCACCAACGTCCGCGACGACGCCCTGTTCAACCCCTCGAACATCGAGTTCATCCGCCGCATCAACGGCCTGGACTCCATCGAGGACGTCGCCGAGATCGCCACCGCCGCCGAATGGCTCGTCCTCGGCCTCGGGGACGTCTACCTCGGCGCGCCCGCGGCCGTCCCCGTCGACCCGCGGCACCGCCTCGTCACCACCAAGTACAACCCGGCCCGCACCTGGACCGCCGAAGGCACCGTCGGCATCGGCGGCTCCTACATGTGCATCTACGGCATGGACTCCCCGGGCGGCTACCAGCTCGTCGGCCGCACCGCCCCCATCTGGGCGGGCCTGCGCGACCTCGCCTCCTTCAAGGACGGCCTGCCGTGGCTCCTGCGGTTCTTCGACCGCGTCATATTCGAGCGCGTCTCCGAAGAGCAGCTCGCCGAGACCCGCCGCGACCTCGCCGCCGGGCGCGCCGAGATCGACATCCGCGAAGGGACGTTCGCGTACGCCGACTACCGGCGCCTCCTCGCCGGCCACGCCGGGTCCATCGACGCGTTCCGCACCCGCCAGGCCGCCGCGTTCGAGGCCGAACGGCAGCGCTGGGCCGACGCGGGGGAGTTCGACCGCGACCACACCGAGCCCGCCCCCGGCGGCGCCGACGCCATCGAGCTCGCCCCCGGTGAGACCCTCGTGGAGGCGCCCATGGCCGCGAGCGTCTGGCGCGTCAACGTCGACGAAGGCGACACCGTGGCCGCCGGGGACGCCGTCGTCGTGCTCGAAGCGATGAAACTGGAGATGCCCGTGGCCTGCCCGGTCGCGGGGACCGTGCGCCGCGTCCTCGCCCGGCCCGGCGAGCAGGCCGCGCCCGGCGCGCCGCTGCTGGTCATCGGATAGACGCAATGGACAACGAGACAGGGGACCGAGTGAACACCGCAGCACGCGTCGAGGCCGCCTACGCCCGCATCGGCGAGGCCGACCGGCCCGAGGTCTGGATCAGCCTGCGCGACAAGGCCGACGTCCTCGCCGAAGCCGCGAGCATCGACGAGGGCCTGCCCCTCGCCGGGCTCCTCTTCGCCGCCAAGGACAACATCGACGTCGCCGGACTCCCTACCACCGCTGCGTGCCCGTCCTTCGCGTACACCCCCGACCGCGACGCCACCGCCGTCGCCCGCCTCCGCGCGGCCGGGGCGATCTGCCTGGGCAAGACCAACCTCGACCAGTTCGCCACCGGCCTCGTCGGCACCCGCAGCCCCTACGGGCCCGTCCGCGCCGCCGCCGACCCCGCCCGCATCTCCGGCGGCTCCTCCTCCGGCTCGGCCGTCGCGGTCGCCCTCAGCATCGCGGACTTCGCGCTCGGCACCGACACCGCCGGATCGGGCCGCGTCCCCGCCGCCCTCAACGGGCTCACCGGCATCAAGGCCAGCCTCGGCCTCGTCCCCGTCGACGGCGTCGTCCCCGCCTGCCCCTCCTACGACTGCCTCACCGTCTTCGCCCCCGACCTCGCCCTCGCCGCCGAGGCCCTGCGCGTCATGACCGGCCCCAGCCCCCGCGACCCCGCCTCGCGCCCCTGGCCCGCGGACCTCCCGCTCGCCGCCCCGCCCGCGCCCCGCATCGCGGTCCCGCTCGACGCCGACCTGGCCGCCCTCGACCCCGACTTCCAGCCCTTGTGGCGGGACGCGCTGGCCCGCTTCACCGCCGCGGGCGCCGAACTCGTCCCCATCGACGTCCAACCGCTCCTGGACGCCGCGCTGCTCCTCTACGAAGGCGCGCTCCTCGCCGAACGCGCCGCCGCGTTCGGCACCCGCATCACCGGCCCCGACGCCGACCCCATCGTCGCCGAGATCGTCAGGGGCGCAGGGAAGTTCACCGGCGCCGACCTCGTCGCCGACCAGCAGCGCCTGCGCGAGGCCCGACTCCAGGCCGCCGACATCCTCGACGGCTTCGACGCGCTCCTGCTCCCCACCGCACCGCTCCACCCCACCATCGCCGAAGTCCAGGCCGACCCCATCGCCGTCAACGCCGCCATGGGCACCTACACGAACTTCGTGAACCTCCTCGACATGGCCGCCGTCGCCGTCCCCGCCGGGACCACGGGCACCAAGGGCTTCGGCGTCAGCGTCATCGTCCCGGCCTTCCACGACCAGGTCGCGATCGACCTCGCCGCCCGCTACCAGGACGCCCCCGCGCCCCTCCTCGCCCCCGCCGCGGAACTCGTCGTCTTCGGCGCCCACCTCACCGGCATGCCCCTCAACCACCAGCTCACCGCCCTCGGCGCCCGCCTCGCCGGACCCGTCGCCACCGCCCCCGCCTACCGCATGTACGAACTCGACACCACGCCCCCCAAACCCCTCGTCGTCCGCACCGGCGACGGCGCCTCCCTCCCCGGCGAACGCTGGCTCCTCAGCCCCGCCGCCCTCGGCACCTTCCTCACCGCCCTCCCCGCCCCCATGACCCTCGGCAAAGTCGAACTCGCCGACGGCACCTGGACCACCGGCTTCGTCGCCAACACCCCCGAAGGCGAGGACATCACCGCCACCGGAGGCTGGCGCGCCCGTCGCGGCTGACGCTGTCGTACCCGTGTGCGAGGATCGGCGCATGGACTTCCCTGCGCTCCAGGCGCACCTGGTCACCGAGGCCGCCCGCTTCCGCACCGCCGCGCTCGCGGCCGACCCCGCGGCGCGGGTGCCCAGCTGTCCCGAGTGGACCGCGACCGACCTGCTCGACCACGTCACCGAGGTGTACGACCACAAGATCCAGTCGATGCGGCTGCTGCGCGAACCCGCCGAAGCTGACGGCATCGAGCGGACCGGCACGCCCGTCGAGCGGTTCGACGCCGCGCTGGCCGAGCTCCTCGCTGAGTTCGACGACCGGGGCCCGGACAGCCTGGCGTACACCTGGTACGGGCCCGACCAGACCGTCGGGTTCTGGATCAGGCGCATGGCGCAGGAGACGGTGATCCACCGCGTGGACGCCGAACTCGCCGCCTCGCTCCCGGTGACCGCGATCGACCCGGCGCTCGCCGCGGACGGGATCGACGAGATGGCCACCGTGATGCTGGCGTGGGGCTCGCGCGCCTACCGCGAGTGGGTCGCCGACGACATCGCCGCGAACCTCGGCCTCGAAGTCGCGCTCGACGCGGGGGACCGCGAATGGACCGTGGTCGTCAGCGCCGTCGGGATCGACGTCGCCGACGGCGTCACCTCCGGCGCCGAGGCCACGGTGTCCGGCACGCCGGGGGAGCTGCTCCAGTGGCTGTGGCGGCGCGTCCCGGCCGACGCGCCCGCCGTGGACGGCAAAGCCGATGCGGCACAGGCGCTCTACAACATGGTCGAGAGCTTCGCGCAGTGACCGACCTCCCCTACCCCGGTCAGTGGCAGGATGCGCCGCTCCCGCAATCACGCGTGGGCGGCCGCGACTTCGACCTCCTCGCGGTCGACCCGGGCCTGAGCGCCGTCGGCGTCGACCGCGCCGACGGCTCCGTGTGGCTCCTGCCCGAGGGCGGCGAGCCGTCCCCGGTGAACGCCAGCCGCGAGGCGTTCGACGCCTGCGCCGCGATCTACAAGGAGGCCGCCGCCGAGGCCGAACGCCTGGCGGCGAACGGGTTCAGCGACGACGAGGAGGACCCCGGCGACGCGTTCACCGACGCCCTCCTCGAACGCTTCGCCGCCGTCGACGAGACCGCCGTGGCCGACGAGAACGGCTTCTGGTCGGTCGCCGCCGAAGAGCTGGGCTACGCCCTGCCGCTGTGAGCGACCGCGGCCGGGCGGTGCGCCGCGAGCGCCCGGTCCAGGTCCGCGATGAGGTCCTCGGGCGATTCGAGGCCGATCGAGAGCCTGACGACGCTGTCGGCGGGCTTCGCGTCGGCCGCCACGGGCCGGTGCGTGAGCGCCGCCGGGTGCTGGATCAGCGAGTCCACCCCGCCCAGAGAGACCGCGTGCGTGAACAGCCCGACCGCGCCCGTCACGTGCTTCGCCTGCTCGAAGCCGCCGCGCAGGTCCACCGCGATCATCGCGCCCGGCCCGCGCATCTGCACGCCCAGCAGCGGGTCCCCGCTCGGGTAGTGCACGCGCGCCACCGCCGGATGCTCGCGCAGCCACGCCGCGACCCGCTCGGCCCCGGCCTGCTGGGCCCTGACCCGCACCGGCAGCGTCGTCAGCCCGCGGTGCAGCAGGTACGCGCCGAGCGGGTGCAGCAGCCCGCCCGTGACGGCCCGGACCCGGCGCAGCGCGGCCGCGGTCTCGGCCCCGCACGCGATGACCCCGGCGATCACGTCGCCGTGCCCGCCGAGGTACTTCGTGGCGCTGTGCAGCACCAGCGACGCCCCGAAGTCGGCCGGGTTCTGGAGCACCGGCGTCGCGAACGTGTTGTCCACCAGCACCGGGACCCCTTGCGCCGCTTCGACGACCGCGCGGATGTCGACCAGCTCCAGCGTGGGGTTCGCCGGGGTCTCCAGCACCACCATCGCCGTGTCCGGCCGCAGCGCCGCGGCCACGCCGCCCGCCGTGCAGTACGTCGTCTCGGTCCCCAGCAGGCCCGTCGACAGGAGGTGGTCGGTCCCGCCGTACAGGGGCCGCACGGCCAGCACGTGGCGCCGCCCGGTCCTCGCCGTCATCGCGAGGATCGCCGCGGTCATCGCCGCCATGCCCGAGGAGAACGCCACGGCCTCCTCGGTCCGCTCCAGCTGCGCGAGCGCCGACTCGAACCGCGCGACCGTGGGGTTCCACAGCCGCGCGTACACGTTGCCGCCCTCGGGGGTCGGCGTCCCGCCGGAGGCCATCGCCTCGTACGAGAGGCCGCCCGCCTCGATGTCGGGCAGCGGGTTGGTGGTGGAGAGGTCGATCGGGAGGGCGTGCACGCCGAGTCCGGCGAGGTCCTCGCGGCCGGCGTGAACGGCGATCGTGTCGGGTTGCAGCCACGGCGAAGTCATGACCGGACTCTAGGCAGATCCCCAACCTGCTGCAATACTTGCCGCGGAAACCCCCGGCAGGGGCCGATACCCGTGCGGATTCCGCGGAAGGAGCCGACATGTCCGACGTGCGGTCGAAGAAAACGCAACCCGTCCCGCTCGACGGCACCGACCTGGCGATCCTCGCCGCCCTCGCCGAGGACGGGCGCATGACCAACGCCGCCATCGCCTCCCGCGCGGGCGTCGCCGAGTCCACCTGCGCCTACCGCGTCCGCGCCCTGCGCGAATCCGGCGTCGTCACCGGCATCCGCGCCGCCATCAGCCCCGAGGCCCTCGGCCGCCCCCTCCACGCGATCGTCAAGGTCCGCCTCGGCTCCCACAGCCGCGAACTCGTCCACCACCTCTACGACCGCCTCACCACCCTCCCCGGGGTCCTCACGGTCTTCCACGTCGGCGGCGACGACGACTTCCTCCTGCACGTCGCGGTCGCCGGGCCCGAGGCCCTGCGCGACCTCATCCTGGAGCACATCACCGTCCACCCGATGGTCCGCCAGACCGAGACGCAGCTCGTCTTCGAGGTCCGCGACGGCCGCGGCCTCCTCCGGACATGACGAGAGGCCCGGACCGCGGTCCGGGCCTCCCTCATTGCGTCCCTAGGCGATGCGGATGGTGTTCCAGCTCATCGCGGGCAGCTCCACGGTGATCACGCCGTCCTTGACGACGACGCTGTCGTTCGCGGCTGGGGCCACGCGCGTCTGGTCGTCCAGCGTGTTCTTCGCGTGCCGGTCCGCGTCCGTCAGCGTCGACACCGTCACGTCCGCCGCCGACACCGACGACGCGTCGATCTCCAGCGTCATCGGCGTCTCCAGGTCGCGGTTGACCGCGAACACCGTCACCGACCCGTCCTCGCCCGCCACCGCGACCGAGTGCAGCGCCGACACCTCCCCGTACTTCTTCGTGTCGAACCCGGGGGAGGAGGCGTTCACGTTCAGGACCGTCCCGCGGCCCCACTTCGACGCCTCCGCGAACGGGAAGAACGTGGTCTGGCGCCACGCGGGCCCGCCCGGCTCGGTCATGATCGGCGCGATCACGTTGACCAGCTGCGCGAGGCACGCCGCGGTGACCCGGTCGCAGCGGCGCAGCAGCGTGATCAGCAGCGACCCGAACACGACCGCGTCCATCGCCGAGTAGGAGTCCTCCAGCTGCCGCGGCGCCACCGACCACGGCTCGGGCCGCTCGCCGGTCGGCGCGGTCTGGTACCACACGTTCCACTCGTCGAACGAGATGTTGATCTTCTTGTCGCTCTTCAGCTTCGCGCCCACCGCGTCGGCCGTGGCGATGACCCCGTCGATGAACAGCTCCATGTCCTGCGCCGAGGCCATGAAGCTCGTGACGTCCCCGTCGAGCGGGTGGTAGTAGGCGTGCGCGGAGATGAAGTCCACCGAGTCGTACGTGTGCGTCAGGACCTCGTTCTCCCACGCGCCGAAGAACGGCATCCCGCGCGAGGACGAGCCGCACGCGACCAGGTCGAGGTCGTCGGTGCCGTCGATGAACCGCAGCGACCGCGCGGTCTGGTCGGCGATGCGGCCGTACTCGGTGGCGGTGCGCTGGCCGATCTGCCAGGGGCCGTCCATCTCGTTGCCCAGGCACCACAGCTTGATGCCGTAGGGCTCCTCGTCGCCGTGGGAGCGGCGCAGGTCCGACCAGTACGTGCCGGACGGGTGATTGGCGTACTCGAACAGGTCCAGGGCCTCCTGGAGGCCGCGGGTGCCGAGGTTGACGGCCATGTTCGGCTCGACGCCGGCGGCGCGGCAGAACTTCATGAACTCGCCGAGGCCGAACTGGTTGGTCTCGGTGGTGCCCCATGCGAGGTCGAGGCGGCGGGGCCGGTCCTCCTTGGGGCCGGTGCCGTCCTCCCACCGGTAGCCGGACACGAAGTTCCCGCCGGGGTAGCGGACCATCGTCGGGCCCAGCTCGCGGATGAGTTCGAGGACGTCCTCGCGGAGGCCGTCGGCGTTCGCCGCGGGGTGCTCGGGCTCGTAGATGCCGGTGTAGACGCACCGGCCGAGGTGCTCGACGAACGACCCGAACAACCTGTCGGGGACCTCGGCGACGGTGAAGCGGGGGTCGAACTCGATGCGTGCGCGGTGGTGGTCGGCCATGATCGCCTCCGGAAGGACGGTGCAGTGACAAGGCTGCGTGGTGAGCGGTAACCCGGGCGCGACACGGCCCGGTAGCGGTGACGCTACCAAAGATCGCTTTACCGGTACAGTCCCGGGGGCCGGAGAGTTCCGGCCTACAGCTCCAGCGCCGTCGAGGCCCGCGCGATGAGCTCCGGCTGGAACACCACGTTGCGGTGCGTGTGGTCGCCGCCCTCGGCGATCTCGTCGAACAGCAGCTGCGCGGCGGTGCGCCCGAGCTGCGCGCGCGGCTGGCGGACCGAGGACAGCGGCACGGCAGCGGCCGCGGCGAAGTCGATGTCGTCGTAGCCGACGATCGCGCACTCCTGCGGCACCTTCACGCCGTGCATGGTCAGCCCCTGGAGCGCGCCGAGCGCCACGAGGTCGTTGGCGCAGAACACGGCCGTGGGCCGGTCCTCGCGCCCGAGCATCGCCTCGATCGCCTCGCGCCCGGCCTGGAAGTTCAGGCCCGGGGTCGCGAACACCTCCAGCTCGGTGCCGGACTCCGCGCACACCTCCCGGCAGCCCTCGTACCGGTCGGCCACCTGCGGGATCGCCGAGGGCCCGCCGATGAACGCGATCTTGCGGTGGCCCCGCTCCACGAGGTGCCGAGCGGCGAGGCGCCCGCCCGCGACGTCGTCCACGGCCACCGAGCAGTGCGGGTGCCTGCCCGCGCCGCGGTCCACGAGGACCACGGGGATGTCGCGGCCGGTGAGCCGCTCGATCCACGACGCCGACGAGTCGTCCACGGGGGTGATGAGCAGGCCCAGGACCCGCTGCTCCTCCAGGAGCTCCAGGTGGCGGCGCTCGCGGCGCACGTCCTCGCCGGAGTCGCACACGGTCACCACGCCGCCCGCGGACTCCACGAGCGGCTCGGCGCCGCGGACCACGTCGGTGAAGAACGGGTTGGCGACGTCGAGGACCACGATCGCGACGGTCCGGCTGCGCCCGGCCCGCAGCTGGCGCGCGGAGTCGTTGCGCACGTAGCCGAGATCGGCGATGGCGGCGAGCACGCGGGCCCTGGTCTCCTCGGCGACGGCCTCGGGCCGGTTGAGCACATTGGAGACCGTGCCGACCGAGACGCCGGCCGCTCGCGCGACGTCTTTCATACTGGTGGTGGTCATGGTCACCTCAATGAGTCTATCGGGGGGCGGGGGCACCGGCGGCCCGCTGATTGAAACGGTTCAACCACGAACGGCGAGCTTGAGGAGCATATACCGAACCGTGTTCGAATTCGTTCCCGGCCGTGCCTTGACAAGCGCTTGCTTCGCGTTCTACGTTATCGAAATCCGTTCATGAAACGATTCAAAAACACGGCGTTCACACGCCGGAGCCCCGCACCCTTCAGGGAGGAACCCCGTGACCGCTGCGCCACCCACCCGCGTGTGCTTCACCCTCCGCGTCAGGCCCGACCGCATCGAGGAGTACCGCGAGCGGCACGCCGCCGTCTGGCCCGACATGCTCCGCGCCCTCGCCGCGACCGGCTGGACGAACTACTCCCTGTTCCTGTCCGAGGACGGCCTCCTCGTCGGCTACCTGGAGACCCCCGACTTCGACGCCGCCCGCGAGGCCATGGCCCGCACCGACGTCAACGCCCGCTGGCAGGAGTCGATGGCCCCGTTCTTCGAGGGCACCGACGGGGCCCACGCCGACGACGCGTTCAACGTCCTCACCGAAGTGTTCAACCTGGAGACCCAACTGGCCGCGGCCGACGCCGCGGCTGAAGGAGCCGGCAAATGAGTGACCGCACCCCGCACGCCAAGCAGGTCCTCGCGGGCCAGAGCATCGAGATGCCCTCCTGGGCGTTCGGCAACTCCGGCACCCGCTTCAAGGTCTTCGCCCAGCAGGGGGTCCCGCGCGACCCGTACGAGAAGCTCGCCGACGCCGCGCAGGTCCACAAGTACACCGGCGCCGCCGGGTCCGTCGCCCTCCACATCCCGTGGGACAAGACCGCGGACTACGCCGACCTCGCCCGCCACGCCGCGGAACTGAACGTGAAGATCGGGACGATCAACTCGAACACGTTCCAGGACGACGACTACATGCTCGGCTCGGTCTGCCACCCCGACGCGAAGGTCCGCCGCAAGGCCACGGACCACCTGCTCGAGTGCGTCGACATCATGGACGCCACCGGCTCCACCGACCTCAAGCTCTGGTTCGCCGACGGCACCAACTACCCCGGCCAGGACTCCATCTCCGGGCGCCAGGACCGCCTCGCCGAGTGCCTCGCCGAGGTCTACGCCCGCCTCGGCGCCGACCAGCGGCTCCTTTTGGAGTACAAGCTGTTCGAGCCGTCGTTCTACACCACCGACGTGCCCGACTGGGGCACCGCCTACGCGCACTGCCTCAAGCTCGGCCCCCAGGCCCAGGTTGTCATCGACACCGGCCACCACGCCCCCGGCGTGAACATCGAGTTCATCGTGGCGTTCCTGCTGCGCGAGGGCAAGCTCGGCGGCTTCGACTTCAACTCCCGGTTCTACGCCGACGACGACCTCATGGTCGGCGCCGCCGACCCGTTCCAGCTCTTCCGCATCCTCCACGAGCTGACCCTCCAGGACGTACTCCTCCCGGACTCGGGCATCGCGTACATGCTCGACCAGTGCCACAACATCGAGCCGAAGATCCCCGGCCAGATCCGCTCGATCATGAACGTGCAGGAGGCGACCGCCAAGGCCCTCCTGGTCGACCACGACGCCCTCGCGGCCGCGCAGCAGGCCGGGGACGTGCTCGGCGCGAACGCGGTCCTCATGGACGCCTACAACACCGACGTGCGCCCGCTCCTGGCCGAGGTCCGCGCCGAGAAGGGCCTGGACGCCGACCCGCTCGCCGCCTACGCCGCGTCCGGTTACGCCGACGAGATCAAGGCCGCCCGCGTCGGCGGCGCGCAGGCCGGATGGGGCGCATAGCCATGGGCACCGTCAACGACCTGATCACCCGCTCGAACCGCCTCGGCGCCGACAAGCGGAACACGAACTTCGCCGGGGGCAACACCTCCGCCAAGGGCGCCGAGACCGACCCGGTCACCGGCGAGGACGTCGAGCTGCTGTGGGTCAAGGGCTCCGGCGGCGACCTCGGCACCCTCAAGGAGGCCGGGCTCGCGGTCCTGCGCCTGGATCGCATGCGCGCCATGGTGGACACGTACCCCGGCGTCGACGAGGAAGACGTCATGGTCGAGCGCTTCGACTACTGCCTCCACGGCCGCGGCGGCGCCGCGCCGAGCATCGACACCGCCATGCACGGCCTCGTGGACGCCGCGCACGTCGACCACCTCCACCCCGACTCCGGCATCGCGTTCGCCACGGCCGCCGACGGGCCCGCGCTCACCGAAGCCTGCTTCGGCGACCGCGTCGTCTGGGTGGACTGGCGCCGCCCCGGCTTCCAACTGGGCCTGGACATCGCCGCGATCAAGGACGCCAACCCGCAGGCCATCGGGTGCATCCTCGGCGGCCACGGCATCACCGCCTGGGGCGACACCTCCGCAGCGTGCGAGGCGAACTCCCTGGAGATCATCCGCGGCTGCGAGACCTACCTCGCCGAGCACGGCAAGCCGGACCCGTTCGGCGACAAGGTCCCCGCGTGGGCCCCGCTCGATGAGACCGCCCGAAGGGACCGGGCCGCCGCGCTCGCGCCCGTCGTCCGCGGCCTCGCCTCCACCGACCACCGCCAGGTCGGCCACTTCACCGACGCCCCCGAGGTCCTCGACTTCCTCGCCTCCTCGCGGATGCCGGAGCTCGCGGCCCTGGGCACCTCCTGCCCGGACCACTTCCTGCGCACCAAGGTCCGCCCCCTGGTCGTGGAGACCGCCGCCGCCGCGCCCCTTGACGAGGTCATCGCGCAGCTCCAGGAGCGCCATGGGGCCTACCGCGAGGACTACCGCGCCTACTACGAGCGCTTCGCCACCGACGATTCCCCGGCGATCCGCGGCGCGGACCCGGCGATCGTCCTGGTCCCGGGCGTCGGCATGTTCTCCTTCGGCGCCGACAAGCAGACCGCGCGCGTCGCGGGCGAGTTCTACGTCAACGCCGTCAACGTGATGCGCGGCGCCGAGTCGGTCTCCACGTACGAGCCGATCGCCGAGTCCGAGAAGTTCCGCATCGAGTACTGGTCCCTCGAAGAGGCCAAGCTCCAGCGCCGCCCCAAGCCCAAGCCGCTCGCCGGGCGCGTCGCGCTGGTGACCGGCGCGGCCGGGGGCATCGGCAAGGCCACCGCCGAGCGCCTCGCGGCCGAAGGCGCCTGCGTCGTCATCGCCGACCTCGACGCCGAGAAGGCGGCCGCCACGGCCGCCGAGATCGGAAACGCGGACGTCGCGGTCGGGGTGTCCTGCAACGTCACCGATGAAAGCGCGATCAAGTCCGCTCTGGACGCGGCCGCGCTCGCGTTCGGCGGCGTCGACCTCGTCGTCAACAACGCCGGGCTCTCCCTGTCCAAGCCGCTGCTCGACACCACGGCCGCGGACTGGGACCTCCAGCACGACGTCATGGCGAAGGGCTCGTTCCTGGTCTCCCGCGAGGCCGCGCGCCTCATGATCGCCCAGGGCTTCGGCGGGGACATCGTCTACATCGCCTCCAAGAACTCGGTGTTCGCGGGCCCCAACAACATCGCGTACTCCGCCACGAAGGCCGACCAGGCCCACCAGGTGCGCCTCCTCGCCGCCGAGCTGGGGGAGCACGGCATCCGCGTCAACGGCGTCAACCCCGACGGGGTCGTGCGCGGCTCCGGGATCTTCGCCGGGGGCTGGGGTGCCAAGCGCGCGGCCGTCTACGGCGTCAAGGAAGAGGACCTCGGCCAGTACTACGCGGGCCGCACCCTCCTCAAGCGGGAAGTGCTCCCGTCCTCGGTCGCCGACGCCGTCTACGCGCTCGTCGGCCCCGACCTGGGCCTGACCACCGGCGTCCACATCCCCGTCGACTCGGGAAACCCGCAAGGCTTCCTGAGATGACGGTCCTGGCAGCGGTCGACCTCGGCGCGTCCTCCGGGCGCGTCATGGCCGCGCATGTCGAGGGGGACCAGGTGCGCCTCACCGAGGCCGCCCGGTTCCCCAACCGCGCCGTCCAGGTCCGCGGCCGCCTCTACTGGGACGTGCTCGGCCTGTGGTCCGGCGTCCTCGACGGCCTCCGCGCCGTCGGCGACGCCGCGTCCATCGGCGTCGACTCCTGGGCCGTGGACTACGGACTCGTGGACGCCGACGGCCGCCTGCTGGGCAACCCGGTCTGCTACCGCGACGCTCGCAACGCCAAGGCCAAGGCCGAAGTGCTGGCTTCGGTGAGCGAAGCCGAGCTGTTCGAGCGGACCGGCATCCAGCCGCAGCCGTTCAACACGGTCTTCCAGCTCGAAGCCGAACTCGCGAACCGGCTGCGCCCGTCGGCGCACCGCCTGCTGCTCATCCCGGACCTGATCGCCTACTGGCTCAGCGGCGAGCTGTCGTGCGAGGCCACCAACGCCTCGACCACCGGACTGATCGACCTCGCGGACGGCAGCTGGGCCGACGAACTGGCGACCTACTTCAGCAGTGTGCTCGGCCCGGTCACCCCCACCGGCACCGTCCTCGGCCCGATCCTCCCCGAGATCGCCGCGGCCACCGGCCTCGCCGACACCACCCGGGTGATCGCGACCGCCAGCCACGACACCGCCGCCGCCGTCGCGGCCGTCCCCTACGAGGGCGACCGCGCCGCGTACATCTCCTGCGGCACCTGGTCCCTCGTCGGCACCGAACGCGACACCCCGATCGCCACCCCCGAGGCCCTCGCCGCCGGGTTCACCAACGAGCGCGGCGCCGACGGCACGATCCGGTTCCTGCGCAACGTCGCCGGGCTCTGGCTCCTGTCCGAGTCCGTCGACACCTGGCGCCGCCAGGGCCGCGACATCGACCTCGCCGGGCTCCTCGACGCCGCCGCCGCAGAGGAGCGCTTGCGTTCGGTCGTCGACCCCGACGACCCCCGCTTCGCCGACCCCGGCGACATGCCCGAGCGCATCCGCGCCTACTGCGCCGAGACCGGCCAGCCCGTCCCCGAGACCCCCGCCCAGGTCGCCGCGTGCGTCCTCGACTCCCTCGCACTCGCGCACCGGCGCGCGATCGACGCGCTCGAAGCCCTCACCGGCGACCCGGTTGATACCGTTCACATCGTCGGCGGGGGGTCCAAGAACACCCTCCTCTGCCAGCTCACCGCCGACGCCACCGGCCGTCCCGTGCTCGCCGGACCCGACGAGGCCACCGCCCTCGGCAACGCCCTCGTCCAGGCCCAGGCCCTCGGCCTCATCGGCCCCGGACCGGAGCCCCGCCGCGCCGCGGCCCGCGCCTCGGCGCGGCCAAGGCGCCACGAACCCCAAGGGACGCAAGCCCCCTGGGAGCAAGCCACCCGACGACTGTCGGGGCGAACTCAATAGATCCCGAAGGCCCGCCCCGGCGGGACCCCTCAATTCAGAAGGAGCAATCAACGATGATCAGCCACCCTCACCGCCTCCGGCGCCGATCCCTCCTCACGGGCGCCTCGGCCGCCGCCGTCCTCGCCGCCGCCGCGGCCTGCGGCGACGACGAAGGCCCCGCGGGCACCGCCGAAGACCCCATCGAGATCAGCTTCGAATGGTGGGGCGACGAGACCCGCGCGGGCCTCACCCAGGACGTCATCGCCCTGTTCGAGGAGAAGAACGTCGGCATCAAGGTCAAGGCGAACTTCGCCGACTTCCCGACCTACTGGGAGGGCCTCGCCGGCCGCATGGCCTCCCGCGACCTGCCCGACGTCTTCCAGATGGACTACTCCCGCCTGCGCCAGTTCGGCGGCTCCGGGATGCTCCTGCCCCTCGAAGGTGTCGTCAAGACCGACGACTTCCGCGAGGGCTTCCTCGAAACCGCCAAGCTCGACGGCCAGCTCGTCGCCGTCCCCGCCGCGGGCAACACCCTCGGCCTGCTCTACCGCGCCGACTGGTTCGAGGCCAACGGCATCGCCGCCCCCACCGCAGGACAGAGCTGGGACGACTACAAGGCGGCCATCACCACCCTCACCCCCGCCCTCGGCGAGGGCAAGTGGGGCGGCGGCGACTGGGCCGGGCAGTACCACTTCATGGAGCTGTGGCTGCGCCAGCAGGGCGGCTCGTTCTACACCGAGGACGGCAAGGCCCTCAACTTCACCAAGGAAGAGCTCACCGAATGGTGGACGAGCACCGCCGACCTCTACGAGGCCGGACTCGTCCCGCCGGTGGAGACCACCATTGAATGGACTGAAGACGGCCTCGTCCAGGACGTCCTCGGCTCCGAGATCAGCTGGGACAACTTCATGCCGGGCCTCGCGCCCACGGTTGCCGAGAACGGCGGCACCCTGGCCCTGGCGGCCCCGCCCACGGTCGACCCGGCCAACCTCGGCCTCTACCTGAAGCCCTCGATGCAGCTGGTCATCTCGGCCACCACCGAGCAGGCCGAAGCCGCCGCCAAGTTCGTCGACTTCTTCCTCGGCGACCCCGAGGCGATCGCGATCCTCGGCACCAACCGCGGCATCCCGGCCACCAACGTGGGCCTGGAGAACGTGGAACTGGACGAGTACGCGCAGGCCGTCCTCGATTACGAGGCCAGCGTCTCCCAGTACCTCACCACGCCGCCGCCCGCCCCGCCGGCCGCCACCGGCGCGATCGAGCAGAAGTTCCTGGAGATCTACCAGCAGGTCCAGTACGCGGCGATGACTCCCGCCGACGCCGCCGACCTGCTCTTCACCGAGGCCGAGACCCTCCTCGCCGCCGAGCAGTAGAACCCGAGGGCCGCGGGGCGCACGCCCGCCCCGCGGCCCGAAAGCCAACGCCGATAAGGAACCTCACCGTGACAGCTCCTCCGACCGCGGCACCGCCCGCGGCAGACGAGGCCGGAGCCCCCGCAAAGGCGAACAAGAAGCAGAAGGGCGCCGCCAAGCGCCGCCCCTCGCTCTCGCGCCGCGGCGAACTGCTCACCGGCTACACCTTCATGACCCCGTGGATCATCGGCTCGCTGGTGTTCACCGTCGGCCCCATGCTGTGGTCGCTGTACCTCTCGTTCACCGACTACCACCTCGTCCTCGGCGGCGACTTCATCGGCTTCGAGAACTACCGGGCCATGTTCGCCGACCCGATGTTCGCGCGGGCCGTCAAGGTGACGCTCCTGTACGTCGTCCTCGCCGTCCCGCTCAAGCTCCTCGCGTCCCTCGCCGTCGCCATGCTCCTCACCCAGAAGCGCCGCGGCATCGGCTTCTACCGGGCCGCGTTCTACATGCCCTCGCTCATCGCCATGAGCGTCGGCATGGCCCTGGTCTGGAAGGCGCTCTTCGCCGCTGACGGCCCCCAGGACCAGTTCATGAGCCTCTTCGGCTGGGAGGGCGGCGGGTTCATCGGCAACCCCGACGTCTCCATCCTCATGCTCGTGCTCCTCAGCGTCTGGACCTTCGGCGCCCCCATGGTCATCTTCATGGCCGGGCTCCTCCAGGTCCCCGGCGAGCTCTACGAGGCCGCCGAGGTCGACGGCGCCGGCAAGTGGCACCGGTTCGTGCACATCACGATCCCCATGCTCTCCCCGGTCATCTTCTTCAACGTCCTCATGGAGACCGTCCACGCGTTCCAGATGTTCGGCCCCGCCTTCATCATCGGCGGCACCGCCGGCGGACCCGCCTGGTCCACGCTCTTCTACACCGTGCGCATCTACGCGCTCGCCTTCGTCGACCTGCGCATGGGCTACGCCTCCGCCTGGGCCTGGATGCTCGTCCTCGCCGTCGGCGTGGTCACCCTGATCATGTTCCGCGCCGCCAAGAACCTCGTCTACTACGCGGGGGAGGACAACAAGTGACCGCTCAGACCGCAGAAGAACCCCGCATCGTCGGACGCCGCCAGCGCACCGCGGGCGAGAGGGGCCGCTCCGTCCTGTGGCACCTGTGCCTCCTGGCGTCCCTCATCGTCGTGCTCTACCCCGCGTTCTGGGTGCTCACCGCGTCCATCAAACCCAACGCGGACATCATCACCGACCTGTCCCCGATCCCGTCCACGATCACCTGGGAGAACTTCGCGAGCGCCTTCGACGGCCTTGCCGGGGTCCCCCTGTGGCGGTTCTTCTGGAACTCGTTCGTCATCGCCGCGCTCTCCGTGGTCGGCATCGTCGTCTCCTGCTCGATCACCGCCTACGCCCTGGGCCGCCTGGAGTTCCCCGGCCGCAAGGCCATGTTCGCCGTGGTCATCGCGACGCTCCTGCTGCCCGGCCAGGTCATGCTCATCCCGCAGTACCTGATCTTCTCCGAACTCGACGTCGTCAACACGATCTTCCCGCTCGTCATCGGCAAGTTCCTCGCCCTCGACGCGTTCTTCGTGTTCATGTACATCCAGTTCCTGCGCGGCATCCCCCGCGAACTCGACCAGGCCGCGACCATCGACGGCGCCGGGCACTTCCGCATCTTCTTTTCGATCATGCTGCCGCTCCTGCGCCCCGCGATCGTGACCTCCTCGATCTTCACGTTCATCGGCTCCTGGAACGACTTCATGGGCCCCCTGATCTACCTCCACGAGATCGAGAAGTTCCCGCTGCCGCGGCTCCTCCAGTCCTACAACAACACCGAGGCCGTCTCGAACTACGGCGGCATGATGGCGATGACGCTCCTGTCCCTCGTCCCCGTCGTGCTGTTCTTCCTGGTCTTCCAGAAGTTCCTCATCAAGGGCATCGCCACCTCCGGGGTCAAGGGCTGATGGCCGCCATCGCCAGACCGAGGCGGCAGGCGTTCGGCGAGGGCTTCGCGCTCTTCGCCGAATGCCTGCTGACCGGCGTGTGGTTCGCCCTCGCCGCGATCCCGGTCGTCACGGTCCCGGCCGCGCTGGCGGCCGCGGCCCGGCACCTGCGGGCGTACACCGAAGGGGACCCCACGTCGTGGGGCTCGTTCTGGGCGGACTTCCGAGCGGCCTGGCGGGACGGCTGGCGCGTCGGACTGGCGATGGTCGGCGCGGCCCTGGTGCTCGTCCTCAACCTCGCCGTGCTCGCGCAGGAGGGCGTCCCGGGCCGCCCCGGGTTCGCCCTCGCCACGTTCGTCGTCGCGGCCCTCGCGGTGACGGTCCTGCTGCGCGCCGCCGCGGAGTGGGCGCCGGGGGAGCGGTGGCGGGACGTGTTCGCCCGCGCCCTCGACGGCACCCGGACCGACCTGAGCGGCACGGGCATCCTCCTGGGCGGCGTCGCCGCGTTCGCGGCCACCGCGTGGGCCCTGTGGCTCCTGGCGGTCCCGATGGCAGGGTGCCTGGTGGGCGCGGCGGTGGCCGTGCGGCGCAGGGCGCTCCAGCGGGCCGAGGAGGACGCAGGGGAGTAGTCCTCACGACCGACACGGGGCTCCGGCGCCTACTGCCGCAGAAGGACGGGTATTCCTTCCAGCGACGGGCGTCGATGCTTGCTAGCGTGGGGAGACCACCCCCAGTGGTCCGGCCGTCACGGCCGCGCCCGTGAACCCGCACGGAGGCAAGCATGTCCGCAACCCCGCCCGCCAAGACCCGCCCCGGGTCGGTCACCTTCGCAGTGTGGCTCCAGATCCTCCTGGCGCTGCTCCTCGTCGTCCAGGCCGTCGCCGGCCTGCTCTACGGCGCCGACGCCCAGTCCGCAGCCGAGGCCGAGCTCGCGGCCCAGGGCTACGCCGTCTCCGACCTCCCCGAGGGCACCACCTTCGAGGGCGGCGGCCTGAACGCGATCGGACCGTTCGTGTTCGCCGCGCTGATCCTGGTGCTCGCGTTCCTCAACGGCGCGGGCAACCGCGTCGGCCGCATCCTCACCTGGATCGTCCAGCCGCTCGTCCTGATCTGCGGCGGGTTCCTCGCCGCCACCCAGTTCTTCGCCGTCTCCTTCATGGAGGCCGGCCTCGAAGCCACCGGCGACGCCGAGGGCCTCGACGTCCAGGCGCTCTTCGACGCCGTCACCGGCGCCTACCCGGCGTGGACGACCTGGGTCGGCTACGCCACCTTCGCCCTAGCGATCCTCGGCTCCCTGCTGGTGATCATCCTGCTGGCCGTCCCGTCCGCCAACGCCTACTTCCGCAAGGAAGAACCCGAGGTGTTCATCCCCGGCGCGCCGTCCGCGTAGGCCCGTCCGGCACCTCCAGACGAGACCCGGGCCGGTCCCACAGGACCGGCCCGGGTTGTTTCCTATCACGTTTTCCATAAGAGTTATATCGACTCCGAGGCGTACCGCCTCTTGTGGAATCGCGGTCCGACCTCGGGCTCAGCTCCTGATAACGCCGGGCTTCGCCCGTCAGCAACACATACAAGGGCTCGAATTTCCCCGGTACGGGTGTCGGCCCCTACCGCTAGAATCGCGGTACACCCACCGAAGCGAAACGAAACGACCACACACCGCTCGCCCGCCGGCGAGCGAGAGGAGACCGACCCAGGGCACCGGGCCGCCACGGCGACCGGCGCCGCCGAGAGGAACGCCTTGAGCAAGTCAGCCGACGCTGCGCCACCGGCCGGATGGGGCGTGTGGACCTGGCCGAACCTGGTCACCGCCGTGCGCCTCCTCGGCATCCCGCTGTTCTGCTACCTCCTCCTGGGCACGCAGTACTACTGGCAGGCCGCCGTCGTCCTCGCGGTCGGCTCGGGCACCGACTGGGTCGACGGGCAGCTGGCCCGCCACCTCAACCAGGTCTCGAAGCTCGGGCGGCTCCTCGACCCGTTCGTCGACCGCCTCTACATCCTCACCGCGCTCCTGGCCCTCACCTACGTGGGCCTGCTGCCGTGGCTGTTCACCCTGGCCGCGCTCGCCCGCGAGGCCGTCATGGTCGGCATGGTCATCGTGCTGCGCTGGCACGGCCACGCCCCGCCCCAAGTGCACTTCCTCGGGAAGGCGTCCACGACGATCGTGTTCTGCACGTTCCCGGTGCTCGTCATCGCCGGGCTCGTCCCCGAGGCCGACTTCTGGGCCAAGCCGCTCGGCTGGGCCCTCGCCTGGTGGGGCCTGGGCCTGTACTGGCTCGCAGCCCTGGTGTACCTGCGGCAGGCCCGCGGGCTCCTCAGGGCCGGGAGTCCCCGCACGGAGGTCGCGGCGTGAGCAGGGTAGCGGTCCCACCGCTGCTTCTGCGAGCGCCGTTCTGTCACGCGGCCGCCGCCCCGCCGCAACGCCGGTTCTGACGGGCGATACCGTCATGGACGTCCGACCCCGCAACAGGGCGGGGGCGCTCGCAGAGGGGGGCACCAGGTGATTCCGGAAGAACTGCGCTATACGGCGGAGCACGAGTGGGTCGAGGTCCGCGACGGCAATGTCGTGCGCATCGGCATCACCGAGTTCGCGCAGAACGCGCTGGGCGACGTCGTATTCGTCCAACTTCCGGAGGCCGGTGCCGAGGTCCGAGCCGGTGAGGTGGTCGGCGAAGTCGAGTCGACCAAGAGCGTCTCCGACGTGTACGCTCCCTTGACCGGTAAGATTCTTGCGTGCAATGACGAATTGTCGGAATCCCCGGAATTGGTGAACAGCGACCCCTATGCGGCGGGCTGGATGTTCGACATCGAAGTCGAGGATGCCGGCTCGCTCAGTGCTTTGCTCGACGCCGGAGCATATGCGAAGCTTACGGAGTGACCAGAGGGTCCAGACTTGCTAGAAGGTGGCAATCCCATGACGCGTTCGAATGACGAGTTCCCTCCGCCGGATGTCACGGCCACGATGAACCTGTCCGCCTTGCAGGAAGGCGGCGAGGTCGACGCGGAGCTCAACTCCGCCCGGTTGGCGGACTCCCTCCCGGCGGGCACCGCCTTGCTCGTGGTCCGCCGCGGACCGAACGCCGGTGCGCGCTTCCTCCTCAACACCGAGGTGACGACCTCCGGGCGCCACCCCGACTCCGACATCTTCCTCGACGACGTGACGGTCTCGCGGCGCCACGCCGAGTTCCACCGCGACGCGGCGGGTTTCACCGTCCGCGACGTGGGCAGCCTGAACGGCACCTACGTGAACCGCGAGCGCGTGGAGACCGCCGGTCTCGGCAACGGCGACGAGGTGCAGATCGGCAAGTTCCGCCTGGTGTTCATCTCCGGTCCGAAGCCGGCCGCCTGACCCCGGCGCCGTACCCCGGCGCGCGCAGCGCGCGCGTCATCGGCGCAGTAGGCTGAGAGTCTCAGGACCCGCCCGGGCCTTCCCTGGCGGGTCCTTTCATTTGACGGCGATACCGTTGGAGGCGTTACCGGTGCGGATGATGACCGTGGTCGGGGTCCGCGTGGAACTCCCGAGCAATCAGCCGGTGGTGCTCCTGAAAGAGGTCGACGGGAATCGGTACCTGCCGATCTGGATCGGGACGGTGGAGGCGGCCGCGATCGCCTATCAGCAGCAGGACGTGCAGCTCTCCCGTCCGCTGACGCACGACCTGATCCGCGACGTGCTGGACGCGCTGGACGTGACGCTGACGTCGGTGGAGATCACGGAGCTGCGGGACACGATCTACTTCGCGGAGCTCGTCCTGGACGGGCGCACGCGGGTCTCCTCCCGTTCGTCGGATGCGATCGCGATCGCGCTGCGCACGGAGGCGCCGATCTGGTGCGCCGACGCGGTGCTCGACGAGGCCGGGGTGGTCCTTCCCGATACGCAGGAGGACGAGGTGGAGAAGTTCCGGGAGTTCTTGGAAGAGGTCACGCCCGAGGACTTCGAGGAGAACCGCTGAGTCCTGGGGACCGGCCGAGGTTTTCTCTGGTTCAGCCCATGGTGGAGGGTCGGGGCGTTTAGGCTCACCCTCGTAGGACACCCGCTGACCTCGGAGGACGTGCCATGGACGCCCACAGTGAACCCTCGGGACGCCAGGTGGTCCCGCCCAGTCAGATCCGCGGTTGGCGGGGGACGGCGGCGTGCCGGGTCGTGGGGATCACGTACCGGCAGCTGGACTACTGGGCGCGGACGGGCCTGGTGGAGCCGAGCATCCGGGCGGCGTCGGGTTCGGGGTCGAACCGGCTGTACTCGTTCCGGGACATCATCGTCCTGAAGGTCATCAAGCGGCTCCTCGATGCGGGGGTGTCGTTGCAGAACATCCGCAAGGCCGTGGAGGCTTTGCGTTCGCGCGGGGTGAAGGACCTGGCGGAGATCACGCTCATGTCGGACGGTTCGACGGTGTACGAGTGCCGGTCGGCGGGCGAGGTGATCGACCTGCTGCGGGGCGGCCAGGGGGTCTTCGGGATCGCGGTGCGGTCGACGGTGACCGAGGTGATGGGGCGGTTGGCGACGCTGCCGGGTGAGGCGCCGGTGAAGGCGCCGACGCAGCTGCACGCGCCGGAGCAGGCGGCGGTGGGCCACACGACGGGTGTGCCCGTTCGCCGGCGCGGGGTGTCCTGACCTACGATGGCGGCAGAGCCGGAAAACCGGGCGGGAGAGATCGTGGGCCTCATGCGCTACACGGCACCGAAGGGGCAAGTCCCTCGCTTCAAACTCTCAGGTACCAGGACCGTTCGGAACAGGCCGCTCTGAAGCCGCTCACCCGGTGACAGACGAGGGGATGCCAGTGTCGTCCCATGTCACCGGAGGTACCGTGACCGACCGTTCCGCTTTCGCCGCCCGCCATATCGGGACCGATCCCGCCGACCAGGACGCCATGCTGAAGGCGGTCGGGTATCCGAGCCTTGAGGCGCTGATGGACGCGTGCATGCCGGCGCTGATCCGCTCGCGCGACGGGCTGGCGCTGCCGCCCGCGGTGTCCGAGACCGAGGCGCAGGCCGAGCTCCAGGACCTCGCCGCTTTGAACCGGCCGATGCGCTCGATGCTCGGCCTGGGCTACTTCGGCACCCACACGCCGGCGGTGATCCGCCGGAACGTCCTGGAGAACCCGTCCTGGTATACGGCCTATACGCCGTACCAGGCGGAGATCTCGCAGGGGCGCCTTGAGGCGCTGCTGAACTTCCAGACGATGGTCGCGGACCTGACGGGCCTGCCGGTGGCGGGTGCGAGCCTCCTGGACGAGGCGACGGCGGCCGCTGAGGCGATGCTGCTGGCGCGCCGCGCGGCGAAGCGCGGTGCGGGTGAGGTGTTCGCGGTGGACGCCGGGGTGCTGCCGCAGACGCTCGCGGTGCTCAAGACGCGGGCCGAGCCGGTGGGCATCGACCTCCAAGTGACTGACCTGTCGGCCGGAGTCCCGGAGGGCGCCTTCGGGATCCTCCTCCAGTACCCGGGCGCGGACGGCGCGGTGCGCGACTGGAGCGCGGTAGCCGAGACGGCCCACGCCCAGGGCGCCCTGGTCACGGTCGCGGCCGATCTGCTCGCTCTGACGCTGCTGGCGGCGCCGGGCGAGTTCGGTGCGGACATCGCGGTGGGGTCGACGCAGCGGTTCGGGATGCCGATGGGCTTCGGCGGGCCGCACGCGGGCTACATGGCCGTCGGGGAGCAGCTCCAGCGGCAGCTGCCGGGCCGCCTGGTGGGCGTCTCGCGCGACTCGGGCGACCAGCCCGCGCTGCGCCTCGCGCTCCAGGCGCGGGAGCAGCACATCCGCCGTGAGAAGGCCACGAGCAACATCTGCACCGCGCAGGTGCTGCCCGCGGTGATCGCGTCCTCGTTCGCCGTCTGGCACGGCCCGCAGGGCCTGCGCGGCATCGCCGAGCACGCCGCGGCCCAGGCCGCCCGCCTGGCCGCCTCGCTCACCGGCGCGGGCATCGCCCTCGCCTCGGACGCGTTCTTCGACACCGTCACCGCCGCCGTCCCCGGCCGCGCCGACGCCGTCGTGGCCGATGCGGCCGAGCGTGGCGTGAACCTGCGCCGCGTGGACGCCGACACCGTCGCGGCCTCCTGCGACGAGACCACGACCGAAGCCGACCTCGCCGCCGTGTGCGCCGCGTTCGGCATCCCCCTCGCCGCACCGGCCGCCGCCGCGGTCCCTGCCGGGCTGGCGCGCGAGTCCGCGTACCTGACCCACCCGGTGTTCACCGCCCACCACTCCGAGACCGCGATGATGCGCTACCTCAAGCGCCTCGCCGACATGGACTACGGGCTCGACCGCGGCATGATCCCGCTCGGGTCGTGCACGATGAAGCTCAACGCGGCCGCCGAGATGGAGCCGATCTCCTGGCCCGCGTTCGCCGACGTCCACCCGCTCGCCCCCGCCGACCAGACCCGCGGCTGGCGGGCCCTCATCGACCAGCTCGAAGGCTGGCTCGCCGACGTGTGCGGCTACGCCGCCGTCTCCGTGCAGCCCAACGCCGGATCGCAGGGCGAGCTCGCCGGGCTCCTCGCCATCCGCGCCTGGCAGCACGACCGCGGCGAGACCGGCCGCGACGTCTGCCTCATCCCCGCCTCCGCCCACGGCACCAACGCCGCCAGCGCGGTCCTGGCCGGGATGCGAGTCGTGGTAGTCGCGTGCGATGAGGCCGGGAACGTGGACCTGGGGGATCTGGACGCGAAGATCGCGGCGCATGCGGAGCGGCTTGCGGCGCTGATGGTCACGTATCCGTCGACGCACGGTGTCTATGAGTCGACGATCGTTGAGGTGTGCGCGCGGGTCCATGACGCGGGCGGTCAGGTGTACGTGGACGGCGCGAACTTGAATGCGCTGCTGGGGTGGGCGAAGCCGGGTCGGTTCGGTGCGGACGTGTCGCATTTGAACCTGCACAAGACGTTCTGCATTCCGCACGGCGGCGGGGGTCCGGGTGTGGGTCCGGTGGCGGTGGCCGCGCACCTGGTGCCGTTCCTGCCCTCCGACCCGTCGGATGCCTCGGGGCCGGTGGGTCCGGTGTCGCAGGCGCGGTGGGGTTCGGCGGGGATCCTGCAGATCCCGTGGATGTACCTGCGGATGATGGGTTCGGCCGGCGTCACGGCGGCGACCGCCTCCGCGGTCCTCGCGGCGAACTACGTGGCGGCGCGGCTGCGCGACCACTTCCCGGTGCTCTACACGGGCGAGCACGGTCTGGTGGCGCACGAGTGCATCCTGGACCTGCGGGAGCTGTCGAAGGAGTCGGGTGTGACCGTCGAGGACGTCGCGAAGCGGCTCATCGACTACGGGTTCCACGCGCCGACGATGTCGTTCCCGGTCGCCGGGACGCTCATGGTGGAGCCGACCGAGTCGGAGGACCTGGCGGAGCTGGACCGGTTCATCGATGCGATGGTCGCGATCCGGGCGGAGATCGCCGCGGTCGCGTCCGGTGGGGTCGCGGTGGAGGACTCGGCGCTGCGGGCGGCGCCGCACACGGCGGCGGTCGCGACCGCGGACGTGTGGGAGCGGGCGTATTCGCGTTCGGAGGCGGCGTGGCCGGGCGGTGTGTCGGCGGCGAAGTACTGGCCGCCGGTGGGTCGGATCGACAATGCGTGGGGGGACCGGAACCTGGCGTGCACGTGTCCGCCGATCGAGGCGTTCGGGGAGTAGGTTGACGGGAGGTCCGCTCACTACTGTGGGCGGGCCTTCGACGTGCGGGCTCTAGACTGGCTGCCGACGATCCCCCCAGGAGTGAAGCGCATGGTTTTCGGCATTGAGCACAAGGTCAAGTCCCACCGGACGGGGCGGCGGCGCAAGAAGGGCGGCCAGAAGATGCCGGTGGCGCCGTGGATCGTGATCACGTTGGTGTCGGTGCTGGTGGCGTCGGGTTTGACGTGGGGTTTCGTGGCGCTGTTGCGGTCGGGTTGCTCGGGTGAGGTGTACCGGGTGACGGTGGCGGCGGCGCCGAGTGTGTTCGGGTCTCTGGGGGATGCGGCGCAGGAGTGGGAGCGGGAGCAGCCGGAGCTGAACGGGGAGTGCGTCGGGGTCGAGGTGACGGAGGTGTCGGCTGCGGACGCGTCGCGGGGGATCACGGGGTCGTGGAATGCGATGTCGTTCGGGAAGCGGCCGATCGCGTGGGCGCCTGATGCGCAGGTGTGGGCGTCGTGGATGACGTCGAGTGAGGCGACGGCGGGGTACGTGTCGTCGGAGCCGGTGGCGCTGGGTGAGGCGGGGTCGGTGCTGGCGGTCGCGGAGTCGACGGCGACGGACCTGGGTTGGATCGGTGGTGAGCCGCCGACGTGGGCGGATGTGGTGTCGGCGGCGACGGCGGGGGACATCAGTCTGGCGGCGGCGAATCCGCGGTCGTCGACCGAGGGGCTGGTGGCGTTGTTGAACGCGTCGTCGGACGGGGCCGGGGGGTTCTCGCAGGCGGCGTCGGACGCGTATGCGGCGGCGATCGAGGCGGGGTCGTCGGCGGCGGACGGCGAGGGGTTGAAGAACGCGTACATCGAGGCGGCCGATGCGTCGCAGGTGATGACGATGCTGGACTACCAGGTCGAGGACTTCAACTCGACGTCGGATTCTGAGGATCCGCTGGTGCCGGTGACGCCGTCGGGGTCGACGGTGAGCGCGGTGGCGTCGTACATGGTCCTCGGGGGTGCGGCGTGGGTGTCGGCGACCGATGCGCAGATCGCGGAGGACTTCGGCGAGTACGTGTCGGGGCAGGTGTCGTCGGGGGCGTTCACCGACCCCGAGCTGAAGCCCATTGACGATGCGGGTGCGGCTCTGGGTCAGGCGACGCCGGAGGCCGTGGGTGCGGCGGTGCGGGCGTGGCAGTCGGGGGCGCAGGACCTGAACGTGATGTTCCTGCTCGACTGGTCCTCGGCGGTGATGGAGGAGAACGTCGAGTACGAGGGCGACACGGTCGAGGCGGGGATCGCGGCCGTGCGGGTCGCGATCGACATGATCGACGAGATGGAGCCGACCTGGCGGGCGGGGCTGTGGGAGTACGGGGTCGGTGCGGGCGAGGACGTGAACTGGCGGTCGGTGTCCGAGGGTGCGGAGATGTCCGGGGACGCGAAGAGCGGGCTCACCCAGACGCTGTACGACCTGTCGGAGGAGGCCGTGTTCGAGGGCGGGGCGCCGCTGTACGACTCCCTGGTGGCGGCGTACACGGACATGAACGCGAACCTGGTGGACGGGGCGGCGAACGTGATCGTGGTGCTGACGAACTCCGGTGAGGACACCGCGAGCCTGCCGACGGTGGGTGAGACGGCGGACGCGCTGGCGGCGATGGCGGGGTCGGCGACGGTGTACACGGTCGGGTTCGGTGCGGCGAACGCGGAGAACCTGACGCAGCTGGCGGAGGCGACGGGCGGGGAGTACATCGCGGCGCCGTCGGAGGGCGGGGTCCTGGGGGCGATCGCTCCGGCGTGAGGTGCCCCACTCGGTCCGGTCGCGTCCGGTGAGTCGCGGCGACAATGGGTCCATGTCGATCTTGCGGTCCGTGCCCCCCGCGCCGCCCGGTGCCGATCCGGCGTGCCGGGCGCGCCTGGTCGAGGTGGACCGGCTCGAATGGCGCGTGGGCGACGGCGGGGACCCCGCGGCCCTCGCCGAGGCGTTCTGCGCCGAGTACGGCGCCCCGCACGGCGACGCGGACGGCTCGATCTGCGGTGTCGCCGTCCTCGTGTCCTCCGCGGCCGGGGCGGTGATGGCGGGGGGTGCGACGGGCGCCCCGACGCCGGTGCCGGCCGTCCCCGATCTCGCGCTCGTGGCCTACGCCCACGGGGACCGCAGCGACCGCGCCCCCGGTGCGTTCAGGGTGGGGGAGTGGCGGCGGTCGTGGTCGGGCGCCGACCACGCGAAAGCGGTCGTGGCCGTGCAGGAGGCGATCGGGCGGGGCCAGGTGTACGTCGCGAACGTCGTCGGCCACCGCAGCGCCCCCTGGACCGGCGACCCCGCCGGGCTCGCGGCGGCCGTGGCGGGCATTCCGGGCGCGTCGTGGGGCGGGGTCCTGTCCGGGGACGGGTGGCTCGTCGCCTCCGGGTCCCCCGAAGCGTTCCTCACCGTCGAAACCGGGAAGGCCGCGACCTACCCGATCAAGGGCACCGCGCCCGCCACCCCCGAGGGCCGCACCGAGCTCCTGGCGTCGGTGAAGGAGCGCGCCGAGCACGTCATGGTCGTGGACCTCGAACGCAACGACCTCGCGCGGATCGCCGTCCCCGGCACCGTCGCCGTCGAGCGGCTGTTCGCACTCGCGCAATGGGACCGCCTCTGGCAGGCCGAATCCACAGTGGTGTGCGAACTCGAACCCGGGACCGGCCTCGCCGACGTGCTGCGGGCCATGTGCCCGCCCGGCTCGGTCACCGGCACCCCGAAACTCGCCATGCTCGACCTCGCCGCCGGGCTCGAACCGGTCGGCCGCGGCCCCGCCATGGGCGCCTTCGGCTTCATCCAAGGCGACCGCATCAGGCTGGGCGTCACGATCCGCACCGTCGCCCTCGACGCGACCCGGGCCCACCTGTGGGCGGGCGGGGGCATCACGTGGCGCTCGGACCCCGACGCGGAGGTCGCCGAAGCCGACGCGAAAGCCGAGGCCGTGGCCTCGCGGCTCAGTCCCGGGCGGCCCGCCAGATCTTGATCGTCTGCTCCTTCGCCTGCTCCCTGAGCGCATCGGGCCACTCGGCCCGGTACAGGCGCAGCCGCGGCGTCGAGGAGTCCAGCTCCACCACGCAGCCCAGCGCCATGGGAGGATCCGGATGGAGCCGCTGCAGCCAGACCGTGCCGACGTTCCCGTCGTCGCCGCTGACCTGGATGGTCCGATGTTCCAATTGGAACTGTCCTAGGATTTTCGGCTCGTTCATGCCCGAGTCCTCACCGTTCTTGTCCCCACCGATTGAGGCGACGCGGCGGTTCGTGTCAGCGAGGCGCCTGCGGGCCCGCATCAATCTTTCCCACCCCGATGCAGCCGTGTCAATACCCGGGCCGACACCTGCCCGGGTGAACCGGGCCCGCCCCGGTCCACTGGAGAGGCCCCGCGCGATACGCGCCACAGGCCGCGGGCGGGTGTGGAAGGCTGGTGCGCATGAGCGACGACGAGGAATTCCAGGACATCGCCGAGGCCGCGTTCGACCTGGCCCGCGCCGGCGAGACCGACCGGCTCCTCGCGTTCGTCGCCGCCGGGCTCCCCGTCGACCTCGCCAACGGCTCCGGGGACTCCCTGCTCATGCTCGCCGCCTACCACGGCCACGCCCCCACCGTCACCGCCCTCATCGGGGCCGGGGCCGCCGTCGACCGGTGCAACGACCGCCAGCAGTCGCCCCTCGCCGGCGCCGTCTTCAAGAACTACGAGGACGTCGTCAGCGTCCTCATCGACGCCGGCGCCGACCCCGACGCCGGGACGCCCTCGGCGCGCCAGACCGCCGCCATGTTCGACCGCGACACCTTCACCGACCCCTAGACCGCGCGCATCCCCTGCGGGAGCCGCCCCCACGCGTGCAGGTCCGTCAGATGCTCGTCCAGGCACGCCGCGAACGCCCCCGCGGCCTTCGTCAACGGCGCCTCCCGCCGCGACGCCAGCGCGATCGTGCGGCTCGCCCCCGGCGGCGCCAGCGGCGTCGCCCGCAGCCCCGGGCGGGACGCGGCGATCATCGCCGGGAGCAGCGCGATCCCCAGGCCCGCCTCCACCAGCGACGCGATGGCGTCCGTCGCGCCCCCGTCCACCCCGGTTCTTGGGGTGAATCCGGCCCGCTCGCAGGTGGTGATGGTGAGGTCGCGCAGGTCGTAGCCGTGCGCGGGGAGCACGAACGCCTGCTCCCTGAGCTGCGCGAGCCCGATGTACGCCTGGCGGGTGAGCGGGGGCAGGTGGGCGGCGGAGGCGACGACGAGGGCTTCGGCCAGGAGCGGCTGGACGGAGAGGGTCGGGTCGGCGCCGGTGTCCCCGGCGGTGAACGCGAGGTCGAGGTCCCCGGCGGCGAGGCGCTCGGCCAGGGGCCCGGAGCCGTCCTCGGTGAGCGTCACCGTCACCCCGGGGTGGGCGTCCCGGTAGCGGGTGAGCAGAGGCGCGATGAGCCAGGAGCACAGGGACGGGGTCGCGCCCAGGCGCAGGTGCCCGGCGCGGACGGCGAGGACGTCGTCGACGTCGGCGCGGGCGGCGGCGTGGGCGGCGGTGATGCGGCGGGCGTGGGGCAGGAGGGTCTGGCCCGCGTCGGTCAGCTCGATGCGCCCGCGCGAGCGCGTCAACAAGGGCGCGCCGAGCTCGGTTTCGAGGGCCTGGATCTGCTTGCTCAATGACGGTTGTGTCACACCGAGTTCTTCGGCCGCGTGGGTGAAATGCCGGGTTTGTGCGACGGCGAGGAATGCCTGGAGCTGCTGCGGGCGCATGACCATAACGTATCGGCATGGATCGGGGTCCGGCCATGAATTGGACCGGTGACGCCTGTCGCGTCTAGCATCCGGTCGTGTCTACGGATTTGCAAACGCGCACCGCCGCCCGCGCGGCGAAACGCGCCCAAGCGGCCCGGAAGCCCTGGCGGTCGAACATCGGCCTGAAGATCGCCATGGCCGTCTCCGGCGTCCTGATGGTGCTGTTCATCATCGCCCACATGGCCGGGAACCTCCACATCTTCGAGGGCCGCGAGGAGATGAACGCCTACGCCGCCGGCCTGCGGTCGTTCGGCGAGCCGCTCCTGCCCCACGAGTCGCTGCTGTGGGTCCTGCGCATCGGCCTGGTCGCCTCCATCGTCGTCCACCTGTGGACCGGCATCGTCCTGTCGGTGCGCTCGCACCACGCGCGGCCGGTCAAGTACGCCCACCACCACAAGGCCAAGGGCGAGTCCCCGAACGCGTACCTGACGATGCGCCTGGGCGGGATCGTCATCGTCCTGTTCGTCGTCTGGCACCTCCTCGACCTCACCTGGCGCACCGTCAACCCGGTCAAGGACATCCACGACGCCTACGGGGCCGTGGTCGCCACCTTCGACCCCTCGCGCTGGCCGGTCACCGTGTTCTACCTCCTCGCCCTGGTGGCCCTCGGGTTCCACCTGCGGCACGGCATCTGGTCGGCGGTGCAGACCATCGCGGGCCCGACCACGAAGTGGCGCAAGCGCACCCAGGCGATCGCGCTCGCCGTCGCCGTCATCATCGTCGCAGGGTTCGCGATCGTGCCCCTGTCCGTCACGTTCGGTTTGGTGAGTTGACATGAGCATCGACTACTACCGCGAGGGCGAGCCCGTCGCGGACACGAAGGCCCCCGCGGGGCCGATCAACGAGCGGTGGGAGAAGCGGCGCTTCTCCGGGCGCCTGGTCAACCCCGCGAACCGGCGCAAGCTCCGCGTCATCGTCGTCGGCACCGGCCTCGCCGGGGCCTCGGCGGCGGCGACGCTCGGCGAGCTGGGGTACCGGGTCGCGAACTACTGCTTCCAGGACTCGGCGCGCCGGGCCCACTCGATCGCCGCGCAGGGCGGCATCAACGCCGCGAAGAACTACCGCAACGACGGCGACTCGGTCCACCGGCTGTTCTACGACACCGTCAAGGGCGGCGACTTCCGCTCCCGCGAGTCGAACGTGCACCGCCTCGCCGAGGTCTCCACCGAGATCATCGACCAGTGCGTCGCCCAGGGCGTCCCGTTCGCCCGCGAGTACGGCGGCCTGCTCGACAACCGGTCGTTCGGCGGCGCGCAGGTCTCGCGCACGTTCTACGCGCGCGGCCAGACCGGCCAGCAGCTCCTCCTCGGCGCCTACCAGGCGCTCCAGCGGCAGGTCGCCGCCGGGACGGTGGACCTGCACACCCGCCACGAGATGCTCGAACTGGTCGTCGTCGACGGCAAGGCCCGCGGCATCGTCGTGCGCGACCTGGTCACCGGCGAGATCTCCACCGAGCTGGCCGACGCGGTCGTCCTCGCCTCCGGCGGGTACGGGAACGTGTTCTTCCTGTCCACGAACGCGAAGGGCTGCAACGTCACCGCCTCCTGGCGGGCCCACCGCAAGGGCGCGTACTTCGCGAACCCCTGCTACACGCAGATCCACCCCACGTGCATCCCCCAGTCCGGGGACCACCAGTCGAAGCTCACGCTCATGTCCGAGTCGCTGCGCAACGACGGGCGCGTGTGGGTGCCGAAGTCCAAGCACGACGAGCGCCACCCCGCGGACATCCCCGAGGACGAGCGCGACTACTACCTGGAGCGGCGCTACCCCGCGTTCGGGAACCTCGTGCCCCGCGACATCGCCTCCCGCGCCGCGAAGATCGTGTGCGACGAGGGCCACGGCGTCGGTCCCGGCGGGCTCGGCGTCTACCTCGACTTCGCCGACGCGATCAAGCGGCTCGGCAAGAAGGCCGTCGAGGCGAAGTACGGGAACCTGTTCGACATGTACGAGCGGATCACCGGCGAGAACCCGTACGAGCGGCCCATGCGCATCTACCCGGCCGTGCACTACACGATGGGCGGCCTGTGGGTCGACTACGACCTCTCGTCGAACATCCCCGGCCTGTTCGTGACCGGCGAGGCGAACTTCTCCGACCACGGCGCCAACCGCCTGGGCGCCTCCGCGCTCATGCAGGGCCTGTCGGACGGGTACTTCGTCCTGCCGAACACGATCTCCGACTACCTCGCCGACGGGCCCTTCGAGGCCGTCGACGAGACCCACGAGGACGTGGTGGCCGCCCGCCGCGACGTGGACGAGCGCATCGCGTTCTTCCTGAACAACGACGGCGACCGCACCGTGGACTCCTTCCACCGCGAACTCGGCAAGATCATGTGGGAGTACTGCGGGATGGAGCGCACCGACGAGGGCCTGCGCAAGGCCATCGGCCTCATCCGCGACCTCAAGGACGAGTTCTACAAGCGCGTCAAGGTCACCGGCAAGGCCGAGGAGCTCAACCAGCAGCTGGAGAAGGCCGGGCGCGTCGCCGACTTCTTCGAGCTCGGCGAACTCATGTGCATCGACGCCCTGCACCGCACCGAGTCCTGCGGCGGGCACTTCCGGGCCGAGTCCCAGACCGACGAGGGCGAGGCCAAGCGCGACGACGAGCACTTCTCGTACGTCGCGGCCTGGGAGTACGGCGGGGACGAGCCGGTCCTCCACAAGGAATCCCTCGTGTTCGAGTACGTCAAGCCCACCCAACGGAGCTACAAGTGAAACTCAAGCTGCGAATCTGGCGCCAGGCCGACGCCGACGCCAAGGGCGGGATGGTCGCCTACGAACTCGACGAGGTCTCCGAGGACGCCTCCTTCCTGGAGATGCTCGACGTCCTCAACGAGCGCCTCATCTCCGAGGGCGAGGACCCCGTCGCGTTCGACCACGACTGCCGCGAAGGCATCTGCGGCGCCTGCTCGCTCGTCATCGACGGGCAGCCGCACGGCCCGCAGGCCGCGACCACGACCTGCCAGCTCCACATGCGCAAGTACAAGGACGGCGACTCGATCGACGTCGAGCCGTGGCGCGCCGGGGCGTTCCCGGTCATCAAGGACCTCGTCGTCGACCGGTCCGCGTTCGACCGGATCATCCAGGCCGGCGGGTACATCTCCGCGCCCACCGGCACCGCGCCCGACGCGCACGCCGTCCCCATCCCCAAGCAGGACGCCGACGCCGCGTTCTCCGCCGCCGCGTGCATCGGCTGCGGGGCGTGCGTCGCCGCCTGCCCCAACGGGTCCGGGATGCTGTTCATGGCCGCCAAGGTCGCCCACCTCGGCCTGACCCCGCAGGGCCAGCCCGAGCGCGCCACCCGCGTCCTCGGCATGGTCGCCGCCCACGACGAGGCCGGCTTCGGCGGGTGCACCAACACCGGCGAGTGCTCCGCCGCGTGCCCCAAGGAGATCGGCCTCGACGTCATCGGCCAGCTCAACCGCGACTTCCGCAAGGCCGCCATCCGCGCCGCCTAGCCCGAAGCAGCAGAAAGCGGCCCCCAGCATCAGCCGGGGGCCGCTCGTTCTTTCTCCTGCCCCGCGTGAGCGGGGAGACCCCAGGGGGAAATCCGCCCCACGTGAGTGGGTCAATGCCGCCCCATGTAAACAACGAACCGGACGCCCCATGGTCGCGCCACTTGACGGTGACCCGCGTCTCTCTTTCCTTGCGGGTGACGCCGCGTCAGCCGATACCGTCGGACCCGCACCCGACGGAACGGAGACCACCCGTGGACGAGTGGACCACCGCGCAGGTCGCGCGCCTCGCCGGCACCACCGCGCGCACCCTGCGCCACTACGACGCCATCGGCCTCCTCGCCCCCGCCGGCACCGGCCCCGGCGGCCAGCGCCGCTACCGCCGCGCCGAACTCCTGCGGCTCCAGCAGATCCTCCTGCTCAAACGCCTCGGGCTCGGCCTGGGCGACATCAACGCCGTCCTCGACGGGGACCTGGACGAGGCCGAGGCACTGCGGCGCCACGCGGCCCAGCTCGCCGCCGAGGCCGAACGCCTCGCCCGCCTCGCCGCCACCGTCGAGGCGACCATCCGCCAACTCGAAGGAGGCCGCCCCATGGCGCCCGACACCTGGTTCACCGGACTCGACGCCCCCGACACCCGCGCCCAGGCCCGGGAGGCGTGGGCGCAGCAGGTCGTCGAACGCGCCTTCACCGCCCTCCAGCACCTCACCCCCGAGCAGCGCCGCGCCGTCCCCGCGGAGATGGACCGCATCAACGCCGCGCTCGCGGCCCTCCGGGCCGAGGGCCGGGGCCCGGCGGACGCGGCCGTCCAGGACGTCGTGGCCGACCACTACCGCCTCGTTGAGGCCCACTGGGACTCCCGGCCCGCCCCCGAGGCGTACCGGCGCCTCGCGGCCCTCTACACCGGCGACCCCCGCTTCCGCGACCCGTGCGAACAGGTCGCCGAAGGCCACGCCGCGTTCCTCGCCGCGGCCATGACCCGCTACGCCGACACCCGGCTGTGAGAGGCCGGTAGGGTCGGGGCATGCGCGTTCCCCAAGGGGTGTACCGGATGTACGCACGGCGGTTGCGGCGGCGGCTCGATCCGGGGCTGCTGCCGCGGCATGTGGCGGTGGCGATGGACGGGAACCGGCGGTGGGCGCGGTCGCAGGGGTTCGCCGACGCGGGGGTGGGGCACCGGTACGGGGCCGAGCACCTCGACGACCTCCTCGCGTGGTGCCACGGGCTGGGGATCGGGCACGTGACCGTGTACGTCGCCTCGGCCGACAACCTGGCCAAGCGCGGCTCGGGGGAGGTCGCGCACCTGATGGCGATGGTCGAGGAGATCGTCGCCGAGCGGCTCACCGAGCCCGCGAACCCGTGGCGCCTGCACCTGGCCGGGCGCCTCGACACCGTCCCGGACTCGACCGCGCGCGCCCTCAAGGGCGCGGTGGAGGCCACCGCGCACCGCGACGGCGCGCACCTGACGGTGGCGATCGGGTACGACGGGCAGACCGAGATCGTCGACGCCGTCCGCTCGCTCCTGGAGGCCGAGGCCGCCGCGGGCGGGGGGCTCCGGGAGCTCGCCGCGCGGGTCACCGAGGGCGACATCGACGCGCACCGGTACACCGCGGACCTGCCGGGGCCGGACCTGATCATCCGGACCTCGGGGGAGCGGCGCCTCTCCAGCTTCCTGCTGTGGCAGTCGGCGGGCGCGGAGCTGTCGTTCTGCGACGTGTACTGGCCGGGGTTCCGGCACGTGGACTTCCTCCGGGCCCTGCGCGACTTCGCCGAGCGGCGGCGCGAGCGCCTCGCCGGTCGCTAAGCGGCCCAGGCGAGGTCGATCTTCTCGGCCGGCGCCGCAGGCACGGAGGCACGCATCCCGGCCGGGCCGGTGACGATCGCCGTGAACCCCTCCGGGCCGGGTGTGAAGCGGCGCGGGGCGCTGGCGGGGACGACGAGCGTGTCGCCCGCGCCCGCCCCGGTCCGTTCGCCGTCCACTTCGACCTCCGCGGTCCCGGCGGTGAACGCCCACACCTGGTCGGCGTCGATCAGGTGGAGGGGCCCGGCGGCGCCGGGGGCGGCCTCGACGCGCCACAGCGGGTACGGGGCGTCGCCGAGGGTCGGGGAGGCGAGGGTGGTCATGACCGCGGCGGGGGTGGCGGTGCGGCGGGTCTCGGTACTGCGGACGATGCGCACGGGGCTATCTCCTAGAATGGACAACATGGTTGCCCATATAGTAAACCTGGTTGTCGATCGTGGTTGAGTCGGCCCCCGTTGAGCCGCCCCCCGGGCACGAGCTCCCGCTGCGCCTGTTCGCCGCGTTCCGCGCCGCCGTCGACGCCGTCCACACCGACCTCGCCGCCGCCGGCCACCCCGACCTGCGGCCCATGCACGGCTTCGTCTTCCAGGCCATCGGCACGCAGGGGACCACCGCCGTCGAACTCGGCGCGCGCCTGGGGGTCACCAAGCAGGCCGCCGGGAAGACCATCGCCGCCCTGGAGAAGCAGGGGTACGTTGAGCGCGCCCCCGACCCGGCCGACGCCCGCCGCAAGGCCGTGCGCCTCACCGCCCGGGGCCTGGACGTCCTCGACCGGTCCGCGCGCACGTTCGCGCGCGTCCGTGCCGACTGGGCCGCCCGGATCGGTCCCGACCGCCTCGCCGACATCGAGACCGGCCTCGCGGCCCTCGCCCCCGGCGAGCTGTTCCGCCTCGACGCCCCCGGCTGGTTCGGCGCCGACCGCTAGACCACCCGCACCGGACCCACCCGGCCCGACAGGCGCACCCCGCCGCCGGGGAACGCCTCCGCGCGGATCCGCGACGGCAGCCCCAGCGGCTCGCCCATCGACACCACCAGCCGCAGCGGCACGTCACCGACGAGCGCACCCGCGAGGGCCGCCGCACTGTTCGCGTTCGCCGCGTCCTCGTCCACCCCGATCGAGGGCGCGAACATCCGCGCCGCGAACCACCGCTCCCGCACCTCGGCGTACACGAAGCAGCCCAGCAGGTCCGCCGCGTCGCACGCCGCCTTCAGCGCCGCGAAGTCCGGCGCCAGACCCGCCAGGGCCTCCGCACGGACCGGGACGAGGAGCCGCTCGCGGGCCGCCCCCGCCGCGACCACCGGTCCCGCCGCCTCGGCGCCCAGCGCCGCCAGCGCCGGTCCCGCATCGACAGTGCGGTGCCTGGTGGTCCCGGCGTCGAACCACGGGCCGTCCGTGCCGATCCCGCCCGCGAACACCTGGCCCCCGGCGCGCAGCCGCCACTCGTCGCGCCCGTCGAGGCCCTCCAGGACCGCCAGCGCCGCCAGGGTCCCGTGCCCGCACGCGGGCAGCTCCCCGGCCGCGGTGAAGAACCGCAGGCCGACCACGGCCGGGTCGGTGCGGTCGAGGAACACCGCATGCGAGGTCCCCGCCGCCACGGGCACGCGCGTCCGGTCGGCCCCGGCGCACCCGTCGTCTTCCACGACGGCCGTCGGCGAGCCGGTCCCGGGGGCGCCCCGCCAGCACGCGTCGACCACGAGGACCTTCACCGGTCGGGGTGGGCGGCGATGAACCGCTGGGTCGCGCGGATCAGCGGCTCGTACTCGGGGGCCGCGTGCCGGGTGTGGAGGCGGTCGCACAGGCCCGAGAGCGCGAAGGCGAGGTCGGCCATGAGCGGGCCGCGCTTGCCGTCCTCGACCAGGGTCATGAGCATCGCCACCCACACCGGGCCGTGGTCGCGGAAGTTCAGGTGGAGGTTCCGCTCGCCGTGCCGGTCGGCCGCCGCGAGGAGGTAGTGGACCTCGGTGGCGATGCGCCACGCCAGGCCCGGACTCACGCGCGCGAGCGCCTCGACCGCGGGCTCGGCGGCGTGCAGGGCGACGGCGGCGAGGCCGAGGTCGCAGCGGGCCGTGGGCGTCGGCGGGGCGGCGCGGCCCGCCGGGTCCGGGCACAGGCGCCGGATCAGTGTCGGGTCGGTGAACGCGCCCCGGGCCGTCGCCGTCTCCAGGGCGGTCCTGAGGGTCACGAGGTTCGGGGCCGTGAGCGGTTCGGCGTCGGGGAAGTACTTGCCGAGGAGCTCCTTCGCGCCCCGCGCATGGGCCCCGCGCCCGGCCGCGGCGTGCAGGGCCGCGGCGAGGCGGAGGCTGTCGCGCAGCAGCGCGTCCTGGCGGCCCGCCGCCAGGAGCATCCGCGCCGCCTGGTCCGCCGCACCGACCGCCAGATCGGGGTCGGCGGCGCGGCCGAACACCCGCGCCGCCCGCGCCAGCGCCGACGCGAGGTCGGCGAACCCCGGGGCCGCCGGGTCGTTCGGGTCCGTGTCGTCCAGGGCGTTCAGGGCCGCGTCGGCCTGCACCGCGGCGGTCAGCAGCCGCCCCGCGCGCACCGCCGACTCGGCGAAGTCCAGGCGCTGCCTGGCCCGCGCGGCGCCGACCGCGCCGAGCGGCTCGGCCGCCTGCGCGCGCTCCCTCTCGGCGGCGAACGCGGCCGGGTACTCGCCCAGGGCCGCATGGGAGGACGCAGTGGACGCCAGCAGGTCGGCGAAGTCCTCACGGGACGCCCGGTCGCCCGGATGGCCCGCGAGGCGGTCGCGGTACTCGGCCGCGGCCGCCGCGAACGCGGGCAGGGCTCTGCGGTGCTCGCCCGCGGCCGCGAACCGCGCCGCGTCGCGATGGGTCCGCCGGGCAAAACGCCGATTCGGCATACGGACTCCTCAATGGGGGGATCGAGGCGGTAGCGCACCTGGTCGGGACGGACCGGGCACGGCAGGGTCCTTCATGGTAGACGCAAGGCGAACGTTTGCGGATCGGCCGATCAGTCGATGACAACCATGTCAGGGCCCGGGTGCCCCAGGAACCGGTCGTGGGAGATCTCCCAGCCGTACGCGCCCGCGTCCGCGAACACCAGCCGGTCCCCGACCCCGACCGACCCCACATGCCGGCCGCCGTTGAGGACGTCGCGCGGCGTGCACAGCTCCCCGCACACCCTGACCTCCACATCGGTCAGCACCTCGCCCTCCCGCGGACCCGGCACGACCGCGAACGGGTGCGCGTACCCCCACGCCGCGGGCAGCCGGAAATGGTGCGTGCCGCCGCGCACGAGCGCGAACGCCCGCCCCGCAACGGTCTTCACGTCCACGACCTCCGCGATGTACCAGCCCGCCGCGGCCGCCAGGTACCGGCCCGGCTCCACCACCAGCTCCACGCCCGCACCGATGAGTGCCTGCGGCCGGTCGCCGAGCGCCCCGGCGAGCGCGTCGAGGTCGATCACGTCCCCGCGCGGATCGGCCCCCAGGCCCCCGCCGACGTTCACGTACCGCAGTCCGAACCGGCCCGCCGCCGCCTCCACCGCCCAGTCGAGCGCGTCGTGGACGTGCGCGGCATAGGCGTCGGCGTCGAGGCAGTTCGAGACCGCGTGCAGATGGAACCCCGCCACATCGAGCCCCAGCGCCGTGCCGCGTTCAGCGGCAGCGAGCGCGGCCTGCTCGTCCATGCCGAACGGCGTCGGCGCCCCCGTCATCTGGTGCGAGCCCGGCAGCGCCCGCCCCCGGTTGACCCGCAGCGCCACCGGCCCCGCGAACCCCGCCGCCGCAAGGGCCTCCAGCTCCCGGACGCTTTCGGCGTGCATCGTCAAGGGCGTCGCACACGCCGCCGCGGCCGCGATGTCCGCGGGGGTCTTCGCGGGCCCCGAGAACGCCAGGCGCCGCGCCCCCGCGGCCTGCGCGGCCGCGAGCTCGCCGCCGGAGGCGCACTCGACCCCGTCCGCCCCGCGCACCGCCGCCGCGAGGATCGCGGGGTTCGCGCACGCCTTCATCGCGTACAGGACCGTCCACCCCGGCAGCGCCCCCCGCACCGCCGCCAGCCGCGCACTCAGCACGGCCGGGTCGTAGACCCAGGCGCTGGCGGGCGAGGCCAGGGCCTCGACGGCGGCGCGGACCTTCGCGGGGATCATCGGCGCGCCAACGGGTTGTCCACGAGGGCTTCGATCTCGCGGCCCGGGTCCAGGCGCATCGACAGCAGCGCCTTCGTCGGCAGCTGCTCGGCGAGGTAGCAGTCGCGGTCGGCCGCGGGCAGGTCCAGGGAGGCGATGAGGTCGGCGAGGTCGGCCCAGAACGCGCCCGCGTCCAGGCCGCAGTCGCGGGCCAGCGCGGTCGCCAGGGCCGCGAGGTGGTTCTGGAACAGCGTGTACGCGACCTTCGCGCGCACCTGGTCCATCGAGGCGGCGTTCACCGGGCTCCCCTCGGGCAGCGCCACGTCGAAGGGGACGGCCGGCAGGTGCAGTCGCGCGCCGCCGAGGTCGCGCGAGACCGCCGCGACCGGGACGGGCCCGTCCATGGCGACCAGGCTGTTCTGGAGGTGCGCTTCGAGGCCGATGCCCATGGCGGCCTTGGCGAGCACCGGCGGCACGAACAGGGCCGCGTAGGCGCGCAGCCACGCGGCCGGGTCGCCGTGCCAGTCGGCGTACTCGGCGGCCATGCTCACGCCCGTCACCGGCGAGAGGGCGGCGAGGGCCGTCGCGGGCACGCACACCGTCCCGGCCGGGACGGTGCCGGAGAGGGGGGCGCGGGCGATGGCGGTCAGGTCCCGGCGGCCCGGCAGCCACGCCCCGGCGAGGTCGGGCACGAGCCGGTGCGCCCCGCCCGCGTCCAGCGCGGTCAGGTGCTTGGAGAGGACGGGGGCCAGGAGCGCGGTCGCGGGGGAGATGTCGCGGCGCGTGGAGGTGATGTGGATGCCGATGGCGAGTTTGAGGAACCCGGGGGCGCGGTGCCCGGCGAGGGTGCGGATCGCGGCGGTCGGCCACGCGGGCACCGTCTCGTCCAGGACCGTGAGCCGCTTGGCGGCGAACAGGTCCGCGTACTGGGGGAGCACGCGGTGTTCGAGCTGCCAGGGGTGGACGGGGACGACCGGGTCGGGCAGGTCGAGGCCGGCGAGCATCGGGTGGGTGCGGAAGTCGGCCCCGGACCGGTCCAGGACCCCGGCGCGGTCGGCGACGAGGCGGACGCGGACCGGGCGGGGCGCCTCCAGGTCGTACCGTTCGAGGTCGGCGCGGTTCCAGCCCAGGCGGGTCCGTGCGCACGGGTGCAGCTGGTGCCCGTCGGTCGCGAGGGTTTCGAGGAGGCGTGCGGCGGTGTCGGTGTCGCGGCCGCATGCGGCGACGAGGTGCGCGAGGCTCGGCGCCCCGGCCCGTGCGGCCAGGGCCGCGACATGCCTGCGCTTGGCGGCGGCGCGGGTCTTCGCGAGGGCCCGGCCGCCCTTGGCGGACTCCAGTTCCGCGGCCAGGTGCGCGGGGACGGGTCCGCCGAGGATCGCCTCCAGGGCCTTCACCGGGTCGCCGTCGTCGCCGCTGCCGGGACTGTCGGGGTATTCGAGCTGGTTGAACGGTCCCTCGGGGACCGGTGCGGGGCCGGTGCGGTGCCCGGCGAGGTCTTCGCGCCAGGCCGCGGCCAGGATCTGGTCGGTCAGGTTCACGCCGCCGCCAGCAGATTGTCGACGCGGATCCAGATGTCGTCGACCGGGTTGTCGGCCAAGCGCATCGCCGTCGTGGCCTTCAGGGGCCAGGGGTCGCGCAGAACGGCGGCGGCGATCCACGACTCCAGGCCCATGCCCTGCACCTCGGCCGCCACTGCGGACCACCACTTGCCGGGGTCGGTCCCGGACCAGTCGGCGAACGCGTCCACGATCGACGTCAGCGTCGTCGGGAACAACGCGGCCAAGAGCTTCACGAGGCGCTTCTCGGGGTCGGGCTCGGGGAGGTCGCCGACGAGATCGGGCCAGTCCCCGGGCGGGACCCGCACGCCGCCGAAGTCCCGGTACACCAGGGACGTCGGCCGGTCGCCGGTGAAGGACGCGAGGGTGTTCTGCCCGTGCGCTTCGAGGGCCACGCCGGTGTCTGCGAACAGGCGCAGCGGCGCCAGCGCGACCGCGACGAACGCCTCCCACCACGATGCGGGGTCGTCCCCGGTGAACGCCACGGCGATCGGCCGCCCGTCCGAGGGGCATCTCACCGCGAGCGCGGCCAGCGGGACGGCGCGCGGATGGCCGACGACGTGCGGGGCGGGGCGGACGAGGGCCGACAGCCCCGGGTCCGGGGGCCCGTCGGCCGTCGCGGCGACCGCGAGGTCCGGACCGTCGTCGCCGCGGGGGCCCTCGGCGAGGGCCCAGAGCGCCGTCTCGGGCAGCAGCGCGATGCCGGTGCGCTTCGCCGGGTCGGCGAGCCGCGCCGCCAGCGCGGCACCGTTGCGGATCGAGGCCGCCGAGACGTGGCGGACGGCGGAGGTCAGCTGGAGGTCGACCGCGGTCTTCACGTGCCACCGTCCGGTCGCGACGGTGCGCAGGCTCATGAGCGGCGCCGCGCCCGCCCAGACCCGGTCCGGTGCGCCGAGTCCGCGCCTGCGGGCCTGCCACGGGTGGACCGGGACCGGGGGGACCTCGGTCCCGGCGTCCGGTTGGTTCGTCGCGCGGCGCGCGAACCCGTAGCGGCCCAAGTCGATCCGGGCCCGGTGCTCGGGGGCGTACGCGCGGATCTCCGCGTCGGTGAGCGCCCCGCGCGACCGCGCGAGGGGGTGGACGGGGTGGCCGAGGAGCACGGCCTGCTCGAACCACACCGACGGGTCCGGGTGCTCGGCTGCGGCGGCGGCCCACAGGTCGGTCGGGTGCGGCCGGGCGGCCTCCAGGGCGAGGGCGGTGCCGCGGACGGCCGCGGCCACCTCGGCGGTGAACCGGTCCGCGTGCGGCGATCCGGCGCCGATCGACGATGCGATCGCGACTGCATCGGCACCGGTCGCGGGGCCGGGCAGGGGTTCGCGGTCGGCGGCGGCGCGGAGGCGGTCGGCGACGATCCGGTCGGCGCGGGCGGTGGCGTCCATTGCCTGAACCATACTGGCCGCACCCGCCCGTGTGGAGGGTGCGATTGCTCACGGAGCGCGCATAAGCGCAGCGTAAGAGTCAGGTCCGCACGGCCGGGGCGCGGTCTCCGGTGCGCGGGCCCGGGACGGCGGCGAGGCGCATCCTGAGGGCCTGGAGGACCGGCAGGTCGTAGACCGGGCCGGCGGCGGCGAGCCACAGTCCGATGTCGGCGGCGGCCTGGCCGACCGCGACGTCGTGGACGGCCGCGTCCTCCCCGGCGCGGGCGGCCTCGGGGAGCGTCGGCCACAGGACCCAGCCCTGGACGTGCGCGTCCGGGAGGGCCGCGGTGAGGACCTTGACGGCGTCGGGGAGGTTCACCGAGTCCACGTCGGAGCTGTCGCGTCCGACCGGCGCGCACAGCAGCGCGATCCGGTCGCCGCACACGATCGCGTGCGGCACGCGCGTGTCCGGCTCCGCGGGGAGGGCGACGAACAGGCGCGCGGCGGGCAGGTTCGTGAGGACCTCCCGCAGGAGCTTCCCGGTGAGCCGGTCGGCCTTGGGGCGGGTCCCGACGGGCCCGAACGCGTTGAACTGGCGCAGTGCGGCGCCGACCTGGCGGCGCAGCGCCACGGTGAACCGGACCCGCTTCACCGTCCACGCCAGCGCGGAACCGGCGAGGACGTACACGCCGAGGGCCCAGCCCCACGGCGTGGAGGGCCCGGCGAGGGCGATGACCATGGCGGCGAACAGGGTCGCGAAGATCAGGCGCCCGGCCGGCGGGGGCGGGGCCGTGTCGGGGCGGCGGCGCAGGGCCCGGCTGGTCTGGACGACGACGATCATCGCGATGGCGATCGTGACGGGGATGGCCAGGAGCAGGAAGATCCACGAGTCGGAGGCGAACGCCTGACCGAGGAAGCCCAGGCCCATGAACGCCCACACGCCCGCGACCGCGATGCTCAGGGCGGCGGCGATCCACGCGGAGGGCCGGTAGACGGGCCGGGTCAGGCGCAGGCGGGCGTGCCAGGGGACGGCGACGAGGGCGCCTTCGGCGGGGAAGGCGTGCTGGACCGGTTCGGGCGGGGGCGCGACGTTCCAGCCGCGGACCTTGCGGTGCGACGGTTTGGCGGCGGCGCGGCCGTAGCGGCGGGCGGCGCGGCGCCCGAAGCGCAGCAGGTCGTACTCGCGGCGCAGCCCGGCGTGCGAGAGGGTCTCCCAGGCGCCTTGGACGAGGTGGAACTCGCCCTCGTCGCCGCCGCGGTCGGGATGGGTCTCGCGCAGGCGGCGCCGGTAGGCGGCCTGGATCTCGTTGCGTGGTGCCTGCGGGCTCACCCCGAGGACGCGGTAGTGGTCTGGTTCGTTCACCACGGCTCCCGGTCGGTCGTACGGGGACGGGCCTGTGCCCGGAGAGGGGGATCGGGCGTCGGACTCGACGGTAATGGAGCCCCCAATCTACCGCCGGTTCGCCCCTTTCGGTGTCGGCAGGTCCCGAAAATTCACCCGGTCTTACCCGGACGGGTTACCCCCGTGCCCGGATCGGCGCCACAGTGGAGGGCCGCGGCGGCGTCCCCGGGGGCCGTTGCACCGCACGGGCCTGCGGTTTTCCCCGGACGGCCGCACTCGTTAGTACGGGCAGGCTCGGGCCGGACGGGGCGTCCGTTTCATTGTGTTCCTCCCGACTCGCGCCGGGTGTGGCGACTTCGGACAGTGCACAGGGCCGCCATTCACCTTTGTCGATCCGCATCGGCAGGGTGCAGGTGCGGAACGGGGGCGGCCCCGCACCGGTGGTGCGGGGCCGTCGCGGCCGGTCGGCGGCTGCCGGGCCCGCCGGGCCGGGTCGCGGTCTAGCCCTGCCAGAAGCGGGCCAGGGCCTGCGCGGCCGGGTCGTCGATGTCGGCGATCGCGTACTCGGAGGCGTCGACGGTGTTCACCCACGGCTCGGCCTCGGCCGATCCGAGGGCGTCGAGGTCGACCCACGGGTAGCCGTCGACGGGCTCGGGGACGTCCAGGTCCAGTTCGGGCGGGAACGTCGGCGGGTTGTCGGCCTCGTCGAGGAGCAGGTCCTCATAGGTGGCGGCGTAGGCGGTCTCGTCGCCGCCCGCGGTGTCGTCGTCGGCCTCCTCGCCTGCGTCCCCAAACGCGGCGTCGACGCCGAAGCCCTCGTCGAGGGGCTCGTCCTCGTCGACGTCGTCACCGTCGTCGAACGCGAACGCCTCCAGGCCGTCCTCGTCGGGAACCTCGCCGGTGTCGAACTCGTCGAACCCGGGGGCCTCCTCGCCGTCGTCGTCCAGGTCGGGGAAGTCGCCTTCGCCCCCTTCGGGATCGAACTCGTCGAACTCATCCATCGGATTCCTCATCTCCTGGTACGAGGGTGCGGGCCTTGGCGAGCACCTCGTCGAGCTGCTTGACCTTCTGGGCCATGGAGTCGCGGCGCTGCTTCAAAGCGGCCTGCTTCTTGGCCCGGGCGGCCTGGTCGGCCTTGGCGGCGTTCTCGGCCGCGGAGATCCGGGCGTCGAACTCGGCGGCGCGGCGCTCCAGGGCGTCGTCGAGGGTGGAGTTGAACACGAACTCGACTTCGGTGAAGCGGAACCCGATCTCCTCGTTGAGGTTCGCGCGGGCCTCGGCGATGACGCGCTGCACCCACTGCTTGGCGGCCTGGCGGTCGCCCTGGATCTTCCGCCGGTACAGCAGGAACGCCGCCGCGGCGAGCCCGATGCCCACACCGGACGCCGTCAGGGCGACGGAGGCGACCGATCCGGCGACGGCGGTCAGGCCGATCATGCCCGCGCCCGCGGTCACCGCGCGACCGGCCATCATGGCCACACCGGCGGAGGACGCCATGAGCAGGGCCCCGTCCTGGTTCGCGTCCCGCCGGGCCCGCCCGGAGGCGGCGGCGCGCAGCCCCGCGGAGATCGAGTTGGTGGCCTGCATGAGCTCGTCCTCGGTGAACACCTGCCGCAGGACGCGCTCGGCGAGGAGCACGAACCGCTGGTGCAGCTCACCGGACAGGCGCGCGGCGATGCCCTGGAGGGCGATGTCGATGCGCTGGGGGAGCGATTCGAGCGCGGCCTTGTTGGCCTTCTCCAACTCGTTCAGCAGCGCCTCTTCGAGCTCCTGGAGGTGCGCGCGCAGGCGCCCCTGGACCTCGATCTTCGCGCGCTGGGTCTCCACGCGCAGCGCGAGGTTCGCCTTCTTCGTCTCGGTGCGGCGCGCGTTCAGCGCCGACTTCTTCTCCTCCTTGAGGCGGTTCGCCGTCTCCGGGTCGGGGTCGTACGCCTTCATGTCCTCCTGCGCGGAGACCGCGAGGCGGGAGAACTCGGTGCGCACCGCGCGCACGACGTTCGCCGCGACCAGGGCCTTCCCGGCGGCGCCGACTTTCACGAGGGCGCGCTGCATGCGCCCGATCCCGGACTCCTTGGCGAGGGCCTGGCGGGTCGGGCCCTGGGAGTTGAGGGCGTGCTCGGCGAGCATCGCCGAGACAGGGAAGTGCGGGGCGTTGCGGAACCGGGGCGCGTGCGCCTCGATCAGCGACCGGTTCTCCTCCAGGACCGTCTTCCACCCCGGGTACGTGTCGGTCTTCGTCAGGGCGAACACCACGAAGTTGACGCGCTTCGATGCTTCGGTGAGGAAGTCCAGCTCGGTCTTCGCCATCGGCGAGGACGCGTCGGTGACCATGATCAGGCAGGTGGCGCGGGCGACCGCTTCGAGGGCGATCTGCGCGTGGTCGGGGTCCAGGCCGCCGGTGCCGGGCGTGTCCACCACGGACATGTGCTTGAGCAGCGCCGACGGGTGGCCCACGAGCATCCGCCGCGGCGGGATCATCCCGGGGGGCATCGTGCCCAGGCGCGTCGCCCAGTTCCGCAGGTCCCCGACGCCCAGGAGCATCGGGTCGGCGGCGCCGGGCTGCCAGGCCCGCACCGACGCCTGCTCGGCGTACGCGAACTCCAAGTAAGCGGTCGTGGCGACCTGCGCGTCCACCGGCGACAGCCCCGGCATGCCCAGGAGCGCGTTCACCAGGGACGACTTGCCGCGCTTGGTCTCGCCGACGACGACGGCGACGGGCTTGTCGGGCTGCCAGCGCGCGACCTCGTCGACCTCGGCGGCCGCGCGGGCGTCGACGGTGCGCAGGGACGCGTTCCCGGCCTTCGCGGCCTTCGCGCACAGCTTGTGGATCTGGACGGCGGGGTTGGGTTTGGCGGCGGCCTTCTTCGCGGGCGCGGGGTTCGCCGGCGGGGAGGACGCGGCGGCGGCGGGGGCGGCGGTGTCGGTCATGCCCGCACCCCCTGGCCGCGGTAGACGGTGACGATGGGGTGGCGCAGGATGCGGCCGCGGTCGGTGTACCCGACCTGCTCGGTGCGGGCGATGATGCCCTCGTCGGCGGGGCCGCGGGCGGCCACTGTGGACCCGGCCTCGTGGACGGCGGGGTCGAAGCGCTGGCCGGTGGCGTCCACCTGGGCGACGCCGACTTTCGCGAACGCGCCGTCGAGGTGCTGGGCGAGCGCGGGGGAGGTGGCGCGGTCCCGCATCCACACGCAGGCTTCGACCAGGACGGTGCGGTCGGTCGTGTTCTGGGCGGCGCGGGCGGAGTCCTGGAGCTGGTTGACGGGGATGGCGCCGGAGGCGGCGCCGGTGCCGGGTACGGGGGCGAAGGCCGGGGGCTGGAGGGGCGCCGGGGCGGCGGCGGTGATGGACTTGCCGGCGATGAAGGCGACGGCGGCGGTGACGAGGACCGAGCCGGCGGCTATGGCCAGGACGCGCGCATCGAACCCGCCGCCGGTGAGGAACACCGCGCCGAGGGCCGCGGCGGCAAGGCCGACGAGGGCCCCCACCAGCGGTCCGCCGAGTCGATTCGTCACTTTGCTCTCCTTAGGTGTGAACGCTTGTCGCTGTCAGCCGAGGCGTTGGGCCAGCAGATGGAAACCACGATGCACCACGTTCGCCACCCGGGCCTGGGACGGGGTGGCGCCGCCGTTGGCGAAGGCCCGCCAGCGCGCGGCCGCTTCGATGGCGGCGCGGCGCAGCTGCGGGCGGGACTCGCCGGGCAGGCCGAGGACGACGCCGGCGTCGTCGGTGAGCGCGAGCCGGGCGACCTCGGCCTCCATGGCCTCGGGGAGCGCGACCTGCCCGGTGGTGACCTGCGCGGCCGCTTCGAGGAGCGGCAGCCGGTGGTACTCGGGGCGGGCGACGATCGACTCGACGGCGCCCCGCAGGAGGTCGCGGTCGGCGGCCGGGCCGGAGGCGGCGGCGGCGTCGAGGCGGCCGAGGGCCCATCCGGCCTTGATGACGTCGGCGCGGACGCCGAAGATCTGGTGGAGGGTGGTGCGCAGGCGCGGGAACCCGGAGGCGGCGAACAGCAGCCGCACGAGCTCGCCGGTGGCGAGGTGGGGGCTGGCCTGGAGGTGGGCGATCGCGAAGTGGATGCCGTACAGGTCCAGGCGCTCCAGCAGGCGCCGCCGCTGGTGCTCGTCCACGGGGGACTCGGTGGACAGGAACAGCCCCGCGGAGGCGAGCATGAGCGCCCGCTTCTCCTCGCCGAGCCCGGCGAGGGTCCGCAGGGCCTCGCAGTCGGCGGCGGTGAGCAGTCCGGCCTCGGCGGTCTCGGCGAGGAGGCCGACGACGGGGACGACGTCGCAGACGGCGCGGCGCAGCACGTTCGCCTGGTCCCCGGCGATGGGGCCGGCGACGGGCCAGGGGTCCTGGCCGGGGCCGGGGGCGAGCTTGTCGGCCTTGTTGTACAGGCCCAGGGCGTTCATCGGGGAGGACGACAGCTGCTGCGACGCCTTCGAGAACGCTTCGAGCGCTTCGACGTCGTCGGCGCGGACCTGCTGGGTGAACACGTAGATGATCGCCTCGGCCGATTCGACGGCGGCCTTGGAGTCGTCGTCGACGTCCTCGGCGATCGGGGCGGCGAACAGCATCTCGCGGGCGGCCTCGGAGATGTCGGTGTTCACCGACTGCAGCCCGGGCGTGTCGACGACGGTGAGGTCGCGGAGGCGGTCGGAGGACAGCTGCACGTCGATCATCGCGGCCTCGTCGGCGGGGATCGGCAGCGACGTCGGGATCATCCCGTTCGCGTCCAGGGGCACGGCGTGCTTGACGCCGTTGCGGGCGACCACGTCGACCCGGTCGGCCGGGCCGTACCGGAACTGGGTCACCACCCGCGTGCACTCCCCGGCGGCGGTCGGGGCGACGCGGCGCCCGATCAAAGCGTTGACGAGGGTGGACTTCCCGGCCTTCAACCGTCCGGCGACGGCCACGCGCAGGGGCTGCCCCAGCCGGGACGCGACCTCCTCGACCACGGGGCGCGACGCGCTGGAGACCTTGCCGGCCAGTTCCTCGCACATGCTCGCAACGCTCGTGGTGAGTTGTCCTGCCACCATGGTCCCCGCGTCCGCCCTCTCCTGTAGTCTCGTCGGTCCGTCCGGGCGTACCGTCCGGTATGCGGCACTCCGGTCGCCGACGCCGGTCTGCGGCATCGAAGCTTCCGCAATATCATGAGAGGCGTCGGCGGTCCGTCGACAACAACGAGATTACAAACCGCGACCGCCCGGCCGCCTCCCCCATTCGTGCCACAGCGTAAGGAGCCCCCTTGGCCGCCCCGCCCACCCCCGGACTGGCGCCCCCCGTCGCCTCGACGCCCCAAGGGGTCGCGAACCGCGACGATGCACTGCGCGCCATGGCCGGCGCGCTGGCGGGACCGGGCCTGGTGGTCGTCACCGGCCCGCCCGGCTCGGGGCGCACCCGCCTGCTGGAGCGGCTCGCGCGCGCCTCCAAGCGGCCCGTGCACGCCGGCGGGGGCCTCGCGATGCTCTCGGGCCAGCCCGCGCTCGCCCTGGAGCGGGCGACGCGGGCGCGGATGCCCGCCGAGGACCTCCCGCTGCTCGCCGAGGCCGTGTACTCGCGGACCCGCGGGGGCCTGCTCGTCGTCGACGACCTCCAGTGGTGCGACGCGGCGACGCTCGCGGTCCTCCCGGTCCTGGCCGAGCGCCTCCCCGTCGCCGCGGCCCTGCGGACCCCCAACCGGCTCGGCGAGGACGCCCTCGCGCGCCTCCTCGGCGCCGCCGTCGTCATCCCCGTCCCCGAGCTCACCGAGGCCGAAGCGGCCTCGCTGGTCGCCGAGTGCGCCCCGGCGCTGCCGCCGACCCGGGCCGCGGCGCTGGCCTCCCGCGCCGGCGGCAACCCGCTCGCCCTGACCGCGCTCGCCAGGAGGGCCGCGCACACCGGTCCGGGCGAGCCGGACCCCGGACTGCCCGGCGACCCCGCCTCCGCCGCCGCGGCCGCCATCGCCGACCTGCCCCGCGCGGGCCGCACCGCCCTCGCCGTCCTGGGCCTCCTGGGCCGCCCCGCGCACCCCTCGCTCCTGGGCGAGGGCGCGCAGGTCCTGGCCGACGCGGGGCTCGCCGTCCCGGACGGGCCGTTCCTGCGGCCCGCGTCGCCGTGGATGGCCGAGATCGCCGCGGGCATCCTCGACGCCGAGGCCCGCCGGTCCATGCACGAGCACCTCGCCGACGCCACCGCCGGGGTGGAGTCCGCCCGGCACGCGCACGCGGCCGGGCTCGACGGCCGCGCCCTCGCCGCCGCGCTCGCGGCCGCCGGGGACGGGTCGCCGCAGACGCGCGCCGAGGCGTTGCTGCTCGCCGCCGAGATCGACCCCGCCCACGCCGTGCCCGCGGCCCGCGCGGCCCTGGAAGCGGGCCGCACCAACGCCGCGCTCGCGGTCCTCGACCGGGCCCCGGCCTCCGGGGACACGGCGGTCGTGCGCGCGTGGGCGCTCCTGGCGGTCGGCGAGACCGGCCGCGCCCGCGCGGCCCTCGCCGACGCCCCCGAGGGGCCCGAGACCGATCAGCTGCGGCTGCTGTGCGCGCCCGCGGCCGAGCGCCTCGTGCTCGCCGATCAGATCCGCGCCGCCTACCCCGCCTTGGACCACCCCGGTCTCGCCGCGGCGCTCGCCGGGGACGACCCGGACGCGCTGGCGGCGGCGGAGGCCCTCGCCCGCGCGGCGGGGGACGCGACGACCGCCGCGTGGTGCGCGTGGTCGCGGGTCATCGCCCTCGCCGACGCCGCGCGCCTGGTCGAGGCCGAGGCGGTCGCCCACGAGGCCGCGGACCGGGCCGGGGCCGACGGCGCCTACTCGTGGCAGACCCGGTTCCTCGCCGCCGCCGCCTGGTGCCTCGTCCTCTCCGGGACGGGCCTGGACAACGTGATCGCGGCCGCGCAGTCGCTCGCCGACCACGCGCTCCCGGCCGTGGCCGACACGCTCATCGCCGCGTCGATCGCGCTCGCCGAAGCCGACACCGGCGCCCTCGGTGCCGCGCGGGCGCGCCTGTCGCGCCTGCACGACGCCCCCGCCGCGCTCGACGGGCTCGTCGCGTGGCTGGAGCACGAGACCGCGTGGCTCGACGGCCAACCGGGACCCGAGGCCCCCGAGGCGCAGCCGGGCCTGGTCGGCGGGCTCGCGCACATCACCGGCCGGTGGATCGCCTACGACACCGGGACCGAGCCGGTCGCCGCCGACACGATCCCCTGGCCCGCGCCGGTGGCGACGACGCTCGCCGCGTGGGACAAGGCCGCGCCGGGGCCGTTCGCGCAGGCCGCGTCCGCATGGGACGGGCTGGCCGCACGCGAGCAGGTCCGCTGCCTCCTCGCGCTCGCCGCGCACTCCGGTGACCCGCAGGCCGCGGTCGCGGCCCTGGAGGCCGCCGAGCGGATCGCCGACGAGCACGGCCTCATCGTCCTCGCCGGGCGCGCCCGCCGGGGCCTGCGCCGCCACGACGTGCGCCGCGACCGCCGCTCCGCGCGCGGCGGCGGCGGGCTCACCGACCGCGAGGCCGAAGTGCTGCGGCACGTCGCGTCCGGGCACCCGTCGCGGCGGATCGCCGAGATCCTCGGGATCACCGCCGAGACCGTCGAGACGCACATCCGCTCAGGCATGCGCAAACTCGGAGCGAAGACCCGCACCGAGGCCGCGGTGCTGCTGTCGGCCGCGCCCCTCGAAGGCGGTGACGCCTGATGGGCGAACAGGTGCCCCTGCACGTCGTGCCCGCCGCGGGCGACGCCGACACGCTCGTGCGCCGCTGCGCGGCCGCGGGCTGGTCCGCGCACCGCGGCTTCGCGCTCTTGGAACCGGCGTGGGACCTCGCCGACCGGCGCCTGGTGTGCCACGGGACCGTCGGCGACGACCACACCGCGTCCCAAGCGGTCCTCGCCGCCGCCCGCGGGGCGGGGATCATCGCCGTGGCCTCCGGGCAGCTGGCGCTGAACCTCGCCGCGGACCTGCGCCGCGTCGGCCCCCTCGGGCTCACCCCCGGGAAGGCCGAGGCCGCCGACGGCCTCGACTTGGACGCCGAGCAGCGGGCGCTCCTGTCGCGCCTGGCCGCCGGGTCGACGATCGCGGCGGCGGCCGAAGCGGAGTTCGTGTCCCTGCGCACCGCCAACCGCCGCATCGCCGCCGCCCGCCAGTCCCTGGGCGTCAAGACCACCCGCGAAGCGGTCATGATCTACATCAAGCACGCCCGCGACTAGCCCCCGCATACAGCCGGGCCCGGGACACCGCAAGGCGTCCCGGGCCCGTCGGCTCCGCGGGTGCGGCTACTTCAGTTCGGCGAGGCGCGCTTCGGCCTCGTCGAGCTGGCGGCGCAGGCGGGCGGCCTCCTCGGCGGCCTCGGAGCGGATCTTCTCGACCACTTCGGAGACGACCTCGTTGACCTCGTCCGAACCGGACGCCTGGCACATCGTCAGCGCGTTCGTGTGGGCGACCTTCGCGCCCTTGACGACCGTGCGGGCGCCGCGCGTGGCCGCCACGGACCACTCGCCGTCCTCATAGGTCAGCGTGACGGTGAGCTCGGGGTGCTTGGCGGCCTGGGCGCGCGGGCGCGCGGCCTTCTTCTTGACCACGGCCTCGGGCGCGGGCGTCTCGGGTTCGGTCACGGGTTTCCTCTCGCTCACAACTGGTTTCGGTGCGGGTTTCGGTTCGGGCGCGCGGGGAGGATCGTCGGGCAGCAGCCCGGGCCCGGTCGGCGCGGTGGAGCGCTGCCGCGGCGCGGGCGTGCGCCGCGCCCCCTCGCCGGGGGCGGGCAGGCGCAGTTCCGCCGCGGAGAACGACAGCTCGTCGGACCCGAACGCGACCTGCACGAAGTCGTCGACGCCGGCCGGGTCGAGGGCGACGACCTTCCCGGTGCGCCCGGCGACCTGCCCGGCGGCGTCGGTGAACACCACCTTCGGTTTCTTCCCTTGCGCCAGCACCGTTTCGAGATGGGCGATGTCGGCACTCGACAGTGACATCGGGGGCTCCTTCACATGGGTTCGGAGGCACGGCGCGCGAAGGCGCGGCCTGGTGAACTGGACTGCATCCTCCAATACCTACACGCAGGGTCCGACACTGCCCCGCCCCACAGTCGTTCAGGACGCTGGCGCGCAGGCCGCCGCCGATGTCGGTGCAGCGCGTTACGGTCGGGGGCATGGACACCGCACCCGGCGGCACCGGGACCTACGAGGAGCGGCCCGCACCCGCCGCCGCGGCGGGGTGGTCGCCGTGCCTGTGGGTGCGCCGCACCCCGCACGCGTCCACCGCCCGGGTCGTCCCCGACGCCTGCACCGACCTGCTCTGGGTGGACGGGCGCCTCGAAGCCGCCGGCCCCGACACCGGCCCCCGCAGCGTGCCCCTCGCGCCCGGGAGTGTGATCGCGGGGGTGCGGCTGCGCCCGGGCGCCGCCCGGGTCCTCCTCGGCCCGGTCCCGGCCACCGAGGTCCGCGACGCCCAGCCGCCCCTCACGGACCTTTGGCACCCCGGTCCGCTCACCGACCTCCTTGCGGCCGAGACTGATCCGTGGCGCGCCGCCGGGCTCCTCGCCGCAGCCCTCACCTCCCGCGCGCAGCGGTTCGGGCCCGACCCGGTCGCGCTGGCGGCCGCGGCGATGCTCGACGTGCCGGAGCCGCCCTCGGTCCCTGCCCTCGCGCGTGGTCTGGGGTTCTCGGAGCGGCAGCTGCGCCGCCGCCTCGATGCGGCGTTCGGCTACGGCCCCAAGACCCTGGAGCAGATCCTCAGGTTCCGGCGCGCCACCGCCCCGGGGGACCGCGGGTGGGCGCGGGTCGCGGCCGAGGAGGGGTACGCTGACCAGGCGCACCTGGCCCGGCAGGTGCGCCGCTGGTCCGGGGCGTCCCCGACGGGCCGGTTACGCCTTCCCCTCCCACGCCCGCAGCGTCCGCAACGCCGCGATGGTGAACCCGGGGCGGGCCTGGAGTTCGATCCCCGAGTGCCAGCGCCGGTAGTGGATCGGCCAGCCGCCGTCCGCCTCCTGCTCGGCGGCACGGAAGTCCAGGGCCGTACGCATCTCGTCGGCGCTGAACCACGCGGCGCCGACGCTGTCGGGTTCGGGGGCGAAGTCGCAGGCGAGGTGGTGCTCGCCGGGCGCGTACCCCGCAGGCGGCGCCGCGCCCTCCGGGTTCGCGGGGTCGAGCAGCACCAGGCCCGTGGTGCGGACGAGCTCGCCGATCCTGCCTGCGGCACCATTGGCCCAGTTCCGGTCAGGTGCGGCGCCGAGGAACGCGCCGATGCTGAACACCTCGTACGGGTGGGTCGCCTCGATCGCGTCGATCCTCGCCCGGCAGAACGCGGTCGCGCCCTCCAGCCACGGGTGCTCGATCCCGTTGCGCAGGAGGTATCCGGCGGCGCGGGCGGTGGTGAGGAGGCCGCCGCGGTCCTGGGGCGGGGCCTGGACCCACGGCGGGTGCGGGTAGGCCGCGATCGTGTCGAGGAGGTCGGGGACGCCCCCGTCCGGTGCCGTACGACCGGCGAGCCAGTCGCACACGCCCGCACCCGTCGCGGCGTCGAGGGCCCCGGCCTCGTCGAGGAGTTCCAGGGCGGTCATGGCCGCGAGGGGCTGCGGGTCGGGGCCCTTCACGTCGGGTTCGAGCGCGAACGCGAACCCCCCGTCCCTCGTGCGGTGGGCGAGGACCGCGGCCCGCACCTCCGCGCCCGTGCCGGTCCCGGTGTGGTGCGCCATGCGGCGCTGGTCCACGAGGCTGCCGGTGCGCCATACGAACTGCGCGGCCCGGTCCCTCGCGTCTGCATCGATCCGTTCCATGCCCTCCACGCTAGGGCGGGACCGGGGGCGCGGGCTTGAACGAATCGGCCGCGGGGGTGACGGCCGTGAATATCGGCTGGGGTTCAGTCCCGCGACACTTCCGATTCCCTCCGCCGCCCACCTGCGCCTTTACGCTCCGGTCATGAGAGTCGCACTGGTCACCGAATCCTTCCCGCCGCAGATCAACGGCGTCGCCCGCTCGGTGGCGCGCGCCGCGGCCCACCTGGCGTCGCGCGGGATCGAGCCGGTCGTCGTCGCCCCCGCCCCCGGGCCCGGTCCGCGCCCGGTCTTCGACTGGCCCGTGGTCCACGTGCCGTCGGTCCGCCTGCCGGCCTACCGGCACTTCCGGGCCGGGCTCGCCACCCGCGCGCTCGACGACGCGCTGGACGCCCACCGGCCCGACGTCGTCCACCTCGCCAGCCCCTTCGGGTACACCGCCCGCGCGGCGGCCTGGGCCGAGCGGCGCGGCGTCCCCGCGGTCGCGGTGTGGCAGACCGACCTGCCCGCGTACACGCGCGCCTACCACCTGACGGCGTTCGAGCAGCTGGTGTGGAAGCGCCTCAAGTCGATCCACTCCCGCGCCGCGGTGAACCTCGCGCTCTCGGAGTGCACGGCCCGGTCCCTGACCGACCAGGGCATCGGCGGGGTCGCGGTCCTGCCGCACGGGGTCGACACGAACCGGTTCCACCCCTCCTACCGCGACGCCACGCTCCACGACGCGCTGGTGCCCGACGGGGAGCTCCTCGTCGGCTACGTGGGCCGCCTGGCCCGCGAGAAGCAGCTGCACTGGCTCGCTGACGTCGCCGCCCTCCCCGGGGTCCGCCTGGTCGTCGCCGGGGACGGCCCCCGCCGCAAGGCCCTCGAACGGCTCCTCCCGCAGGCGCACTTCCTCGGGGCCCTGCACGGCACGGACCTGTCGCGCCTGTACGCGTCCCTGGACCTGTTCGTGCACACCGGGCCGTTCGAGACGTTCGGGCAGACGATCCAGGAGGCCCACGCCTCCGGGGTCGCCGTGGTCGCCGTCGACGCGGGCGGGGCGGCCGAGCTGGTCGACCCGGGCGTGGACGGCACCCACTTCCCGGCCGGGGACCCCGCCGCGCTGGCCGATCTCGTGGCCGGGCTCGCGGGGCGGCGGGACGTGCTGCGCCAGTGGGGGCGGCGCGGACGGTTGAAGGTCCGCGGCCGCACCTGGGAGGCCGAGGGGGACGCGCTCATCGAGCACTACGGGCGGGCGCTCGCACTGGGGCCGGTGCGCGGCGGGCTGCGCCCACCCGTCCCCACGGCTTGACGTAGGAGAGGACGATCGCGCCGAGGTAGATCGACGAGGACACGATCGGTCCGGCGATGACCTGGTCGTCGAGGGTCTGCAGCACGTCCGGGTCGAGGGTCGCGGCGGTGGCCGCCAGGCCGGGCCGCAGCGCGAGGACCGTGGCGGCGAACGCGGCGACCGTGGCGATGAGCTTGACGAGGACCCACTTGTGCGAAGGGCCCCAGCGGGTCCCGAACATCAGGACCACGCCCGTGGCGACGGCGACGGCGCCGATCGGAATCGCGATGGTGGACGCGAGGGCGTCCATGGCGGTCCCGGCGGCGAACTGCACGGCCGGGTCGGTCGTGGTGAGGGCGCGGACGCCGAGGACGAGGAGGCTCAGGCTCAGCCCGAGCCAGGCGACCGACGAGGCGACGTGCGCGATGACGAAGGCCCGGTACGCGGGGCGGCGGAGTTTTCTCATACCGTCCACGCTCACCTGCGCACGCGGGGCGGCACATCGGAGCGCGGGCGTATCCGCCCCTACGCCGCAGCGCTGACGCCCCTCAGCAAGGCTGTCTAGATCGGTTCGGCCGCGACCGCCGCGGTGTCGCGGCGCGACCACTTCAAGCCCACGAGCGGGAACACCAGGACCGAGACCATGGCGGCGCCGACCATGGCCGCGGCCACCGACTCCTCGACCAGGCCGCGTTCGGCGGCGGTGGAGGAGGCGATGACGACGATCGGCAGCTGCGTGGCCGCGAACGCCGCCAGCGCGCCCCGGTCCCGGCCGGTGAGGGACCGGCGGGCGAACAGCCACGTCACGGCCCCGCGCACGACCGCGAACACGAGCAGGAACACCGGGATCAGCGCCAGCGCCAGGGGCGAACCCAGGAGCTCGTCCAGGTCGAACGTGACACCCGTATAGACGAAGAACACGGGGACGACCGCGCCGAACCCGATGCCGTCCAGTTTCGACTGCACGAGGGCCTCCTCGCGTTCGTCCAGTGCGGACAGGAGCAGGTGCATGCACACCCCGGCCGCGAACGCGCCCAGCGCGATGTCGACGCCGATCTCGGCGGCCAGGAGCACCGCCGCCAGCAGCACCAGGACCGACAACCGGACGGCGAGCTGCGCCGAGGTCCCCATCGTCGCCGACAGCAGCCGCGCGACCCGCGCCGACCGGCGCAGCGACCCCAACGCCGCCGCCGCGATCGCCAGGCCCGCCAGCGCGATCACCAGCGTCGTCTTCCCCGAGTGGTGCCCCTCCGAATAGAACAGCGCCAGCAGCGCGATCGGCGCGAACTCGCCCACCGCCCCCACGGCCATCAGGTGCGGGCCCACCGGCCCGGCCAGGAGCCCCGAGTCGCGGGCGATCGGCAGGATCGTCCCCAGCGCCGTCGAGGACACGCCGATCGCCAGGATCAGCACGGCCGCACCGGCACCGGCCGCCCACATCGCCGCCGCCGCGAGCCCGAACGACACCACCCAGCCCGCCGACGCCGCGGCGATGGGCCGCCCGCGCACCGACCGGAAGTCGATCTCGTACCCCGCCAGGAAGAACAGCATCGCCAACCCCAGCTGCGACACCGTCTCCAGCAGCGGCCCGGTGTGCACCAGGCCCAGCACCTGCGGCCCGATCAGGATCCCGAGGACGATCTCCACGACCACGCTCGGCAGCCGCACCCACCGCTCCACGCGGTCCACCAGCAGAGGCGCCGCCACCGCGGCCATCGCCAGCACGATCAGCTGCACCGACATCCCGTCCCAGTCCACCGCCGGAGCATAGAGCCCCGCACCGCCCCTCAGCGGCCGAAACGGGGCCTAACCCCACCCCGCATCGGGGGAGCAACGGCACTACCGGACGGTAACCTCCAGACGTAGCCTCGAAGCATGGCACTGGCACCCGCGCTCCCCGACACGAAACCCCGCCTCCGCGGCTGGCTCCACGCCGGCGCGTTCCCCCTCGCGCTCATCGCCGGACTCGCCCTCATCGCCACCGCACCCACCTTCGCCGGACGCGTCACCGCCGCCATCTACGTCGCCGCCTCCGGGCTCCTGTTCGGCGTCTCCGCGCTCTACCACCGCACCAACCTGCCCGCCCGCGCCACCGCCGCGCTCAAGCGCCTCGACCACGCGAACATCTACCTCATCATCGCGGGCACCTACACGCCCATCGCCGTCCTCGCCCTCGACGGGACCGCGCGCACCGCGCTCCTGGCGGTCATCTGGACCGGCGCGGCCGCGGGCGTGGTCTTCCGCGTCCTGTGGCACGGCGCCCCGCGCTGGCTGTACACGGTGCTGTACATCGTCCTGGGGTGGGCGGCGGTGTTCGTGACGCCGCAGCTGGCGGCGGGTGCGGGGGTCGCGGCGACGGTCCTGATCTTCACCGGCGGGGTCCTGTACACCGTCGGGGGCGTCGTCTACGCGCTGAAGCGCCCGAACCCGTCGGTGCAGTGGTTCGGGTTCCACGAGGTGTTCCACGCGTTCACGGTGGCGGCGTACGTGGCGCAGTTCGCGGCGGTCGCGCTCGTCCTCCATTCGGCCGCTTGAGGATAGGATCGGCGGTACCGACCGGAGTAGGGGAGGGCCGCCATGAGCGACCGCCAGGCCAGGGGAGTGGACCGCGCGATCCAGGAAGCGGAGGCGCGCGGGGAGTTCAAGAACCTCCCGGGTGCGGGGAAGCCCCTGCCGGGGATCGGCCAGCCGCTGCGCGAGGACTGGTGGCTGCACCAGCAGGCGACGCGCGAGAGCATGGGCCTGGACGCCCTCCCGCCCGCGCTGCGGTTGGGCAAGGAGCGCGAGGATCTGCCCGCGACCCTCGACGCCCTCGGTGACGAGGCCGCGGTGCGCGCGGTGGTCGAGGAGCTGAACGTGCGCATCCGCAAGGCGCTCATCGGCCCGGTGGACGGGCCGCCGCTGCGGTTCGGGCTCATCGACGCCGACGAGGCGGTCGCGGCCTGGCGCGAGCGGCGCCAGTAGCCGCCACCACAGTCACTTGACAGTGTCTAGTTTCAGGCGCATCCTTAACTTGACAATGTCAAGACCGGCTCGCGCCCACCACCGAAGGCACACCCATGGCACCGATCATCACCCTCACCGCCGTCACACTCCTCGCCCGCCTCACCGGACTCCTCGGCGCCGACGCCCTCACCGACTGGCAGCTGTGCCTGCGCATCGGCCTCGCCGCCATGTTCGTCCTCACCGGCGCCGTCCACTTCCACCCGAAGTTCCGCACCGACATGACCCGCATGATCCCCGAACGCCTCCCCGCGCCCGCGCTCCTGGTGACCCTCACCGGCGTCCTGGAGATCGCCGGCGCCGCCGGGCTCCTCGTCCCCGCCACCGCGACCGCCGCGGGCCTGTGCCTCGCCGCGCTCCTGGTCGCCATGTACCCCGCGAACTACTCCGCAGCCAAGCGCGGCATCCCCCTCGCCGGGTCGCCTGCCACCCCCATCGGCATCCGCACCGCCGAACAGGTCCTCTTCATCGCCCTCTGCGTCCTCGCCGCGATCTAGCCCCGACCCGGCCCCGACCTTGCCTCGGACATGGTGAAGGCCCGGACCCCCACCGGGTCCGGGCCCCTTGCCCACACCTATAACGCTACCCGGCGCCCCAACGTCAGATACGCGAACCCGAGCAGACCCCGGTGACCCCGCAGCCACCAGGCACGATGCGCGTCCGCGGCCGCCCGGACCTCCTCGGCCCGCTCATGGTCCGGGTTGGCCTGCAACCAGACCTCCTTGTCCATGAGGAACTCCGACTCGAAGTCGTCCCACTCGTACTGCTCGACCGACTCCACCCGCAGCGGCCGCAAACCCGTCGCCGCCGCCGCGTCCACGAGGTCCGGCAGCAGCAGCCACTCGTCGGCCTTCGTGTCCGGCCACATCCCCGCCAGCTCCGCCTCCGTGGGCGTGCGCTGCCAGATCCCGTCCCCGAACAGCAGCCGCCCGCCCGGCTTCACCAGCGGCGCCAGCGCCGCGACCGCCTCCGCGCTCGTCCCGAACGCGTGCGCCGCCCCGATGCAGATCACCAGGTCCGCAGGCTCGGTCCAGTCCTCGCCCCGGTACTCCACGAACTCCACCCGGTCGCCGATGCCGCGCCGGGCCGCACCCGCACGCCCCCGCTCCAACAGCTCCAGGTCCGAGTCGATCCCCACCGCCCTCGCGCCCGGGACCCGCTCGGTGATCCGCTGGAGCAGCTCGCCCCACCCGCACCCGATGTCGAGGATCGTCTCCGGCGCGAACGCCGCGCCCTCCTCCACCTGGCGGTCGAACCGCCACGCAGCGATGGGGGAGTTGCAGTCCAGATGGCCGTACCGCGCCGGCCCGTCATGAGAAGTCATCGCCCGGACCGTAGCAGCGCCCCACCCGCCGCGCAAACGAGAAACCGCCTCTACACTCACGCCCATGATCACCGTCCACGCGTTCGTCTGGTCCCTCCCCGAGCACCGCGACGCCTACCGCACCGGCCTCCGCGCCCTCCAGGAGTCCACCCTCGCCAACGACACCGGCTGCCTCGACTACCGCTTCTGGGAGTCCGTCACCGAACCCGGCGCGTTCGTCTGCGTCGAAGCCTGGACCGACCGCGCCGCCCTCGACGCCCACCTCACCGCACCCCACCACGTCACCGGCTCCGACGCCCTCGACCCCTACCGCGCCCGCCCCGCCGACATCCGCGTCTACGAGTCCACCCCGCTCGACCTCTGAGCAAACCGGATGCGCCCGTCGCACCCCGCTGGCACACTCGCACCCATGACCGACGACCTCAAGCACCACCTCAAGAACTACCTCCAGAGCTCCCGCGAAGCCCTCCTGTGGAAACTCGACGGCCTCGACGAGTACGACCTCCGCCGACCCCTCACCCCCACCGGCACCAACCTCCTCGGCCTCGTCAAGCACTGCGCCTCCACCGACGTCGAGTACTTCGGCACCTGCTTCGACCGGCCCTTCCCCGACCCGCCCGCCTGGTTCCCCCTCATCGAATCCGTCCCCAACATCGAGATGTGGGCCACCCCCGACGAGACCACCGACGCCATCACCGGCCTCTACCGCCGCGTCTGGGACCACTCCAACGCCACCATCGACGCCCTCGACCTCGACACCGAAGGCCACGTCCCCTGGTGGGACGGCCAGACCGTCACCCTCGGCCGCATCCTCATCCACATGACCGCCGAGACCAACCGCCACGCCGGACACGCCGACATCGTCCGCGAGACCATCGACGGCACCGCCGGACTCAACCGGCGCAACTCCAACCTCCCGCCCGCCGACCAGTACGACTGGCCCGCCCACCACGCCCAAGTCGAACAGGCCGCCCGCACCGCCGCAGGCAAGTGACCCGGCCCGGGGGCCCGGAGTCGTACCGGACCCCCGGCACCCATCACCCGACGGGCGCCCCGAACCAGCGCCCCAGCGCCCCCTCCAGACCGACCCGGTCCCCACCGGCCCACGCCACATGCCCGTCAGGACGCAGCAGCACACACGCCGCCCCAACGGCCGCACCGGGATCAACGACCACATCCACCCGATCCGACCAGCCCCCAGCGTCCAGACCACCGGTCCGGTCCACAATGAGCCCCCGACCGCCCCGCATGAAGCCGTACAGACTCCCGCCCGCGACAGGAACATCGCGCTGGCGGCGCCCCAGCACCTCCGGGCCCTCCCCGAAGTCGTACCGCACGTCCAAGGCCGCGACCTTCTCCACCAGGAACCGGTTCACCTCCACGAACCGCATCAGCTCGACCAGCAGCCGCCGCGCCGCCTCCGGACCAGCACCGGGGGAGGACAGCTCCATCTGCGCCCGCGTGTTGTCCAGGACCGCCGCGGCCACCGGGCGCCGCTCCGCCCCGTAGGAGTCGAGGAGCCCCTCCGGGGCCCACCCGCGGACCTGCGCGGCCAGCTTCCACCCCAGGTTCACCGCATCCTGCACCCCGAGGTTCAACCCCTGCCCGCCCAGCGGCGGATGCACATGCGCCGCATCACCGGCCAGCAGCACCCGCCCCGTCCGATACGAGGTCGCCAACCGCGTCGCGTCCCCGAACCGCGACAGCCACCGCGGCGAATGCACCCCGAAGTCCGTCCCCGCCACCGCACGCAGCCGCGCCCGGAAGTCCTCCAGCGTCGGCTCGCTCCCGCGCCCGGCGACCCCCGCGGCCGGGACGACGACACTGTAGACACCACCGAACGGCCTGAGCCAGAACGACCCCGCCACCGGCCCTACCGCAGCCACCCGTGCCGCGACCTCCTCCGGAGGGATCCCGACCTCCATCTCGCCCATCAGCGTCTCCGACCGCGACGCCTCACCCGGGAACCCCACCCCGGCCAGCTTCCGTACCGCACTCCGCGCCCCGTCGCACCCGACCAGGAACTGCGCCCGCACGGACGTGCCGTCGTCCAACGCCACGACCACCCCGCCAGCGTCCTGCGAGAACCCGGCCACCGACCGCCCCCGCACCACCCGCGCTCCAAGCGAGACCGCATGGTCCTGGAGCACCCGCTCGACCACGGGCTGGGGGAGTCCCAGCAGGAACGCGTGCGCCGTGTCCAGGCCCTCCGGCACCGGACCCGGGATACCCGCGAAGAACCCGCCCGCGGGGCGCACTCGGCCGTGCTCGCGCAACCGGTCGAGGAGGCCCCGCATGGCCATCAGCTCGATACTGCGGACGTGCAGGCCCACGATGCGGACCATCGACTTCGGTGCGGTCACCGGGTCCACGACCAGGACCCGCACCCCGTGCAGCCGCAGCTCGGCGGCCAGCATCGCACCGGTCGGCCCGCACCCGGCGACCACCACATCGAAGACATTCGCGTCGGAGGAATCCGGCGACGCACCGGCAGAGGACTGAGAAACGTCCATGGCAGCTATTGCCCTTCAGGAGTGCCCTACGGCGCTCCCGGCAGCGATCACACCACCCGGCCGCGACGCGAAGAGGGGAGCACCCACATCGATACGTCCATGGGTCCCACCTCCTCAAGCAGTGTCGCGGTCCACCACAAGATACAAGCCGCGACACCACCCGTCAAACCGCAGACCCCGGCAGGGGAGTACCCCTACTCCTGCCGCGGCACCCGCGCCTCAGCCGCCAGCGCCCGCTCACGCCACGTCCCCGCCTCAGCCGCCAGCTCCACCCGGGCCGCCTCAGACGCCTCCAACCGCGACGCCAGCACCCGCTGATCCGCCACCGCCTCCGCGACCACACCCTGCACCCGCGCCAGCGCCTCACCACGCTCGGCCGCAACCGAAGCCGCCTGCTCCGCATCCCGACGCGCCACCGCCAACTCCGCGACCAGCCCCTCCACCCGCGACCGCTCCCGGTCCCGCTCCACCATCACCGACGACACCCGCCCCTCAGCCCGCTCCAACGCCGCCTCACCGGCCCGCAACGCCTCCGCCGCCTCGGCCTCCACCCGGTCCGCACGCTCCCGCGCCACATCCGCCTCACCACGAGCCGCCACCGCGACCTGCTCGGCCTCCTCACGGCCCACCACCGCCGCGTCCCGGCCCCGCACCGCCTCGACCGCCTCACCACGCGCGGCCTCCGCATCCCCGACGGCCGCATCACGCTCGGCGACCGCCGCCCGCGCCTCACCCAACGCCCGGTCCGCCTCCACACGCGCACCCTCAGCGTCCTTCACCGCCGCGACCCGCGCCGACACCGCCTCCCTCGCCCGACCCTCAGCCGCCTCCGCAACACCCGCGACCCGCTCGACCTCAGCGACCGCACCCGCGAGCTCGTCAACGAGCGCCGCCGCACGACCCGCCACCTCGTCCCGCTCCGCACGCGCCGCCGCGACCGCGCTGGCGGCCTCGGACCGGACCTCCGCGATCCGCGCCTCGACCTCCGCCGGGTCCGTCTCCGCCCGCAGCGCCTCCGCGAGGGGCGCCAACGCCGACGTCATCGACTGGTCGATCTGCTCGTACAGCTCCTCGGCCCGCGCGAGCGCACCTTCGAGGCCCGGGGTGGCGCGGCGCAGTTCGCGCTGGCGTTTGGCCTGGGAGGCGCAGTCGCCGTCGGCGCAGTACAGGCGGGGCCGGCCGCGGCCGGGCTGCTGCGGGATCGGCGTGCCGCAGCGCTTGCACAGCGTCACGAGCTTCGGGTTGGTCTGGGCGGTCTGGTTGGTCGTATCTGTTTTCGTCATGCCCACATCCTAACATTATTTATTTCCGTTATTTATATTTAAATAACCGGAAAATAAGCGTGTCGCCCTGAGATACATAACTCACGAGAAGTGCCGTTCCCGCAAGTTATATGTGTAGCGGCCCTGTGGCGACCCAGGAGATCCCGGAGCGGCGTTCGTCGGGTCGGTGGCCCTTTCGACGCGATCGGTCCGCCGAGGCCCGTTCAGGGCGCGGGGCGTGATCTAGACTCGCGAAGATCCTGAAGCCGATCCCGTGGAGATGGAGCGACCCCTGTGAGCGAGACGATGCGTGCAGTGACCCAGTCGGTGCTGGGCGGGACCGAGGTCCTGCGCCTTGAAGACGTCGCACGGCCCGAGCCGTTCTACGGCGAGGTGCTGGTGCGGGTGCACGCGGCGAGCCTGAACCCCGTCGACCCGGCGGCGCGCGAGTACGGCCTGTACATCGGCGAGCCGCCGTTCACGCTCGGCTGGGACGTCTCCGGCGTCGTGGAGGCCGTCGGCATCGGCGTCACCCGGTTCGCGGTCGGCGACGAGGTGTTCGGCATGCCCCGGTTCCCGCACCGCGCCGGCGCGCACGCGGAGTACGTGGCGGTGCCGGCCCGCGACCTGGCGCCCAAGCCGCCGTCGCTGTCGCACGTCGAGGCCGCGGCGCTGCCGCTGACGGGCCTGACCGCCTGGCAGGCGCTCATCCCCCGCGCTCGACTCGAAAAAGGACAGAAAGTGCTCATCCATGCCGCGGCGGGCGGTATCGGTCACCTCGCGGTGCAGATCGCGAAGTCGGTGGGTGCCCATGTGATCGGGACGGCGAGCGCCGGGAACCGGGAGTTCGTGCTGGGCCTGGGTGCGGACGAGGTGGTCGACTACCGCAGCGAGGACTTCACGGCGTCTGTGAGCGATGTGGACGTGGTGTTCTCCACGCTCGGCGGCGACGTCGCGCCGCGGTCGGTGTCGGTGATCAGGGACGGCGGGACCCTGCTCCAGATGCACTACTCGACGCGGGACGTCGCGTTCCCCGATGCTGTGGCGCGTGGGATCGACACGCGGTTCCAGCTGGTGGAGCCGGACGCGGCGGGACTGGGGGCGCTGTCGGACCTGGTGGAGCGGGGGCTGCTGCGGGTGCACGTGGCGCGGGAGTTCGCGCTGGAGGAGTTCGCGGAGGCGCATGCGCTCATGGAGGCGGGCGGGTTCGCGGGGAAGCTGGTGTTCCGGTTGACCTGAGGGGGTGGTCCCCCGGGGTTCGCAGTTCGGCTGCCGTTGTCGGTGGGCGCTGCGACGATGGCGGGTAGATCGGGCGGAAGGAGTCTGCGATGGGTTCGATCCTCAATCCCTACGTGTCGTTCAACGGGAGCGCGCGGGAGGCGATGGAGTTCTACCAGTCGGTGCTGGGCGGGGAGCTGAACGTGATGACGTTCGGCGACTCGGGGGTGCCGGACGCCCCGGCTGAGCAGGTGATGCACGCGCAGTTGACGTCGCCGGCCGGGTTCACGATCATGGCGTCGGACACGCCGCCGGGGATGCCGTACGTGCCGGGCCAGAACATCTCGATCAGCCTCTCGGGCGACGACGGTGATGCGCTGCGCGGGTATTTCGCGGGCCTGTCGGAGGGCGGGTCGGTGAACATCCCGCTGGAGAAGCAGCTGTGGGGCGACGAGTTCGGGGCCGTGGTCGACCGGTTCGGGATCGGCTGGATGGTGAACATCGCGGGGAGCTAGTCCCCCGCGCGGGAAACGGGCGAGAAGACGGTGGGCGGGACATGGGTCCCGCCCACCGTTGCTTGTGGGAATATCGCTAGTTGATGCCGCGGCGGATCCGCCAGTAGGCGGCGCCGGTCAGGATCGCGGAGAGGCCGAGCGCGATGGCGACCTCGGTCCACTGGAACCGCCAGTACCGGTCGGCGGGCTGGTAGACGACGTCGAACGCGGCGTCCTTCTGCGACATGCACTCGTCGGGCGGGACGTTGGCGGCCCGGCAGTCGTCGGCGTCGTCGCCGGTGAACGCGGAGCCGTCGGCCATGCGCACGGGCATCTCGTCGCTGATGACCCAGGCGCCGGGGATGGTGTAGCCCATGACGGTGGCGCCGGAGTCGTCGAGGGCGAGGCCGTCGATGAGGCCGACCGTGTTGGCGTCGGCCATGGTGACGGTCTCGGTGACCGGTTCGGCGTACAGGGGCCGGACGTATCCGCCCATGACGAGCTGGAGGCCGAGGAACGCCAGGAGTGTCACGGCCATCGCGGCGAGGGTGCGGCGGGCGAGTGCGCCGATCGCCAGGCCGAGTGTGAAGGCGAGGACGGCGTATCCGAAGGGTGCGGCGTTGCGCGTGACGAACTCGATGGGGTGGAACCGGGAGTCGGCGAGGTCGTCGAGGGGGCTGACGGCCCAGGTCAGCAGGAGTGTGACGGACCCGGCGAGGACGACGCCGGCTCCCCCGGCGACGGCGAGTTTGACGGTGAGCCAGCGGGTGCGGGTGATCGACTGGGTCCAGGCGAGGCGGTGGGTGCCCGCTTCGAGTTCGCGGGTGATCAGGGGTGCGCCCCAGAACGCGCCGAAGACGGCGAGTCCGGCGAGCAGGAGCAGGCCCAGGAGTGTCAGGGGCATGCCGAACTCGTCGTTGAGGTAGTGGGCGGCCTGGTCGCATTCGGTGGTGCACTCGGTGACGAGGGTGCGGTAGGCGTCCCTGATGTCCCAGGCGAGGTAGAGGATGTAGGCGGCGGCCGCGGCGAGGACGGCGGCGGTCCACAGGGTCTGGGCGCGCATCTGGCGCCAGGTCAGCCAGATCATCGGGCGGTCTCCTGGAGGATCGGGGCGGCGGGGCCTTCGGCGCGGTGGAGGTAGGTGAGGACCATGTCCTCCAGGCCGATCGGCTCGGCGCCGGGCAGGTCGAGGCGCCCGCCGGTGGTGTCGTGGACGACGAGGGTGGACTGTCGTGGGGTGTGCTCGGCGGCGATGACCTGGACGCCCGCGGGGAGTTCGTCGAGGCTGCCGCGGGGGCCGACGATGCGGTGGTGGGCGGCGGTGAGGTCGTCGATCTCCCCCGCGACTTGGACGCGGGACTCGGCGAGGATGACGAGGTGGTCGCAGACGCGTTCGACGTCGGCGATGAGGTGCGAGGAGAGGACGACGGAGACGTCCATGTCGGCGACGAACTCCATGAGGGACTGGAGGAACGAGCGGCGGGCGAGCGGGTCGAGCGCGGCGACGGGCTCGTCGAAGATGAGCAGTTCGGGGCGTTTGGCGGCGGCGAGGGTGAGGGCGAGCTGGGCCCGCTGGCCGCCGGAGAGGCGTCCGGCCTTCTTGGCGGGGTCCAGGCCGGTCTGGCGCAGGCGCTCCTCGGCGAGCCCGGGGTCCCAGCGGGGGTTGAGCTTCTCCCCCAGTTTCAGGTGGTCGGCGACGGTGAGCTGCGCGTAGACGGGGGTGTCCTGGGCGACGAAGCCGACGCGGGCGAGCTGCTCGGCGTCGGCGGCGGGCCGGTTCCCGAGGACTTCGACGGTGCCGGAGGTGGGTCGGATGAGCCCGGCGGCGAGGGCCAGGAGCGTGGACTTGCCGGCGCCGTTGGGGCCGACGAGGCCGACGATGCGCCCGGCGGGGATGTCGAGGGTGACGTCGGTGAGGGCCGCGTGGGGCCCGTAGCGCTTGGTGAGCGCGTTCGTCGCGATGACGGGGGTGTTCATGGTTCCTGCGCGGTCCTTCTCATGGTGGTGTCGAAGAGGGCCCGGATCGCGTCGTCGGCGAGGCCGGCGGCGCGGGCGCGGGCGATCCACTGGTCGAGGCCCGCGCGGAGTGCGGCGTGGGCGTCGAGGTCGTCGCCCGCGAGGGTCGCGGTGACGAAGGTGCCGCGCCCGGGTTTGGGTGCGACGAGTCCCTGGCGTTCGAGTTCGCGGTACGCCTTGAGGACGGTGTTGGGGTTGATGGCGACTTTGGCCACGACTTGCTTGACCGTCGGCAGCTGGTCCCCCACGGTGAGCATCCCGAGCCTGAGGGCCTGCTGGACCTGGTGGACGAGCTGCATGTAGGGGGCCACGCCGGAGCGCGGTTCGAGGTGGAAGTCGATCACAACTTTCTCTATTTCACTAGGATGTTAGCACTATAGGGCTGTGGGGATGGGACTGTCAAACGCGGGGTCCTCCCCCGCGGTGTTATCGCTGGTTGCGGGGGTGGTTGCGGGCGGTGCGCTCGTTGCCGAACTTGTAGGCGCCGGTCCAGCGGGCCATGACGAGCTGCGGGTCGCCGGCGTCGAGCTCGGCGAGGAACTTCGCGGCGCGGGCCCCGCGCAGGGTGGCGGCGGCCCGGCCGCGGTGGAGGATCACGACGGTGCCGTCCCCGCGCTCGCGGTGGGAGAACCCGGAGGCGGCGCTCACGCGGGCGCCGCCTGGCGGCGGGTGCGGGCGACGGTGATCGCGGCGGCGATGCCGCCGAGGAACCCGAACAGGTGCGCCTGCCAGGACACGTAGGGGCTGGTGGGCAGGACGCCCCAGATGAGGGAGCCGTAGACCGCGAAGACGAGCAGTGCGATGAGCAGGTCCCCGATGCGGCGCATGAAGACCCCGCGCGCGAGGAGGTACCCGAGGAGCCCGAAGGCGACGCCGGAGGCGCCCACGGTCACCGAGTGCGCCGGGGAGACGAGCCACACGCCGAGGCCGGAGACGACGAGCGCGAACGCCAGGGCCGTCCACATGCCGCGGCGGTCGCGCAGCGCGCAGATGACGCCCATGACGACCAGGGGCACGGTGTTGGCGGCGAGGTGCGCAACGTCGGCGTGGAGGAACGGGGCGGCGAGGATGCCGGGGACGAGGCCGTCGAGGGTCCGCGGGGTGATGCCGTACTGCGTCAGGTGCGCGGGCAGCACGAGGTCGACCAGGAGCACCGCCCACAGGAGCGCGGCGATGGCGCCCCAGGTGGCGAGCGCGCGGCGGAGGGGGTGCGCGGGGCGGGGGGTCGGGGGCTGGACGGGGAGGGTCACTGCGGCTCCTCGCTGGGATTCGGTCGGTGGTGTGAAGGGTAGCCGGTGCGCGCGCACGCGTGTTGCTTCGGAACTCGGATAGTATGGTTCTCGTAATACTTTCTTCGGTGAGGAGACCCCCAGTGAAACTCGTACTTGCCGCCGCGACCGGTGCGACCGGCCGCCTGGTCCTGGACCGGGCGCGCTCGTCCGGCCACGACGTGACCGCCCTGGTCCGCTCCCCCGGGAAGCTCCCGCCCGGCGTCCCCCACGCGCGCATCGACTTCAGCTCCCCCGACGCCGGGGCCCTCGCGGCCGCAATGGGCGGGGCGGACGCCGTCGTCTCCGCGCTCGGGGCCACGGGCAAGGCCGATGCGGGCGTCGCGACCACGGGGACGCTGGCGCTCGTCGCGGCGATGCGCGCGGCCGGGGTACGGCGCCTGGTGGTGCTGTCGGCCGCGCCGATCGGCACCGTGAAGACGGCGGTGCGTCCGGACAAGCCCCGGTTCGACCCCGGGGACGGGCCGCTGCTGCGGCTGGTGACGCCGATCGTCAAGCGCGCGCTGGCCGGGCACTACGCGGACCTCGCGGCGATGGAGGACGCCGTCCTCGACTCCGGTCTGGAGTGGACGGTGGTGCGGCCGCCGCGGCTGACCGACGGGCCCGCGAAGGGTGTCTGGCGCACCGCGGTCGGGTGCAATCCGCGGAACGGTTCGACGATCTCGCGGGCGGACCTGGCGGCGGCGATGCTCGATGCGGCGGTCGACCCGGCGTCGATCGGGAAGGTCCTGGGCGTGGCCTACTGACGTGCGGCCAGGTCGTCGGTAGCGGCGCGTCCGGCGTCGGCGGCCCGGCCGAGGAACGCCGCGACCGCCTCCAGCTGGTCGGGGGTGAAGTCCGCGCAGATGTCGGCGATGGCGCCGCGCAGGGGCTCGTAGAGGGCGCGGACCTCGCCGGTGCGGTCGGGCTCGGCGGTGAGGTGGACGGCGCGCCGGTCGGTGGGGACGCGGTCGCGGCGGATCCACCCGGCCGCTTCGAGCCGGTCGAGGACCCCGGTGGCGGTGGCGGGGTGGAGGTCGGCGGCGCGGGCGAGCGCGGTGGCGGTGAGGGGCCCGGTGCGGGTGATGAGGTCGAGGCATTCGAGGTCGACGTCTTGGAGGCCGAGTCGGTCGGAGACCTGGTGGTTGAGCAGGCGGAGCTGGACGGTGAGGTGGCGCAGGAGTTCGGTGACGTCGTGGGCGTTGCTGGTCATCGGCGGCTGCTCCTGGCGGGTCGGGTGGGGTTCAGGATAGGCGAGGTCCGGGTCCGGGGGGTCTGGGCGGTGGGTCCGGGCGCGGTGCTTAGGCTGTTGGGGTTTGTGCGGTGCCGCCTGGGGCGGCTGATCGAGAGGGGTTTGCGGGAATGGTGCAGATCGGTGACGGGGTCGAGGTGTCGGTGTCCGCGGACACGGCGTCGCGGCCGCAGGTGACGGTGCCCGACGCGGCGGCTCCGGCGGGGCTGCTGGTGTTCGACGTGGTCGAGGGCTCGGGTGCGGTGGCGCAGGCCGGGGACGCGGTCGCGGTGCAGTACGCAGGGTTCAACTGGTCGAACGGCAAGGAGTTCGACGCGTCGTGGAACCGCGGGGCGCAGCCGTTCACGGTGTCGCCGCTGGGTTCGGCCCCGGTGATCCAGGGGTGGAACGACGGCCTGGTGGGCGCGAAGGTCGGCGGTCGCCGGCTGGTCGTGATCCCGCCGGAGCTCGGGTACGGGGCGTCGGGTGCGGGCGGCGTGATCGGCCCGAACGAGACGCTGGTGTTCGTGGTCGACGTGGTGTCGGTGAACGGCCAGAAGTAGTCCTGGTTTTTGGAGGGGGTGCCTTGCGGGGCGCCCCCTCCTTTCGCGTGTTCAGCCTCCGGCGATGGAGGGGAGGATCTGGACGTCGCGGCCGGTGAGGGGCGTGTCGAGTCCTTGGAGGCGGCGGGACTCGTCGTCGCCGATGTAGACGTTGACGTAGCGGCGGAGCCGCCCGGACTCGTCGCGCAGGCGTCTGGCCAGGCGCGGGTGGGTGCGGGCGAGGGCGTCGAGGAGGTCGGCGAGCGTGGCGTGCTCGTCGAGGTCGACGGCGAGGTGGCGGGCGCCGCCGCATTCGGAGGCGAGTGCGGCGGGGATCTTGACGTCGGTGGTCACGGGGTCTCCATGGCGCGGACGCAGAGGACGTCGGGGAGGTGGGCGGCGACCTGGTGCCAGGCGCCGCCGTCGGCGGCGGCCCAGACGTCGCCGCAGCGGGTGCCGAAGTACCAGCCGGGGTCGGCGGCGCCGTCGGTGCAGGCGCCGTCGCGCATGACGGTGCCGAAGTAGTCCTCGTCGGGGAGGCCCGCGTCCCAGGCGGTCCAGGTGTCGCCGCGGTCGGTGGTGCGCCAGGGGGCGATGCGGTGGCCGGGCGGGGTGCGGTCCATGGACTCGCCGACGGGCCAGGCGGTGACGGTGCCGGGTTCGGTGGGGTGGGCGACGATCGCGAACCCGAAGTCGGTGGGCAGGTTCTGGGAGATGTTGGTCCAGCCGCCGTCGGGGCCGTCGGCGCGGTAGGCGGGGCCGTGGCTCTGGGCGTAGAGGGTGCCGTCGGCGGCGCGGGTGACCTTGTGGATGCACTGGCCGGACTCGGGTTCGGGGTCGGGGCCGTAGTCGACGGTGATGCCTTTGGCAATGCCGTCCCAGGTGCGCCCGTCGTCGCCGGTGCGGTAGATGCCGCCGGAGGAGATGGCGACGGTGAGCGCGTCGGGGTCGCCGGGGTCGGGGACGATGGTGTGGACGGCGGGTCCGGCGCCGCCGGAGGCCCAGGTGGTGTGCTGGGGGTGGTCCCAGAGGGCGCGGTTGAAGGCGAAGGTGCGGCCGGAGTCGTCGGAGGTCCACAGGCTGGTGGGTTCGACGCCGGCCCAGACGCGTTCGCCGGGGCCGAAGGCGAGCTGCCAGATCTTTTTGACGGTGTTGGTCTTGGTGGAGTCGGGCTGGTCGATGCCGGCGGTGTCGGAGTAGTCGAGGGGCCGGTACGGGAGGTCCTGGGGGAACTCCATGGGGGCGTTCACGGGTTCGTCCCAGGTGCGGCCGTGGTCGTCGGAGCGCCAGATGGAGGGGCCGAAGAAGGTGCTGGCGCCGACGAGGACGCGGCCGGTGGCGGGGTCGCAGGCGGCGGCGAAGATCTCGGCGACGGCGGTGAAGCCGTCGGCGTCGAGTTTGGCGGGGCCGTCGACGGACCAGTGGACGCGGTCGTCGCTGGTGGCGGTGAAGAGTCCTTTGCGGGTGCCGATGAGGACGAGGTAGGCCATGGCGGGCTCCTTTGCCGTGCGTTGTGGCTGTCGGTCCCATCGTCGCGCCCGGGTGTGACGTTTTCAGGCAGTTCCGGGGTTTCCTACCGCGTGGTCCGCGCCTGGAGGTGGTCCAGGATGGCGCCGGCGGTCTCCTCGGGGGTGCGGTGCGTGTTGTCGACGACGGTGGTGGCGTCGGCGAGCCAGGTGTCGAGGGCGGTCTCGTAGGGGCCGCGGTGGTCGAGGCGCCACTGCACGGCGGTGGCCTCGTCGGCGTCGTGTTCGACGCGGTCGGTGAAGGTGCCGCGGTCGGTGTGGAGGGTGAAGGCGCGGACGGGGATGGCGTGCGCGGCGAAGCCGTCCATGAGTTCGGTCCAGTACCGGTGCTGGAGGACGGTCTGCGGGACGACGAGGGTGCCGCCGGCGAAGTCGAGGACCTGGCGGGCGGTCTCGACGGTGAGGGCGCGCCAGGGGGCCCATTCCTTGAAGTCGGTGTGCGGGAGGTCGCCGATGATGCCGCGCAGGAGGTATCCGACGTGCTCGGCGTCGAAGACGCGGGCCGGGAGGGCCTCCTGGAGGAGGCGCGCGGTCGTGGTCTTGCCGGCGCCGAAGGGGCCGTTGAGCCATACGATCATTCGGGGGAATCTAGCAGGGGCGGACCTGTTGCGGGGCGTGCGTTCGTGTTACGTTGCGGACACCCTGGGCGCACCTGCGCCCCCGCCCGCCCCGTGATCGATCCTGTTAGGACAAGTGAACATGCGCGCCTCCCGTGTTGCCCTGCTGCTGTCCCCGCTGCTGCTGCTGTCGACCGGCTGCCAGGAGCTGTCCGACGCGATCGACGACGCCTCCTCCTCCGACGCGGCCTCGGGGGACGGGACCGGTTCGCAGGTGTCGGCGGAGTTCTCCGCGACCGCGCCGTTCACCGTCACGGTGGACGCGGCGGCCCTGACCGCGGACATCGAGGCGCTCACCGTCGCCGAGGAGCAGAACGAGGGGTACGACCGGTCCCTGTTCCCGCACTGGAAGGACGAGGACGGGAACGGCTGCGACGCGCGCGACGACGTGCTCGTCGCCCAGGACCGGTCCGGGAGCCTCACCGAGGCCGACTGCGGCGGCGCCATGACCGGCGAGTGGGTGTCCATGTACGACGCCGAGACGGTCACCGCCTCCGGCGACCTCGACATCGACCACTTCGTGCCGCTCAAGGAGGCGTGGGGCTCCGGCGCGGTCGACTGGACCACCGAGGACCGCCAGTCGTACGCGAACTGGCTCGGCAACTCCTGGCACCTCATCGCCGTCACCGCCTCCTCCAACCGCTCCAAGTCCGACCAGGACCCGGCCGAGTGGATGCCCGAGGACGAGACCGTCTGGTGCGCCTACGTGTGGGCGTGGGTCGAGGTCAAGAAGGAGTGGTCCCTCACCGTGGACGAGGCCGAGCAGGCGTCGCTCCTGGAGTACGCCGGCGCCTGCTAGGGCGCGCGTGGGTTGATCAGCCGAGGGTGAGCCAGGTGACGCCGAGTGCGTCGGCCTGGGCGCGTTCGGGTGCGGTGAAGTCGTCGCGTCCGGTGGCTTTGGCGATGAACGCGAGCGGGTCGAGCCCGAGGGCGGCCAGCGCGGTCGGGTGGTCGTGGCCGAGGAGCAGGTGGGCGATGTGGTGCTGGGCTTCGGGGGTGGTCCAGCGGGGTTGCGCGGTGGCGTCGGCGAGGTCGATGCCGTGGACGGCGGTCTCGACGACTCTGGTGGTGAGGAAGTCGTCGAGGGTCATGGGGTCGCCGTGGCGAGTGGTGACGCGCCGGCCGGGGCGTGCGCTGGTGCAGCGGTGGAGGATGCGGGCGGCGGTGTTCTCGAATGCGGTGGTGAGTGTCGGTCCCCCGGCTTGGGCGGCTCGGGTGGCGGTGTCGATGCGGGTGGTGTTGGTGTCGGGTGCGAAGCGGTGGTCGGGGGCGTAGTAGCCGGCGGCGGTGACGGTGGCGCGCGGGGGTTCGGGGGCGTCGAGCATGGGGTCGAGGCGGGCGAGGGCGCCGGTGATGTGGGCGGTGAGGGCGGCGGCGTCCCAGGGGGTGCAGCGGGTGGGGGCGTGCCAGTCGGTGATGTGGTTGAGGGCGTGGGCGAGTCGGGTGGTCTCGGCGGTCAGTGCGGGGAGCGGTGGCGGTGGGATCATGTGGGGATCGTAGGCGTCGTTTCCGGGGAGTGTGTGATGGTCTCGTTCGCGGCTGTGGTGCGTCCGGTGCTGGACCGGGTGTATCTGTCGATCCGGGTGGCGTCGCGGCCGGGGTTGCGGGAGGTGTACGGGGCGCGGGGGTTGGAGCCGGGGTTCGAGACGTCGTACTACTACGGGCTGCTGGCGGGTCCGGTGCCCGGGGTGGCGTTGGCGGATGCGATGTCGTATGCGGTGCGGGAGCCGACGGTGGAGTTGGCGCAGGGTGTGGTGGTGCGGGGTGCGGACGGGTCGTGGGCGTTGACGGAGCTGGGGCGGGAGGTGTCGTTGGCGAATCTGCGGGTGATCGGTGAGGCGGCGGAGCGGTTGTGGTCGGCGCGGCCGATCGCGACGATGCCGGGGCTCGGGGCGTTGGACGAGTTGAATGCTCTGGCGGGTCGGTTGCTGGTGTCGGGGCGGGTGTCGGGTGGTGCGGCGTTCCTGGGTCTGGCGCCGGGGTTCGAGCCGGAGGGGGCGAGTGCGGCGGCGCGGTTGTCGGTGCGGTTGGGGGCGTTGCGGCATCACCGGGCGGATGCGCATCGTGCGGCGTGGCGGGGTGCGGGGTTGACGGCGGCGGGGATCCGGGAGATGGGGGCGGGTGCGGAGCGGGAGGCGATCGAGGTGGAGACGGATCGGCTGGATGAGCCGGTGTACGGGGTGCTGGACGCGGGTGAGCGGTTGCGGTTCCTGGGGCTGCTGGGGTCGCTGGCGGATGGGCTCGGTGCGGCGTGAGGTGGGAGGCGTATGTTTCTCGCCATGACTGATGAGGCTTGGGAAGTGCGGTGTGCGGCGCTGTGGGAGCGGCTCGATGCGATGGGCCGTGAGGAGTTCGTGCAGGCGATGAAGGACCTCGCTGCGGAGGCGGACGATGTGGCGGTGGGGTTGTTCGAGGTCGGGGGTGCGCACGACTCGACGGGGTTCACCGAGGAGGCGGTGGGCTACTACGGCCGGGCCGTGGAGGCGGGGCTGTCGGGGGTGCGGCGGCGTCGGGTGTCGATCCAGATGGCGTCGTCGCTGCGGGAGACGGGTCGTCCGGAGGAGGCTCTGGTGATGATCGAGGAGGAGAAGGGCCGGGGTTCGGACTCCTATGACGGGGCGCTGGCGATGTGCGAGGCGCTGACGCTGGCGAAGCTGGGCCGGGACCGGGAGGGCCTGTCGGTGGCGCTGGTGGCGCTGGCGCCGACGCTGCCGCGGTACCAGCGGTCGACGGTCAATTATGCGCGCGGCCTGGTGGGGCTGGGCCCGGTCGGTTAGCTGACGGACTTGTAGTAGTCGATCTTCCCGAGGATGTAGTCGCGTTTGGCGGCGAGGTCGTCCATGCGGGCGTCGACGGCGGTCTTGTGGGCTTGGAGGAGGGCGATGCGTTCGGGGATGGTGTGGTCGCCGTCGCGGGCGAGGGTGGCGAAGCGGTGCATCTGCTCGACGGGCATGCCGGTGTCGCGGAGGCATTTGAGGACGCTGAGCCATTCGAGGTGGTCGTCGTTGAAGCGGCGCTGCCCGGTGGGGGTGCGGCCGATCTGGTCGATGAGGCCGATGCGCTCGTAGTAGCGGAGGGTGTCCATGGTGAAGCCGGAGCGGCGGGCGCATTCGCCGATCGTGTAGGTGTCCACGTGGGTCGAGGATACGCGTGCGGCCTGCGGGTTTGCGTTGGAGTCCACTCCAGGTCCTACCGTCGTCGGTGTCAGTGAGTCGACGAGTGGAAGGGGACCGCTGTGGAGCGGATCGCATTGGGGCCGGACGGTGTCGGGGTGTCGCGGCTGTGCCTGGGGGCGATGGCCCTGGGGACGCAGCAGGATGAGGCGGCGAGTTTCGCGATCCTGGACCGGTTCGTCGAGTTGGGCGGGAATTTCATCGACACCGCCAATTGCTACATGTTCTGGGAGGGGGACGGGACCGGGGACCAGTCGGAGCTGCTGCTGGGTCGCTGGTTCGCCGCGCGCGGCACCCGGGAGGAGGTGGTGCTGGCGACGAAGGCCGGGCGCCGGCCCTCGTTCCCCGGCGGGGGGATGGAGCATTCGGAGCCGTTGAGCCGGGCCAGGATCGGTGCGGCGCTGGAGGAGTCCCTGGCCAGGCTGGGTACCGACCGGGTGGACCTGTTCTGGGCCCACCGCGACGACCGGGACACGCCGCTGGAGGAGACCGTCGCCGGGTTCGACGACGCCGTCCGGGCCGGGAAGGCCCGCATGGTCGGGGCCTCGAACTACACCGCGTGGCGCGTCCAGCAGGCCCTCGGCGTGGCGTCGGGGGCGGGTGCGGCGGCCTACACGGCGATGCAGAACCGGTACTCGTACCTGAAGCCGCGCCCGGGGGCGGTGCTGCCCGAGGGCGGGCACGTCCACGCCGAGCCGACGGACCTGGACTTCATCGCGAACACGCCCGGGTCGGCGCTGCTCGCGTACTCCTCGCTGCTGTCGGGCGCGTATGTGAAGAAGCCGCTCGGGGAGCATTACGCGCATCCGGGGACCGAGGCGCGGCTTGCGGTCCTGGACGAGGTGGCCTCGGAGACGGGTGCGACGCGCAACCAGGTGGTGCTGGCGTGGCTGGTCGCGCACGAGGCGCCGATCGTCCCCCTGGTCGGGGTGTCGTCGGTGGCGCAGCTGGAGGAGGCCGCGGCCGGGGTCGCGTTGAAGCTGGACGCGGAGCAGTGGCGGCGGCTGTCGGCGGCGGCTTAGCCGAGGAAGGAGAGCCGGACGGTCCGGTCGGGGTTGTCGCGGTTGGTGTCCACCAGGAGCACCGACTGCCATGTGCCCAGGGCGAGCCGTCCGGCGACCACCGGGAGTGTCGCGTGGGGGGCGACGAGGCCGGGGAGGACGTGGTCGCGGCCGTGGCCGATGGAGCCGTGCTGGTGGCGCCACCGGTCGGTGCGGGGCAGGAGGTCCCCGAGGGCGTCGAGGAGGTCCTCGTCGGACCCGGCGCCGGTCTCGATGACCGCGATCCCGGCGGTCGCGTGGGGCACGAACACGTTGAGCAGGCCCTCGCGGGCGCCGATGGAGGACAGGAACGCCTCGCAGTCGCCGGTGAGGTTGCGGACGGCCTCGCGCCGTCCGGTGTGGACCTCGATGGTCGTGGTGTGGAACGCCGAGTTCATGGACGCGATCCTGCCATGCCGCACCGGCCCGGGTGTCGGTGCCGTCGTCTAGGGTGGACGCCATGCCGTCGGAGGGAAGATCGTTGGAAGGCACCGGGAAGGCCCTGGCGGGACTGGACCTGTCGGGCGTCGACTGGGGGACGGTCGCGGTCCCCTCCAGCGCCGACCCGTACCGGGCCTACCTGGACTCGTTGGGGTCGGCCGAGTCGCGGCGGACGATGCGCGGGTGCCTCGACCGGATCGCGCAGCTCCTCTCCGGCGACCCCGGCACTTCCGGCGAGGGCCAGCCGTGGCACCTGCTCCGGTACGAGCACACCTCGCGCCTGCGGGCGGCGATGATCGACGCGGGCTGGTCCGGCGCGTACGTCAACAAGCACCTCGCCGCCCTGCGGCGCGTGCTGAAGGAGGCGTGGCGCCTCGACCTGATGGCCGCCGAGGACTACCAGCGGGCCTGCGACCTCCAGCCGGTGAAGGCCAAGCGCCTCCCGGTCGGGCAGCAGGTCGACGGCGAGGCCCTCGGCGCGGCCCTGTACGCGTGCGACGCCGACCCCGGCCCCGCCGGCGCGAGGGACGCGGCCGTCCTCGCGACCCTGTACTCCACGGGGTGCCGGCGCAGCGAGATCGCGTCGATGCGGCTGGCCGACTACGACCCCGCCGAGCGGGCCATCCGCATCGTCGGCAAGGGCAACAAGGAGCGCGCCGTCTACGTCACCGAGGCCGCCCAGGCCCGCATCGACCGGTGGATGGCCGTGCGCGGCAACACCCCCGGGGCCCTGTTCTGCCCCATCAACAAGGCCGGGAAGCTCAAACTCGACGGCAACCGGCTCTCCGGCATGACCGGGCAGGCCATCGCCGACCTCCTGACGAAGCGGCTCGTGGAGGCCGGGCAGCGCCGCCACACCCCCCACGACTTCCGCCGCACGTTCATCGGCGAGCTCCTCGACGCCGGCGTCGACCTGGCGATCACCCAGTCCCTCGTCGGCCACGCCTCCCCCGCCACCACCGCCAGGTACGACCGCAGACCGGCGCGGCGCTCGCGCGAGGCCGTCGACCGGTTGCAGCTCCCCGAATCGTGATGTCGATTTCTGGCTAGACCCTGTCGGACCCGTGGGGCACGCTTAAAGCATGGCGGATCTTCAGATACTCGGCAACGAGGAGCAGCTCCAGGCCGCGGTCGCCGGACGCGACGCGCGGTTCGACGGCTGGGTGTTCCTCGCCGTCACCTCCACCGGCATCTACTGCCGGCCCTCCTGCCCCGCGGTCAAACCCAAACGCGAACACCAGCGGTTCTACGCCTCCGCGGCCGCCGCCCAGGACGCCGGGTACCGTGCGTGCAAACGCTGCCGCCCCGACGCCTCCCCCGGCTCCCCCGCCTGGGACTGGCGCTCCGACGTGTGCGCCCGCGCCATGCGCCTCATCGCCGAAGGCGTCGTCGACCGCGACGGCGCCGCCGGACTCGCCCGGCGCCTCGGCTACTCCCTCCGGCAGCTGGAGCGGCTCCTGATCGCCGAAGTCGGCGCCGGACCCGCCGCCCTCGCCCGCGCTCAGCGCGCCCAGGTCGCCCGCACCCTGATCGAGAACACCGACCTCCCCATGGGCCAGGTCGCCTTCGCCGCCGGGTTCGCGTCCATCCGGGCGTTCAACCGCGTCGTCGCCGACGTGTTCGCCTGCTCCCCCACCGAACTGCGCGCCAAGACCAGGACCCGCCCGGCCGGGGGCGGGGCCATCAGCCTGCGCCTGGCCTACCGCGAGCCCTTCGAGCCGTCCAACCTGTTCGGGCACCTCGCCGCCGCCGCGGCCCCCGGCGTCGAGGAATGGCGCGACGGCGCCTACCGGCGGACCCTGCGCCTGCCCGGCGGCCCCGGCATCGTCGCATTGCAACCCGGACCCGGGTACATCGAGGCCCGGCTGCGCGTCGCCGACCTGCGCGACGTCACCGCCGCCGTCGCCCGCTGCCGGCGCATGCTCGACCTCGACGCCGACCCCCACGCCCCCATGGAGGCCCTCGCCGCCGACGAGGCGCTCGCGCCCCTCGTCGCCAAGACCCCCGGCAGACGGGTCCCCCGGAAGGCCGACGCCGACGAGTACGCGATCCGCGCCGTCATCGGCCAGCAGGTCTCCACCGCCTCCGCCGCGACCATCGCCGCACGCCTCGCCGACACCTACGGCGAAGTAGTCGACGACCCCGACGGCGGCCTGACCAGGCTGTTCCCCGAACCGGCCGCGCTGGCCGGAGCCGACCCCGCGCACCTGCCGATGCCCGGCAGCCGCAAACGCACCGTCCTCGCCCTCGCGGCGGCGCTGGCGGACGGGTCGGTGGAGCTGGGGCCCGGCGCCGACTGGCCCACCGCGAGGGCCCAGTTGGCGGCCGTGCCTGGGGTGGGGCCGTGGACGGTGGAGATGGTCGCCATGCGCGCCATGGGCGACCCCGACGCGTTCCCCGTCAAGGACCTCGGCGTCATCAAGGGCGCCGAAGCCCTCGGGCTCGGCGCCGGGCGGGCCCTGGAGGCCCGGTCCCAGGCGTGGCGGCCCTGGCGGGCCTACGCCGTCCAGTACCTGTGGGCCTCCACCGAGCACCCCACCAACCGCACACCAGACCACACGATGAACGAGACGCAACGAGAGAAGGCGGACGCGTGATGCGCACCGACGCGAGGCATGTGAAGTTCGAGACGCCCCTGGGCCTGATGGCGGTCTCGGCGGTCGAGGAGGGCCTGACGTACGTCCACATGGGCGTCGAGGAGATGAAGGACGTCTGGGGCCCCGAGGAGGCCACCCCGGTGCTCGCGAGGGCGCAGGACCAGCTGGAGGCGTACTTCGCGGGCGAGCTGAAGGACTTCGACCTGCCGCTGGCGGCCGAGGGCACCGGGTTCCAGCACCGGGTGTGGGCCGAGCTCGTCCGCATCCCCTACGGCGAGACCTGGTCGTACCTGGACGTGGCGCAGAACCTCGGGGACCCGAAGGCGGTGCGGGCGGTGGGGCTGGCGAACGGGCGCAACCCGATCGCGATCGTCGTCCCCTGCCACCGGGTGATCGGCTCGAACGGGAAGCTCACCGGGTACGCGGGCGGCCTGTGGCGCAAGGAGTGGCTGCTGGGCCTGGAGCGCGGCGAGCCCGCGCTGTTCGCCTGAGGTTCTACAGGAGGGTGACGGTGAGGGCGACTTCGACGGCGTCGTCGGTGACGACGATGGTCGCGGAGTAGCAGACCTCGTCGGTGCACCCGGCCGGGATGATCCCCGAGGCCGTCCCGGCCGGGGTGACCCCGGCCAGCAGCGGGGCGTCCATGTCGTTGTCGGCGATGAACGCCCCGAACGCGTCGGGCTCGATGCGCACGGTGGCCTCGGCGCGGTCGCCGGGCATCGGCGGCTGCGCCTGCGACAGGTCCGCGTCCACGACCTCCGTGCCGTCGGGGAGTTCGAGGTGGACGGCCTGCTCGACGGCGTCGGCCGAGGGCTGCGGGCCCCCTTCGAGGGCCCAGCCGACGCCCCACACGGCAGCGATGAGCCCGGCGAGGACCACCAGCAGCCACACGGCGGCGTGGAGGGCGCGTCGGACGGTCGGAGCCGGCGGGGAGACCATGGCGGCGACCCTACCCGGTGCCGGGGCGTGCGCATCCCCTATACGCACCGCCCGTGGCGCACACCGCGCCCGGCCCCGGCGCGGTCAGAGGGCGCTGATCGACCCCGGTGCCCGTTCGGATCTGGCGAGGGCCCTGATGAGCGCGGGCCGGCCGTGGCGCCGGGCCGCGAGGCGGGCCAGGACCCACGTCGCGGTGTCGAAGGCGTCCTGGTCGAACTCGGGGGTGTCGACGCCGACCGAGTAGGCCAGGTCGTCCGCGTGGACGACGAGCTCCATGAGCCGGGTGACCAGGAAGTCGTCGAGGGTCGTGGCGTAGGGCCAGCGCGGGTCGCCCGAGGGGGCGTCGCCGGGCAGGCCGGGCAGTGCCTGGTCGAGGCGGCCGAGGGCGGTGGCCGCGGCGGCGATGACGGCGTCGGGTCCGGCGGCGCCGGTTTCCTCTCCGGCGGTGCGGATCGCGGTGTTGTCCTCGTTGTCGATGTCGGCGGCGAGCCATCCGGCCTGGTCGTAGCGTTCGAAGAGGCCGATGAGGGGTTTTCCGGCGGGGTCGGCGTCGACGGCGGCGGCGCCGGAGGTGATCTGCGCGGCGAGGTGGGCGGCGAGGCCGCCGACGGTGAACCCGTCGAGTGCGGAGGGTTCGGTCCAGTGGTCGGCGACGGCGCGGTGGGCGAGGAGCCCGGCGGCGGTGCGGGCGGCGGCGAGGTACTGGCGGGTCAGGTCGGTCATGGGTGCTGCCTACTGCATCGAGACGTGGACGTGGTTGGTGTGGTCGCCGGCGGGGGTGCCGTCCTGTCCGGAGTAGGAGCGCCAGCCCGAGCCCGGGGACCAGAACTGGCGGTACCAGATGACGTACTCGACGCCGAGGTTGGAGGCGTTGTTGACGTACCAGGCGGCGAGGCGGTCGCCGTAGTCCTTGTCGGAGCCGGAGGCGTCCTCGTCCTGGAAGCCCGAGGAGTTCGCGGCCCAGTCGCAGGCGCGGCCGAGGGGGTGCTCGCCGGAGCCGCCGGAGCGGTAGCAGGACACGTAGTGGTCGAAGCCGGCGTCCTTGGTCTCGTAGTACATGTTCAGGGTGCGGGGGGTGAGGCACCCGGAGGTGGTGGGGTCGTCCTCGGTGCAGCCGCCGTCGCCGCCGGTGTAGTCGCCGGCGCCGGGGGCGCCGCCGTCGCCGCCGGGTCCGGCGGCCTCTTCGGCGCGCAGCTCGTCGAGCTGCTCTTCGAGGTCTTCCTGGGCGGTCTCGGCGTCTTTGAGGGCCGCGGCGGCGTCGTCGAGTTCGGCGGCGTGGGCGGCCTGCTCGGCTTCGAGCTGGTCGAGGATCTCCCCGGCCTCGTTGAGGAGCGCGGCGCGCTCGTTGCCGAGGAACCCGGTGTAGGTCATGGCGTCGATGAGCTCGCGGGTGTCGCTGGAGGAGAGGATCGCGTTGGTCTGCTGGAGGTCGCCCTCGGTGTAGAGGTAGAGGGCGTAGTCGTCGAGGTCGGTGCGGAGCTCGTCGAAGCGGGCCTGCGTGTCGGCGATCTGGGTCTCCAGTTCGGCGGCGCGGGCGTTAGCGTCGTCGACGGCCGCTTGGGCGTCGTTGACGGCGGCGATGGCCTCGGTGAGGTCCGCTTCGAGGGTCTCCTCGTCGGGTTCGGCCGCGGCCGGTGCGGGGATCAGCGCGAGGAGCGCGACGAGCAGGAGCGCGGAGAGGATCTTGTTGCGCACGGGTGGAGGTCAGCCCTTCCCGGATCGGGCGCGGCCCGCTGTCGGGGTGGGGTGGCCGCGCGTGGGTTTACAGGTCGAGGTCGACCACGAGCGGGGCGTGGTCGGAGGCGCCTTTGCCTTTGCGTTCGTTGCGGTCGACGTAGGCGTCGGTGACGGCGTCCTTGAACGCCGGGTTGGCGAGCGCGAGGTCGATGCGCATGCCGCGGTTCTTGGGGAAGTCGAGGTTGCGGTAGTCCCAGAACGTGAACGGCCGGTCGTATTTGAGGGCCCTGGGGTGGATCTCGTCGAGGCCGGCGGCCTGGACGGCGGCGAGCGCGTCGCGTTCGTCGGCGGTGACGTGGGTGGTGCCGGTCCAGGCGTCGATGTCCCAGATGTCGTCGTCGGTGGGGCAGATGTTGTAGTCGCCCATGGCGGCGAACGGGACTCCCGCGGCGGCGTCCTTGGCGGCGTCGGCGGCGAGGGCCTGGAGGAACGCGAGCTTGTAGGGGAAGTGCGGGTCGGCCGTGTCGCGTCCGTTGGGGATGTACAGGGACTGGACGCGGACGGGTCCGCAGGTGGCGGTGATGGCGCGCGGTTCGGTCTCGCCGCCGAACTGGGGCTGGCCGGTGATGCCTTCGCGGACGTCGGCGAGGCCGACGCGGGAGAGGATGGCGACGCCGTTCCAGCGGCCGGTGCCCCAGGCGGCGGTCTCGTACCCGGCGGCGGTGAACGCGTCGGTGGGGACGTCGGCGGTGGCGCATTTGAGCTCTTGGAGGCACACCACGTCGGCGCCGGCGGCGTCGAGCCAGGCGAGGACCCGGTCGAGCCGGGCTTTGAGCGAGTTGATGTTCCAGGTCGCCACGCGCATGGGCCTCACCCTACCCGGCTGCGGTGCGTGACCGGGCGGACCGGGGGTGCGCGGGTGTGGCATGTGGCGGGTCAGGTCGCGGCGGGGGCCTTGGCTGCGGGTTCGGGTGCGGGGAGGGCGGGGGTGTCGTGGCGGGGGCCGACGGCGACGGCGAGGAGCCCGAAGCCGAGGGCGGCGGTGAACCCGGGCACGGACATCCCGGAGTCGTTGACGAGGCCGCCGATGACGGCGACGGCGGTCAGTCCGACGACGGCGGCGGCGACGGCGTTGGTGCGGATCGGGGCGCGCTTGCGCCAGATGAGGACGGCGGCGACGAGGGCGGCGAGGGAGATCCACGTCATGGACTCGCCGACGGTGCCCCAGGCGGCGGAGGCTTTGCGGATGAGGATCTGGGTGGCGGTGCCGTCGAGGACGGAGCCGACGAACCGGCCCAGGTGGGTCTGGTCCTCTTCGGGGCGCAGGTAGTCGAGGATCCCGCCGATCGCGAACACGGCGAACGCGATGCCTCCGGCGGCGAGGACCGCGCCGATGGACAGGCGCTTGCCCCACAGTTTCAGGCAGCAGAGGATCCCGGCGGCCACGAGGGTGAGGGTGCCGCCCATGTCGCGGCCGAGCATCGGGGCGCCGACGATGACGACCGCGCACACGCCGAGCGCGATCGGCCCCCATATGCGGGCGCGGCCCCGCCAGGGGATGAAGCACACGAGGAGGATCACGGCGGCGGCGAACACGCTGAACGCGTAGTTCCCCAGGCCCGTGTACCGGGCGCCGGCCTGGGCGGTGTAGCCCATGGGGGTGTGCAGGGGCCAGGTGGCGCCGGAGACCTGGTCGACGGCGATCAGGGCCGCGGCGGCGCCGGCGACGACGAGCACGGGCCGGACGCCCCTGCGGGTCCAGGGGAGGGACGCGGCGACGGTGAGGACGGCGACCCCGGCGAGGATGAGGCCCCAGAACGCGAGCTTGGGGTGGTCGGCGCGCCACCACGGGGGGATCCCGGCGGCGACCCCGGCGACCGGGACGGCCGAGAACGCGATGCACACGGTGCGGGCGGTGCGCCGGAACCGGTCCGGCCCGGCGGCGAGGTGCGCGGCCAGGAGCATGACGGCGACGCCGACGAACGACAGCGTCCAGTAGAAGTTCGGTGAGACGTCGGCGTTCGCCGCCGACGCGGCGGTCAGGTCCGCGCCGCGGGCGACCGCTTCGGCGGCGGTGCGGTCGGCGTCGGCGAGGACGGTGACCGGGGCGCCGGCGACGGTGGCGGGGATGTCGGCGCCCACGACCGCGAGCGCGGTCGCGGTCAGGTCGGTGAGCTGCACGTACCCGTCGCGGCCGGTGGTCCGGGAGGTGAGGTCGCCGGGTTCGACGCCGGGCCCGGAGTAGAGGACGGGGTGGAGGGAGCCGGGCGCGGACGCGTCGCTGACCCCGGCGACGATGAGCCGCCAGGTGTCGGGGAGGGCGTCGCGGACCTGCCCGATCGCGGTGTCGGCGGCGGTGACGGCGGCGTCGCGGACCGGGTCGGCCTCGGGGGCGATCTCGCCGGGGTCGGCTTCGGCACTGGTGGCGTCGGTGCCGACCTCGGTGTCGTCCTCACCGAGCTGGTCGTAGTCGGTGCTCGTGTCGGGGGCGTGGTCGGCGGTGTCGCCGATGACGACACCCGGGTCGACGATGACGACGTCGCACGCGTCCATCGCGTCCGCGAGGGAGTCCAGGCCCGGGGCCCAGTAGGTGATGCGGCCCTCGGTGTCGGCGGCGGCGAGCGCGGCGCCGTCGCCGATCCCGGCGACGCAGGACCCCGGGTTGGGTTCGGGGGCGGGCTCGCCGTCCCCTTCGGCCTCGGCGGCCGCGGTCTCCTGGGCGAGGGCGGCTTCGGCGAGCGCGTCGGCGAGGGACCCGAGGCGGGCGCCGTAGTTGTAGGCGGAGTTCACCTCGATGAACGCGTCCCAGTCCTCGACGGTCCAGCCCGAGCCGGTGTCGACCGGGGGCCGCAGCTGCGACTGGGCGGAGCACTGGGCGTCGCGGGGGGCGACGCCCCCGGCCCGCTCGCCGGCGCCGAGGGAGATCCATCCGGCTTCGGGGCAGGTCCAGGAGCCGAGGGTGCGCACGCTCATGGCGGCGGAGGCGCCGGTGCCGGCGAGGTCCCACAGGTTCGGGGTGGCGTCGGCGTCGATGTCGGACCAGGCGAGGCCGGGGACGCCGACGATGACGACACCGTCGGCTTCGGGCTCGTCGGCGTGGGCGGTCCCGGGGAGGGCGAACGCCGCCGTGAGTGCGGCCAGCGCCGCGGCGGCCCATCGCGCCCGTGCGCCGCGTCGTTCCCTCGCCTGTGTCATGCCACAGAGTGTATGGGGTGCCCGCGCCCCGGCCGGGGCGTCCCGGACCGGCCCGGGGGCCGTGATCACGGTGTCGCGGCGTTGCCGGTGGGCGTCGGCGGCGCGCGTTAGGGTGGGCGCATGCGCACCATCGCCACCGCCAATGTCAACGGAGTCCGGGCCGCCGCCAAGAAGGGCCTGGTCGACTGGCTCGCGAACGTCGACGCGGACGTGGTGCTGCTCCAGGAGGTCCGCGCGGACGACACGCAGATCCCCGCCGACGCCGCGGCCGCGGGCGGCTGGCACTGGGTCGTGGCGCCCTCGCTCACGGCGAAGGGCCGCGCCGGGGTGGCCGTCCTCACCCGCGAGGAGCCCGAGGCGGTGCGGATCGGCTTCGGGTCCAGTGAGTTCGACGGGTCCGGGCGGTACGCGGAGGTGGACCTGCCGGGCCTGACCGTCGCGTCCCTGTACCTGCCCTCGGGCGAGGTGGACACGCCGCGGCAGGTCGAGAAGGAGCGGTTCATGGCCGCGTTCGCCGACTACCTCACCGCGACCGGGAAGACCGCGGTCGCGGGCGGCCGGGAGCTGCTGGTGTGCGGGGACTGGAACATCGCGCACGCCGAGGCCGACCTGAAGAACTGGAAGGCGAACAAGAAGACCGCGGGGTTCCTGCCCGAGGAGCGCGACTGGCTCACCGACGTGTACGGGCCGCGCGGGTTCGTGGACGTGGTCCGGTCCCTGCACCCGGGCGTCGAGGGCCCCTACTCGTGGTGGTCCTACCGGGGCCGGGCGTTCGACAACGACGCGGGCTGGCGCATCGACCTGCACGTGGCGACCGCGGGCCTGGCGGCGAAGGCCACGAAGGCGTGGGTCGACCGGGCCGCGTCGCACGACCGGCGGTGGTCCGACCACGCGCCGGTCCTGGTCACCTACGACCACTAGCGGGGGCCGCTGGCGGACGGTCCGGGCGAGCGGGCACCATTGGTACGCGTGAGCCTCATCGACTACCTGCCCGAGTCCGACCGTCCCGAACCCGACGACGTCTACGCCGCCTTCGCCCAGTGGGCCGAGGACTCCGGGATCGTCCTCTACGAGCACCAGGAAGAGGCCCTCCTGGCGATCTGCACCGGGCAGAACGTCATCGTCGCGACCCCCACCGGGTCGGGCAAGTCGCTCATCGCCGCCGCCGCGCACTTCAACGCCCTCGCGAACCAGCGGACGTCGTTCTACACTGCGCCGATCAAGGCCCTGGTGTCGGAGAAGTTCTTCGAGCTGTGCGAGCAGTTCGGGCACGAGAACGTCGGGATGCTCACCGGCGACGCCGCCGTCAACCCCGACGCCCCGCTGATCTGCTGCACCGCGGAGATCCTCGCGAACCTCGCGCTCCGCGAGGGCGCGGCCCTGGACTGCGACTCGGTCGTGGCCGACGAGTTCCACTTCTACGCCGAACCGGACCGCGGCTGGGCCTGGCAGGTCCCGCTCCTGGAGCTGCACCGCGCCCAGTTCACGCTCATGTCCGCGACCCTCGGCGACACCGCGTTCTTCGAGGAGGACCTGACGCGGCGCACCGGCCGCGAGACCGCCCTGGTCGCCTCCGCGACCCGGCCCGTGCCGCTGCACTACGAGTACCGCAAGACCCCGCTGCACGAGACCGTGGAGATCCTCGTCAAGAACGAGAAGGCCCCCGCGTACATCGTGCACTTCACGCAGGCCGCGGCCCTGGAGACCGCCCAGGCCCTCGCCTCCCTGAACCTGGTGGACAAGGACCAGAAGGCCGCCATCAGTGCCGCTTTGGGCGGGTTCCGGTTCACCACGAAGTTCGGGCAGACCCTCGCCCGCCTCGTGCGGTCGGGCATCGGCGTCCACCACGCGGGGATGCTCCCGAAGTACCGGCGGCTCGTCGAGCGCCTCGCCCAGCAGGGTCTGCTGAAGATCATCTGCGGGACCGACACGCTCGGCGTCGGCATCAACGTGCCGATCCGCACCGTCGTGTTCACAGGGCTGACGAAGTACGACGGGCGCCGCACCCGGCGGCTGCGGGCCCGCGAGTTCCACCAGATCGCCGGGCGCGCCGGCCGGGCCGGGTTCGACGTCGAGGGGTTCGTGGTCTGCCAGGCCCCCGAGTACGTCATCGAGAACGAGAAGGCGCAGCAGAAGTTCGGGCTCGACCCGAAGAAGCGCAAGAAGATGGCGAAGAAGAAGCCCCCCGAGGGCTTCGTCGGCTGGTCCGAGGAGACGTTCCTCGGCCTCTCCGAGGCCGCCCCGGAGGCCCTGACGTCGCGGATGCGCATGACCCACGCGATGCTCATCAACCTGCTCGGCCGCGGCGGCGACACGTTCAACCACGTGCGCACCCTCATCGAGGACTCCCACGCCGACCGGGCCACCCAGCTGAAGATGGCCCGCACCGCGCTCACGATCGCCAGGACGCTGCGGGACGCGGGGATCATCGTCATCGACGGCGGGACCGTGAAGCTCACCGTGGACCTGCCCGACCACTTCGCGCTCAACCAGCCGCTCGCCCCGTTCGCCCTCGCCGCCCTCGAACTGCTCGACACGGAGTCGGAGACGTACCCGATGGACGTCGTCTCCATCGTCGAGGCCACCCTGGAGGGCCCGGGGCAGATCCTCGCCGCGCAGCGCAGCAAGGCCAAGGGCGAGGCCATCAACGCGATGAAGGCCGACGGCCTCGACTACTACGACCGCATGAACCAGCTCGAAGACGCCGAGGTCGACTACCCCAAGCCCCTCGCCGAGCTCTTGGACGAGGCGTTCGGGGCGTACAAGACCAGCCACCCGTGGGCCGCGGACTACCAGCTGGAGCCCAAGTCGATCCTCCGCGAGATCTGGGAGGGCCGCATGACGTTCGGGGAGTACATCGCCCTCTACGGCCTCCCCCGCGCCGAGGGCCTGCTCCTGCGGTACCTCTCCAGTGCGTACAAGGCGCTGGTGCAGACGCTCCCGGAGGACACCGGCGGCGCCGAAGTGGACGACCTGACCGCGTGGCTCGGCGAGACGATCCGCCAGACCGACTCCTCGCTCATCAACGAGTGGGAGCAGCTCACCAACCCCGCCGACGACGAGGAGATCGACACCGGGCGGCCCGCCCGGGCGTTCACCGACAACGAGCGGGCGTTCACCATCGCCGTCCGCAACGCCGCGTTCCGCCACGTCGAACTCGCCGCCGCCGACCGCCCCGACGCGCTCGCGGCGTTGGAGACCGGGTGGCCGTCCTCGAAGTGGGACACGGCCCTGGAGGCGTACTTCGCGGCCCACGACGACATCGGCACCGCCGGGCCCGCCCGCGGCGCCGACCTGCTGGAGATCGCCAAGGAGGGCCGGACCTGGACGGTCCGCCAGACGATCGACGACCCGGCCGGGGACCGCGACTGGTCCCTGCTGTTCACCGTCGACCTCGACGCCTCCGACGAGACCGGCACCGCCGTCATGGCCGTGGAGGACTTCTCCGACCGCCGCTGACCGCCGCGGCGGGGGTGGCAGAATCCTCCGGGTGCTCACCGACCCCCGCCACTCCCCCGTCGGCGCCCCCGTCCGTCCCGTGGAGGCGTTCGCGCACAACACCGGGAACCAGGCGACCGGCGGGATCTGGCACGTCGCCGGGCCCGGCGGGGACGCCGTCCTCAAGCACCTGACGCCCGCCGGGGACGGGCCGGCGCACTGGGCGGCCTCCCAGGACCCGGGCCACTGGAACTACTGGCGCCGCGAACCGCTCGCGTATGCGAGCGGGTTCGCAGAGCGGTACGGGCGCGACGCCGGAATCGGCGCCCCGGCTTTGCTGGCGTGCGGGGAGCGGCCGGACGGGAGCGTCGAGCTGTGGCTCGAACACGTCAAGGGCACCGCGGGCCGCGACTGCACGGTCGAGGACCTCGCCGAGTTCGCGTACCGGCTCGGGACCGTGCAGGGCCGCAAGGGAACCGTGGAGCCGTGGCATTCGCGGGGGTTCCTGCGCCGGTACGCGGGCCGCCGGGACTTCGGGCCCCTCGACTGGGACCACCCCATCGCGGCCGCGCACTGGCCCGCCGACCTGCGGGAGGGCCTGCGGACCGTGTGGGAGCGGCGCACCGGCCTGTTCGCCCTCGCCGAGGCCGCGCCGCAGACCGTCTGCCACCTGGACGTGTGGCCGATGAACCTGCGCCGCAGGCCCGACGGCGAGTTCGTGCTCCTCGACTGGGCCTTCACCGGGCAGGGCGCGATCGGCGAGGACCTCGCGAACCTCATCGCCGACACGTTCTTCGACGGCCTCCAGCCCGTCGAGCGCCTCGCCGACGCCGAGACCGCCCTCACCGCCGCCTACCTGCAAGGACTCAAGGAAACCGGGTTCGCAGACGAGGCGGCGGTCAGGAATGCCGTCGCGGCCGCGGGCGCCGCCAAGTACTGTTGGCTCGCCCCCGCCATGCTCCAGGGACTCGCCGCCGGGCGGTCCATCGCCAGCGCCGACTACGACGGCGCCGGGGACGGGGCCGTCATGGAGCGTCGCCGGCCGATCTTCGCGATGCTCGTCCGCTGGGCCCGCACCGCCCTCACCGCCTGAACGCACGATCTGGAAGCACGCCATGCCCGTCACCGTCACCGCCCAGTACGAGATCCCCGACGCCGAACTGCGCTGGCGGTTCTCGCGCTCCTCGGGCCCGGGGGGCCAGGGCGTCAACACCACCGACTCGCGTGTGGAGCTGGTCTTCGACCTGGCCGCGACGAAGGTGTTCCCCGAGTCGCTGCACGAGCGCGCGCTGGCGCGGTTGGAGTCGCGCCTGGTGGAGGGGGCGGTGGTGATCGCGGCGTCGGAGTTCCGGTCGCAGCTGCGCAACCGGGAGGCCGCGGCCGAGCGGCTCGGGGAGCTGCTGCGCCGGGCGATCGCGGCGCCGCCGCCCGCGCGGCGGGCCACGAAGCCCTCGCGGGGGCAGAAGCGGCGGCGCCTGGAGGACAAGCGGCGCCGCGGCGAGACCAAGCGGCTGCGCCGCGACACCAGTGACTGAATGCCTCAGTCGCCCATGGTGATGACGAGGTTGCCGCGGGCGTGGTGGGCGTACATGCGCGCGACCGCGGCCGGGGCCTCCTCCAGGGGGTAGACGCGGTCGATGACGGGCGTGACGGCGCCGGTCTCGACCAGGTCGGCGACCGCGGTGAGGCGTTCGGGCGTGAAGTTCCCGTCGACCGAGCGGACCCGGGCCCGGCCGAGGGCGCCGAGGAGGGTCGCGCCCGCCATCTTCGCGAGCCCGGCGATGAGCCCGCCGGAGTTCCCGATGCTGTTGGGCAGGTACACACCGCCGGGGGCGAGGGCGCGCAGGGCCCGCCGGGGCGGGTGGTTGAGGACGTTGTCGAGGACCGCGTCGTACCGGTCGGGCCCGGCCGTGAAGTCGGTGGTGGTGTAGTCGAGGGCGGCGTCGGCGCCGAGGTCGCGCACGAGGTCGAGGTTCTTCGGGCCGCAGACGGCGGTGACGTGCGCGCCGAGGTGCTTGGCGATCTGGACGGCGAACGTGCCGACCCCGCCGGAGGCCCCGTTGACGAGCACCCGTGTGCCGGGTGCGGCTTTGAAGGACTCGGTCATGGCCGCGTAGGCGGTCATCCCGGACATGACGGAGGCGGCGGCGTCGGTGAAGGAGAGCGCGTCGGGCTTGGGGATGAGCCGGTCGGCGGCGGTGGTCGTGTACTCGGCGAACGTGCCCGCCGTGGTGAACCCCGAGCCCCACTTCGTGCCGACGACCGCGTCCCCGACACTGAGCGCGGTGACGCCCTCGCCGAGGGCCGCGACGGTCCCGGCGACGTCGGTGCCGCGCACGGCCCCTTTCGCGCGGGCCGACAGGCGCAGCACATACGGGACGCCGGCGACAGCGATCCAGTCGGGCGTGTTGACGCTGGTGGCCCGCATCCGGACGAGGACCTCGCCGGGGCCGGGCGCGGGGCGGTCGAGGTCGGTGACGCGGAGGACCTGCTCGGGCGGGCCGAACCGGTCCTGGACGACGGCTTTCATGGCACCTCCAGGGGTTGGTGCCCTCACCGTAGTCCCCAAGGGACCCCGGGCGCCTCGGCCGACCGGCCGAGGCCGGGGCCCGGTCCGCGCCGGTGCGCCGCTTCAGTCCTCGGGCTGCGGCTCGCCGAAGTCGGGGGTCCCGTCGGCGTGCCAGCCGAAGGGCTGGATGCGGCAGTGCCGGTCGGGGTTGTCGAGCGGGTCGCCGGTGATCTCCTCGTACGCGCGGGCGTGGAACACGAGGAGGTCGCGGCCGTCCTCGTCGGTGGTGAACGCGTTGTGCCCGGGACCGTAGATCCCGTTGGCCCCGTTCGTGGTGAACACCGGGACCGGGCTCTTGGCCCAGGAGGCGGGGTCGAGGAGGTCCGCGTCGGCGTCGGCCGACAGCAGGCCCACGCAGTACTCCGCGCCCGTCCCCGACGCCGAGTAGGTGATGAACACCTTCCCGTTGCGCACCAGCGCGTACGGGCCCTCGTTGACCGCGAACCGGACCGTCTCCCAGTCGAGCTCGGGCCGCGAGACCTCCACCGGGTCGCCCGCGAGGGTCCACGGGTTCGCGAGCTCGGCCAGGTACAGGCTCGTGTTGGAGCCCTTCAGGTCCGGGTCGTGCTGCGCCCAGCACAGGTACTGGCGGCCGCCGTGCGCGAACGTCGTCGCATCGAGCGAGAACGAGTCGACCGGGGTGGCGATCTGCCCCTTCTCGGTCCACTCGCCGGCCAGCGGGTCGTCGTTCAGGTTCTCCAGGACGTACATGCGGATCTTCCACACGTCCCCGGTGGCGGTGGCGGCCTCGCCCGCCGCGAAGTACACGTACCAGCCCTCGCCCACCCGGTGCAGCTCCGGCGCCCAGATGTGCGAGCCCATCGCGCCCTCGGGGTGCTTCACCCAGACCGTCGTCTCCTCGGCGGTGCGCAGCCCGTCGAGGGTGTCGGCGCCGCGCAGCACGATCCGGTCGTACGCCGGGACCGTGGCCGTGAAGTAGTAGCGGCCCCCGTGCCGCAGGACCTGCGGGTCCGCGCGCTCGCGGATGAACGGGTTCGGGTACGGGCTCGAAGCACTGTTATCGGTCACAACACCGATCCTACAGCTCCACGCACACCGAACCCGCCGGCTCCACCTCCGCCGCACCCGCCGACTGGCCCGCCACCCACGCCGCCAGCACCTCCGCATCCGCGCACGCCAGGTCGAACGTCACCACGTCCGTGAACGACACCTCCGCGAGCCGCACGTCCTCACGCAGCCGCAGCAGCCCCTCCAGGCTCCCCGCGACCCCGTAGTCCACGCGCACCAGCAGCCGCGGCCACACCTCCAGCTCCACGACCCCGGCCGCGTCCACCGCCGCCGACACCGCCCCGCCGTACGCGCGCACCAGGCCCCCGGCGCCGAGCTTCACACCGCCGAAGTACCGGGTCACCACCGCCAGCGCATCGGTCAGGCCCCGGCCGCGCAGCACCTCCAGCATCGGCAGGCCCGCCGTCCCGGCCGGCTCGCCGTCGTCGTTCGACCGCGCGATCCGCCCCTCGTCGAGGACGTACGCGGTGCAGTTGTGCGTCGCCTCCCAGAACTCCCGCCGGTGCGCCGCGATCCGCTCCCGCGCCTCCGCGTCCGAATCCACCCGGTACAGCGAGCACACGAACCGGGACCGGTTCACCACCGTCTCGGTCACCGACGACCCCACCGCAAGACCCCGCATCAGCACCCCCGCCTCAACCGACGACGCCGTGCTCCCACGCCCACGCCGCGATCTCCACCCGGTTGCGCGCGGGCAGCTTCGCCCGCACCGCCTCCAAGTGCGTCTTCACCGTCGACACCGACACGAACAGCGTCCCGGCGATCTCCGCGTTCGTCTTCCCCCGCGCCACGAGCTCGACCACGTCGAGCTCGCGCTCGGTGAGGACCCGCACGGCCGCTGGGCCGTCCTTCACGGGCTCGCTCAGCCGCTCCAAGAGCCGCACCGTGACGGAAGGGGAGACCAGGGACTCGCCCGAAGCGGCCGCACGGACCGCCTCCACCAGCAGCGTCGGACCCGAGTCCTTCAGCAGGAACCCCGTCGCACCCGACCGCAGCGCCCCGTACACGTACTCGTCCGTGTCGAACGTCGTCACCACGACCACCCGCGGACCAGCACCGTTCCGACCCGCCAGCAGCGTCCGCGTCGCCTCCAGCCCGTCCAGCCGCGGCATCCGGATGTCGAACAGGCACACGTCCGGCTGCAACCGCCGCGCCTCCGCCACCGCCACCACACCGTCAGGCGCGTCCGCGACCACCTCCATATCGGGCTGCGCGTCGATGATGGCCCGGAAACCCGCCCGGACCATCTCCTGATCGTCTGCGATGAGCACTCGGATAGCCACGCCCAGAGCCTAACCGGCCCCGCACACTACGCGGCCGCGCCCGCCAGTTCACGCTCGCGCACCACAGGCACCGACACCGGCTCGGCCGGAACCGCGACCGGCACCTCCCGGACCACCGCGACCGCCGACGCCACCGCCTCGCGCTCCAGCACCAGGCGCCGCCGCGTCTCGCGCTGGCGGATGGCGAACGTGGAGCTGACCAGGATCAGCCAGGTCCCCTCCAGGAGGATCAGGCCCCAGTCGCGGCCGATGATCGCCGCCGTCAGCAGGATCGAGCAGGCCGAGATGACCAGCAGCAGGGACGCGGGCTTGGTCGCGTGGATGCGGTGGGTCTGGAGCAGCAGGAAGTTCGTGATGTACAGGAGCGCGCCGATGATCTGGAACATGATGCGGACGTCGAAGTCGTGCATGGGAAACCCTTTTTTCGGGACGAAGGCAGGCAGGAAGGAGCGCACGCCCGGACCGGGCGCGTGCGGTATTGCTGGAAGGGAGTGCGGAGGTGCGTTACAGGGCCGCGGCCGGACGGCCGACCGGTCTGCTCCGCGCGCAGACCACCGACGCGGCGCCGCGCTGCACCCGCGTCTGGAGGGACCCGCAGATGCACCGCGTCCACACCGTCGCGCCGGCGGCGCTGCGGTGCCGGGACACGGTCGTCACCGGATCATCGTCGGGCCAACCGCAGTACGGGCAGCAGAGCATGACCGTGTCCTCCTCACAAGGCATCGGAAAGCAGATTGGGTCGAGCGCCCACCCGCCGGCACAGACGCCGGCATCACGCTCATCATCGAGGTTAGAGTCCCATTCGTCCGGGCTACAACACTTCGGCGACGATGGTTTGCGAAACTCATCGTGAAGCAGAAGCTAAAGGGATCGGAGACACACGGTGATCGACCTCCGCCGACTGCACGTCCTGCGGGCCATCGCCCACCACGGGACCGTCTCCGGCGCCGCGAAGTCCCTGCACATGTCGACTTCGGCGGCGTCGCAGCAGATCAGGCTGCTCTCCAAGGACCTCGGCGTGCCACTGCTCGAACCCGTCGGGCGCGGCGTGCGCCTCTCCTCGGCCGCGCAGATCCTCATCGCCCACATCGACGCCATCGAGGCCATGTGGCGCCTCGCCGAGGCCGAACTCCAGGCCACCGAGGGCGAACCGTCCGGGCTCCTGCGCCTGTGCGGCTTCCCCACCGCCATCGCCACCCTCCTCGCCCCCCTCGTGGACGCCGCCCGCGACCGCTACCCCAACCTCGAACTGCGCCTGCGCGAAGCCGAAGCCTCCGAGAGCTTCGACCTCTTGTTCGCCGGGGACGCCGACCTCGCCCTCGTCGAGGCCACCCCCGACAACCCGCCCCCCGAGGACATCCGCTTCGACTCCCAGACCGTGTTCAACGACCCGTTCGACCTCGTCGTGCCCTCCGGCCACTGGGCCGCCGGCGGCGACAAGGCCGACCTGCGCGACCTCGAACGCGAACCCTGGATCATCGGCGTCCCCGGCTCCATCCACCGCCGCCACGTCCTCACCGCCTGCTCCAACGCAGGATTCCGGCCCACCGTCACCGGCGAGGCCCGCGAATGGCCCGTCATCGCCGTCATGGTCGACCACCGCATGGGCGTCGCCCTCATCCCGCGCCTGGTCGACCTCCCCCACCACCTCGACCTCGTCCGCGTCCCCATCGGCGGCCCCTACACGCCCTACCGGCACTTCCGCGCCGTCACCCTGCGCGGCGGCGCCCGCCGCCCCTCCGTCGCCGCGGTCATGGACCTCCTCGACGAGCGCATCCGCGCCGCCGAGGGCATCAACCCCGTCGCCTGAACCGAGGACCCTTCACGCACGAACGCCCCTAATCGGACACTCACGTCCGTTACGCTGGCCGCATGTTCGACTACGCCACCGCAGGAGCACACACGCGTACCGGCCGCTGCAACGGCACCGACGACGCGCCCAGGCACCTCCGCGTCCACGGCGGCACCCTCCTCTCCGGGGCGATCGACGTCAAGACCTCCAAGAACGCCTGCGTCGCACTCCTGTGCGCCAGCCTGCTCAACCGCGGCACCACCACCCTCCGCAAAGTCGCCCGCATCGAAGAGGTCAACCGCATCCTCCGCGTCCTCGACTCCATGGGCGTCCACCACGAGTGGATCGGCCAGGACCTGCGCCTCACCCCGCCCGAGCGCCTCGACCTCACCGGCATCGACGCCGACGCCGCCCGCCGCACCCGGTCCATCATCATGTTCCTCGGCCCCCTCCTCCACGACTACCCCGAGTTCGAGCTCCCCTTCGCCGGCGGCTGCGAACTCGGCGACCGCACCGTCGAACCCCACATGGTCGCCCTGCGCCGCTTCGGCCTCTCCGTCGAGACCTCCGGCGGCGCCTACCGCGCCACCGTCAAGGACCGCGTCGACCCGCCCGGCACCATCGTCCTCACCGAACGCGGCGACACCGTCACCGAGAACGCGATCATGGCCGCCGCCCGCTTCCCCGCCGTCACCGTCATCCGCAACGCCTCCTGCAACTACATGGTCCAGGACCTCTGCTTCTACCTGGAGCGCCTCGGCATCCGCATCGACGGCGTCGGCACCACCACCGTCACCGTCCACGGCCGCGAGGACATCGACGCCGACGTCGACTACGCCCCCTCCGAGGACCCCATCGAGGCGTGGAGCCTCGTCGCCGCCGCCATCGTCACCGAATCCGAGATCACCGTCCGCCGCGTCCCCATCGAGTTCACCGAGATCGAACTCGCGCTGGCCGAGGAGATGGGCCTGGAGTACGCGACCGGCCCCGAGTATCTCGCCGAGAACGGGAGGACCCGGCTCACGGACCTGACGGTGCACCCCTCGCGGCTGCGGGCGCCGATGGACAAGATCCACCCGATGCCGTTCCCGGGCCTGAACATCGACAACCTGCCGTTCTTCGCGCTCATCGCCTCGTGCGCGGAGGGCTCGACGATGATCCACGACTGGGTGTACGAGAACCGCGCGATCTACCTGACCGAGCTCAACCGGCTCGGCGCCCACGTGCGCCTGCTCGACCCGCACCGCATCCAGGTGTCCGGGCCCGCCGGGTGGACCGGCGCCGAGGTCGTGTGCCCGCCCGCGCTGCGGCCCGCCGTCGTGCTGCTCCTGGGGATGCTGCGGGCCCGCGGGACCTCGGAACTGCGGCACGTCAACGTCATCCACCGCGGCTACGAGCACCTCGCCGAGCGGCTCCAGCTCCTCGGCGCCGAGATCGAGGCGTTCTGAACCGGTCACTCCCGGCCGCGGACAGGTGCGACCGGCTCGGGCGTATGTGACACTTCACTTCATGAACATGCCGTCCGACGTGCCGCCGCAGACGTACGCACTCCTCAGCTTGGTCCAGGCGCACCTGCGGCACCTCGACAAGACCGACGGCGACTACCTGCCGGTGCCCCAGTGGGAGGCCGCCGTCGAGTCGGCTCGCACGGTTGCAGCGGTGAAGGCCCCGGGCCTGCCGGTCACCGCCGAGGACGTCCCCATGATCGTCGGCACCGGCTCCCCGGACCGCAAGCGGCGCCTGTACACCTCGATGCCCCTGGACGACGACCTCGCGACCCTCGCCGACGAGTCCGATGTGGCCGTCTTCGCGTACAACCGGCGCGGGCGCCTCCAGGCCGCCAACCGCACCGCCCTCCAGGTCCAGCCCCGCGCCTGGTACCCGCCCGCGAAGGCCCTCGCCCCCATGCGGATCATCGACGAGACCGTCTGGGAGCCCGTCGCCGCGGCCACCGGCGAGTCCGCCCGCCCCGGCGTCTTCGAGGCCGCCGCCGGCTGGATCGTCCTCCTCACCCTCATCGCCTTCCTCGCCGCCACCGCCTACCTGGCCCTCTGGTACTTCCACATCATCTGACGCCCCTCGACGGAGGCCCTGCCGCCCTCGGATCCCTGCTCAGGCAAGGGATTCGAGGGCGGCTTTCCTTTTTGGTGAGTGCGCGGGCGGAGCCCGTGCTCGTTCTTTGAGACGGGCACTTTCGTTGACTGACAAGAGGTTTTTTAACCTCGGTGTCGATGTATATCTATAGATGTGTCATAATGGACACATGCTGAAGATGGCGATTCTGGGATTCCTGCGGGACTTTCCCCTGCACGGGTACGACCTGAAGAACCGCGTCGCGAGCCTGGCCGGGCATGTGCGGCCCGTCGCGGACGGGACGCTGTACCCGACGATCAAGAAGCTCGAAGACGCGCAGTGCCTGACCAGGCGCACCGCGCCCGGGTCGGTGGCCGCGCCGCGGCACATGCTGGAGATCACGCAGATCGGCACCGACCAGTTGCGGCGGTGGCTGCGCGACCCCGAGCCGGGGTTCATCACCGACGACAACAAGTGGTACGTGCTGCTGGCGTTCCTGCACCACCTGGAGAACCCGCGGGAGCAGGCGCTCGTGCTCGCTAGGCGCCGCGAGTTCCTCGACCAGCCCGCGCAGCTGTTCTTCGACGCCGACGGGACCCCCGTCCCGCCCGAGCGGCTCGACTCGCCGTTCCGCAAGGGCCTCATGCAGATCCACCGGTCCACCAACCTCACCGAGATCGACTGGCTCGACCGCCAGATCGGCGACCTGAACCAGCGCGCCGGGTACGCGGTGCGCCAGCGCGACGGGGACTGAGTCCCAGCCGCCGGGAATCGTTGCATGCAACGATGCATGCAAGTGGTAGCGTCCTGACCCATGACGGGACAGGCGGCGGCCGAGCGCGCGTACGCGTACACCAAGCAGCGGATCATCACCGGCGACCTCGCCGGGGGCGCCAGGCTGTCCGAGGGGCAGATCGGCGACGAGCTCGAACTCAGCCGCACCCCCGTCCACGAGGCGTTCCTCCGGTTGTCGGCCGAGCGGCTCATCACACTGTCCTCGCGGCAGGGCGCCACCGTCAACCCCGTGTCGCCCGGCGAGGCCGCGGACGTGGTGGAGATGCGCGGGGTCCTGGAGCGCAGCGCCGTCGACCGCGTCGCCGCCCGGAGCCTGACGGCATCTGAGATCGATGCGGCCCTGGGGGTCCCGCTCCAGCGCCAGGAGGCGGCCCTGGCCGCCGGGGACCTCGGCGCGTACGTCGAGGCCGACTGCGACTTCCACGCGGCCGTGATCGGCCTGGCGGGCAACCCGATCGCCGCGCACTTCTTCGACCTCCTGCGCGACCGGCAGCTGCGCCTCGCGCACCTCGTGCTCTCCAGCAGCCAGGTCGTCCTGGACGCCTCGTTCGACGAGCACCGCGAGATGGCCGCGTGCCTGGGCCGCGGCGACGCCGCCGGGTACGGCCGGGTCCTGGACCTGCACCTCTCGCGACACCAGGGCCTGGCGTGAGCGCCCTCGCGGCGCCGCCGGAACCGCTCGCTCCCCCGAAGACGCGGCCGTGGCGGACCCTGTTCGCCGTCATGTTCTTCACCAGCTGGGCCGGGAACCAGTTCAGCCCCCTCCTGCTGCTCTACCAGGAGCGGCAGCACTACTCGACGGCCGCGGTCAACGGGTTCCTCGGCGTGTACGTCCTCGGGCTGGTCCCCGCGTTCCTGCTCTCCGGGGCCCTGAGCGACCGGTACGGGCGGCGCCCGGTCATGTTCGCCGGGGTCCTCGCGGCGGTCGCGGCCTCGACGGCGCTCGCGTTCGGCGAGTCGGGGGCGTTCATGATCTGCTTCGGCCGGTTCCTCGCCGGGGTCACGGTGGGGACGGCGACCTGCGTGGGCTCGGCGTGGATGAAGGAGCTGTCGCAGTGGCCGCACGACCCGGCGGCGGACACCGGCGCCGGGGCCAGGCGCGCGACCCTGGCGTTCTCGCTCGGGTCGCTCGCGGGCGCCGGGGTCGCCGGGCTCATCGCGCAGTGGGGGCCGTGGCCCGAGCAGCTGCCGTTCGCCATCCATGTGGCCCTGACGCTCCCGTTCGCGTGGCTCGTGCTCAAGGCGCCGGAGACGGCGACCACGGGCGGCGTGCCGGGGCCGCTGCGCGCGCAGCTGCGGGTCCCCAAGGCCGGGCACAAGCGGTTCACGCGGGTCGTGGTCGTGGCCGGGCCGTGGGTGTTCGCGGCCTCGGCGATCGGGTACGGGTACCTGCCGGTGCTCCTGGCGGACGCGACGCGCGGGTGGGGCATCGCCTACGCGACGCTCCTGACGGTGGTGGCGCTGGCGGCGTCGGCGGCGGTGCAGCCCTTGGCGAAGCACATCGACCAGAAGGACTCGGCGCGCGGCGCGCTCGCCGGGCTCGCGATGATCGTCGCCGGGGTGGCGGTGGTGGCCGCGGCCGCGCACTGGCAGTCGTGGCCCCTGGGGATCGTCGCGGCGGTGGCCGCGGGCGCGGGCATGGGGACCGGGATGGTCTCGGGTCTGCTCGAGGTGCAGCGGATCGCGGGCCCGGCGGACCTCGCGGGGCTGACGGGCGTGTTCTACGCGGTGTCGTACCTGGGGTTCGCGTCCCCGGCGCTCCTGTCGGCCATTGCGGCCGCGACGGGGGCTCCGGCGGCGGGCCTGCTGCTGGGGGTCGTGGGCGTGGGCGTGGTGTGCGCGGCGGCGCTCCTGCGGTCCTACCGGCGGCACCTGCCGGGGTAGGGTTGCGGCCATGCGCTTCGGCATCTCCCCGCCCGCCGCTTAAGGCGGGCCTCCCCCGACTCCGCGACCGGCCACGGGCCGGTCGCGTCTTGGCGACGTGCCCGCAGACGAGAGACCTTTCCCATGACTCTCCTCTGGAGGACGTTTGTCCACTGTCATCGAAGCGCGCCCTGCGACCGGGTCGGCCCGGCGCGGGCTCGCGTTCCTCACGCTCACCGGCCTCGCCTGGGGCACCACCGGCGCGGCCGCCGACCTGATCTACGCGGCCACCGACATCGGGCCCATGGCCGTCTCGTTCTGGCGCCACCTCGGCGGCCTCGTGCTGCTCGGCGCGTTCTGCGCGCTCCGGCGGACGGGCCGGTCCAAGGCGCAGCCGCGCGAAGTGCGGCCGCTGCGGGGGCGCCTCGGGCACCTCGTGGGCGCCGGGGTCGGCATGGCGGTGTTCCAGACCGCCTACTTCGCGTCGGTGGAGGCCACCGGCGTGGCCGTCGCGACGCTCCTGACACTCGGGTCCGGGCCGGTGCTCACCGCGTTCGGCGCGCGCATCTGGCTCGGCGAGCGGCTCGGACGCGGCGGGCTCCTCGCCGTGGCCGGGGCCGTCGCGGGCCTCACGGTCCTCGTGGGCGGCGACGCGAGCGTCGACCCGGCCGGGGCGGGCCTGGCGGTGCTGTCGGCGGCCGGGTACGCGGGCGTGACGCTGCTGGGCCGGTCCGCCGGTCAGCGCGGCGAGGACGCGTTCACGATCACGTTGTGGTCCTTCGGGGTCGGGGCGCTCGTGCTGCTGGCGCCCGCGTGGTTCGAGGGGCTCCTCCCCCAGGGCGGCGACGTCTGGCACGGCGTGGCGCTCATGGCGTACCTGGCGGTGTTCACCACGGCCGTGGCGTACCCGCTGTACTTCGCGGGCGCGGCCCGGGTGCGGGCGGCGACGGCCTCGGTGATGATGCTCATCGAGCCGTGCACGGCCGCGGTCCTGGCGGTCACCGTGCTCGGCGAGCCGCTGACGGCGGCGACGGTCGCCGGGTCGGTGATCCTGCTGGGGTCCGTCACGGCCCTCGCCGTTGCGGAGTCGAGAGGACAGACGCGGCGCGGTTAGCGTCCGAACGCGCCGACCTGGGCGTGGAACAGGCCCATCGCGAGGACGCCGAGGCTGATCCCGGCGGTCGCGGCGACGGGCGCCGCGCCCAGGTCGGCGAGCATGAGCACGATCGCGGCGATCGTCAGGGAGGACCATCCGGCGATGAGATTGGGGACGGGACCGTTCCCGAACACCGTCGGGTAGTCCTCCTTGGTGATGCCCTTGATGAAGTGCGGCAGGCCGTTCCCGGCGAGCAGTCCCGCAATGAGGGTGAGAAGCAGGGTCATGACAAGTCCTTCCGGAGTCCGTTGAGGGTGAGGTCGACGAGGAGGCGCAGGCGCTCGTGCATCTGCTCGGCGCCGCCCGCGGAGCGCGCGATGCCGAGCATGGCGTCGACCAGGACGGCCGCCGCGTCGGCGGCGGGGAGCCGGTCGAGGCCGGGGTCGGATTCGAGGACCGCGGCGACGAACGCGGCGTAGCGGGCCTCGGCGGCGGTGACGGTCTCGGGGGCGATCCGCGCGGCCTCCTGGACGAGTTCGCCGCGGAAGTCGGCACCGATGGTCTCGGCGGCGTAGTCGAGCTTGACGGCGAGGGCGCGGTAGAGCCGCTCGGCGGTCGTCCCCGGCTGCGCCGCAGCGGTTTCGGCGGCGGCGTGCAGGTGGGCGGTCATGTGCTCGGCGACGGCCCCGAAGACCGCGGCCTTGTTCGGGAAGTGCTGGTAGACGGCGGGTCGCGAGACGTCCGCGGCCTGCGCGAGGAGGTCCATGGTGGTGCGCCGGTACCCGTAGCGGGCGAACACCGGGCCCGCGGCCGCGGTGATCGCGGCCTTCGCGGCGGCGGCTCGATCTGACATCCTGACATTATTCAACTTTTTTGTCAGAACGTCAAGGGCGGGGTACGAGAGAGGGCCGGTCCGATCGGACCGGCCCTCTCGTGTCCCGCGGCTCAGGTGGCCGAGAGGAAGCCCGTCTCCAGCATGATGACCACCGCGACGCCGAGGAGGCAGCGGTACCAGACGAAGATGAAGACCGAGTGCTTGGCGACCCACTTGAGCATCCAGTGGACCGCGCCGAACCCCACGATGAACGCGATGACGGTCGCGACCAGCATCTGCGCGCCGGAGGGCACCGAGCCCTCGGTGGCGGGCTCGAACACGTCGCCGAGGCTGAGGATGCCCGCGCCGAACACGGCCGGGATCGCCAGCAGGAACGAGTACCTCGCGGCCACGGCGCGGTCGAGGCCGATGAACAGGCCCGCGGTGATCGTGCCGCCCGAGCGGGAGACGCCGGGGATGAGCGCGCCGGCCTGCGCGAAGCCGAGGATGAGGCCGTCCTTCATGCGGAAGTCGTCCCACGTGCGGGTCTTGCGGCCCACGAGCTCGGCGAGGGCGAGCAGGAGGCCGAAGAAGATGAGGCTGAAGGCCACGAGCCACAGGTTGCGGGCGCCGTCGCGGATCGCGTCCTTGAAGATGAGGCCGAAGAACACGATCGGAAGCGTCCCGATGATGACGTACCAGCCCAGCCGGTAGTCGGTCACGCCCCGCTGCTCCTTGTCCCACAGGCCCTTCCACCAGGCCACGAGGATGCGGACGATGTCCTTCCAGAAGTAGATCAGGACCGCCGTCTCGGTGCCGAGCTGGGTGACCGCCGTGAACGACGCCCCCGCGTCCTCCTGGAAGAACAGGGCCGACGTGAGCCGCAGGTGGGCCGAGGAGGACACCGGCAGCATCTCGGTCAGGCCCTGGACGACGCCGAGCACGATCGCCTCGAACCAGGTCATGTCGACCATGCGGGTGCCTCCGTCCGAGCAGTGCTGGGGAGAGTGTGCATTCGCGCTTCTTTCGTCACATCGACGGTCTGGCGTCGCTCCCGCCGCCGTGCGGCTCTCGGAGCGACTGGGACATCTTGCCAGACGCACCAGGGTGACCGACCGGTGTACGACCGGGAGTGAGACGCGCCGGACGGCCGCTCCACAGTGTAGTCGCGCGGTGTCTCAGCCGAGTTCCTGCGGGCAGCGCAGGCCCTGCTCGGGGACGGTGAGGCCGATCAGGTAGGCCGTGACGGGCGCGTCCACGCACTCGTGGCCCAGGGCGTACGCGGTGTGCCCGGAGCCCTCGTAGGTGACCAGCACGGCGTCGTCCAGGTCCGAGGCGACCTGCTCGGCCCACGCGTACGGGGTCGCCGGGTCGCCGGTGTTGCCGACCAGGACGGCGGTGGCGGCGCCGCGGCCGTCGACCTTCGAGGGGTTCGGCTCGTCGGCCGGCCAGGTCGCGCACGGCAGGTAGCTCCAGGAGATCCCCGCGCCGAACAGCGCCGAGTTCCCGAACGCGGCCTCCGCGGAGTTGCGGTAGGCCCCGAAGTGGCCGGGGTTGTCGCGGTCGGCGCACTGGACGCCGTAGAAGTCCGCGTCGGAGTCCCGCCGCGGCAGCGGGATCGGCGGCAGGCGCAGCGGACGCGACGAGCCCTCGTCCCCGGCGAGGTCCTGGAGGTCCTGCACGAACTGCTCCAGCGTCCCGGCGGCGACCCCGGCGAGGACCTTCTCCAGTGCGGGCCATTTGGCCTCGGAGTAGAGGCTCTGGGCGATCATGTCGAGCATGTCGGCGACGGTGAGGCCCCCGCCGACGCGCTCCTGCGCCTGCGTGAGGATCGCGGTCAGTTCGGTGTCGGCGGCGTCGACTGAGGACAGCGGGCAGCCGTCGACGGTGAGGCAGTACGCGGCGAAGTCGCGCCAGGCGGTCTCGAACCCGGTGGCCTGGCCCTCGGCGACGTCGAGCACGGACCCGGAGGTGCGCATGACCCCGTCGAGGACCATGGCGCGCACCTTGTGCGGGTAGAGGTACAGGTACATCTGCCCGATGTAGGTGCCGTAGGAGTACCCGAGGTAGGTGAGCTGGTCGTCGCCGAGCGCGGCGCGCATGACCTCCAGGTCGCGGGCAACGTTCATGGTCCCGATGTTGTCGAGGAACACCGGGTCCTCCTCCTGGGCGCACTCGCCGGAGAAGTCCTGCGCACCGGTCTTCAGCGCCTCGGCCTGGGCGTCGGTGATCGCGGACGGGTCGTCGGTGTACACGTCGGTCACAGCTGCGTCGAACGCGTCCTCCGAACCGCACGTGAGGTTCGCGCTCGCGCCCACCCCGCGCGGGTCGAACCCGACGACGTCGAAGGCCGCGGTCACCGCGTCCGGCAGGAACGGCTGCGCGGCCAGCTCCACACCGGAGCCGCCGGGACCGCCCGGGTTCACCAGCAGCGACCCGGTCTTGTCGGCGGCCGTGGCGGGGTGGCGGACCATCGCCAGGCGCACCTGGAGCCCGCCGGGGTCCTCGTAGTCGACCGGGACCTTGATCGCACCGCATTCGAGGGCCTCGGCCCACGCGGCCTGCGCCGCGTCGAGCTCCCGGCCCTGGAACATCCCTTGGAGGTCGCACGCGCCCCAGTCCACACTGGTCACGCGCTCCTGGACGTCCGTGACGCCTGCCCGTGCCTTCGAGGAGCCGTTCCCCGCGTAGTCAGCGCCGCAGGCCGCCAGCGCGGCGCATGCGAGGACGGCGACGGCGGCGGGCACGGCGGTGCGCCTCATGTGGACTCCCTCGGGGACGCGGGGCGCTGGGTTCGCCGCGGCCGTCCGGCCTGGTCGCATGGCAGGAAACCGGGTCGGACGGCCGCGGCAGGCGCCGATGGAGAGGACTCTACGGCCCTGGTTTCCGGATTTGGGGCGTTTGGCGTGATGGGATCCGAATGGGTGGTCTGAGCGGCGCTGTCAGCGTCCCGTCAAGAAGCCGGGCGGCGGCATAGCGATGGCGTCAGGTCCCCTGTGCAATCGGCGCGGCCGGGCGTTGACTCGGTTCCGCCGGGTGCGCGTTCCCCCGTCCCGGCGGTGCGGCGGGTGCCGCGCCCCCTCCTGAGAAGAAGGATCCCATGCCCGATCTTGCCTTTCTGGCGCTGACGGCGGTGTGCTTCATCGCCCTCGGACTCCTGGTGAAGGCGGTGGAGAAGCTGTGAGCGCCGTCAACGCCATCGGCCTCGTCCTCGCCGTGCTGCTGGGGGTCTTCCTGGTGGTCGCGCTGCTGAAACCGGAGCGGTTCTGATGAGCTCCACGACCGCAGGCGTCGTCTTCATCGCGGCGATGGTCGCCGCGCTCGCCGCGTCCTACCGGCCGCTGGGCGACTACATCTACCGGGTGGTGACCCGCGAGCGCCACTCCAGGGTGGAGCGCGGGGTGTACCGCGTCATCGGGGCGCGGCCGGGCACCGAGCAGAACTGGGCGGGCTACGCCAGGAGCGTGCTCGCGTTCTCGGCGGTGAGCGTCTTCTTCCTGTACGGGTTCCTGCGGCTCCAGGAGTTCCTGCCGCTGAACCTGGGTTTCGCGGGCGTGGACCCGTACGTCTCGTGGAACACCGCGGTCAGCTTCGTGACGAACACGAACTGGCAGGCGTACTCGGGCGAGTCCACGATGGGCCACCTGGTGCAGGCCGGCGGGCTGGCGGTGCAGAACTTCGTGTCCGCGGCCGTCGGGATCGCGGTGGCGGTGGCGCTGGTGCGCGGGTTCGCGCGCAAAGCCACCGACAAGCTGGGGAATTTCTGGGTCGACCTGGTGCGGATCACCGTGTGGGTGCTGCTGCCGATCGCGACGCTCGGGGCCATCGCCCTGGTCGTGGGCGGGGTGGTGCAGAACTTCACCGACGTGACGCAGGCGGCCACGGTCGCGGGCGACACGCAGTCGATCACCGGCGGCGCGGTGGCGAGCCAGGAGGCCATCAAGGAGCTGGGGACGAACGGGGGCGGGTTCTACAACGCGAACTCGGCGCACCCGTTCGAGAACCCGACCTCGTGGACGAACTTCATCGAGATCTACCTGCTGCTGGTGATCCCGGTGGCGATGCCGCGCGTGTTCGGGCGGATCGTCGGGGACAACCGGCAGGGGTACGCGATCGTCGCGGTCATGGGCGTGCTCGCCCTGGCGTCGATCACGGCGGTGTTCGGGTTCGAGTCCATGGCGGACGGGACGGTCCCGCAGGCCGTCGCGGCGGCCATGGAGGGCAAGGAGGTCCGGTTCGGGGTCGGCGATTCGAGCCTGTTCGCGGCGGCGACCACGTTGACGTCGACGGGCGCGGTGAACTCGTTCCACGACTCGTTCACGTCGCTGGGCGGCGGGATGCTCATGCTGAACATGATGTTCGGCGAGGTGGCGCCCGGCGGTGTCGGCGGCGGCCTGTACGGGATCCTCGTGCTCGCGGTGATCACGGTGTTCGTGGCCGGGCTGATGGTGGGCCGGACCCCGGAGTACCTGGGGAAGAAGATCGGGGCGCGGGAGATCAAGCTCGCGTCGCTGTACTTCCTGGTGACCCCGGCGCTGGTGCTGGCGGGGGTGGCGCTGTCGTTCGCGCTGCCGTCGAACCTGGACTCGATGCAGGAGGCGGGGCCGCACGGGTTCTCGGAGCTGCTGTACGCGTTCACGTCGGCGTCGAACAACAACGGCTCGGCGTTCGGCGGGTTCGGCGCGAACACGCCGTGGTTCAACACGGCGCTGGGCCTGTGCATGCTGTTCGGTCGGTTCGTGCCGATCGTGCTGGTGCTGGCGCTGGCCGGGTCGTTCGCCCGGCAGCGGCCGGTCCCGGCGACGGCGGGCACGCTGCCCACGCACAAGCCGCTGTTCGTCGGCATGGTCGTGGGCGTGACGCTGGTGCTCATCGCGCTGACCTTCCTTCCCGTCCTCGCCCTCGGCCCGCTGGCCGAAGGGCTGCAATAGGAGATGCCCGCAATGTCTGCAATGACCTCTGTGGCGCCGAAGGTCCGGGGCGGTCTGCTCGACCCCGGGCAGTGGGTGAAGTCCGCCCCGTCGGCGCTGCGCAAACTGGACCCGCGCCGGATGTGGCGCAACCCGGTCATGTTCATCGTCGAGATCGGGGCCGTGTTCACCACGGTGCTCGCGATCGTCGATCCGAGCGTGTTCGCGTGGATCATCACCGTGTGGCTGTGGCTGACGGTGCTGTTCGCGAACGCGGCCGAGGCGATCGCCGAGGGCCGCGGCAAGGCGCAGGCCGACAGCCTGCGCAAGGCGAAGACCGACACGGTCGCGCGGAAGCTCGCGAAGCAGGACCCGGCGATCTCCTCCCCCAGGGTGGAGACGCACGAGGTCCCGGCGCCGGAGCTGGTGCGCGGCGACTACGTGCTCGTGGAGGCGGGTCAGACGATCCCCGGTGACGGCGACGTCGTCACCGGCATCGCGAGCGTGGACGAGTCGGCGATCACCGGCGAGTCCGCGCCGGTGATCCGCGAGTCCGGCGGCGACCGGTGCGCGGTCATGGGCGGCACGAAGGTCCTGTCGGACTGGATCGTCGTCAAGATCACCGCCGAGCCGGGACGGTCGTTCCTGGACCGGATGATCGCGCTCGTGGAGGGCTCGGAGCGGCGCAAGACGCCGAACGAGATCGCGCTGAACATCCTGCTGTCGGCGATGACGATCATCTTCCTGCTGGCGGTCGTCACGATGCAGCCGGTCGCGGTGTACTCCAAGGACTACATGGCGGCGGCGCCGGACTCGGCGGTCATCGACGGGAACGGCGTCACCGGGATCGTCCTGGTGTCGCTCCTGGTGTGCCTCATCCCGACCACGATCGGGGCGCTGCTGAGCGCCATCGGGATCGCGGGGATGGACCGGCTGGTGCAGCGCAACGTGCTCGCGATGTCGGGCCGGGCCGTGGAGGCCGCGGGCGACGTGGACACGCTGCTGCTGGACAAGACCGGCACGATCACGTACGGCAACCGGCGCGCCTCCGAGTTCCTGGTGGTGCCTGGCGTGGCGGACAAGCGGCTCGCCGACGCCGCGCAGTTGTCGAGTCTCGCCGACGAGACTCCTGAGGGGCGCTCGATCGTGGTGTACGCCAAGGAGGCCCACGGGCTGCGCGAGCGCACCACCGGGGAGCTGTCGCACGCCGAGTGGATCGAGTTCACCGCCCAGACCCGCATGTCGGGTGTGGACCTGGCCGAGGAGGCCGGGGTGCACCGCATCCGCAAGGGCGCGGCCGCGCAGGTCGTGGACTGGGTCCGGGCCTCCGGCGGGGACCCCGACCCGCGGGTCGGGGAGCTGGTGGACCGGGTGTCCGGCGAGGGCGGCACGCCGCTCGTGGTCGCCGAGCACCGCGACGGCGAGGCCGCGCGGGTCCTCGGGGTGGTCTACCTCAAGGACGTCGTCAAGGAGGGCATGGCCGAACGCTTCAGTCGGCTGCGCGCCATGGGCATCCGCACGGTGATGGTCACCGGCGACAACCCGCGCACCGCGCGGGCCATCGCGGCCGAGGCGGGGGTGGACGACTTCCTCGCCGAGGCCAAGCCCGAGGACAAGATGGCGCTCATCAAGCGCGAGCAGGACGCCGGGCGCATGGTCGCCATGACCGGCGACGGCACCAACGACGCGCCCGCGCTCGCCGCGGCCGACGTGGGCGTCGCGATGAACACCGGGACGTCCGCGGCCAAGGAGGCCGGGAACATGGTCGACCTGGACTCGGACCCGACCAAGCTCATCGAGATCGTCGCCATCGGCAAGCAGCTCTTGATGACCCGCGGGGCGCTGACGACGTTCTCGATCGCCAACGACATCGCGAAGTACTTCGCGATCATCCCGGCGATCTTCGCCGTGATCTACCCGGGCCTGGACGCGCTCAACATCATGCGCCTGGCCAGCCCGGAGTCGGCGATCATCTCGGCGGTCGTGTTCAACGCGCTCGTCATCATCGCCCTGGTGCCCTTGGCGCTCAAGGGCGTCGCCTACAAGCCGGGGTCCGCGTCGGCGCTGCTGCGCCGGAACCTGTGGATCTACGGCCTCGGCGGCATCGTCACGCCGTTCATCGGCATCAAACTGATCGACCTGCTGGTCGCGCTCATTCCCGGAGTCGCATGATGGCTAGGCTTCCCCGCTGGCTCGCACACCACCTCGCGGCGCTCCGCGCGCTGCTGGTGCTCACGGCGATCACCGGCGTCCTCTACCCGCTCGCGGTCCTCGCGGTGGCGCAGCTCCCCGGCCTGGACGACAAGGCCGAGGGGTCGCTCATCTACGACGAGGCCGGGAACGTCGTCGGCTCCTCCCTCATCGGGCAGTCCTTCACCGGTGAGGACGGGACCGCGCTCCTGGAGTACTTCCAGTCGCGCCCGTCGATGGCCGTCGGCGAGACCGGCGACTACGACCCGCTCGTCACCGGCGCCTCGAACCTGGGGCCCGAGGACGTCGTGGACGCCCTGCCGGACCCCGCGCTCGGCTGGGACGGCGACGAGAACGCCGCCAAGAGCCTGCTCACGCAGGTGTGCGAGCGGTCCTTCGCGGTCGGCGCCCGCGAGGGCGTGGACGGCTCGCGGCCGTACTGCACCGACTCCGGGGACTCCGCGGTCGGCGCGGTCCTGGGCGTGTACTACTCCGAGGGCACGAGCGGCACGGTCACCCGGGTCGTGAGCCTGAACGAGGAGTGCGGCACGGTCGACGCGCCGTTCCTCGCCGAGTACGAAGGCGTGCAGGTCGAATGCGCCGAGTACGGCGCGGACTACGCGGCAGCGATGATCACGCCCGTGCGGGGCGACGCCCCGGCCGAGCCGGTGGTCCCCGCCGACGCGGTCACCGCTTCGGGCTCCGGGCTCGACCCGCACATCTCCCCCGCGTACGCCGAGCTCCAGACCGCGCGCATCGCGGCCGAGCGCGGCGCGAGCGAGGCCGAGGTGGCGGCGCTGGTCGAGGAGCACACGACCGGCCGGTTCCTCGGGTTCATGGGCGACCCTGCGGTGAACGTCGTCGAGCTCAACCTCGCGCTCGACGAGCGGTACCCGGTCTCCTAGCGGGGCGCGGGAAAGGGCCGGAGGGAATGCGGATCCCCTCCGGCCCTTCATCGTCGGCTAGGTCAGCGGAACCACTTCTGGGCCGCGTTGCCGCTGCACGTCACGATCTGGAGGTCGGTGCCGTCGGCGGAGTTCGCCCATGGCACGTCCAGGCACTTGTTCGCCTGTGGATTGACTATGTCGTTCGCCGAGGAGAACGCCCACTGCTGGGCCGCCGTCCCGTTGCACTGGTACAACTGGACCTTCGTGCCGTCGGCGGTGCCGCTGTTGGCGACGTCGAGGCACTTGCCGAGCGCGCGGACCGTGCCGTCGCCGGGGACGGTCCACTGCTGGGCCGCGGTCCCGTTGCAGGTGTACAGCTGCACCGGGGTCGCGTTCGCGCTGCTGCCGCCCTGCACGTCGAGGCACTTCCCGGCCAGGCCGGTGATCGCCCCGCCCGAGGAGGTCGAGCCGGAGTAGACGCGCACGTAGTCGATCTTCATCGTCTGCGGGAACTGCGTCGACCCGTCGGGGTAGCCCGGCCAGTTGCCGCCCACCGCGACGTTCAGGATCATGAAGAACGGGTGGTCGAACACCCACTCGTTGCCGCCGATGTCGGCGGTGGTCTTCGTCTGGTAGGTGACGCCGTCGACCGACCAGGAGATCGAGTTCGGGGACCAGTTGACGGCGAAGGTGTGGAAGCCGTTCGCGAACGGCTCGCCGATCGTGTAGGTGCCGCTGGGGCCCGCGCCGCCGGAGTAGCCGGGGCCGTGGAGGGTGCCGTGCACCGAGTTCGGCTCGAAGCCGACGTTCTCCATGATGTCGATCTCGCCGGACTGCGGCCACCCGACCGAGCCGATGTCGTCGCCGAGCATCCAGAACGCGGGCCAGATGCCCTGGCCCTTCGGGATCTGGATGCGCGCCTCGAACGTGCCGTACGCCTGCGTGAACTTGCCCTGGGTGAGCAGTCGCGCCGAGGTGTACTGGCAGGTCCCGTACCAGCACTGGTAGTTGGCCGGGTTCTCCTTGCGGGCGGTGATGACCATGTTGCCGTTGCCGTCGTGGGCGGCGTTCGACGTGGAGTTGGTGTAGTACTGGTGCTCGTTGTTGCCCCAGCCTCCCCCGCCGGTGTCGAAGTTCCACTTCGCGGAGTTCGGCGCGGTGCCGGCGGCGGCGTTGAACTCGTCGCTCCAGGTCAGCGCCTGGGCCGAGACCTGCTCTTGGATCTGCGGCTCGTAGGTCTCGGAGGCGCCCGCGGCGACGATGCCGATCGTGGTCGCGGCGGCCGCCGCGACGACGGCGGTGGCGATCGCGAGGGCTCTGCGGATGGGTCTGCGGACTCGGGGTGGTCTCACGGAGGCGTCCTCTCGTTCCGTGGAGGAGCGCGTGTCACAGCGGGACTACGCTGAGAGAGCGCTCTCTCTAAATAGTCCTATCTTTTTAACATCGGGATAGACCATTGTCAATAGGGCAAGCGGGACACGGAGAGTGAGGGCGGGAGGTACTCCCCCCCGCCCTCGACCTCAGCCCTTGACGGCGCCGCCGAGCCCGGCGCTGGAGAGGAACAGCCGCTGGAACACCAGGAACAGCGCGATCGGGATCAGCGACGAGATCGCCAGCGCCGCCAGGAACACGTCGAGCTCCACGAACTGCTGGAGCGCGGGCAGGCGCACCGACAGCGGCTGGAGGGCCGGGTCCGGGAGGACCAGCATCGGCCACAGGAAGTCCTTCCAGGACGCGATGACCGCGAAGACCGAGACGACGCCGATGACCGGGCGGGACATGGGCAGCACGATCGACCAGAACAGCCGGTAGGGCCCGGCGCCGTCCACGCGGGCGGCCTCGAAGATCTCCCTGGGGAGGTTCGCGAAGAACCGCTGCATGAGCAGGACGTTGAAGGCGTTGGCGCCGGCGGGGAGCCACACGGCCCAGAACGTGTTCAGCATGGAGGTGCCGACCACGGGCGGGTCGAGGATCGTCAGGTACAGCGGGACGAGGAGGACGACGCTGGGGACGAACAGGGTCGCCAGGACCGCGCCGGAGAGGTAGCGGCCCAGGCGGGGGCGCAGGACGGCGAGGGCGTAGCCGCCGGTGGCGGCGACGAGGAGCTGCACGGCCCAGGACCCGGCGGCGAGCGCGATCGTGTTGAAGAAGTACTTGTCGATCTCGACGCGGGTCCACGCCTCGGTGAGGTTGGCGAGGTCGATGCCGTTGGGCCACAGGGACATGGGGTGGCGCAGAGTGTCCTGGGTGGGGGTGACGGCGGCCTTGGCGAGCCACAGCATCGGGCCGAGCCCGGCGACGGCGAGGCCCGCCAGGAGGGCGCCGTGGAGGAGGCGGGTGGACCAGCGGACGCCGGGGCGCTTCCAGTCGGTGGGGGCGAGGAGGCCCCGGTCGGTGGTGCCTGCCATCAGCTGCTCCATTTCCTGGTGAGGCGGAAGTACAGCATGGAGAACCCGGCGAGGACGACCGCGAGCATGAGGCTCAGGGCGGCCGCGGCGCCGTAGTCGCCGCCGAGGGAGTTGGTGAACGCGTACCGGTAGATGAGCAGCAGCAGCGTCAGGGTCCGGTTGGCGGGGCCGCCGTCGGTGAACAGGAACGGCTCCAGGAACACCTGGGCGGTGCCGATGATCTGGAGGATGAAGGTGATGAGCAGGACGCCGCGCAGCTGCGGGAGGGTGATGTGCCAGAGCTTGCGCCACACGCCCGCGCCGTCGATCTCGGCGGCCTCGTAGAGGCTGGGGTCGACGCCGACGAGGGCGGCGAGGTAGATGATGACGGTGCCGCCCGCGGCGGCCCAGGTCGCTTCGAGGACCAGGGAGGGCATGACGATCTGGGCGTCCTGGAGCCAGGCGACGGGGCCGATGCCGAACCAGGACAGGACGGTGTTGAACACGCCGTCCTCCCCCGCGTCGTAGAACAGCTTCCACAGCAGGACGGCCACGACGGGCGGGACGACCACGGGCAGGTAGGCGAGCGCGGAGAACAGGCCGCGGGCCTTGCGGACCTCGCTCATGAGGATCGCGGCGACCAGGGGCACGGGGTAGCCGAAGACCAGGGCCAGGAGCGCGAAGTACCCGGTGTTCTGGATCGCCGTCCACAGCTGCGGGTCGGCGAAGACCTGCTGGAAGTTCGCGAAGCCGACGAACACGGGGTCGGTGACGAGGTTGGTGCGCTGGAAGCTCATGACGACGGCGCGTCCGATGGGGAGCCACGAGAACACGCCGAAGACGACGAGCATGGGCGCCAGGAACACGAGCGTGTGGAGCCCGGAGCGGGCGCGGGCGAGGCGGGCGCGCGGTCGGCCCGGCCGGGCCGCGCGAGGCGGCCCGGCCTGGGTGTCCGCGACACCGGCGGTGCGGGTGTCGGTGGAGGTCATGTCTGCCTTCGGGTTACGCGGCGGCGTCCATGGCGGCCTGGGCGTCGGCCTGGGCCGTCTCCAGGAGCGCGTCGACGTCGGCGTTCTCGTCGGTGAGGATGGACTGGACGACGGTGTCGAGGACGGCGTAGACCTCCTGGGTGGCGGTGACGGGCTCGTTGACGAGCGGCTGGGCGAACACCTGGGAGGTGTAGGGGGCCATCTGCTCGACGGGGACGTTCACGTACTCGGCGATCCAGGACTGCTGCTCGTCGTAGGTGGCCTGGTCGAACACGGGCAGTTCGGGGGCGCCGACGGGCTGGCCGGTCTCGGCCTTGACCTGGGCGTCGGCGACGGCCGCGTCCTGGTCGGTGAGCTTCTCCATGTAGTAGAAGTCGATCCAGGCGACCGCGGCCTCCTGCTCGGCGGCCTCGGCGCCCGGGCTGACGGCGGCGAGGGTGCCGCCGCCGAGGACCCCGGCGTCGGGCGAGTCGCCGAGCGGGAGGACGGTGAGGCCGTAGTCGTCGGGGTTGAGGCCGTTCTGGGTGAACAGGTTCCCGTAGTTGCCGCCGCCGGAGACGTACATGCCGATGCGGCCCGCGGCGAAGTCCTGGTTGATGCCCGCCCAGTCGTACTGGAGGGTGTCGCCCATGGAGTCGTCGTCCCAGCGCATGGACTGGAGCTGGGCGAGGGCCTCGCGCATCTGCGGGGTGTCGATGGTGGCGGTCCCGGCGTCCTCGGTGCGCCCGCCGAGCGCGTCGACGACGGTGGTGAGGATCCACCCGCCGGTGTTGCCGTTGGTCATCACCGAGTACCCGGCCTCGCCGGTGGCCTCGCTGATGGCCTTCGCGGCGGTCTGGATCTCGGCCCACGTGGTCGGCGGGGCGTCGGGGTCGAGCCCGGCGGCCGTGAAGAGCGTCCGGTTGTAGTGGAGCCCTTGGCCGTAGGCGGCGATCGGGACGGCCCACAGGTTCCCGTCGGCGTCCTCGCCCGCGGCGGCGATGTTCGGGTTGAACGCGTCGCGGTAGGGCAGTTCGGCGGTGTACGCGGAGATGTCGGCGATCTGGCCGCGCTCGATGAGGCCGCGCCCGTCGGTGAAGGGGATGACGAACACGTCGGGGAGGGTGCCGCCCGCGAGCTGGGCGGTGAAGGTCCCGGCGGTCCAGGTGTACTCCTGGGTCTCCACGTCGATGTCGGGGTTGGCGTCCTCGAACTGCTCGACGCGGGCGTTGAACGCGTCGATGGCGGGCTGCTCCAGCCCGGCGTCGATGGTGACGGTGATGTGGGTCTTCCCGTCGTCGGGGCCGTCGTCCGAGCAGGCGGCGAGGCCCGCGACGGTGAGGGCGGCGGCCGCCACGGCGGCGGCGGTGCGAGAGGTCTGCATCATTGCTCCTAGTTGGTTCCTGTTGTGCGGGAGGGGTTGCGGTGTCAGACCCGCAGCCACGCGGCGGCGTCGCCGGGGAGGCGGCCGCCGTCGGTCGGGGCGCTGGCGAGCAGCACCCCGGTGTGGGCGGGCAGGTCGACGGGGTCGGCGCCGAAGTTGACGACGCAGCGGACGTCGGCGCCTCTGGTGAAGGCGAGGGTGCCGGGCGCGGTGTCGTCCCAGGCGAAGTCCGGGCCCTGGAGGGCGGGCTCGGTGCGGCGCAGGCGGACCGCGGCGCGGTAGAGGGCGAGGAAGGAGTCCGGGTCGGCCTCCTGGAGGGCGGCGGCGTGCGCGCCCCATCCGGCGGGCTGGGGCATCCACGCGGTGGTGCCGGTGGTGTTGAAGCCGTAGGTGAGGCCGTCGGGGGCCCACGGGAGGGGGACGCGGCAGCCGTCGCGGCCGGGGTCGACGCCGCCGGAGCGGAAGTGCATGGGGTCCTCGCGGGCGCCCTCGGGGAGGTCCTCCACTTCGGGCAGGCCGAGCTCGTCGCCCTGGTAGATGTAGAGGACGCCGGGGAGGGCGGCGGTGAGCAGGGCGGCGGCGCGGGCGCGGCGGGCGCCGAGCGCGAGGTCGGTCGGGGTGCCGAACCGCTTGGACAGAAATGCGAACGAGGAGTCCTCGCGGCCGTACCGGGTGACCGGGCGGGTGACGTCGTGGTTGGACAGGACCCACGTGGCGGGGGCGCCCACGGACGCGTGCGCGGCCAGGGTGGTGCGGATCGACTCGGCGAGCGCGGCCGCGTCCCAGGGGCGGGTCATGAAGTCGAAGTTGAAGGCCATGTGCATCTCGTCGCCGCGCAGGTAGCGCACGAACCGCTCGGTGTCCTCCAGCCACACCTCGCCGACGAGGACGCGCTCGTCCGCGTAGGAGTCGGCGACCTTGCGCCAGCCGCGGTAGACGTCGTGGAGGTCGTCGCGGTCGAGGTGCGGGTGCTCGCCGGGCCCGTGGTGCTCGGCCAGGTCGGGCAGGTCGGGGTCCTTGGCGATGAGGGCCGCGGAGTCGATGCGGATCCCGGCGACGCCCCGGTCGTACCAGAACCGCAGGACCGCCTCGTGCTCGGCGATCACGTCGGGGTGGTTCCAGTTCAGGTCGGGCTGCTCGGGCGCGAACAGGTGCAGGTACCACTGGCCGGGCTCGCCGTCGGGGCCGGCGGTGCGGGTCCAGGTCTCGCCCGCGAAGCTGGAGACCCAGTTCGTGGGGAGCCCGTCCCCGCCCTCGCCCTTGCCGTCGCGGAACCAGAAGCGGTCGCGGGCCGGGTCGCCGGGGGCGGCGGCGAGGGCCTCCTGGAACCAGGGGTGCTGGTCGGAGATGTGGTTGGGGACGACGTCCACGATGGTGCGGATGCCGAGCGCGAGCGCGTCGCCGATGAGCGCCTCGGCGTCGGCGAGGGTCCCGAACGCGGGGTCGATCTCGCGGTAGTCGGCCACGTCGTACCCGCCGTCGGCCTGCGGCGAGCGGTACCAGGGGGTGAACCACAGGGCGTCGACGCCGAGCGCGGCGAGGTAGGGCAGGCGGTCGCGGACCCCGGCCAGGTCGCCGGTGCCGTCGCCGTCGGCGTCCGCGAAGCTGCGCGGGTAGACCTGGTAGATCACCGCGTTGCGCCACCACTCGGGGGCGGGGGCGGGCTGCTGTCGCTCGTGCAAGATGGGTCCGTTCCGTGGGTTGGAGGGCGCGGTCGGGGCGCGCCTGGGCGCGCCGAAGGCAGGGGTCAGTACGCGGTGGAAGCCCAGCACATGCTAGGTTTAGCGCTATACCTTGGTCGGTAGCGTAGACGACGGGTGTCAGACTTGTCAACGGCGGGTGTCCGGTAACCGCTCGCCTGATGGAGAGGAGCCCCCTTGGGCGTCACGCTGAAGGACATCGCGGCGGAGGCAGGCGTCAGCCTCATGACCGTGTCCAACGTGGTCAACGGGAAGCAGGCGAGGGTCTCGGCGGCCACGCGCGAGCGGATCATGCGGATCGTCAAGGACCGCGGGTACGTCCCCAGCGCCTCCGCGCGCAGCCTCGCGGCCCGCTCCTCGCGCCTGGTCGGGCTGCTCGTGCCCGCCGTGGGCGAGTCGAGCCTGACGATCGACCCGCACACCGTCGAGGTCGTCGGCATGCTGGAGCGCGAGCTGCGCCGCCTCGACTACCACCTGATGCTGCGCGGGATCTCCCGCCGCGGCGAGATCACCGAGGCCCTCCGGTCCTGGCACCTCGACGGCGCGGTCCTGCTGGGCTTCAACGACGTCGAGATCGACCGGCTCGACGCCGCCGACGTCGGGGACGTGGCCCTGGTGGCCATGGACTCCTACTCGGCCAACCCCCTCGCCCTGGAGGTCCGCTCGGACGACTTCGGCGGCGCGGTCCTGGCGACCCGCCACCTGGCGGGCCTGGGGCACCGGCGCATCGCCTTCGCCGGGCCCGCGTTCGCCGACACCGGCGTGGTCCACCAGCGCTTCGAGGGGTACCGGCAGGTCCTGGAGGAGTACGGGATCGCGTTCGATCCGGCGCTGGTGTCCGAGGTGGAGACCACGCACGCGGGCGGCTTCGCGTACGGGCGGCGCCTCGCCGCCGAGCACCCGGAGGTCACCGCGGTGTTCACCACCGCCGACATCCTCGCCATCGGGCTCATCGAGGGCCTCGCGGCCGAGGGCCGCTCGGTGCCCGGGGACGTGTCGGTCGTCGGGTACGACAACGCCGACCTCGCGGCCCTGGTGACCCCGAAGCTGACGACCGTGGCCCAGGACCTCCCTGGGAAGGCCGCCGAGGCGGTCAGGCTGATGATGGACCGCCTCGCGGGCGGCCCGCGCCCCGCGCAGGCCGTCTCACTGGACGTGGCGCTGATCGAGCGGGGCACCGCCGGTCCCCCGCCTTGATGTGCCCGGCCCGCGGCGCCCGGCAAGGGCCGCGGGCCGGGAGTCTCAGCGGCCCAGGGACGCGCCGTTGGAGGCGATGACGCCCCGGTACCACTCGGCGCTGCGCTTGGGCGTGCGCAGCTGCGTGTCGTAGTCGACGCGCACGAGCCCGAAGCGCTTGGAGTAGCCCTCGCCCCACTCGAAGTTGTCGAGCAGGGACCACACGAAGTACCCCTGGAGGTTGACGCCCTGCTCGATCGCGCGCCCGGCGGCGCTCATGTACCCGTCGAGGTAGGCGACGCGGTCGGCGTCGTCGACCGAGCCGTCCGCGGACACCGCGTCCTCGAAGGACGCGCCCGACTCGGTGATGTACACCGGCAGGCCCGTGTACTCGTCGGACAGGCGGGTCAGGACCCGGCGCAGGCTCTCGGGGTGGATCTCCCAGCCGAATCCGGTGACCGGGTTCGCCGGGGGCAGGGACCGGTTGCCCAGGTGCGTGTCCGAGGGGTCGGCCTCGACGACGAACCGGTGGTAGTGGTTGACGCCCACGAAGTCCAGGGGCGCGGCGATCGACTCCATGTCCCCGGGCAGGACCGCGTCGAACGCGCCGGTGGGCGCGAAGTGGGCGAGCATGTCCTCGGGGTAGGCGCCGCGGAACAGCGGGTCGAGGAAGAGCCGGTTGCCGCCGCCGTCGGACAGGCGCGCGGCCTCCACGTCCTCGGGCCGGTCCGAGGCGGCCTCGATGTCGGTCATGATGACCGCCGAGCCCACCTTGCCCGCGGGGGCGTGCTCGCGCAGGGCCGCGACGGCGAGGCCGTGCCCGACGTTGAGGTGGTGGGCCGCGCGCAGGGCCGCGGTCCGGTCCTGGCGGCCGGGGGCGTGGACGCCGGCGTGGTAGCCGAGGAAGGCCGCGCACCACGCCTCGTTGATCGGGATCCACTCGTCCACGAGGTCGCCCAGGGCCCGCGCGGTGCGGGCCGCGTAGTCGCCGAAGCACTCCGCGGTGGCGCGCTCGGGCCAGCCGCCCTCGTCTTCGAGGACCTGCGGGAGGTCCCAGTGGTAGAGGGTGACGGCCGAGCGGATGCCCTTGGCGCGCAGGTCGGCCAGGAGCTCGCGGTAGAACGCGACGGCCTCGGGGTTGAGGTCGCCGCGCCCGGTCGGCTGGAGGCGCGCCCACGAGACCGAGAGGCGGTACGCCTTCAGGCCCAGGTCCGCGGCGATCGCGAAGTCCTCCCTCCAGCGGTGGTAGTGGTCGCAGGCGGTGTCGCCGGTGTCGCCGTTCTTCACCTTGCCGGGGGTCGCGGCGAAGGTGTCCCAGATGGACGGTCCGCGGCCGCCCTCGGCGGCGGCGCCCTCGATCTGGTACGCGGCGGTCGAGGCGCCCCACAGGAAGCCGTCGGGGAAGGGACTGGTCATGGTGTGCTCCTTGGTGGTCGGGTGCGCGTCATTTGTCGACGCCGGTGACGACGATCCCCTGGACGAAGACCTTCTGCGCCGCGAGGAAGATCGCGACGGGCAGGGCCAGCGCCAGGAGCGAGGCGGCGAGGATGAGGTGGGGCTCGGAGTTGTAGACGCCGCTGAAGTAGCTCAGGCCCACGCCGATGGGGACGATGTCGCGGTTCCCGGCGAGGTAGAGCAGCGGCTCGAAGAAGTCGTTCCAGGCGTAGAAGAAGTGGAAGAGGCTCACGGCCGTGAGCGCGGGGATCGACTGCGGGACGATGACGCGCAGGAACGTGCGGATCGGTCCGGCGCCGTCGATGCGGGCGGCCTCTTCGAGCTCCCTGGGGATCGTCAGGAAGTACTGGCGCAGCAGGAACACGTTGAAGGCGTTGGCGAACAGCTGCGGGACGATGAGCGGCAGGTAGGTGCCGACCCAGCCCATCTGAAGGAACACCGCGTACTTGGGGACGAGGGTGACCGCCGGGGGCAGGAGGATCGTGGCCATGAGGAGGCCGAAGAGGAGGCCGCGGCCGGGGAAGCGGAACCGGGCGAAGCCGTAGGCGACCCAGGCGGAGGAGGCCACGGTGAGGAGCATGGTGACCACGGCGTACATGAGGGTCCAGCCGGTCAGGCGCAGGAACGAGATGGTGCTCCACGCCTCGGCGTAGTTGCCCCACTGGGGGTCGAGGCCGGTGACGGCGTCGAGGGTGCGCCAGCGGCCCTCCCATTCGATCGGGCCCGCGCCGGGGTCCTCGGGGTCGACGAAGGTGCTCGACTCGCGGCCGGGCTCGATGAGGGCGAGGTCGCGGGTGGTGCCGTCGGGCATGGGCACGGCGTAGACGTCGTGCTCCTCGCCTTCGTACTCGAAGGTGAGCGCGGAGACGGGGAGGACCCCGGTGTTGGGGTCGGAGACGCCGTCCTTGTCCTTGAGGGACGTGGCGATGCCGTATCCGAGGGGCATGAGGAACACCGCGGCGAGCAGGAGCGCGCCGAGGGTGGTGCAGAGCGTCAGGAGGGTGCCGCGGCGCCTGCGGAGCAGGGCGTTCTCGGTGGGCTGCTTGGCCTCGGTGGTCACGAGCGCTCCGTTCCGTAGTGGACCCAGTAGCGGGAGGTGCCGAAGAGCACGCCCGTGAGGACGGCGACGACGATGAAGATGATCCAGGCGAGGGCAGCGCCGTAGCCCATGTCGCCGAAGACGAACGCCTGCTGGTAGAAGTTCACGAGCAGGAAGCGGCTGGCGCCGTCGGGGCGGCCGGTGGCGCCGAAGAGGACCCACGGGACGACGAAGTACTGGAGGATCGCGACCGAGTCGATGACGAGGTTGAAGAAGATGATCGGCGACAGCAGCGGGAGGGTGACGCTGCGCAGGCGCCGCCACCATCCGGCCCCGTCGATCTCGGCGGCCTCGTACAGCTCGGTGGGGATGCCCTGGAGTCCGGCGAGGTTGACGACCATGGACTTGCCGATGCCCCACAGGCCGATGAAGCTGAACGCGAAGAGGACCAGGACCGGGTTGTCGAACCAGCGGATGCCGTCGGTGCCGGTGGCGTGGACGCCGGTGAGGCCGATGAGCCGGTTGACCCAGCCGGTCTGGGGGTTGAGGACCTGCTGCCAGATGAGGACGCCGGCGACGAGCGGGATCATCGAGGGCGCGTAGAACAGCAGCCGGAAGAACGCGGTGGCCCGCAGGTGCTTGGAGTTGAGCAGGAGCGCCAGGCCGAGGGCCACGACCATGCTCAGGGGCAGGAACAGGACCGTGAAGCGGAACGTGGCGGCGAGGGAGGTCCAGGTGTCGGGGTCGGCGAGGGCGCGTTCCCAGTTGGAGGTCCCGGCGAAGCTGGTGGCGCCGGGGTCGGTGAGCTGGAAGTCGAGGGTGGAGAAGACGAGCGAGGCGCCGATGGGGACGGCCGAGAACAGCAGGAAGCCGATGATCCAGGGGCTGATGAAGAAGTAGCCCCAGCGTGCTTCGCGGCGCTGCATCGGCCCGGCGGGCCGTTTGGGGCGGGCGCCGCGCCGCCGCCGCGCGGTGGGGGCCGCGTCGGTGAGACCGGACATGGGTGGGCCTTTCGGAAGGCGGAGTAAGGGGGCGCCGGGCGGGCGGGTGCCGCCCGCCCGGCGGGGAGGGGGCCCGGGGGTCTGGTCCGGGCCCGGGGCGCGGCTATTCGGCGGCGTCGAAGACCGCTTGCAGGTCGGCTTGGAGTGCGGCGAGCTCGGTGGGGATGTCGAGGCCGTCCTCCTGGTTGAACTTGGTGGCGTACTCGGCGAGGACCGCCTCGGATTCGAGGAAGTTGGGCATGCCGCCCTCGTGGGAGGGGTTGTCGACGTAGCTCATGCCCTCGACGGCGGTGTCCCAGTTGATGTCCTGGCCCTCGAAGTTGGCGGCGCCGACGCGCTCGAAGTAGCCGTCCTGGAGGCTGATGCGGGCGGGCATGCCGCCGTAGGTCTGGGTGAGCTCCTCGGCGGCGTCGCCGATGAGGTAGGTGAGGACGTCGAACGCCTCGTCGGGGTGCTCGGTGTTCTTGGTGATCGAGAACGTGTCGGCGTGGAGCTTCGCGGTGGCGGTGCCGTCGTAGGAGGGGACGGCGGCGGTGTCCCAGGTGCCCTCGAACCCGGCCATGCAGCAGGTCGCGTACCACAGGTGGGTGTTGCCCATGGCGAGGTTGCCGGACTCGAACCAGGACCCGGCGTTGAGCATGTCGGAGTCGCCGTAGGGGCCGTTGGGGATGAAGTGGTCGGTCCACATGCCGTCGTAGTACCACTGCTGGGCCTCGGCCCAGTTCGGCGGGATCTGGGCGTTGCCGTCGGCGTCCACGAGGGACCCGGCGCCGAAGAGCGTGGACTGGGCGCGGATGTCGGCGAAGATGTTGCCGAAGCCGAACTGGACGATGTTCGCGGGGTCGAAGTCGGGGCTGGTGGCGTCGTTGCCGTCGGCGTCGACGGTGAGCTGCTTGGCGAGCTCGGTCATCGTGGCGATGTCCCAGACGTGCTCGGCGCCGTCGGCGTCGATGTAGGGGGCGCCGTACTCCTGGGGCGGGTAGGGCAGTCCGGCCTCGTCGAACAGGTCGAGGTTGATGTAGAGGAAGGACGGGAAGACGGCGAAGGGCAGGCCGATCTGGCCCTCTTCCTCGATGCGGTAGAAGTCGACGAGGGCGGGGTCGAAGTCGGTGAGGTCGTAGTCGGCCTCCTCGATGTGCGGGGTGAGGTCGAGCCAGGCGCCGGGGAAGGTGGAGCGGCCGCGGATGCCCATGGGGCCGACGATGTCGGGGGCGTCGCCGGTGGCGATCTGGGTGGAGAGGATGTTGGGGGCCTGGTCGGCGTCGACGATCTCCAGGACGAGTTCGATGTCGTCCTGGGAGGCGTTGAACTCCTCGACGATGGCCTCCTGGGCGGGGATGGTCGGGGCGTCCGAGCCCGCGCCCATGCCGACGAACCAGCGGATCTCGACCTTGTCGGAGGCGCTGGAGCCGCCGCCGTCGAGGCAGGCGGAGGCGAGGAGGAGTGCGGTGCCGCCGAGGGCGGCGGCCTTGGCGGCCGCCGCGCCGCGCCGGCGGTGGGGAGGTGTGCTCACGGGTGCTCCTTGCTGCGGCCGCGGGGGGAGCCGGCGGCCGGGAGGGGATGATGAAACGGTCCTTGCAACGCCGGGCCGGGACCCGGATGTAGGCTGGAACAGTAGGTCTACGACTTACTGTTAAGACTTAGATTAAGTAGGATGACTCGTGCCGTCAATCTCCCCGCAATAACGGCATGGTCCCGGACAGGTAACGACACGGACTGGTGGACAGATGGAACGCCCCAAGCGGATGACGACCCGCGACCTCAAGCTCGGCAACCGGATGCTCCTGCTGCGGACGCTGTACTTCGAGGGGCCGCTCACCCGCCGGGACCTCGCCCCCGCCACCGACCTGAGCACCGCCACCGTCTCCAACGTGACGACCGGGCTCATCGCTGAGGGGATCGTGCGCGAGGCAGGGAAGGTCGACTCCGACGGCGGCAGGCCCCACATCCTGCTCGAAGTGGACCCCGGGCACGCGCTCGTCGTGGGCGTCGACGTCGGCGAGACCCACGTGCAGGTCGAGCTCCTGGACCTCAAGCTCGCCCCCCGGGCCGCCGCCAAGTACGAGCTGGAGGCGGGCCGCCACGACCCGGCCACCGTGATCGACCGGATCGCCGCCGGCGTGGAGGAGGTCCTCGCCGCCGCCGGGGGCGTCCCCGTGCTCGGCGTCGGCGTCGGCATGCCCGGCATCGTCGAGTACGGCCCCGACGGGATCGTCCACGCCCAGGCGTTCGGATGGGACGCCGTCCCCTTGGGGCGCCTCCTCGCCGAGCGCCTCGGCCCGCTCCCGGTCCACGTCGAGAACGGCGCGATGACCATGGGCCAGGCCGAACTCTGGTTCGGCGCCGGGAAGGGCGCGTCGAACGCGATCATCGCGCTCATCGGCTCCGGCGTCGGCTCGTGCGTCGTCGCCGACGGCGCCCTCTACCGCGGCGCCGGGTCCAGCGCCGGGGAGTGGGGCCACACCACGATGCGCGTGGACGGGCGCCGCTGCCGGTGCGGCTCCCGCGGCTGCCTGGAGGCGTACGTCGGCGCCGAAGGCGTCCTCGACCGGTTCCTCGCCGCCACCGGCGCCGTCGACCTCGCCGGCGGCGAGGAGGCCGCACTGGAGCGGCTCCTCGACGACCCCGCCGCGGCCGGCGTGATCGACGAGACCGTCCGGTACCTCGGCGCCGGACTCGCCGACCTCCTCAACCTGTTCAACCCCGAGCTCGTCGTCATCGGCGGCTGGGCCGGGCACCTCCTCGCCGCCCGCCGCCTCGCCGACATCACCGCCGCCACCGGCGAATACGCCCTCAAGCAGCCCTTCGCGACCGCCCGCATCGCCCCCGGGCTCCTCGGCCCCGACGCCGTCGCCAAGGGCGCCGCCACCCCCGTCATCGCGGAGTTCCTCGGCGGCGCCTGAGCGCCCGTTGACACCTTTGACGCGTTCTTGACGGCCGCTGTGGCAAAACGCGGGAATGATTAGCAGGTGCCACGAGGACAACTCCGGATCTACCTGGGCGCGGCCCCCGGCGTCGGCAAGACCTACGCCGCGCTCGAAGAGGCCCGCCGCCGCGCCGACCGCGGGACCGACGTCGTCATCGGCTTCGTCGAGACCCACGGCCGCACCGCGACCGCCGACCTCATCGGGGACCTGGAGGTCGTGCCCCGCCGCGCCGTCGAGTACCGCGGCTCCGCGTTCGAGGAGTTCGACACCGACGCCGTCCTGCGCCGCTCCCCCGCCGTCGCCCTCGTCGACGAGCTCGCCCACACCAACGTGCCCGGCTCGCGCAACGAGAAGCGCTGGCAGGACATCGACGAGCTGCTCGACGCGGGCATCGACGTCATCTCCACGGTGAACGTGCAGCACCTCGAATCGCTCAACGACGTGGTCGCCCAGATCACCGGGGTGCCCCAGCGCGAGACCGTCCCCGACGAGGTCGTGCGCCGCGCCGACCAGGTGGAGCTGGCCGACATCACCCCGGAGGCGCTGCGGCGGCGCATGGTCCACGGGAACGTGTACCCGCCGGAGAAAGTGGACGCGGCCCTGTCGAACTACTTCCGGGTCGGCAACCTCACCGCCCTGCGGGAGATCGCGCTGCTGTGGCTGGCGGACAAGGTCGAGGACCAGCTCGAAAAATACCGCGAGGACCAGCACATCACCGCCGTGTGGGAGTCGCGCGAACGCGTCGTCGTCGCGCTGTCGGGCGGCGACGAGGGCGACACCCTCATCCGCCGGGCCGCAAGGATCGCCGCCAGATCCGGCAACGCCGACCTGAAAGCGGTGTACGTGGCGTCCGGCGACGGGCTCACCAGCGCCCGCTCGGCCCGCAACCTCGCCCGGCAGCGGACCCTCGTGGAGGACCTCGGCGGGACGTACCACCAGGTCGTGGGTGACTCGATCCCCGACGCGCTCCTGGAGTTCGCGCAAGGCGCCAACGCCACCCAGCTCGTACTCGGGGCCTCGCGGCGCGGCCGGTTCGCGCAGGCGCTCTCGCGCGGCGTCGGCGTCACCACCACCGCCCGGTCGGGGAAGATCGACGTCCACCTGGTCAGCCACGAGCGCGTCAGGTCCGTCAAGCGGGCCCGGTCCAGCCCCGGCATCGTGGACACCGCGCGGCGCCGCTTCGGGATCGCCCTCGCGTTCCTCGGCATCCCGGCCCTGGTCACGATCCTCATCCCGCTGCACGAGGACCTGTCGCTGACCACGATGATCCTCATCGTCCTCACCGCCGTCATGGCCCTGACCCTCACCGGCGGCATGTGGCCGGCGCTGCTGGGCGCGCTCATCGGGTTCTTCCTCCTCAACTACTTCTTCGCGACCCCCTACTACCAGTTCAAGATCCACGACCAGGAGCAGCTGGTCGCCCTCGTCGTGTTCGTGGCCCTCGCCCTCGGCGGCGCCGCGGTCGTGAACCTCTCCGCCGCCCGGGCGCGCCTCGCCGCGCGCGCCAGCGCCGAGGCGCAGACCCTCGCGACCCTCGCCGGGAACGTGCTGCGCGGCGGCTCGGGCCTGGACGACCTGCTGGAGCAGCTGCGCGAGACGTTCACGCTCACGTCGGTCACCCTGCTGGAGCGCACCGCGCCCGGCGCGGGCCCGGACGAGCGGCACGACGCGAAGGCGTGGCGGGTCGTCGCCCACGCGGGCACCGCGTGCGGCAGCCCCGGCGCCGCCGAGAACGACCTGCCGATCCGCGACGACCTGGCGCTGGCGCTGCGCGGGCACACCCTGGAGGCGGCCGACCGGCGGATCGCGCAGGCGTTCGCGATGCACGCCGCCGCCGCTCTGGAGCGTGAACGCCTTGAGCGCCAAGCGGAGGCGGTGGAGCGGCTGACCGACGCGGACAAGCTGCGGACGGCGCTCCTGGCGGCCGTCTCGCACGACCTGCGCACGCCGCTCGCCTCGGCGCGGGTCGCCGTGTCGAGCCTGAAGTCCACTGGGGAGCTGTTCACGCCCGGGGAGCGCGAGGAGCTGCTCGACTCCGCGGAGCAGTCGCTGTCGCGGCTGACGGGCCTGGTCGACAACCTGCTCGACATGAGCCGCCTCCAGGCGGGCGTGCTCGGCGCCGACCCGGTGCCGATCGCCCTGGACGAGGCGGTGCCGTGGGCGCTCGACGAGATCGGCGAGGCCGCGGCGGACGTGCGGCTCGACGTGCCCGCGGACCTGCCGGAGGTGATGGCCGACCCGGGGCTGCTCCAGCGGATCCTGGTGAACGTCATCGCGAACGCGCTGCGGTACAGCCCGGAGGGGGAGCCGCCGCGGCTGACCGCGGGCATCCACGGCGGGACGGTGGAGCTGCGGGTGGTCGACCGCGGCCCGGGCGTGCCGGACGAGGACCGGGAGACGATGTTCCGGCCGTTCCAGCGGCTCGGGGACCGCGACAACACGACCGGCGTCGGGCTGGGGCTGGCGCTCTCGCGCGGCCTGGCCGAGGCGATGGGCGGGACGCTGGGGCCGGAGGCGACTCCGGGCGGCGGGCTGACGATGGTGCTGGCGCTGCGGATCGCGGCGTCCGACGGAGAGGGTGCTGAGTGATCAAGGTCCTGGTAGTCGACGACGAGCCGCAGATCGCGCGGGCGCTGCGGATCAACCTGTCGGCGCACGGGTACGAGGTGACGACCGCGGCCGACGGCGCGCAGGCGCTGCGCGCGGCCGCGGCGGTCGTCCCCGATCTGGTGGTGCTCGACCTGGGCCTGCCGGACATGGACGGCGCGGAGGTCATCGAGGGCCTGCGCGGCTGGTCGAAGGCCCCGATCCTGGTCCTGTCGGGGCGGGCGGCGAGCGCCGAGAAGATCGCCGCGCTGGACGCGGGCGCCGACGACTACGTGACGAAGCCGTTCGACATCGGCGAGCTGCTCGCGCGCGTGCGCGCGGCGACGCGCCGGTCGGGCCCGGGCGCCGAGTCCCCGGTGACGGCGATCGGCCCGGTCACGGTGGACCTGGCGGCCCGGGAGGTCCGCAAGGACGGCGACGAGGTGCGCCTGACGCCCACCGAGTGGCAGCTCCTCGAAGTGCTCCTGCGCAACCCCGGGAAGCTGGTGAGCCAGCGCGAGCTCCTCCACCGCGTCTGGGGCCCCAACTACGACCGCGAGACCAACTACCTGCGCCAGTACATGGCCCAACTCCGCCGCAAACTCGAAGCGGACCCGGCCCGCCCGGTCCACCTCCTGACGGAGCCGGGCATGGGGTACCGCTTCAGGCCGTAGGCCGGCAGAGGGCGCAGTCGGCCGTAGGTCGGCAGAGGGCGCAGCAGGCCGTGAGCCCCCGGTTCGTGCCAGCTCGCGCGCCGTACTCCCCCGGGCGCGCTCCGTGCTCCTACAGTGGGCGGTGGACCCCCCCGAAAGGAGATCGACATGAGCGATGCGGACGTGAAACCCGGTGCGCTGACGGCCGGGACCGCGGTCCTGTGGGTCGCGACGGCGGCCCTCGCGGCCGCGGCCGCGGCGCGGGTGGTCCTCTACGGTGCGTTCCAGGACGCGCAGTTCGACGCCTGCGACGCGGTCTTCAACGCCTCGCCGACCGGGAACTGGCCCGACGACTCGTCCCCGTGCGAGCAGTTCAGCCCCATGGGCTGGTACCTGCCGTACTGGGGCGCCGTCGCGGCGGCCGTGGTGTTCTTCGCGCTGCTGCTCGCGGCGGCGGTCGGCACCGGCCGCGGCCGCCAGGGCGCGCGCACGCTCGCTGCCGTCAGCGCCCCGATCGCGGTCGCCCTCTGGGCGGTCCCCGGCCTCCTGAACCTCGGCTGGGTCTTCGCGACCGCGGTCGCCAACGACGCCGACTCCGAGGTCGTCGAGTACCTCCGCGACCACTTCCCGTCCTGGTTCGGCACCGGCGAGACGGCCCTCCAGATCGTCTTCATCGCCGCCGCGGCAGTAGCCCTGTGGCTCCTGTACCGCCCCGAGGTCGGCGCCTGGCTCAGGCGCGGCGAACAGTAGCGGCGCTCAGTAGCGGAGTTCGGCGGTCAGGGTCTGGCCGCCGGTGTCGGTGAGGTCGACGGTGAGGCGGGTCCGGTCGCCGGGTTCGAGGTCGAAGCCGTCGCCGTCGGCGACCTCGCCGGCGGCGAAGGGCAGTTCGATGACGACGGTGCCGGTGGTGCGGCCGGGGTCGGCGACGGCGACCACGGCGGTGTCGTCGCTGCGGCGGACCAGGACCGATACCGGTGCGTCGCAGGCGAGGCCGCCCGCGTCCCCGGCCTCCCAGAAGCGGGCCGCGATGACGCCGGCCTTGGTGTCCTCGACGGCCTGGACGGCGGCGGTGTTGGCGAGGACGCTGAAGCGCTCGCCCCCGGCGAGGGTCGCGGTGGCGGGCGCGTCGGCGGCGGGCAGCAGGATGTACGCGTAGGTCGCGCCGGCGGGCGAGGCGCCGTGGTCGAACCAGAGGGTGGCGTAGCGGCGGGCGTGGACCGTGGTGTCGCCGCCGCCGGTGGTGGGGCCCTGCTCGATGTCGTTCCAGGCGCCTTCGCGGGTCTCACGCTCGCCGCGGAGTCCGGTGGCGCCCTGGGGGAAGACGTAGCCGCCGACGCCGTCGAGGTGGATCCAGCGGGCGCCGGAGAGGTCCGCGGACCAGCCGGGGTCGCCGGGCTGGTCGTCGCCGTTGACCGACAGGAGCGCGTCGCCGTCCTCGCCGAGGTTGCGGTGCTCCACGGTGGTCTCGATCGTGCGGCCGTCCGAGGCGGTGATGCCCGCGCCGAGGGCCACGACGGCGTCGTCCATGACGAACCAGGACTTCTTGGCGCGCAGGGTGGAGCCGTCGGCGACGAGGTCCATGGCGGCGGCCGCGTACCGGTCGTCCAGGCGGGCGCCGCCCGCGACGGCGTTCTCGGGCAGGTGCTTGACCATGCCTTCCTCGTCGGCGGTGACCTCGCGCTCGCGGGTGTCCACGGTGGTGCCGGGGAGGCGGTAGGGGTTCGCGGTGGGCCAGAACTCGTCGCTGTAGTGGACGGGGTCGCCGGGCAGGTACAGGTAGGTCATGCCGTCGCCGAGGTACCAGCCGCGGAGGTTCTCCCAGTTGCCCATCTCGTAGGCGGCCACGCGGTTCGAGGACATGGACAGGGCCCAGGACCAGCCTTCGCGGCGGGCGACGGCGCGGTCCATGTCGGCGAACACATGCGTGTCGGAGGCGCGCGGGGCGGGCTCGACGGCGGTGTCGGCGAGGATCTCCTTGACGCGGCTGATCCCGGGGATGCCGGCCTCGGCGGCGAACGGGAGGGTCTCCTGCGAGCGCTGGACCCAGCCTTTGACGAGGGCGTTCCAGCGGTCGCGGTAGTCGGCGGGGGCGCCGACGGCGAGGAGGGTCGCGGCGGTGACGAACCCGGTGCCGTTGTGGAAGTCGCGTTGCAGGGGGCGGGAGACGCCGCGCCCGTACACGCAGTCCATGAGCAGGCCGTCCTCCATGAACGGGGCGAAGCTCGCCTCGACGGCGTCGTAGAGGACCGGCACGTCCTCGTCGACGATCTCGCCCGCGGACCCGGCGAGGAGCGACACGGCCATGCTGGTGGAGGACAGGAGGGTGGTGCCGTAGGCGGCGGCGTAGGGGACGTCGTCGTGCTGGATGAGCGAGCCGTCGCGGTAGAACCCGTCGCCTTCGGTGACGTACTGGAACAGGGAGTGGCGGCCGTCGTCCACTTTTCCGGAGAGGTCGTCGCGGGCGCGGCGGAGCTTGTCCTCGTCGCGGGCGAGGATGCCGTGGAGGGCGACGATGACGGCCTTGTCGGCGCGGTTGGCGCCGGTCTCGTGGATGTTGGGGTTGACCACGCGCATGTCGGCGTCGGGGCACCAGCGCCCGACGGCGGCGAGGTAGTTCGCGAGGCGGTCGGCGGGGATGCGGTCGTAGAGGATGACGCAGGTCTTCAGGAGCGCCGAGGGCGTGCCGATCTCCCACCAGTACCAGTTGTCGACCTCTTCGGCGTCCTCGTTGTAGCCGCCGTCGTAGAGCAGGGCGAGGGCGTCGACGATCGCGTCGGCGATCTCGTCGCTGCCGTACTGCTCGGTGCCGGGGGTGGCCCAGGCGGTGGCGAGGCGGTAGAGCTGCCGGTAGGAGTTGTTGAAGTTCGAGGCCGAGGAGACGGGCGCGAGGTCGGGCCAGGCGGCGGTGCGGCCCTCGCTGCGGTCCATGGAGTCCCACAGGACCGCCGACTCGGAGCTGATGCGGCTGATCGCCGGGGCGTACTCGGGGTCGTCGGGGTGGATCTCACCGCCGACGAACAGTTCGGCGGCCCGCAGGCGCAGCTGGTCGAAGTCGAGCGGGTTCAGGGGGCCCTCCTCGCCGGTGATGCGCGCGTCGCCGCCGCGGCCGGAGACGTAGGCGGCGATGCCGACGCCCGCGCCGACTCCCGCGAGGCCCAGGGCTCCTCCCAGCAGCAGCGTCCGGCGGTTGAAGGGAGAGGGCGATGCAGGCATGCGGCGTCCAAGTCGAGGCGGCGGGGAGGAGGTCGCCCCAATAGTAGCGGCCGCAATGTGAAGGCTCGGTCCCCCGGTTGACCTGCGCCCCTTCGGTGAGGCACGCGCCACAGTGTACGAATCACCGCGTTCCGGGCACCAGGTCGTCGGCTCGGGTTCGGGCTTGGGCGATGTAGGTGTCGGTGAAGGCGTGGACGGCGGCGGCGACGGCCGGGTCGGGTTGGGCGGCGAGGGCGGCGGTGAAGCAGGTGCGGGCGGCTTTGGCGAGGGCGGGGTCGTGGAGGGCGGCGGTGGCGGCGCGGAGGTAGAGGTCGGCGGGGGTCGCGGTGTGCCAGAGGGGTTCGAGGGCCTCGGTGGCGGCGGCGTTGGCGGCCGGGTCGTCGAGGAGGGCCGCGGCGACGGCGACCGGGACGATCCAGTCGGGGCCGGGCTGGGCGTCGATCATGCGCAGTTCGAGGTAGCGGCCGCGGGGGCGCACCGGCGGGAACAGGGTCGTGAGGTGGAAGTCGAGGTCGTCGCGGGTGGGCGGGCGCAGGCCGGGGTCGCGGAGCCAGTCGCGGAAGGTGAGGCCGCGGGGGACGGTCCAGCGGCCGGGGCCGCGCACGGCCATGACGCGGGCGTCGAGGGCGTACCGGGCCCAGGACTCGCGCGGGTCCCCGGCGGGGACGGGGCGCGAGCGGGTCGGGTCGATCGCGGTCCACACGTGCTGGCGGGTGGAGCGCCACAGGCTCGGTTCGCCGCGGCGCAGCGGGGAGTTCGCGAACGCGGCGACCAGGACCGGGCCGAGGCGGTGGGCGAGGGCCCAGCGGGCGGCGAGGTCGGCTTCGGCCCCGGTGTCGACGCAGACCTGCACGGACGCGGTGTTCGCCATCATCCAGCGCCCGGCGCGCCCGTCCTGGTCGAACAGCTCCTCCATGGCCTGGTAGCGGGCGGACCGGACCACCCTGCGGGGCAGGCGGACCGGGTCGAGGCCCAGGCCGAGGAGTTCGAGCCCTTCGTCGGCGAGGGCCGCGGTGACGCGGGCGCGGTCGGCTTCGAGGTCGTCGAAGCACTCGCGCACGGATGCGGGCCGGGTGCTCAGTTCGAGGGCGCCGCCGGGCTCGAAGCTGAGGCGCGTACATCGCGGCAGGGCGTCCCGCACGCCCAGGAGCGCCTTGACGGTCTCGTCGTCGATGCGGCGGCGCCGGTCGGCGGTGCTGGTGAGGTGCCACTCCACCTCTGCGCCGACCCGTCCGGGGCCGTTGGGGCGGAACCCTGCTGCGGCGATGTACTCGAAGGCGGCGTCCTCGGTGAGGGGCGCGGCGATGCGGCCTTGGAGCGTGGCTTCGGACATGCTGTCTCCCGTTCTCGGAGGAGGCCGCGGGCCGCCGGGCCCGCGCCGAGTATTCCTATCGGAACAATAGGATATAAGCATGGTACGGCCCGCCGCCCTGCCGCGCAACCGGAAGCAGGGTCAGCGCGGCATCCACGCGTCGTCGGCCGCGGTCAGCTCGGCGATGCGCACCGGGAACTCCCCCGTCGCCGCCTGCGCGAGCGAGACCTCGTCGAAGACCGAGCGCACCGCCGCCCGCGCCGCGACCCACAGCCGCGGCAGGTTCACCGCGGCCCCTTCGTAACTGGTCTCCTCGGGACGGCGCCCGCGGACCTCCGAGAGCGGGCCGTCCACGGCGCGCAGCACCTCCCCCACCGAGACGTCGCCGGGGTCGCGGGCGAGCCGGTACCCGCCCTCGACGCCGCGGACGGAGTCCACGAGGTGGGCCCGGCGCAGGTCGCCGAGGATGACCTCGGCGAACTTGCGCGGCAGGGCCTGCGCGGCGGCGAGGGAGCTGGCAGAGATGGTGCGCGGATGACCGGTGGCGAGCGTGACGGCGATGCGGACGGCGTACTCGCCTCGTGCGGAGACCTGCATGGCGCGGGCTCCCTTCGTGATCTGGGGCAAACCGGAACGTGGACTTGAATCCTACTTGATAGATAGGATATGCTGTCGGAGTGAACCGCCCCAGTGGACCCGCGGAGCAGTGGCCGACCAAGCGCCGCCACATCGACTTCGCGCGTTCGGATTCCGCCCTGTGTCGCCAGGGCGCCGCCGCCGGACCGGTTCGCTGACACCGCGAACGACCCGCGCGACGCCGCCCCCACCGGAACTCCCGTCGAGATCGAACGAAGGCGCCGCCATGACTCCCGTCCAGACCCGCACCCGCCCCCCGGCCCACCGCCGCTCGGGCACCGCCACCATCACCGTCACCGTCGAGATCCCCGCCGACGACCCGAGGCTCGCCCGGCGCCTGACCGCCGCGCTCGGGGTCCTCGCCCAGGGCGGCGGCCGCGTCGCCATAGAAGGGGCCCAGGCGCTCCCGGCCGACCCGGCGCCGGCGGAGCCCGCGCCGCGACCGGCCCTGGTGATCGACGTCCCGGGCCGCGAGGTGACCATCCACGGGCAGGAGGTCGCACTGACCCGCCTGGAGTTCGAGCTCCTCGCGTTCCTCGCCCGCCACCCCGGGATGGTCCACACCAGATCCGAGCTGCTCCAGTACGTCTGGGAGACACCGGACACGGGCCTGCCCGGACGCACCGTCGACGTCCACGTGCGGCGCCTGCGCGCCAAGCTCGCCGAGTTCGACGCGCTCGTCTCCACGGTGCGCGGGGTCGGCTACCGGTTCACCCGCAGCCGCGACGTGGAGTACCGGACCAGCACCGACGGGTACGGCGAGGACCGGCTTCCCATCATCTAAGAACTCCTAGTAATTCTATAGGAATACTGCTAACGTTGCTGGCATGACGTCCGCCAGCCTCCTGACGCGGCGGCGCGAGATCGACCAGATGCGCGCCGCCAGCGCCCTCTGTCGACCCCGAATGCGCTAGTCGGGCCAGCGCGGCCTCCGCGCCCCGACTCCGCACGACATTCGCTTCTCCTTCTCCCGGTTCCTATCCCGGTTCCTCCCGCACGCCCTCCTCCGGGCGGCGCCCTCGCACGCTCCCCACCGTAAGGAGTCCACTGTGACCGACAGCTTCGCCGTGACCGCCGTCGTCGGCAACCCCAAGCGCCTCTCGCGCACCCTGACCACCGCCGAGGCCCTCGCCGCCGCCGTCGCGGCCGGGATCGGCCCCGAGCCGCGCACCTCCTCCACCGACCTCGCCGAGCTCTACCTCGACGGGATCGAGCCGCCGCACGACGGCTTCGCGCACGCCCTCGACTGGATCAGGACCGCCCCGGTCCTGGTCGTGGGCACGCCCGTCTACAAAGCCTCCTACACGGGCCTGCTCAAGCTCTTCCTCGACCAGCTCCCGCCCGGCGCGCTGCAGGGGACCGTGGCCGTCCCCGTGACGATCGCGGCCTCCGCCGAGCACCGGTTCCTCGCCGACCTCCAGCTGCGCCCGGTCCTGGCCGAGCTCGGCGCGAGCCTCCCGGTCCCGTCGCTGACGCTGCGGGAGAAGGAGCTCGGCGACCTCGACGCGCACCTGGCGTCGTGGACGGCGACCAACCTGCCCGCGCTCGCCGCCGCAGTGGGCCGCACCGCCGCGGAGGTGCCGGCATGAGCGCCCAGGTCCAGGCCGGGGTCGAGCCGGGCGTGTTCCGGTCCCTGTTCCGCGCCCACCCCGCCGGGGTGACCGTGGTCTGCGCCGACCCGGGCACCGGCCCGGCCGGGTTCACCGCCACGTCCCTGACGTCGGTCTCGCTCGACCCGCCGCTGGTGTCGTTCGCGATCGCGAACACCTCCTCGGCGTGGCCCGCGATCCGCGAGACCGCCAGCCTCACCGTGAACTTCCTGGCCGCCGACCAGCACGCGGTGGCGACCCGCTTCGCCACCAGCGGCATCGACCGGTTCCAGGGCACCTCCTGGTCGCGCCTGGAGACCGGCGAGCCGGTCCTGGCCGACGCCCCCGCGCACCTGCGGGCGGTCGTCACCGACCGGATCGCGGCCGGGGACCACCACATCGTCCTGGCCCTGGTCGTCGACGCCGCCGCGGGCGGCGACCACGACCCGCTGGTCTACCACGCGGGCGGCTACTGCGCCGCCGCTCCCCTCGACTGACCCACCGCTCCTCGAAAGGCTCTCCCGTGCGATCCAAGACCACCCGACGAACCCTCCTGGCGGGCGTCCCCGCCCTCGCCGCGCTGGCACTCGCGGCCTGCTCCGAAGAGGACGCGGGGCCGCTGCTGGCGGCCGACGCGGACCTGCCGACCGCCGTGCCCGAGGGCACCAAGCTCGTCATCGGCGACCCGTCCCAGCAGCTCGCGTTCGAGCTGTCGGGCCTGGCGTCGCTGCTCACCTTCGACGTGGAGTGGGCGAACATCTCCGGCGGGCCGAAGTCCGCGGAGGCGTTCCGCGCCAAGTCCCTCGACATCTCCTCGGTGGCCGACATCCCGCCGATCCACACCAACTGGACGGGCCTGCCGACGCGGATCGTGGCCGCCGCCGGGCGCATCGACCCGCTCCAGCACCCGATCTACGACCTCGGGGTGGCCCCCGGCGCCGACATCGCCTCGATCCAGGACCTGGCGGGCAAGCGGATCGCCTACTCCCCCGGGCAGGCCCAGGGCGCCCTGATCCTGCGGGTCCTGGACGCGGCCGGGCTGAGCCAGGACGACGTGGAGCTGGTGGAACTGCCGTCCACGGCCGACACCTACTCGAACGCCCTGGGCGGCGGGGAGGTCGACGTCGCGCCGATCGGCGGCACCCAGGTCAAGTCCTATGTGAACAAGTACGGGTCGGACGGGGCGACGACGATCCCGCACGGCCTGCGCGACGACCCGTGGGTGCTGTACGCGCCCGTGGAGGTCCTGGAGGACGCCGACAAGGCCGCCGCCATCAGCGAGTACGTGCGGCTGTGGGGCGCGGCGAAGCTGTGGACCCGCGCCAACCGCGACGAGTGGATCAACGCCTGGTACGTCGAGCACGAGGGCCTCTCGGTGGAGGACGGCGAGTACCTGCACGACCGCGAGGGCGAGCCGGACTTCCCCGAGACCTGGGACGAGACGATCGCCCGCCACCAGGAGACCATCGAGGTCGTCGCCGCGGGCACCGGCAACGAGGTGCTCGACGCCGAGGACCTGTACGACCGGCGCTTCGAGCCGCTCGTGGCCGAGGGCATCGCCGAGTACGGGGACGGCGGCGCGTCATGACCGCGGTGAAGACCGAGGCCCCCGCGGTCGTCCCGCCCGTGGACGACGAGGAGCTGGCCGCCGGGCGCGCCTCGCGGCCGCGGGGCAAGCGCCGCCTGGGGCCGGGCCGGCCGATCCGGTTCGGGTACCTCCTCGGGCCGCTCCTGCTGCTGGGCGTGTGGATCTGGGGGTCGGCGGCAGGGTGGATCGACCCGCGGGTGCTCACGGCCCCGTGGACGGTGGCGACGACCGCGTGGGACCTGTGGGAGTCCGGGCGCCTCGGCCCCGACCTGCTGGTCTCGGCCCGGCGCTTCGCGCTCGGCCTCGTGTTCGGCGTCCTCGCCGGGCTCGCGCTGGCGCTGGTGTCGGGGCTGAGCCGCTGGGGCGAGGCCGTCGTGGACGGCCCCGTGCAGATCAAGCGGTCCATCCCGAACCTGGCGCTGCTGCCGCTCCTGCTGCTGTGGTTCGGCATCGACGAGCGGATGAAGATCATCACGATCGCGCTCGGGGTGCTCATCCCGATCTACATCCACACCCACAACGGGCTGCGATCGATCGACGGGCGCTACGCCGAGCTGGCCGAGACGCTGCGGCTCGGGCCCGCGTCGTTCGTCGGCCGGGTGGTCCTGCCCGGGGCGCTCCCGGGCTTCCTGCTGGGCATGCGGTTCGCCGTGACCTCGTCCTGGCTGTCCCTGGTGGTGGTCGAGCAGGTGAACGCCACCAGCGGCATCGGGTACATGATGCTGCTGGCCGGGACGTACGGGCAGACCGACGTGATCATCGTCGGCCTGGTCCTGTACGCGCTCCTGGGGCTCGCCTCCGACACCGTCGTCCGACTGATCCAGAGGAGGGCCCTGTCATGGCGCCGCACACTGGAGGACTGACCACCGGTGCGGCCGTGCGCATCAGCGGCCTCCACCGTTCCTTCACCGACGACCGGCCGGTCCTCTCCGGCCTGGACCTCACCATCGGCTCCGGCGAGTTCGTCGCGCTGCTCGGGCGCTCGGGGTCGGGGAAGTCGACGCTCCTGCGGGCCCTCGCCGGGCTCGACCAGGACGCGACGGGCACCGGCGACATCGAGGTGCCCGAGCAGGTCTCGGTGGTGTTCCAGGACTCGCGGCTGCTGCCGTGGCAGCGGGTCCTGCGCAACGTCGTCCTCGGCCTCAAGGGCCCCGGCGCGCTCCAGCGCGGCCGGGAGGCCCTCGCGGAGGTCGGGCTCGCCGGGCGCGAGCGGGCCTGGCCCCGGGAGCTGTCCGGCGGCGAGCAGCAGCGCGTGGCCCTGGCGAGGTCCCTGGTGCGCGAACCCGAACTGCTGCTCGCCGACGAGCCCTTCGGGGCCCTCGACGCCTTGACGCGCATCAAGATGCACGGGCTGCTCAGGGCCCTGTACGAGCGGCACCGGCCCGCGGTGCTGCTCGTGACGCACGACGTGGACGAGGCGATCGTCCTCGCCGACCGGGTGCTCGTCCTCGACCGCGGCGCGGTCAGGACCGAGCGGCGCATCGACCTCGACGGCACCCGCGACCCCTCGGACCCGCGCTTCGCGGCCGTCCGCACCGAACTGCTCGCCGCGCTCGGCCTGGCCGGCGGCGCCGAGATCAAGCAGGAGGAATCATGAGCAGGCAGCTGCACCTCAACGCGTTCCTGATGAGCACCGGGCACCACGAGGCGTCCTGGCGGCTCCCCGAGTCGGACCCGTACTCGACCACCTCGATCGGCCACTACGCGAAGCTCGCGCAGACCGCCGAGCGCGGGCGGCTCGACTCGATCTTCTTCGCCGACTCGCCGTCCCTGTGGGGCACGATCGGCAGGCGCCCTTCGGGTTCGCTGGAGCCGACGGTGGTCCTCGCGGCCATCGCGGCCCTGACCACGCACATCGGGCTCATCGCGACCGCCTCCACGACGTACAACGAGCCGTACAACCTGGCGCGGCGCTTCGCCTCGATCGACCACATCTCCGGGGGCCGGGTCGGGTGGAACATCGTCACCACCGCGACGTTGGACGCGGCGAGGAACTTCAACCTCGACGAGCTGCCGTCCCACGCGGCACGGTACGCGCGGGCCGAGGAGTTCCTCCAGGTCGCGAAGAAGCTGTGGGACTCCTGGGACGACGCCGCGGTCCTCGCCGACAAGGAGTCGGGCCTGTGGGGCGACGACCGGCTGCTGTACCCCGCGGCGCACGAGGGCGAGCACTTCCAGGTCGCCGGTGCGCTCAACGTCCCCCGGCCGCCGCAGGGGCACCCGCTGCTGGTGCAGGCCGGGTCCTCCGAGGACGGAAGGTCGTTCGCGGCGAACCACGCCGAGGCGATCTTCACCGCGTGGCAGACCATCGAGGAGGCGCAGGCGTTCTACGCCGACGTCAAGCGCCGCGCGAAGGACGCCGGGAGGGACCCCGACAAGGTGCTGGTCCTCCCGGGCATCGTCCCGGTCCTGGGCTCCACCGAGGCCGAGGCCAGGCTGCTGGAGGAGGAGCTCGACCGGCTCATCGTCCCCGAGTACGCGCTCGGGAACCTCGCCAAGCAGCTCAAGCTCGACCCGTCCGAACTGGACCTCGACAAGGAGCTGCCCGCGGTCCTGCCGACCGAGGACGAGATCGAGGGCGCCAAGAGCCGCTTCACGCTCATCGTGGACCTCGCCCGGCGCGAGCACCTGACGGTGCGCCAGCTGATCGGGCGCCTCGGCGGCGGGCGCGGGCACCGGACCTTCACCGGCACGCCCGAGCAGGTCGCCGACGCGATCCTCGACTGGGCCGACAACGGCGCCGCGGACGGGTTCAACATCATGCCCGCGGTCCTGCCCTCGGGCCTGGAGGCGTTCGTCGACCAGGTCGTGCCGATCCTGCAGGCCAAGGGCCGCTTCCGCACCGAGTACGAGGCGACCACCCTGCGCGGCCACTACGGGCTCGAACGCCCGGCGAACCCGCGGCGCGCCGCCGCGGTCGAGTCGGCGGTCCGGGGCGTCCTCGCCCACGCGCGCTGACACCCGTCGTGACCACATGACGGGACCGGGGTTGCCCCGCGATGCGGGGCGATCCTAGAATTCCCACTAGATTAGTCTGAATAATCGGACTACTAGGAATACCGTTCCTCACGATACAGAAGGCAATCCCCATGAGCTCTGCCAGCCCGCGCCCCCTCAAGCGCCGCAGCGTCATCGCGGCCGCGGCCGCCCTGCCCGCCGTCACGGCGCTCGCGGCCTGCGGCAACGACGACGACTCCTCGGAGGCCGCGGCCGACGCCGACGCCTCCACCGCCTCGGGCACGATCCGCCTGGGCTACTTCGGGAACGTCACCCACGCCCCCGCCCTCGTCGGCCTCGAAGCCGGCGTCTTCGCCGACACCCTCCCCGAGGCCGTCACCATCGAGGAGACCGTCTTCAACGCCGGGCCCTCCGCGATCGAGGCGCTCTTCGCCGACGCCATCGACATCTCCTACATCGGACCGAACCCCGCCATCAACGGCTGGGCGCAGTCCTCGGGCCAGGCCCTCCACATCATCGCCGGGTCCACCTCGGGCGGCGCCGGACTCGTCGTCAAGCCCGAGATCACCACCGTCGAGGACCTGCGCGGCAAGGCCCTCGCCACCCCGCAGCTGGGCAACACCCAGGACGTGGCGGCCCGCTACTGGCTCAAGGAGCAGGGCTTCGCCACCGACGAGAACGGCGGCGGCGACGTGTCCGTCACGCCCATCGACAACGCCGAAGTGGCCGCCGCGTTCGACGACGGCACCGTCCAGGCCGCGTGGGCCGTCGAGCCGCGCTACTCGGACCTGCTGCTCAAGCACGGCGCCGTCGAGTTCCTCAACGAGCGCGAGCTGTGGGACGGCGGCGAGTTCGTCACCACCCACATCATCGTCTCCAAGAAGTTCCTCGACGCCCAGCCCGCCCTGGTCAAGGCGTTCCTCGAAGGCCACCTCGCGGCCCTCGACTACATCGCCGCGAACCCCGACGACGCCCAGGTCAAGTCCAACGACCGCATCGAGGCCCTCACCGACAAGCGCCTCGACGACGCCGTCATCGCCGCCGCGTTCGAGAACCTCAGCTTCACCGCCGACCCGCTCGCTGACTCGCTGCAGGGCAGCAAGGACCACGCCGTCGAGATCGGGCTCCTCGAAGAAGTGGACCTCACCGGGATCTACGCCCTCGACGCCCTCAACCAGGTCCTCGCCGACCGCGGCGACACCGAGGTCTCGGCCGGTGACCTGGCATGACCCAGACCCGCACACAGACGCGGGCCGATGACGACACCGCCCGGGCCGCAGGCGCCGTGGTGCTGACCGACGTGGTCAAGCGCTACGGCCGCGGCCCGGGCGCCGTCACCGCCCTCGACGGCGTCTCCCTCACCGTCGCGCCCGGCAGCTTCACCTGCCTGCTCGGCGCCTCCGGCTGCGGCAAGAGCACCCTGCTCTCGCTCGTCGCCGGACTGGACGAGGCCACCGGCGGCACGATCGAGCACGTCGACCAGCCGGTCGCCATGATGTTCCAGGAATCGGCGCTCTTCCCCTGGCTCACCGTCCAGGGCAACGTCGAGATCGCGCTCCGCGTGCGCGGCGTCGGTCGGGCTGAACGACGCAACCGCGCCCTCGAACTCCTGGAGACCGTGCGCCTCACCGGATTCGCCCACAAGCGGCCGCACGAGCTGTCCGGCGGCATGCGCCAGCGGGTCGCGCTCGCGCGGGCCCTCGCCCAGGACGCGTCGGTCCTGCTCATGGACGAGCCGTTCGGCGCGCTCGACGCCATGACCCGCGACCTCCTCCACGACGAGCTGGAGCGGATCTGGCGCGAGCAGCACCTCACCGTCCTGTTCGTCACGCACAACGTCCGCGAGGCCGTGCGCCTGGGCGACCAGGTCGTGCTGCTCAGCTCCCGGCCGGGCCGCGTCCTCAACGTCTACGACGTCGCGATGGACCGGCCCCGGCGCATCGACTCCGCACCGGTGGCGGCGCTCGCCGCCGAGATCACCGACGCGCTCCGCGAGGAGGTGGGCCGCCATGCCAACTGAGACCGTGCAGTCCGAGGTGGAGGACACCTCGCGCGACTGGGTGTCGGGCCTCGACGAGCTGGAGCGGACCCCGATCACCGAGACCCGGTGGGGCCGGTTCTTCTCGCGCCTGTGGGCCGGGACGTGGCCGAAGGCGCTCGCGCTGGTCATCGTCATCGGGCTGTGGCAGGTCCTGTTCCTGTCGGGCTGGAAGGACCCGTGGGCGCTCCCTTCGCCGTTGATGGTGTGGGAGGAGCTGGCGGCGTACGTGCCGACGCCGGACTACTGGACGGCCATCGGGATCACGATGCAGCGGGCGCTCACCGGGTTCGCGCTGTCGGTGCTGGTCGGCTCGCTCCTGGGGATCGCGGTGGCGCGGTTCAAGCCGCTGCGCGCGGCGATCGGGTCTGCGATCACCGGGCTCCAGACGATGCCGTCGATCATCTGGTTCCCGCTCGCGATCCTGCTGTTCCAGATCTCGGAGTCCACGATCATGTTCGTGGTGCTGCTGGGCGCGGTGCCGTCGATCGCGAACGGCATCATCTCGGGGATCGACTACGTGCCGCCCGCGTGGAAGCGGGTCGGGGCGGTCCTGGGAATGAAGGGATTCCAGCTGTACCGGCACGTCATCATGCCCGCGACGCTCCCGTCGTTCGTGTCGGGCCTGAAGCAGGGGTGGGCGTTCGCGTGGCGCTCCCTCATGGCCGGCGAGCTGCTGGTCATCGTGGCCGGGCAGGGCTCCATCGGCGCGCTCATGCAGGGCGCCAGGGAGTTCAACGACGCCCCGCGGGTCCTCACCTGGATCATCACGGTCCTGGTCATCGGCATCATCGTCGACACCCTCTTCAAGGCCGCCGACGACCGCATCCGCCGCTCCTGGGGCCTCGACCAGGAATGACCGACTCCGGTCCCGGGTCCCCGATCAGCTCGCGGGAACCCGGGACCGGCACACCGCCGTGTCAGTCGGAGCGGCCTTCGGCGAGCGTCGTGGCGATTTCCTCGGCCTCCTCGATGGTGCCGAGGCCGGAGACGTTGACGATGTCATTCGGGCTCAGTTCCAGGAGGGGCAGGAGGTACACCTGGCCGTCGAGGACGATCTGCGCGCTGCCGAACTGGCCGATCGCGGCGATCCACGCTTCGACGCCCTCTTCGTCGAGCACGAGGTAGACCGTGGGGATGCCCGCGGTCCCGTAGTCGTAGTCGACGTACTCCACGTGCTCGCGGGTCAGGAACGCCGGGCCGAACTCCACCTCCCACACGGCGGTGCCGCCGGCCCGCTCGAATGCGACGCACGCCGTGAACGGGTCCTCCGCAGGAGTGAGCATCGGCGGGGTCACTCCGCCGGTGTCGGGAAATCGCGCCAGGCACTCGGCCTCGTCCGAAGCTCCTTCAGGACCGTCCATCGTCCGGAACTGGATGTCGACGCCGTCGGCGACCGCCATCGCTGTGGTGCTCGCAGGGAGATCTGATGTGGCCGTGTCCGCGGTGTCCGTCGCCGGACCGCATCCGGCCGCGAGTGCCAGGAGCAGAACTGAAGCAGGGAGTTGCAAGCGTCGCAAAGGGATTCGCCTTTCGAGGGGGCGGGAAGGTCCAATGTTACGCGCCGAGCCGAGGTGAACACCTGCCGAAGAGGGCGGGACGGTTGTGTGAGGTGGGGCCTCGGGGGTGGGTTCGGGGGGTTCGGGCGGTTACGGTTGCGGCGATGTCCGTGAGCAGGGAAAGGACGCCCGTGATCTACAACCTCTTCGACTCCGCCGCCGCGTACCGGCCGACCGAGGCCGAGCAGGCCGGGGCGGTGCCGCCGATCGAGGCGGTGCTGTTCGACTTCAGCAACACGATCTTCAAGCTCATCGACGTCCCGACGTGGCTGCGGCGCACCGCCGAGGCCGCCGGGAGGCCGATCGACGAGGCGGGCATCGAGAAGACCGCCGGGCAGCTGTACGAGGCGTACCGGATCCCCGAGGTCGCCGCGGCGCAGGTGGGCCGGGACGAGTCGGCTGAGCAGCACCGGGCGGCATTGTTCGCGTGGTTCGAGCGGATCGACTACCTGCAAGGGATCGAGGCGACGGCGTACGAGCTGATCGCCGCCCCTGACGCGTGGGTGCCGTACCCGGACACCGAGCCGCTGCTGCGGGAGCTGCGCCGCCGCGGGATCAAGACCGGGATCGTGTCGGACTTCCCGTGGGACGTGGGCGTCCACATGGAGCACTTCGGGCTCGAAGACCTCGTCGACGTGCGGGTGGTGTCGTACCAGTTCGGGACCGAGAAGCCCGACCCGGTGCTGTTCCGGGCCGCGTGCGAGCGCCTCGGGGTGGACCCGCGGGCGGCGCTGATGGTCGGGGACAACCCGGCGAAGGACGGCGGCGCGGCCGCCTCGGGGCTGCGGGCGTTCATCCTGCCGGGCGAGGCCCGCACCGGTGAGCGGGGCCTCGCGCACGTCCTCGGCTTCCTGGACTAGCTACTTGAGGAAGCTCCCGTAGGGGCCGGCCAGGATGCGTCTTTTCTGGTCGGCGCTGAAGTGGCAGTTGGGGTAGTTGTAGAACGACGCCGACATGGGCGTCCCGTCGGTCGAGGTGGAGTCGGGGAGCCCGAGGGCGTGGCCGAGTTCGTGGACCATGCCGCCGTACCAGCGGTTCATGGGGCCGTTGATCCCGGCGGCGCCGTCGGCGTCGTGGCCGGAGAGGATGACCCAGCCGCCGCCCCCGCCACCCCCGGAGACGTTGGTCTTCTCGGCGCTGATCTCGCCGACGTTGATCCAGCGGGAGTCGGGGGCGCGGAGCCCGAACTTGCGGATGAGCTCCTGCTGCATGTTGAAGACGACCCACCAGTACTGGTCGCTCCCGTTGGGGGTGTTCTCGTACCAGGCGCGCGGGTGGTCGCCCGCGGCGACCTCGACGACCGGGTTGTTGAGGGTGAAGGTGACGCCGAGCTCCTGGCGGTAGTACCGCTGGGACTCGTACATGACGGACGCGATGCCGTCGGGGTAGCGCGAGTCGTCGGGGACGTCGGTGGGCCGCAGCCAGTAAACGCGGACCGTGCCGTTGGGCGGGGCCGCTTGGGCGCCAGTGGCGAACGCGGTGGCGCCGACGACGGGCGCGGCGCCCGCGAGGGCCCCGAGGCGGATCGCTGACCTGCGGGAGAGACTGGGATTCATGAGGTACCTCCGCTGATGTCGGTAGGCAGTGCCGGGTGCGGACCGAAAAAACCGAAAAGGTTTTCGGGCCGCCTCCACGCCATCTTACGAACGCGCCCTCAAGAAGTCAACGCATCTATATAAATCAATACAAAGGGGTTCAGTCCCGGCCCTTGGGCTTCGCGCGCAGGTGCGCCCGCTCGCCCTGCGAGCCGAACAGGCTCAGGAACTCCACCGACTCCTCCCCCGCCCGCCCGAACCAGTGCGGCGTCCGCGTGTCGAACTCCGCGGCCTCGCCGGGCTTCATCACGAAGTCGTGCTCCCCCAGCACCACCCGGAGCCGCCCGTTCAGCACGTACATCCACTCGTACCCCTCGTGGACCTGCGGGTCCGGCTCGGTCTGCTCCCCCGCCGGGATGATGAGCTTGTACGCCTGGATGCCGCCGGGCCGCCGCGTCAGCGGCAGGTGGACCATCCCGTGCCGCACGACCGGGCGCAGGTGGATGCGCGGGTCGCCCGTCGGCGGGGCGTCCACGAGTTCGTCGAGCGTCACGCCGTGCGCTTTCGCCAAGGGCAGCAGCAGCTCCAGCGTCGGGCGCCGCGCTCCGGATTCGAGGCGCGAGAGGGTGCTCACCGAGATGCCCGTCTGCTCCGCGAGGTCCGCGAGCGTCGCCTCCCGCTGCTTGCGGAGGGCGCGCAGGCGCGGGCCGACCGCGTCGAGGGCTTTGTCGAGGTCCTTGTCCGGGTCCATGCCTCCGATTTTGCCATACCGGCAAGAATGTTTGCCGGTTTCGCGAAGGGCGATCTACGGTGATCGCAGGAGGTGGTCGAGATGACCGATGAACTGAGGGACCGGTACGACGTCGTGGTGATCGGCGGCGGCGCCGCCGGGCTGAACGGGGCGCTCGTCCTCGCGCGCGCCCGCCGCACCGTGGCCGTGATCGACGCGGGCGAACCCCGCAACGCCCCCGCCGACGGCGTCCACGGCCTGCTCGGCCGCGAGGGCACGCCCCCGCGCGAACTGCTCGCCAAGGGACGCGAGGAGGTCCGCGGCTACGGCGGCCACGTCATCGACGGCCGCGTCGCCAAGGCGCACAAGCACGACGACGGCTTCACCGTCGCCCTCGACGACGGCCGCGAGGTCGCCGCCCGGCGCCTCCTCGTCGCCACCGGCCTCACCGACACGCTGCCGGACATTCCGGGCCTGGCCGAACGCTGGGGCGAGAACGTCATGCACTGCCCGTACTGCCACGGCTGGGAGCACCGCGACCAGGCCATCGGCGTCATCGGCACCGGACCCAACGCCGTCCACCAGGCCACCCTGTTCCGCCAGTGGACCGGCGACCTCGTGTTCTTCACCCACACCGCGCCCGAGCTCACCGCCGACGAACGCGAGCGCTTCGCCGCCCGCGGCGTCCGCGTCGTGGAAGGCGAGATCGCCGCGATCGAACCCGACGGCGCCCGCATGAAGGACGGCAGGCTCGTCGAACGGGACGCGTACGCCATCGCCACCCGCATGGAGGCCCGCGCCGGATTCCTCGCCGGACTCGGCTTGGAACCCGCCGAGCACCCCTCGGGCGCCGGGCAGCACATTCCCGCCGACCCCATGGGCCGCACGAGCATCGACGGCGTCTGGGCCGCCGGGAACGTCACCGACCTCATGGCCCAGGTCGGCCCCGCCGCCGTCGCCGGAGCCCAGGCCGGGGCCCTCATCAACTACGACCTCATCGAGGAGGAGACCGCCGAAGCAGTCGCGCTCCACCGCCTCGGCGCCTGACACCGCCCGTGAGGAGGGCCCTAGGGCGCTTCGGGGTCCGAGTCCTCCTCGCCCAGCGCGAACGACCCGCCCGTGGGGTCCTCGGCGACCACTTGCACGGTCTCGATGACCTCGGCCGGGCCCTCGTGCGGGTAGACGACGAACTCGCCGGTGCTGATCATGTCGCGATCGCTCATGAGGGGACCTCCAAAAGGGTTCCCTCCACTGTACGGCGAGGGGACGACGGAAGGCCCCGGCGCGAACCGGGGCCTTCCGACACGACTACCGCTGCCGCGGCGGCTTCGCCGACCCGCCCGTCGCCAGCCGCATCAGGTCCGAACCCAGATCGATGTCCAGCTCCGTCCCGCCGGCCGAACCGAACTCGTGCTGATACGACTTCCACGACTCCGAACGCACCTGCTCGGCGAACCCGGACTCCATGAGCAGCAGCAGCTCGATCGCCGCCCGCCCGATCCGCTCCCCCAGCTCCGACGAGTTCCAGTCCTCCGTCGCCGCGAACACCGACGTCGGCACCGTCATCGTCCGCAGGTACGCGAACAGCGACCGCATCTGCTCGTCCACGACCAGCGCGTGCCGCGCCGTCCCCGCCGTCGCCGCCAGCACCACCGGCTTCGCGATGAGCAGGTCGTTGTCGAGGACGTGGAAGAACGAGCTGAACAGGCCGCTCGGCGCGGCCTTGTACACCGGCGCGCTCGCGACGATCCCGTCGGCGCTGCCGAGGACCTCGATCGCGCGGGTCATCTTGGGGCCCATGAGCTGCGAGACGATCGCGGTGGTGATCTCGCTCGCGAGCTCGCGCAGGTCGATCACGTCCACCGTCACCGATGCGCCGCGCTCGGTCGCGAGCGCGCCGACACGGGACGCGATCCGGTCGGCGAGCATCCGCGTCGAGGACGGGTCGCTGGTACCGGCGCTGACGACGGCGAGCCGGTAGGGCTCCTTCGGCGTGCTCACAGCACTGCCTCCTCACTGGTGGGGACGGACTTCTGGGCCGGGGCCCGCGCCCCGGCGAGTTTGCGGCCGATCGATTCGAGCTGGCGCATCTCCTCGTCGGTGAGGGCGTCGGCGACGGCGCGCGCGACGTCCACGGCGTGGCGGCCGCCGACGAGGCGCTGGGCCTCGCGCCCGGCGGCGGTGAGCCCCAGGCGCAGGCCGCGCCCGTCCTCGGGGTCGGGCGTGCGCTCGACCAGGCCGCGCTCGGCGAGCCGCTCGACCAGCCGCGACAGCGCGGGCTGGCTGAGCAGGACGCCGCGGCCCAGCTCGAACAGGCGGATCGGCCCCTCGTGCTTGGACAGGGTGTAGAGCACGTCGTACTCGCGCATCGACACCTCGTCCCAGATCGGCTCGGCCGCGAACCGCTTCATGAGCGCCGCGTGGGCGGTCAGCAGCGACTCCCACGACTCGTTCGCGAGCCTGCTCCGTGAGCGGGTCATCGGTGCGCCCCTTACGCTTCCGGGTCCTGGGCGGCGCTGTCCTGGTAGGGCGAGTCGCCGGTGACGTTGTCGCCGCGGTTGGCGTTCGGGCGCGGCTGGCGGGCCGGTCCGTCGCCGTACTTGGCCGCGACGAGCGACGCGTGGGTGGGCGCCTCGGCGGACTCGGGGTCCTTGCGGGACGCGAGCTCCTTGCGCAGCACCGGGACGACCTCGCCGCCGAGCAGCTCCAGCTGGTCGAGGACCATGCCGAGCGGCATGCCGGCGTGGTCGATGAGGAACATCTGGCGCTGGTAGTCGCCGAACGCGTCGTGGAAGGTCAGGGTCTTGTCGATGACCTCCTGCGGGCTGCCGACGGTGAGCGGCGTGCCCTGGGTGAACTCCTCCAGGGTGGGGCCGTGGCCGTAGACGGGGGCCTCGTCGAAGTAGGGCCGGAACTCCTTGACGGCGTCCTGGCTCTTCTTCGCGATGTACGCCTGGCCGCCGACGCCGACGATGGCCTGCTTGCGCGTGCCGTGCCCGTAGTGCTCGAAGCGCTGCCGGTAGAAGTCGATGAGGCGCTTGGAGTGCGAGGTGGGCCAGAAGATGTGGTTGGCGAAGTAGCCGTTGCCGTAGAACGCGGCCTGCTCGGCGATCTCGGGCGTGCGGATCGAGCCGTGCCACACGAACGGCGGGACGTCGTCGAGCGGACGGGGCGTCGAGGTGAAGCCCTGGAGCGGCGTGCGGAACTGGCCCTCCCAGTCCACGACGTCCTCGCGCCACAGCTTGTGCAGGAGGTTGTAGTTCTCCAGCGCGAGCGGCAGGCCCTGGCGGATGTCCTGCCCGAACCAGGGGTAGACGGGCGCGGTGTTGCCGCGGCCGAGCATGAGGTCCATGCGGCCCTTGGACAGGTGCTGGAGCATCGCGTACTCCTCGGCGAGGCGCACGGGGTCGTTCGTGGTGATGAGGGTGGTCGCGGTGGTGAGGACGAGCCGCTCGGTGAGCGCGGCGATGTGCGCGAGCAGCGTCGTCGGCGAGGAGGAGAAGAACGGCGGGTTGTGGTGCTCGCCGATCGCGAAGGCGTCGAGGCCGACCTCTTCGGCCTTGACCGCGATCTTCACGATCGCGTCGATCCGCTCGGCCTCGGTCGGGGTCTCGCCCGAGACGGGGTCGCGCGTGATGTCACTGACTGAGAAGATCCCGAACTGCATCGGACTGCCTGCTCTCCCCGCCTCCGCGGGATCGAAGTTCATGCGTTTGCATCTACCTTAACGGCGGTGCGGCCCGGGGTATTCCGGTGAGGCGAGGGAGGCTCTCGTCACAGGGCGAGCGGGCGGCTCATGCAGACGCGGGGCCAGCGGTCGATGCCGTGGGCGGATTCGCGGTCGCGGATGGCGCGCAGGCCGGGGGTGAGGTCGGCGTCGGGGATGGGGGTGAAGCCGAGGCGGGCGTAGTAGGGGGCGTTCCAGGGGACGTCGGTGAAGGTGGTGAGCGTGAGCGCGTCGAAGCCGTCGGCGGCGGCGCGGGCCGCGGCGCGGTCGATGAGGTCGCGGCCGATGCGGCGGCGGGCCCAGTCGGGGTGGACGGAGACCTGCTCGATGTGCAGGGCGCCGTCGACGGGTTCGGCGATGAGGTACGCGACGGGCGCGCCGCGCTCGGCCGCGGCCCAGGCGAGGCCGGTGCGGCGGTAGTCGTCGAGCTCTTTGAGGGTGAGCGGCTCGTCGTCGGCGATGGCGGCCATGCCGACGGTGCGGAAGCACTCGCCCGCGGCGCGCTCGATGTCCTGGAGGAGGGGCAGGTCGGCGGCGGTCACGGCCCGGATGCGCATGTGGTCAGTGTGCGCCCGCGCGGCCCCGCGGGCAAGCGGGTTCGCCGCTCTCGTCCACGGCGGCGGCGAGGTCGGCCGCGAGGCGCGACGCCTGGGCGACCGCCTGCCCGTAGACGGCGACGACCGTCGCGGCGAGGTCGCTCTCGCGCATGGCGCGGATCGCGGGGCCGAACCTGATGCCGACGACGGCCCCGGCGAGGTCCACGGTGACGGTGACCTCGCCTCCGGCGGACTCGGCCTCGACGGTGGCGCTGCGGACCAGCGAACCGGCCGACTCGACGCGCCGCCGCAGCGTCCCCAGGCGCCCGGTGAGCTCGCGCAGCCGCGCCTCCAGCTCACTGGTGGCGATGGCGTCCTCAGAGAGGCTCTCGTAGTGCGGGCGTTCGGCGATGTCCATGGCGGTCCTCGTTCCCTCCGGGTCGGTCGGCTGAAGCGTAGGCACCGGTGCGTGCGCGCGGCCGCCTGCGCCGCATCAGGATCGGGGCCGGGCCCGTCAGGATCGCGTCACCGGTACTCGGGGAGCGGGTCGGCGATCCCCCAGCCTTCGGCGACGAGCGCGTCCACGGCGCGCACGGCCTGGGCGAGCCGGTCCCCGCGGGGGCCGTGGAGCTGCACGTAGCGGCGGCCGGTGCGCTCCAGCTCGTCCCGGAAGCGCCCGGTCATCCAGGGGCGCAGGTGCTCGCCGTCGCGCAGGCCGTCGTCCTCGAAGGGCACGCCCTCGTGGTCGGTGAGCAGGTACAGGTGGTGGCGCAGCGCCTCGGCGTGCGGGTCGACGGCGGGGTTGCGGCCGCCGATGTACCGCTCGTGCCAGACCGCGGTCGCGAACGCGTCGGTGTCGCAGAACAGGACGGGCCCGCCCAGGCGCGCGGCGGCCTCTTCGAGCTCGTTCTGGCGGGCGGCGATGCGCGGGAAGTCGGCGGTGTCGAACCGGACGTCGGTCCACGTCGCCCCGGGCCGCACCGCTTGCAGCGCGGCGAGCTTCTCCTCGCTGAAGACCCGCCCGTACTCGGGCACGCACCGCGTCGCGGCCCAGACGCCGCCGCGGGCGGCGTAGGCGGCGGCGAGGTCCTCGGCGATCGTGGTGGTCCCGGTGGACTCGGCGCCGACGGCGACCACGCGGAGGGCGAGCCCGGCGCGGACGGGGCCTTCGAGGTAGTCCCACGAGCTGACCGGATCGGCGCGGATCTTGGTGCCCGAGATCGGAAAGCTCGATCGGTCGGAGTCGATGTCGACGTGGATGGCATTGAAGCGCCGGGCGAGTTCGGGCCCGTACTCCTCCGAGCTGAACAGGGCATCGACACGCTCGGGGACTGCGGCTTTGAAGATGGCGACGTGCTTTCGCCAGATCCTCTCGTCCTTCAGGTCCATGTGCACGTTGTCGATGACCCCGATGAAGCGGACTCCGGGGTGGGCCTCCCGAAGCCAGGCAAGGCGGTCGGCGAGCGGAATGGACTCGACATCAGCGTGGCTGACGATCACCGTCAGTCGTTTGCACCTTGCTTGGGCGGCACGGATGAGGTGGTGGTGGCCTGCGTGGGGCGGATAGAACTTGCCGACGATGAGGCCGTGCTCGGGGAGGCTCATGCGGCCGCGCCCGCGAGGTCGGGGGCGCGGAGGTCCTTCTGCCAGTTGCGCAGGCCGAGGACGCACAGGGCGAGGAACCCGATGTAGAGCAGGGACGTCAGGTACAGGCCCTTGTAGGCGTACAGCGGGATGTAGACGAGGTCGGCGGCGATCCACAGCCACCAGGATTCGAGGCGCTTGCGCGCCTGCCCGTAGGTGGCGGCAAGAGAGAGCACTGTGGTGAGCGCGTCCCACCCGGCGACATTCGAATCGGTGTACCAGGTCAGTAGCCCGGTGATCGTCGCGATGCTCATGAGGCCGACCCCGAGGAGACCGATCCACTCGTATCCCGCGGTCCGCGAAACGGGCAGGCCCTTCCGATCGGCGGGCCCGCCGCCGCGGACCCAGTTCCACCAGCCGTAGGCGCCGAGGGCGATGAAGACGAGCTGGAGGCCCGCGTCGGCGTAGAGGCCCCACTGGGTGAACAGGACGATGAACATGAGGCAGTTGAAGATCCCGATGCCCCAGTTGGCGATGTGCTGGCGGGCGACCAGCCACACGCAGAGGGCGCCGGAGACGAACCCGAGGACCTCGATGAGGGTGGTCGGGACGCCGAACGCGTCGAACAGGACGGGGTTGGGCACGGCATCGAACACGAGGGGTCCTCTCAAGGGGCGCTTCGGGTCACGACTTTACGTCGGCGCCGGTGCGGGCCGGGGGCGTCCCGGCCCGCCGAGAGAGGCGTGCAGCCTCGGTGTCGATATATCTTCTTTAAGACGGTTTGCGCTCGCCCGCGGTGACGGCGGCGGTGAGCCGGTTCGGGCCCGGCGGGAGCGGGCAGGTGCCGTAGTCGGTGAACGCGCACGGCATGTTGAGCGAGCGGTTGAAGTCGAGGTCCACGCGGCCGTCCGGGCCGGGCGCGGGGGCCGTGAGCTGGCGGAACGAGGACGTGGTGTCGCCGTTGGTGGGGTCGCGGAACAGCAGCCACAGGCGCCCCTCCCCCGCGTCGGTGGCGACGAGCTCCTGCGGTGCGCCGTCGAGGTCGAAGCGGACGGTGCCGACGGCGTGGAGCGACTGGTCGACGCCCTCGCGGACCGAGCCGACGTCCACGAGTTCGGGCGCGGGCGCGAACGACGCGGCCACGACCCACGCGGGGTCGGGGTCGAAGGCGGGGACGCCGGTGAAGCCGGTGCGGGTCGGGGCGAGGGGGTCGCGCACGCGCACGGCGTGGCGGCCGCCGCGCGGGGCGAGTTCGAGGCGCTTGTCGCCGTAGTCGACCCAGGCGGGGCCGGCGCCTTCGGGGACCTTGAACTCGGCGGTGCCGTCGACGGCGCGGCCGGAGGCGCTGAGGCCGTCCTTCGCATCGGCGGTCACGGTGACGGCGGCGCCGTCGGAGGACCAGAGCCCGGGCAGGCCGTCGAGGGGCGCGGGCTCCTCGTCGAGCCAGTGGAACGCGGTGAGGCTGAGCCAGCCGTGGGGCTCGGCCAGCGCGGCCTCGCGGCGCTCGTGCCAGGCGTTCCATGCGCGGGTGAAGTCGTCGGTCACGTGGTGCTCCTCGGGTCGGTCCTGCCGGGTTCAAGGGCGGGACGGGCCCGGAAATTCCCTTTCGGGGAAGTCTTGACAAGCGGGCCGCGGGACCCGGTAGAGTGGGGTCGCTTTACCGATAAATTACCCCGTCCGCAGCGCGTTTCCCAGAGGGGCGCGCCTCTCTGGAAGGCACCGATGAGCAGCATCGTCAACGCCGTCGTCAACCTCGACCTCGAAGGCCCCGTCATCAGCCGCCACGTGTACGGCCACTTCGCCGAGCACCTGGGCCGGTGCATTTACGGCGGCTTCTATGTGGGCGAGGATTCCGACATCCCCAACGAGGGCGGCATCCGCCTCGACGTCGTGGAGGCCCTCCGCGCGCTCGACATCCCCAACCTGCGCTGGCCCGGCGGCTGCTTCGCCGACGAGTACCACTGGCGGGACGGCATCGGCCCCAAGGCCGACCGGCCGGTCATGGTGAACACCCACTGGGGCGGCGTCGAGGAGAACAACCACTTCGGCACCCACGAGTTCATGGCGCTGTGCGAGCTGCTCGGGACCGAGCCGTACATCTCCGGGAACGTCGGCTCCGGCACGGTCCAGGAGATGAGCGAGTGGGTCGAGTACCTCACCCGCGACGGCGACTCCCCCGCGGTGCGCGAGCGCAAGGCCAACGGCCGCGAGGAGCCCTGGAAGGTCAAGTACTGGGGCCTGGGCAACGAGACCTGGGGCTGCGGCGGCAACATGAGCGCCGAGCAGTACGCCCTCGAAGCGCGCCGCTACGCGACCTACTGCCGCGACTACGGCGACAACAAGCTGTACCGGATCGCCGCGGGCGCCTCGGACTTCTCGTACGCGTGGACCGAGACGCTCATGAAGCAGCTCTCGCACCTCGGCTGCCAGCGTGTGGAGCGCCCGCTGTACCAGGCGGTGTCGGTGCACTACTACACGATCGCGGGCACCTGGGACCACAAGGGCTCGGCGACGGACTTCACGCCCGAGGAGTACTACACGACGCTGCACAAGGCGGCGCGCACCGACGAGCTGCTCACCGGGCACGCGAACGTGATGGACCTGTACGACCCGAAGAAGGAGATCGGGATCGTGCTGGACGAGTGGGGCACGTGGTGGGACGTGGAGCCGGGCACGAACCCCGGGTTCCTGTACCAGCAGAACACGATGCGGGACGCGCTCGTGGCGAGCGTCAGCTTCGACATCTTCCACAGGCACGCCGACCGGCTCGTCATGGCGAACATCGCGCAGACGGTGAACGTGCTCCAGGCGATGATCCTCACCGACCCGGAGTCGGGCGCGCTGGTGCTCACGCCGACGTACCACGTGTTCCGCATGAACAAGGGCCACCAGGACGCCGCGAGCCTCCAGGTGCACGTCGTCGGTGACCAGCCGGTGAAGGACGTGGACGGCGCGGAGCTGTCGACCGTGTCGGTCTCGGCGTCGCGCAAGGACGGCCGCCTCCTCGTGTCGCTGTCCAACCTGGATGCGGACGAGGCCGCGGACATGGTGGTGGACCTGCGCGGCGGTTCCGTCACGGGTCTGGCGGCGGAGATCCTCACTGCGGCCGCGGTCAACGCGCACAACAGCCCCGAGGCCCCCGAGGCCGTGGCGCCGCGTGCGCACGACGGGGCGCGGATCGAGGACGGGAAGCTCTTCGTGCACCTTCCGGCGCACTCGTTCGTGACCGCGGCGGGCGATCTCGCGTAGGCGTGGACACGGCGTAGTCACGCCCTCGCACTAGGGTGGGAACATAGGAGGGTCGTCGAGTCCTGGAAGGCGGTACCCGAGATGGTGACGATGAGCGACGTGGCGCGCCTGGCGGGCGTGTCCAAGATGACCGTGTCCAACGTGGTCAACAACCGGGCCGGGGTCTCCGAGCCGGTCCGGTTGCGCGTCCTCGATGCGATCCAGCAGTCCGGGTACCGCCTCAACGTCAACGCGCGCACGCTGAAGGCGGGGCGCACGGGGGTGATCGGCCTCGCCGTCCCGGGGGTGGACCAGGCGTATTACGGGATGCTCGGCGCCCTGGTGATCGAGGCGGCGCGCTCGCGTGGCTTCCACGTGGCGATCGAGCAGACCGGCGGCAGCGACTCGGGCGAGGTCGAGGCCGTGGCGCAGTCGCACAAGCTCCAGTTCGACGGCCTGATCCTGAGCGCGGTGGTGCTCGATCCGAGGGAGCAGGCCCATTCGTGGGGCGACTTCCCGATCGTGATGCTCGGCGAGCGGGACTTCGGCGCGAGCATCGACCATGTGGGCATGGCGAACGAGGCGGGCACGCGCGCGGCCACCGAGCATCTGATCGCGCAGGGCTGCAAGCGGATCGCGAACATCACGGGGTGGACGCTCGAAGGCGTCCACGTGGTCTCGCGCCGCTACCAGGGGTATGTGGACGGGCTTGCGGCGCACGGGATCGGCCTCGACACGTCGCTGGTCGCGCTCTCGGGCATGTCGATGGAGGACGGCCGCCGCGCCGTGCGCCGCCTCCACGACTCCGGCGTCCCGTTCGACGGGGTCGTAGCGGTCACCGACACCGTGGCGATGGGCGTGGTCCGGGGCCTGGCCGACGTGGGCCTGCGCGTCCCCGAGGACGTCCGCGTCATCGGCTTCGACGACATCCCCGAGTCGGCCTACACCACCCCGGCCCTCTCCTCGGTCTCCCCCGACCACCGCTGGATGGCCGAGAAGGCCGTGGACCTGATCGCCGCCCGCATGGAGGACCCGTCCCGGCCCCCCGAGGAGCACACGGCCCCCTTCGAGCTGAAGACCCGCGAGTCGACCCGCTGACAGGGCAGGACCGGCCCGGCGCACTCGCGCCGGGCCGGTCCTGTGTTTCGGAGGGTTAAGACAGGGAGCCGGTGACGTTGCCGCCGGATTCGGTGACGTAGTAGGTGACGGTCTTACCGCTCCAGAAGTGGAACGTGAGGGTGACCTTCTGGCCGTCGTTCACTTCGGACCAGAAGGCGGTCGGGAGGGCGACGGTGCCCGCGGTGTAGTCGGGGCTGAAGGCGCGGGCGAACTCCTTGTACGAGGTCCAGTTCTGGGGGCCGGCGGGGGTGCCGTCGGCGTACTTGGCCTCCATGGTGGCGAGCTGGTCGCCCTTGAACTGGGTGGGGATCGCGAAGGTGGCTGAGGCGCCGGTGGCGGCGGACATGGTCGGCTGGTCGTAGGAGATGACGCTGATGCGCCAGGGCGCGCCCTGGGAGAACACGGCCTGGACCGAGCCCCTGACGCCGTACGAGCGGTCGCCGAGGAGCGTCGTCAGCCTGCTGGCCTTGATGGTCAGGGTGGAGCCGGAGATCGTGTAGTCGGTCCCTTGGACGAGGTTGGTGGTGCCGACGCGCAGGCCCTGGAACGTGGTGCCGTTGAGGTTGAGGGTCAGGGAGACGTCGGCGACGGTGGCGGTGCGGGCCACGTAGACCTGGTCGGAGGAGGCGGTGCCGGAGCGGGTGGTCCAGGCGGCCTTCATCATCGTGTAGAGCTCGGGGTCCTTCCACTGGAAGGCGGTGCGGTCGAAGTGCTGGCCGTTGTCCCACAGCTGGAGGGTGATGTTCTTCTGGCGCGCGTAGTAGCCGGCGTACTCGAAGAACTTCAGCTTCTCGCCCTGCTCGACGGTGCCGGTGTGGGCGTCGAAGCCGAGGAGGCCGTACTCGCCGATGAGGACGGGGATGCCGTTGGCGACGAACTCGTTGTAGGCGCGGTCGAAGTAGCCTTCGAGGTCGGCCTTCACCTCGTCGTTGAACTTGGTGTACCCGGCGATGTTGACGCTGAAGGGCCAGAACCCGTAGTAGTGGATGGTCGCGGCGATGTTCGGGTCGTCGAGGGCGGCGATGGTGTCGCTGAGCGCGTCGAGGCGGCCCTGGTCGGCGTTGGTGTGCAGCGTCGGCAGGACCAGGACGCGGTCGGCGTTGCCGCCGCCGGAGGCGCGGACGATCTCGTGGAACGAGGTGTTCAGGTCGTCCAGGAGCGCGTAGGCCGTGGTGTCGTCCACGTTGTTGAACTGGGGCTCGTTGACGCTCTCGAACAGCAGCTCGGGCGGGGCGTCGCGGAAGCGGGCGGCCAGCGCGGTCCAGATGGACTCGTAGCGGGCCTCGACGACGGTGCGGTTGGAGTTCATGTCCGCCATCCAGATCCACGAGTCGTGGTGGATGTTGATGAGGACGTACAGGTCGGCGTCGAGCGCCCAGTCCACGACCTCTTCGACGCGGTCGAGGTAGGCGGTGTCTACGGTGTAGGGCGCGGACTTGGACTGGTGGTTGTCCCAGGTGACGGGGATGCGGATGCTGTTGTAACCCTGGTTGGCGACGTTCTGGATGAGCGACTGGGTGATGCGCGGGTTGCCCCAGGCGGTCTCGTCGGAGCCGACGGAGTCGAGGGAGTTGCCGAGGTTCCAGCCCGGCTGCATGGCCGCGACGGTCTCCATGGCGTCGACACTGCCGGTGGGCGGCGGGGTGGTGGTGGGGCCGCCGGTGGGCGTGGTGGTGGGGTTGGTCGGGGTGCCGGTGCAGACGGTGCCGTTGAGGCTGAACGAGGCGGGCACGCCGTTGGTGCCGGACCAGGAGCCGTTGAAGCCGAAGGAGACCGAGCCGTTGGTGGGGATGGATCCGTTGTAGCTCATGTTCTTGGCGGTGACGGTGTCGCCGGAGTTGGTGGTGGTCGCGTTCCAGGCGTTGGTGACGCGCTGCCCGTTGGGGAAGGTCCACACCAGGCTCCACGAGCTGACCGCGGTGCCGAGGTTGGTGACGGCCACGTCGCCGGTGAAGCCGCCGCCCCACTGGGCGCTGATCTTGTAGTCGACCTTGCAGCCTTCGGCCGCGTAGGCGGCGGTGGGGGCGAGGATGCCGAGGCCCGCCGCGAAGACGGCGAGGGCGGCCACCGCCAGGGATATCCATGTCCGGGTTCGTCGCTTCATGCCTTGCATGGCGCTCCTTCTGTCCGCGTCGTGTGCCGGGGAGGACGCGCGGGGCCGCGGGAACCCATTGAGAATCCTCGATGCAAGACTAAGTTGTGAGACTAAACTTTGTCAATCGCTCCCAAGCCTCACACCAGGATTCTCACGAACTCGTACGCGAGCCAGGCCGCGAACACGAGCAGGATGACGCCGGACGCGCGGTCGAACCAGACGCGCCGCTCCTTGGTCATGAAGCGCCGCAGGCCCGTCGCGGCCCCGGCGAGGATCAGGAACCACACCCAGGAGGCGGTGACGGCCCCCGTCGCGAAGACCGTGCGCGAGGCGGCGGCCTGCGCGGCGATGGCCGCGCCGAGGACGCCCACGGTGTCGAGGACGGCGTGCGGGTTGAGCAGCGACACCGCGGCGGTGCGGCGCAGCGTGCGGCCCGGGGACCAGGTCCCCGCCTCGTCCGCGATGTCGGCGGGCTTGGCGCGCAGGGACTTCACACCGAGGTACGTGAGGAACAGGGCGCCGGCGGCGAGCATCGCGGGGCGCAGGCCCGGGACGGAGTCCAGGAGCGCGGAGGCCCCGGTCGCGCCGAGGACGATGAGGAGCGTGTCGCACAGGCCCGCCCCGGTCACGGCCCACAGCGCCCGCGGCATCCCGAGCGAGACGCCCTGGCCGAACACGAAGACGTTCTGGGCCCCGATCGGGACGATGAGCGCGAGCCCGAGGGCGAGCCCGGCGAGGAACGCGGTCACGGGAGGAGGCGGGGGTCGGTGCGCATCACCGGATCGTAGTGGCCCGGCGATGCGCACCGGCGGTCAGCGGATCGGGTTCCAGCCGTCGGAACCGCGCAGGTAGTCGACCATCTCGTAGTTGGCGGCCTCACTGGCGGACATCTGCGGCCGGTTGGCGTTCACCGTCGCGCCGGGCCCGGTGTTCTGGTACTCGCGCAGGCGCGCGTCCTCCCAGGCCAGACCGGACATGTCCGACCACGGCTCGGCCGTGCGGATGTGCGCGCCGATGTAGGTCTCGCGGTAGAGGACCTGGCCGCGCGCGGTGGTGGAGCCCCCGGCGGGCCACGGGCGGCCCAGGTACACGGAGTTGTTGGGGGCGTTGGTGGTCAGGGTGCACTGGTAGAAGAGCATCCCGTACGGGTTGGTGATCTCGGTGCTGGGCGCCACGATGTACCCGTTGTTGCTGGTGGAGCCGCGGGTGAGGGACTTGACGGTGCACCCGTCGAACACGGCGGTGCCGCGCCCGAAGATGAAGTCGACGTCCCCTTCGACGTAGCAGTCGTGGTAGTACTGGCGCGACACGGTGGTGGCGCTGGACGAGTCGGTCAGGAGGGTGTCCTGGTTGCCGAGGAAGCGGACGTTGTCGAAGACCATGCGGTCGCCCTGGACCTTGACGGCCACGGCCTGGCTGTTGCCGTTCGCGGCCTCGTCGTAGGTGTTGGCGAACGTGAGGTCCTCTGCGGTGAAGTTCGCGCCCTGCAGGAGGACCGAGGCGCTGCCGCTGGTCCCCCACGTGCCGCCCGAGCCGTTGTCGCAGCCCGCGCAGCGGTTCTCGTGGATCACGACGTCGGCGGCGTTGCCGGTGGCGCCGACGAACGTCAGGCCGGTCTTGGACGAGGGCACGGTGACCGCGCCCTTGTAGTTCCCGGCCTTGATGAGGATCGTCGAGCCGGAGGCCGCGGCGTTGACGGCGGCCTGGACGCCGGTGTAGTCCCCCGAGCCGTCGGCGGCCACCACGATGTCGGCGTCGATGTCGGGCTCGGCGGGCAGCAGCCTCCACTGCTGGTTGGTGCCGCCGGTGGCCGTGTACTGGGAGATCCTGCCGCCGTTGGCGGTCGACCACTCCCACACGTCGAGGGCCTTGCCGGAGGCGCGGTTGACGAAGGTGGCGTACCCGCCGCTCTCGGTGATGCGCCACTGCTGGTTGGTCGAGCCCGCGTCGCCCCACTGCTGGACCTTCGCGCCGTCGGCGGTGGAGCCGCCGGCGACGTCGAGGACCATGCCGGAGAGGCGGACCTGGATCTTGTAGTAGCCGCCGCCCGCGTCGGTGAAGCGGAACTGCTGGTCCTGCGAACCGTTCGAGGACCACTGGACGAGCTCAGCGCCCGCGGCGGTGGAGGCCGCGCGGATGCCGAGGACGAGGCCGGAGTGGCGGGACTGGACGTTGTACCAGACGCCGGTCTCGAACGCCTGCGCGCTTGAGGCGGTGAACAGGGCGGTCGTGGCGGCCAGGACGGCGCCGAGGAGGAGTGCGAGCGCCGCGGTGAGCACGCGCCGGGGGCGTGCTCCTTCGAGGCGCGCTGGGGCAATCGATTGCATATCGACTCCATTGGGACGCGCCCGGTCGCTGAGCATGCCGGGAAGAGATTTTTCCTCAGCAATCCAGGCATTTACAGTTGTCGATCCAGATTGTAGGGCAAACGGTCTCAGGGCGCCACCGCCCGGACCGAGGCGATCCGGGCGGCGGGCGATTCAGCCGTTGTTGGTGCGCCCCACGTAGACGTTCTGGGCGCGGTAGAGGGTGTCGCCGGTGGGCCCCGAGGAGCCGGAGGAGCCCTCCATCTGGAGGTTCACGATGATGTTCATGGCCTTGCCGACGAAGTTCGAGCCGGTGTGCGCGGCCTTCCACGTGCCGTCCAGGTAGTAGTGGATCTGCACGTCGGTGGCGCTGGCCTTGGTCATCCAGATCCGGTACTCGTGCCAGGAGCCGGGCGAGGAGACCGGGACGATCGTGTTGTCCCAGGCCCCGTCGTAGGTGTTGAACCAGTTCCGGGCGTCGCCCTTGAACTCCAGGATGTCGCTCTCGGGCGGCCAGGAGTTCGCCCCGGTGATCCAGAACGCCGGCCACGTGCCGGGCGCCGAGGGGGCCTGGAACTGGCCGCGCAGCTCCCAGTTCGGGTAGGTGTCGTTGACGAGGACCTGCCGCTTGGCGTGCATCGCCGCGGAGTGGTAGCGGATCGGCAGGTACGGGTCCTTGCTGGAGTTCCCCTCGTTCCAGGTGATCCGGGTGGCCTTGAGGTTGAGGACCCCGCTGGGCGAGAGCCAGAGGTGGTTGGTGTCCGTTGAGGACGCGTACATGCGGGCGGTGCCGTTGTGGTCGGACCCCCACGGGTACAGGTAGTTCCAGGAGGCTTCGAGGGTGGCGCGGCTGGCGAAGGAGCCGTCGATGAGGGACTCCCAGGCCGCGGCGCCGATCTGCTCGGCGGCCTGGTCGGCGGCCCGTGCCGGGTCGAGGGGGCCGAGGAGGGGCGCGGCCGCGGCGGCGCCCGCCGCCGCCGCGAGCCGCTTGAGGGCCGTGCGCCTGGTGCTGCCCTTGGGTGCGTTCATGTTCAACCGCCTTCGGTACGCGCCGATGCGACCGGAGGTTTCCGATCACATCGAATCATTTCAATATATGGGGCTCATATAATGGTGCAGATCGGGCGCACATTTGTCAACGGTTTCCTACGCGTTCACCCGTTCACGGCGACGACGACCATCGCCGCGGCGGCGATCACGTCGAGGAACATGCAGAACTCGGTCATCGAGCGGACCACGACGCGGCCGTTGTGCCGGTGCCAGGCGTCCCACGCGGCGTGGCCCAGCAGGCCCGCGGCCACGATGTACGCGGCCGCGGCGCCGCCGATCAACAGGACCGCCACAGAGGCCGCACCGAACGCGACCATCGCCAGCGACTGGAGCGGGAACTCCTCGAACGGGCGGGTCGCCCCGCGGACCAGGCCGTACACCGCGAAGACGGCGGCGAAGCCGAGGAGCACCCAGGTGGTGGCGTCCTCCCAGGGCGTGAACCCGGCGGCGCCGATGACCACGAAGGCCACCCAGAACACCGGCCAGGCGGCGCGCGGCCGCTGGAGCGCGGCCGCGCCGAGGTAGACCAGCCCGGAGGCGGTCAGGACGGGCGCCAGGTCGGCGCCGGAGGCGAGGTCGTACGCGATGAACGCGCCGAAGGCGATGCCCGCGGCGGCGGGCCAGAGCCGCAGCAGGCGGTTCCCGGTGAGCTCAGGGGTGCCGGTCGACATTGGAGACTCCTCGTATACCAGGTGGGGGTATCGGACTCCCCCAACGATCCGCCTCCCCCGCGCACCGGTCAAGCCCGCGACCTGCCGAAGTCCGAAATCTTGGGAACCTCGTCTTCCGGACACCGCCCGACCGGACCTACAGTGAGAGGATGGACCCGCACCGCGTGGTCGTCGTCGGCTACGACGACGCCGAACTCCTCGACATCGCCTGCGTCACCACCACTCTCGACGCCGTCAGGCACATCGACCCCGCCTGCCGCTACGACCTCGTCCTCGCCACCCCCGGCGGCGGACCCGTCACCTGCTCCAGCGGGCTCGTCCTCAACGGGCAGGCCGTCCTCGAACGCGTCCGCGGCCCCGTCGGCACGCTCATCGTCTCCGGCGGACTCGGCCACACCGGCGCCGCCGACGACGAGCGGCTCACCGGCCACGTGCGCCGCCTCGCCCGCGAGAGCGAGCGCGTCGCCTCCCTGTGCACCGGCGCGAGCGTCCTCGCCGCCGCCGGGCTCCTCGACGGGCGGCGCGCGACCACCCACTGGCGCTTCGCCGACGAGCTCGCAACGAAGTTCCCGCAGGTCGAAGTGGACCCGCGCCCGATCTGGATCAAGGACGGGAACGTCTACACCGCGGCCGGGGTCACCAGCGCGCTCGACCTCGCGCTGTCGTTCATCGAGGCCGACTTCGGGGCCGACATGGCCCGCTGGGTCTCCCGCGCCATGGTCACCTACCTGCACCGGCCCGGGAACCAGGCGCAGATGAGCATGTTCACCGCCGCGCCGCCCGCCGACCACGACACGGTCCGCAAGGTCGCCGACCACATCGCCGCCTCGCTCGACGGGGACCTGTCGACCGAGGCGCTGGCGCGGCTCGCGCGGGTGAGCCCGCGGCACCTGACGCGGCTGTTCCGCGCCCACCTGCGCCAGACGCCCGGCCGGTACGTCAGGAAGGCCCGCGTCACCTCCGCGGCGCAGCTGCTGTCCTCGACGGACCTGGCGGTGGCGCGGGTGGCCGCGCGCTGCGGGTTCGCCTCGGCGGAGGCGCTGCGGCAGGCGTTCGCGAAGGAGTACGGGATCGCGCCCTCGCGGTACCGGGCCGTCGCGGCCGGTGCCTAGCGCACGGACTTGATGGGCCACACCAGGATGCCGCCGAGGAGCGTGACGCCCGCGGCGACGGCGTACAGCCCGGCGTAGCCGCCGAACCCGGCGATGATCGGCGCGGCCAGGGCCGGGCCGAGGACCTGCGGGACGGTGGAGGCGATGTTGATGATGCCGAGGTCCTTGGCGCGGTCGGTGGCGGCGGGGAGCACCTGCGTGATGAGGGCCTGGTCGACCGAGAGGTAGACGCCGAACCCGGCGCCCATGACCGCGGCGGCGACGATCGCCGCGGGCCAGGTGTGCCAGAAGACGAGGATGAGCGCGGCCGCGGTGATGACCACTGAGGACGCGGTGACGAGGGCCTTGCGGCGCCCGATCCGGTCGGAGACGACGCCTCCGGCGACGGCCGTGGCGATGACGCCGCCGGTGTACAGGAGTGTCAGGATGAGCACGCCCTGCTCGGGGTCGGGGTAGTGGACGGCGTCGTCGAGGAAGTACAGCAGGTAGAGCGTCCCGGTGGCGTTGCCGAGCATCACGAGGAACCGGGTGAACCAGGCCCACGCGAAGTCGGGGTGGGCCTTCGGGGAGACCCAGAACGTGTCGAGCACGGCCCGCCAGGAGAACGGCGGGCGGGCGCGGCGCGGCAGGGGCGGGTCGGGCGTGGCGAGGATGAACGGGAGGGCCATCGCGGCCGCGGCGAGGCCGATCACGATGTAGCCCATGGAAAGGTCCGTCACGAGCATGGTGACGATGACGGCGCCGACGACGAGCCCGAGGGCCTGCGGGAAGCCGATCCAGCCGGAGACGACGGCCCGCTGGCGCACGGGCACGTGGTCGGGGATGCCGGCGTTGAGGCTGGCGTACCCGGCGTTCAGGGCGGCCTGGGCGAGGCACCAGCACACGAGGACGCCGAGGACGGAGGTCTGGAACCCCAGGAGGCACAGGGCGGCCGCCCCGGCCACGACGCCACCGAGGGTCCAGGGGTGGCGGCGGCCGAAGCGCCCGGTGGTGCGGTCGGAGAGGGCCCCGGCGAGGGGGTTGGCGACGACGGCGACGAGCGCGCCGATGCCGGTGACGAGCCCGAACGCGGCGACCTTCCCGTCCTCGTCGATCGCTTCGAGCTGCAGGGGCAGGAGCACCTGGATGGGGGTGAAGAACGCCATGTAGAGGCCGAGCATGGCGGTGGTGATGCCGCCGATCCAGACGCGGCCGACGTTGCGCACGGGTTCGGCCAGCGCGGCGGCGGGAGCGGCTTCGGGGGCGTCGGGGGCGGGCGGGGCGGTGGTCATCGCCGCTGCTCGGCGATGAGGGCCGCGTAGCGGTCGAAGGAGTCCTTCGGGGTCCGGGTCAGGGTCGCGAAGTCGACGTGGACGAGGCCGAACCGCTGGTGGTAGCCCTCGGCCCACTCGAAGTTGTCGAGGAGGCTCCACACCAGGTACCCGCGGACGTCGGCGCCCTGCTCGACGGCGGCGGCGACGGCCTTGACGTGCGCTTCGAGGTAGTCGATGCGGGCCTGGTCGCGGATGCGGCCGTCGGCGTCGGGCTCGACGTCGTAGGAGCAGCCGTTCTCGGTGACCCACAGGGGCGGGAGGGCGGGGCCGTAGTCGGCGGTGAGCTCCAGGAGAGTCTGGGTGAGGCCGGAGGGGATGACGGGCCAGCCGAAGTCGGTGGTGTTGACGTGCTCGAACTCGGCGAGTTCGAAGGGGAGCGGGGTGGTGCCGGGCTCGGGGACGGTGACGCGGGTGGGGTTGTAGTAGTTGACGCCGAGGCCGTCGATGGGGGCCTTGATGGCGTCGAGGTCGCCGTCCTTGACGAACGGGAGGGGCCCGGCGAGGCCGAAGCCGTCGAGGTCGGGGTAGGCGCCGAGGAGGACGGGGTCGGTGAAGAGGCGGCGGTGGAGGGTGTCGTAGGCGCGGGCGGCCTCGGTGTCGGCTTCGCTGCCGCTGTAGGGGATCGCGGGGGTGTAGGAGTTGGTGAGCATGACGTGGGGGGCTCCGGCGGCGCGGAGGGCGGCGGTGGCGAGGCCGTGGCCGAGGAGCTGGTGGTGGGCGGCGGGGAGCGCGTCGAGGAGGTAGGTGTGGCCGGGGGCGTGCTGGCCGAGGGCGTACCCGAGGGCCATGTGCTCGAAGGGCTCGTTGAGGGTGATCCAGTGGCGCACGCGGTCGCCGAGGCGGTCGGCGACCGCGGCGGCGTAGGCGGCGAAGCGGTGGGCGGTGTCGCGGTCGAGCCAGCCGCCGCGGTCTTCGAGGGCCTGCGGGAGGTCCCAGTGGAAGAGCGTGGGCATGGGGGTGACGCCGGCGTCGACGAGGCGGTCGTAGAACGCGAGGCCGGGTTCGTTGACCGCTTGTCCGTCGGGTTGGACGCGGGGCCAGGCGATGGAGAAGCGGTAGGCGTCGGCGCCGAGGCGGCGCAGGAGGGCGACGTCCTCTTCGTAGCGGTGGTAGTGGTCGCAGGCGGTGGCGGCGGTGTGGCCGTCGCGGACCTTCCCGGGCGTCGCGGTGAACGCGTCCCAGACGGACGGGCCGCGCCCGTCCTCGTCCACGGCCCCTTCGATCTGGAACGCCGAGGTGGCGGTCCCCCAGACGAATCCCTCGGGCAGGCGCGGTATGGCGGCCACGGGCACCTCCGAACGTGACGTGAGTTACGTTCGTGAAGATACCAGGTCGTGAACCGGCCGGTAACCCCGCTTGGGGGCGCCCGGCGGCGCGGATCGCGCGGGGCGGGGCGCCGAGTTCGCGGCGGCACGCCTTGTTGAACGCCTGGAGGTCTGGCACGCCGACGGCGGCGGCGACGGCCGCGATCGACAGGGTCGACTCGGTGAGCAGGTGCCGGGCGCGTTCGAGACGCCTGCGGCGGATGTGGGCGACGACCGTGGTGCCGGTGGCGGCGCCGAACAGGCGCGTGAGGTGGTTGTGGGACAGGCCGACCGCGGCGGCGATGCCGGGGACGGTGAGGGGCCGCGGGAGGTTCGCCTCGATGTGGGCGAGGGCGGCGGCGACGGCGGGGTGGTGCCCGGGTTCGGCCGGGAGCTCGGTGAGGCGCCACAGCACGGTCCAGACCTCGGCGGCGGCGCGGGCGGGGGTGCGGGGCTGGGCGGCGACGGCCCGGCGGAGGGCCTCGGCGACGGCGGCGCGGGCGTCCCCGGCGTCGCGCATGACGGGGACCTCGTGCGCCGCACCGGCCTCGGCGAGTCGGAAGTGGACGTAGAGGTGCTCGGAGGGGCCGCGGTAGCGGAACAGGGCCTCGGTGTCGGGCGGGATGAGGCTGATGCGGCCGGGGCGGATCGCGTGGCGGGTGCCGCCGACGTGGAGGTCGGCCTCGTAGTCGTAGAGGTGGAGCTGCCACAGGTCGGGGAGGCGGAAGCGCTCCTCGTCGATGCCTCGGCCGTGGAGGCCGACCCCGGCCTGGACGGTGGCGGGCGGGGAGGCGAGGTGGAGACGGACGCGCTGCATGGGGAGAATCGACCACCAGTCGGTGATTACGGCCAACGACAGGGCCGAGGATAGTTCGTAGGGTCGGTGCATGGCAACCACTGATCATCTGCTGTCCTCGGTCGAGGTCGCGCGGTTCGTCGCGCACGGCTTCCACCGCATGGACGCCGTCGTCCCCGCCGAGCTGAACGAAGCGGCCATAGACGCCTTCGACGCCGGAGTCCCGGTGGTCTACCGGGGCGAGCCGGTCGCGAAGGTGTTCGAGGAGGGGTCGTTCCCGCGGCGCCTGCTCGACGTCCCGGCGGTAGCCGGGGCGCTCCGCAGCCTCGTCGGCCCCGACCCGCTCGTGGACCACCAGGCGCTGCATGTGCGCGAGCCGCACGAGGGGTCGGCCCAGCCGCTCCACGGCGACGCGATCATCGACACCCGCGCGGACGCGTTCGACGTGCAGCTCATGTACTACCCGCACGAGGTCACCGGGACCATGGGCGGCACCCTGTCCGTGCCCGGCTCGCACCTGCGCCGCACCAACGAGTCCGACACCGGGCGGTACCAGAACCTGCGCGGCCAGACGCGGCTGACGTGCCCGGCCGGGACGGTGGTGCTGCTGCACCACGGTATCTGGCACGGGGGGCGGCGCAACGACTCCGACACCCGCCGCTACATGTACAAGATCCGGTTCAACCCGACGGTGCCGCAGGTGCGGCTGTGGGACACCGCGGACCTGGAAGACCCGCGGATCGCCGAGGAGCTGTCGGTGTACTTCCCGTGGTGCGAGCACGCCACCGGGCGGCTGGAGGTCTACAACCGCATCAAGCTGTGGCGGGCCCTGACCGGGAACGCCTCGTTCGACATCGACCTGTGGGCGACGCGCGTCGCCAACCGCCCGGGGAGGGCCGCATGAAGCAGCAAGTCCTTGTGATGTACCTGAACACGTCGGGGCTCGACTCGGAGGTCCTCGCGTGGTCCTTCTACGACGGCACCGGCAAGACCGACCCGACGACGGGCGACAGCGACCTGCCGCCGTACGACACGGGCGTGGAGGCGCTGCGGGACGGCTGGCGGCTGTTCCAGGCGTCGCAGCTGATGCCGCCGTATCCGGGGCACGAGTACGACACGTCGTTCCTCAAGCACGAGTTCTGGTTCGAGAAGCTCGAATAGGACGGTAGGGGCCCGGGCCTCTCGGCCCGGGCCCTCATGCGCTGCGGCGCAGGCGGTCGCGGCGGTGGGCGGCCATGCGGACGGGGGCGTTCAGGGCGCCGTAGCCGAGGTACCCGCCGGTGCGCTGCACGACCTCGAAGAAGACGCGGGAGCCGAGCACGGGCGTGTAGCAGTGCAGGAACTCGCCGTCCGCGTCGCGGTCGTACAGGAGCTCGTGGTCGCGCAGCAGGTCGAGGCGCTCGGGCGGCGGGGCCAGGCGCGCGTCGAGGTCCTCGTAGTAGTTCGCGGGGATCTCCAAAAGCAGCCCGGCGGCGCGCAGCCGCGTTGCGGCCGCGGTGATGTCGTCGGTCGCGAAGGCGACGTGCTGCGGGTGCGGGACGGCGGGGGCCCAGCCGCCCCGGCGGACCGCCGCGACGCTCAGGGCGATCCGGACCCGGTGCCGGGCGTCGGCCAGCGCGAGGCTGCGCATGAGCCCGAAGGGGGCCGCGACCTCGGCGGGCGTCTCGGGGTCGAGGCCGAAGACGGTGCGGTAGAACAGGGCCGCGCCGTCGAAGTCGTCGGTCTGCTGCGTCAGGGCCACGTGGTCGACGCTGTGGAGGCCCGCGCCGGTCTCGGCGGGGGCGCCGGTCGGGGCGAAGTCGGCGCGCCAGCCCGCGTCGGTGTCAGTGCCGTTGAAGTCGGTGCCGCTGAAGTCAGTGCCGCTGAAAAACGTGCGGCAGAAGAACACCGAGGTGCCGCCGGGGGCGGCGACGGCGGCGAGGTCCGCTTCACCGGCTTGGGTGTGGCGCGGCAGGATCGGGGCGAGGAGCCGTTCGGCCCGGCGGGCCGAGGCGGGCGGGTCGGTGCTCTCGACGGCGATGGCGGCGACCGCGGTCGCACCCTCGGCCGCGGCGGCCCGGTTGACGAGGATGCGGGCGCTCCCCTGCTCCCACAGGTCCACGGGTTTGGAGCGGTGCTCGCCGCTGCGGGTGAAGCCGAGCGCGTCGAGGGCCCCGGCGACCTCGGCGTCGGCGCCGGGACCGGCGCCGATCTCCACGAACGCGACGCCGTCGAGGCGCGGCGGCGCGGGCAGTGCGGTGTCCACAGAGGCGCCCTCCTGGAGGCCGAGCAGCGACCGCAGGGCGTCGACGGCGGCGACGCGCGGGTCCGACTGGCGGAACACGTCGTTGAAGACTTCGAGCGAGAGCGGCCCCGTGTAGCCGGTGTCCAGGACGGTGCGCAGGAACGCGGCGAGGTCGAACGCGCCCTGGCCGGGGAACAGCCGGTGGTGGCGGCTCCACTGGAGGACGTCCATGTCCAGGCGCGGGGCGTCGGCGAGCTGGAGGAAGAACAGCTTCTCGGGCGGGATCACGCGGATCGCCGAAGTGTCGGACCCGCGGGAGAGGATGTGGAAGCTGTCGAGGCACAGGCCGAGTGAGGGGTGGTCGGCTCGTCGGACGATCCGCCAGGCCCGGTCGAAGGTCGAGACGTGGCGGCCCCAGGCGAGGGCCTCGTAGGCGATGCGCACGCCGTGGGCGGCGGCGCGCTCGGAGAGGAGGTGCAGGTGCTCGGCGGCCAGGTCGTCGTCGTCCACTGAGTCCGGGTGGACGGTGGAGCACACGAGGAGGAGGTCGGCGCCCAGGCGCTCCATGACCTGGAACTTGTGCTCGGCCCGGCGCAGGTTCGCGGCCAGGAGCGGCGGCGGGACGGCCTCGAAGTCGCGCAGCGGCTGGTACAGGTCGATGGTGAGGCCGAGGTCGGCGCAGCGGGCGCGCACGTCCTCGGGGGTGTCGGCGGCCGCGACGAGGTCGGGCTCGAAGATCTCGACGCCGTCGAAGCCGGCGGCCGCGGCGGCGGTGAGCTTGTCGTCGAGGGTGCCGGAGAGGCACACGGTGGCGATGCCCATGGGGTGCACGGGGTTCCTCCTCAGCGGGCGGCGGCGAGCGCGTCGAAGTGGCGGAGCATCCGGTCCGCGTCGGGTTCGGTGCCGGTGAACAGCCGGAAGGAGTCCACGGCCTGGTAGACGGCCATGCGGCCGCCGTCCAGGACGCGGCATCCGGCGGCGCGGGCGGCGGCGAGCAGCTCGGTCTCCAGGGGGAAGTACACGACCTCGGCGACCCACAGGCCCGGGTGCAGGAGTTCGGGCGGGACGGCGGTGCCGGGGTGCGCGGCCATGCCGGTGGGCGTGGCGTGGACGAGGCCGTCGGCACCTTCGAGCGCGGCCGCGAAGCCGCCCGCGGGCCCGGCGGTGATGCGCTCGCGTCCGAAGTGGGCGCCGAGGGCGTCCACGAGGCGGGCGCTGCGGTGCGCGTCGAGGTCGAGGACGTGGACGTGCCCGGCGCCGATGCCCAGCAGCGCGTGGGCGACGGCCGCGCCGGCGCCGCCCGCGCCGAGGAGCACGACGCGGTCGAGGCGGGCCCCGGCGAGGCCGCCCATGGCGCTGCGGGCGAACCCGGAGGCGTCGGTGTTGTAGCCGACGGCCTTGCCGCCCTTGAACAGGACGGTGTTCACCGCGCCGAGGACGGCGGCCTCCTCCGAGAGCGCGTCGAGGTGGGCGATGACGGCCTGCTTGACGGGGTGGGTGACGTTCAGCCCGGTGTAGCCGGTGAGCCGCGCGGCCGCGAGCAGGTCGCCGATCCGGTCGGGCCCGACCCCGAGTTCGAGGAGGTCGAGGCGCCGGTACTGGTAGCGCAGGCCCAGTTCGTGGGCCTCGCGCTCGTGGAGCGCGGGGCTGAGCGAGGGCCCGATCCCGGCGCCGACGAGGCCGATGAGGTGCGCGCCGGGAGCGCCGAAGTCTGTGGGCACGGGGTCTCCTCGCCGTTCGGCTTCTTTGTACGAACTAGTTACTTCAACCTAGCAACCTTGCGCCCGTTTGAAAAGGGGGCCCGGCGGGAACGGCGCGGCCGACTCCGTCCAGCCGCTCCGCGGCCTCGCGAGTTACAGTTGCGGTTCCGCCACTCCCCCGACATGAGGTCCCGCTTGAGCACCCGAGAGACCGCCCCGGCCGCCGACCGCGTCCGCGACCCCCAGCGCACCCGGGCCGAGATCCTCGAAGTCGCCACGAGCGAGTTCGCCGCCAACGGCTACGCGGGCGCCCGCGTCGACGAGATCGCCGCGAAGACCCGCACCACCAAGCGGATGATCTACTACTACTTCGAGTCCAAGCAGGGCCTCTACCTCGCCGTCCTCGAACAGGCGTACTCGGTGATCCGGTCCCTGGAGAGCGGCCTCGACGTCGAGCACCTCGACCCGCTCGCCGCCCTGCGCGAACTCGCCGAGCTCACCTTCGACCACCACGAGTCGCACCCCGACTTCATCCGCCTGGTCTCCATCGAGAACATCCACGGCGCCAAGCACCTCGCCCAGTCCGCGATGCTCCCCGGCCTGTCCGCGCCGGTCCTCGACGTCATCGGCCGGATCCTCGAACGCGGCCGCGCCGAGGGCGTGCTCCGCGAGGACGTGGACGCCCTCGACGTCCACATGCTCATCAGCGCCTACTGCGTCTTCCGCATCGCCAACCGGCACACGTTCAGCACGATCTTCGGCCGCGACCTGCTCGACCCGGGCCGCCGCGAGCACTACCGGGCCATGCTCGGCGACCTCGTCGTCGAGCACCTCGCCAAGCGCTGACCACACCCGCAACTCCCGCAACATCGATGGGCCGCAATGCCTGTCGGGTGCCGACCTGCGCGTTTCCGTGCCCTGCACCCTCTTGACAGCGCCGCCGCGCTGGCGAATGATCGGGGATTAACCAAGCAGTACATAACTATCCAGTACGTTCATCACCTGTGGTGAACGGCTGGCACCCCCCGCCGCCCCTGCAATGGCGCAAGGAGATCACCGTGTCCGACCACCCCGCCCCCCGACCGCCGGGCCCCGACCACCGCGGCAAGCCCAGGCGCACCGCCGTCGCCGCCTGGATCGGCTCCGCCCTGGAGTACTACGACTTCTTCATCTACGGGACCGCCGCCGCCCTCGTGTTCGGGAAGGTCTTCTTCCCCACCGAGCACGCCGCGACCGGCACCCTCCTCGCCATCGGCACCTTCGGCGTGGGCTACGCCGCCCGCCCCATCGGCGCGGTCATCCTCGGCCACGTCGGCGACCGCTTCGGCCGCAAGCGGGTCCTGGTGTTCACGCTGCTCCTCATGGGCGCCACCACGTTCCTCGTCGGCTGCCTCCCCAGCTACGAGACCATCGGTGTCGCCGCGCCGATCCTGCTGGTCACCCTGCGGCTCCTCCAGGGCCTGTCGGCCGCGGGCGAGCAGGCCAGCGCCAACTCGATGAGCCTGGAGCACGCGCCTGCGCACCGGCGGGCGTTCTTCACGTCCTGGACGCTCAGCGGCACGCAGGCCGGGCAGCTCATCGCCACCGCCGCGTTCCTGCCCGTCGCGGCCCTCCCCGAGGAGGACCTCCTGTCGTGGGGCTGGCGGATCCCGTTCTGGGCCAGCGTCATCATGGTCGTCGTCGGGTACATCATCCGCCGCCGCATCGAGGAGACCCCGGTCTTCGAGGACGAGGCCAAGGCCGGGAACACCGTGAAGCTGCCGCTCGCGGTCCTCATGCGCGACCACTGGGCCGACGTGCTGCGCGTGGTGTGCGCGGCGCTCATCGCGTCGGTGTCCACGATCTTCACCGTCTACGCACTGACGTACGCGGTGAACACCGTGGGCCTGGAGCGGACCCCGATGCTGTGGGTCGGCGTCGCGGCGAACCTCCTCGCGGTCGCGCTCATCCCCCTGTGGGGCGGGGCCGCGGACCGGTTCGGGCGCAAGCCGGTGTTCCTGTTCGGATCGCTCGGGTGCGGGGTGCTCATCTTCCCGTACCTGTGGGCGATCTCGGTCGGGAACTGGGCGCTCATCTTCGGGCTCGGGATCGTCCTGTTCGGGCTCGTGTACCAGGCGGCGAACGCGACCTGGCCGTCGTTCTACGGGGAGATGTTCACCGCGCGCGTGCGCCTGTCGGGCATGGCGATCGGCACGCAGATCGGGTTCGCGATCAGCGGGTTCCTGCCCACGATCGCGGTCGCCCTGGAGGGCGCCGACAAGGGCGCGTGGGTGCGCGTGGCCGTGTTCACCGCGGTCATGTGCCTGGTCAACGCGATCGCGGTGTTCACCGCGCGCGAGACGTTCAAGGTCCCGACCGAGCGGCTGGGCCTGAAGGAGACGCCGGTGCGGGCCGGGGCGGGCGCCGCGGACTGATCCGTTTCGCCCTCGCCTCGGTCGATTCCTCTATACCGTGGCGAGGGCGTTCTCCTGGTGTTCATTCGACGTTGGTGGAACCGCTCACCCGTGCCGCATAGCGTCCGGGGCGAGAGACAACCGAACGCGACGACCCCCGCCCGCGTTCCCCATCGGACTGCCATGGAGAAGCGAATGCAACCCCAGATCCCGGAACGACGCCGCCTTCAGGTCTTCCCGTCGGTGCACGGCGGGCGCTCGGCGCTGACGTGCAAGTACCGCTGCGGCGACGCGTGCAGCCACGACGTGCCGAACACCTCCGACAACGAGTACCTGGGCGACGTGATCGCCAAGGCCGTCTCGCGCCGCGGCCTGTTCAAGGGCGGCGTGGCGGCGGGCCTGGTCGTCGGCGCCACCGGTGCGCTCGCGGGCTCCGCCGCGGCCGCCGAGACCGACGGCGCCTCGTCGGCGACGCGCTGGGGCCGCGGCCCGAAGGGCCTGGACTTCGACGCGGTCGCGCCGAACCGGGCCGACGCCGTGTCCGTGCCGGACGGGTACGAGCCGCAGGTCGTGATCGCCTGGGGCGACCCGATCCTCGACGGTGCGCCGGAGTTCGACCCCGAGAACCAGACGCCCGAGTCGCAGGCCGGCCAGTTCGGCTACAACAACGACTACACGGCGCTGCTCGACCACCCGGACGACCGCCGCAAGAAGGTCCTCGTGTGCAACCACGAGTACACCACCGAGAGCTCCATGCTCCCGGACTACGACGAGGCCGCCCCCACCGAGGACCAGATCCGCATCGGCCTGGCCGCGCACGGCCTGTCGGTCGTCACGGTCAAGGAGGACCGCCGCACCGGCGCCCTGACCCCCGTCGTCGGCGACGAGCTCAACCGCCGCATCACCGCCGAGACGCCGTTCGTGATCTCCGGCCCGGCCGCGGGCTCGGACCTGCTGAAGACCACCGCCGACGCCGAGGGCGCGACCGCGCTGGGCACGCTGAACAACTGCGCGGGCGGGACCACCCCGTGGGGCACGATCCTCTCGGGCGAGGAGAACTTCAACCAGTACTTCGCGAACTTCGCGACCATGACCGACGCCGACCAGAAGGCGAAGCTCGCCCGCTACGGCTTCTCCGGCGGGGCGTCGGCGCGCAAGTGGGAGCAGTACGACCCGCGCTTCGACCTGGCCCAGGAGCCCAACGAGCCCAACCGGTTCGGGTGGATCGTGGAGCTGGACCCCTACGACCCCGAGTGGGCGCCGCGCAAGCGGACCGCGCTGGGCCGCTTCAAGCACGAGGGCGCGGGCCCGCGCCTGGCGCGCGACGGCCGCGTCGTGGTCTACATGGGCGACGACGAGCGCTTCGACTACATGTACAAGTTCGTGTCCAAGGAGAAGATGAAGTCGGGGAACTCGCGGCGCGCCCGCGAGCACAACCGCAAGCTCCTCGACGAGGGCACCCTGTACGTCGCGCGGTTCACCGGCGACAGCCCCGCCGCCGAGATCGACGGCACGGGCGCGCTCCCCTCCGACGGCCAGTTCGACGGCTCCGGCGAGTGGATCAAGCTCGCGTCCGGGACCACGTCGTACGTGGACGGCTTCTCGGCCGAGGAGGTCTACGTGTGGACCCGCCAGGCCGCCGACAAGGTCGGGGCGACCAAGATGGACCGCCCCGAGGACGTCGAGCCGAGCCCCAAGACCGGCAAGGTGTACGTGGCGCTCACGAACAACACCAACCGCGGCACCGGCTCGAACGCGAAGGCCGACGAGGCGAACCCGCGCAACGCGAACAAGCACGGCCAGATCCTGGAGCTGACCGAGCGCCGCGACGACCCCACGTCCCTGACGTTCGGCTGGAACCTGCTGCTGGTCTGCGGCGACCCGGCCGCGGCCGACACCTACTTCGGGGGCTTCCCGAAGGACCAGGTCTCCCCGATCTCCTGCCCCGACAACGTGGCGTTCGACCCGTACGGGAACCTGTGGATCTCCACCGACGGCAACGCGCTCGGCTCGAACGACGGCCTGTTCGCCGTCGCCCTCGAAGGGCGCTACCGCGGCCTGACCAAGCAGTTCCTCACCGTGCCGATCGGCGCCGAGACCTGCGGCCCGGTCGTCCAGGAGAAGCACATCCTGGTCGCGGCCCAGCACCCGGGCGAGCTCTCCGGCGCGTCCTACGACAACCCGCTCTCGGAGTGGCCCGACGGCCCCGGCTCGATCCCGCGCCCGGCGGTCGTGAACGTGACCACCGACCGCTTCGACAACATCGGCTGCTAGATCACTGAACGAGAGGCGGCGCCCGGTCCCGGGCGCCGCCTCTCGGCGTCTCTGAGGGCGGGACCGCGGTTGCCGCACCGGTTCGGCGGCGGCTAGGTTCGACCGGGCCGAAGCGCGGTCCGCCGACTTGGAGGTCCGCTCATGCCCGTCGCACTCGTCTCCGGCGCCTCCCGCGGGCTCGGCGCGGTCATCGCCCGCCGCCTCGCCGCCGACGGGCACGCCGTCGCCGTCAACTACGGGACCAGCAGGGAAGGCGCCGAAAAGGTCGTCGCCGACATCCGCGCCGCGGGCGGCACCGCGGCCGCGTTCGGCGCCGACGTCACCGACGAGGCCGCGGTCGCCGACCTCGCGGACCGGGTCCGCGCCGAACTCGGCCCCGTGACGGTGCTGGTGGCGAACGCGACCGGCCCGCAGCCCGAGACTCCCGTGGACCGGCTCGAATGGGCCGACCACCTCGCGCAGCTGGAGTTCTTCGTGAAGAGCCCGACGCTCCTGCTGCGCGCGTTCCTCCCGGACATGCGCGCCGCGGGCGGCGGGCGGGTCGTGCAGATCGGCTCGGACATGTTCGAGCGGGCGCTGCCGGGCTGGTCGGCGTACGTGGCCGCGAAGGGCGCCCAGTGGGGGCTGACGCGCTCGTGGGCGCGGGAGCTGGGGCCGGACGGGATCACCGTGAACCTGGTGGCGCCAGGGTGGACGCCGGTGGAGCGGCACGGGGAGCTGACGGACGCGGACGTGGCGGGGTACCTCGCCGACGTCCCGATGGGGCGCATGGGCGTCCCCGAGGACGTCGCGGCCGCGGTGTCCTACCTGGCCTCCGACGCGGCGGCGTTCGTGACGGGCCAGCGCCTGACCGTCAACGGCGGCCACACGATCGACTGACGATCCGACTGCTTCTCTTGTCCATGCGACCGGGCCGGCCGCGGGGGGTCGCCCCGCGGCCGGCCCGGTCGTTCTGGGCGGCAAGGTCTCCGGTGCGGACTCAGTTCAGGTAGGGCCCGTCGTCGCCGACCTGCCCGGGGGCGTCGGTGAGCGCGGTGTCGAGCACGTAGGCGGCCATGTCGCCCTGCCCGGATACGGTGGCGGTCAGCGTCCCGTTCGTGACCGTCTTGACGTCGCCGGTGACGGCGTCGGTGTAGGTCCCGTTGGGGATGTTCGAGAACGTGGCGGAGGAGGTGATGGCGACGAGGACGAAGCTGTCGGTGGCCGCGTCGGTGTAGCGGCGCTTGAACGCGATGCCGCCGCTGACGTCCTCGGTGGAGTACTGCCCCATGGAGAGCGCCGGGACGGCCCGGCGGATCTCGTTGAGGCGCTGGAGGTGCTGCACGAGCGGCTGGTCGAGGGTGGTCGCGATCGCGCCGGTCGCGGAGGTGACCTCGCTGAAGTCGCTCACGGCGAGCGTGCCTTCGAGGTGGTCGCCGTAGTAGGCGCGGCCCGTCTCGGCGAGCGGGCAGGTGGGCCCGCAGTCGATGCGCACGCCCGCCTGGAACTCGATCTCGGAGCCGTAGAACAGGGTCGGGATGCCGCGGAACGTCCACATGAGGTTCATGTTCTCGGCCCAGGCGTCGGTGCCCCCGGCGTAGCGGGTGCTGGACTTGTTGGGGCCGTAGTCGTGCGAGTCGACGTAGACGGCGTTGTACGTGGCGTCGTTGACCCAGGCGTCGGAGTCCTTGCCGTTGAAGAACGCGTTCGACGCCTCCCCGAAGTTCATGTGCATGCGCATGTCGATGATGTTCATGCCGGAGAACTGCGAGTGGTCGGGCGCGTGGTAGGCGTTCCCGTCGAGGAACGCGTTGTCGCTGGTCGGCTGGTTCTCGGTGCCCTGGGCGTTCTCCCAGTCGTACTGCTCGATCGCGGCGGCCACGTCGTCCGCCGAGTACTCGCGGCGCTCCTGCCAGGTGTAGAACTGCGCGGAGTGGTTGACCGAGCCGCGGTTCCAGCGGTCGTGGACGAACGCGGCGACCTCCCCGAAGATGTAGAAGTCCTGCGCCTTCTCCTCGCCGTACTTCTCCACCAGGTGGTCTTGGAGCGCGGGGAGGAAGACCCGGTTCCAGGTGACGCGGGGGATGTGGACGGCGGTGTCGACGCGGAAGCCGTCGACGCCCATGTCGATGTACTGCTCGTAGGCGCCGATCAGGTACTCCTGCACCGCTTCGTTCTCGGTGTTGAAGTCGGCGAGGTCCTCGTGGATCCAGCAGGAGCGGGCGTCCTCGCCCTCCCAGTTCCCGATCCAGCACTGGTGGTAGTTCGCGGAGGAGAACATGCCGGAGGTGGGGCTGGGCCACTGGCAGTTGTAGACCTTCCAGCCTTCGGCGCTGTAGTTGCCGGAGAAGACGCCCCAGTTGCGGCAGGTGTTGCCGGCGGGCTCGGCGGTGGACCAGAGGTCGCCGTTGTAGTAGGAGCGGCCGGAGTTCGGCTCGACGGCGAGGCCGTCGTAGGTGAAGTCGGGGTTGTAGTCGTCGTAGAAGTCGCCCCACTGGTCGTCCTGGACGCCGTAGACGGTGGGCGTCTCCAGGCCGACCGCGCCCCAGCGGGAGGAGTGGTTGAAGACCACGTCCTGGTAGATCTTCATGTCTCGGTTGTGAGCGTTGTCGATGAGGTCCTGGTAGGAGGCCCCTTCGGATTCGAGGCGGGCGTCCACTTCGTAGAAGTCGTACCCGTGGTAGCCGTGGTAGTCGTAGTCGGAGCGGTTGAGGACCACCGGGGTGATCCACACGGCGGAGAAGCCGAGGGCCTTGATGTAGTCGAGGCGCTCGATGAGGCCGGAGAAGTCGCCGCGGAACATCGGGTCGTCGTACTCGGCGTTCCCGGAGGTCTCGTGCTTGGCGCCGCCGCGGTTGTTCGACTCGTCGCCGTCGTAGAAGCGGGCGGTCATGACGAAGTAGATGGGGTCCTGGCGGGGGTCGCCGCCGAGCATCTCGCCGCCCGCGGCGGCGGGCGGGGCGTCGCCGGTGGTCGCGGTGACGGCGGTGGTGGCGGTCGAGGTGTTGCCCGCGGCGTCGTAGGCGGCGACGGTGTAGGCGTACGCGGTGTTCGGGTCGAGGTTCGCGTCGGTGAACTTGGTGGCGGCGGTGGTGCGGGTGACGGTGCCGTCGGCGGAGGTGCGGGTGAGGCGGTAGCCGGTGACGCCGACGTCGTCGGTGGCGGCGGTCCACGACAGGATCACGGTGGTGGCGTTGACCGTGGCGGTGACGCCGGTCGGGGCGGCGGGGGCGACGGTGTCGGGTTCGGCGGCCTCGCACGGGTCGGCCGCGTCAGTAGTGACCTCGGAGTCGGAGACGAGGGTGAGGCCCTCGCCGATCGCGTAGTCGCCGCCGCCGTTGTTGTCCCAGACGCCGCCGCCGTTGTTGAACGCGGCGGTCAGGCCGGTCGCGGAGCCGAGGGGGACGGTGAGGCGGGCCCACCCGGCGCAGGCGGGCTCGGCCATGGCGGTGCCGGGGGCGGTGGTCCAGACGCCCGCGAGCGCGTAGTGGAGGTACGCCTGGGTCCAGCCCATGGAGGTGAGGTCGTAGTAGACGACGGCTTCTGCTCCCCCGCAGGGGTTCCCGGCGCCGATCTGGCCGCCCGCGACGGTGACGTCGCCGGAGCCGATTCGGTAGTTCGCGCCGCCGTTGTTGTCCCAGGTGCCCGCGCCGTCGTTGAAGACGACCTGGGCGCCGCTGGCGGTGCCGAGGTCGATGGTGCGGGTGTACCAGCCGGTGCAGGCGGCGGTCATGGGGACGCCGGGGACGGCGGTCCAGGCGCCGCCGTCGGGGGCGTAGTGGATGTTGGCGGCGCTCCAGCCGGAGGCGGCGCGGTAGTAGACGGTGGCGGTGGTGGCGGCGGCCGTCGCGGCGGGGACGGCCGCGAGCGCCATGAGCGCGGCGGCCAGTGCGAGGACGGCGGCGAGCAGCCGGGAACGGCGGCGGGGTCCGCGGGTCATGTCGGGCTCCTGTGGGGCGTGGTTGTCGGTCTCGTCGGTTCTTGCCGTTCCCAGATGGTTTCTTGCAGGTCTTGCAAGAAGTAGTCAGACCTTAGCACAGACTTTCCTATATAGCTATGTCTCGATTAGTAGCGTTCAGTGCCGCAGGCCGTATAGCCGTCCCTAGCCCCCACCCACCCAGGGGACCATGGCGGCGATCCTTGCCCGGGGGTCCGACAGAAAAGCGGGCCGCGCGGGGGTCGCGGCCGCATTGTCACCCGTCCGGGTGACATGGCGTCGGGCACACCCCTCGCGCGAGATTTATCGAACACCCGTTTTAAGTTGCGCGGGCGTCCGCGTTCGGTAAGTTGATCTTGGTACACATGTTCGACACAGCACGGGGGTTCTGGTGGCGACCACAGTCGCGGCCGCACTGGCCGCTGAGCTCGGCCTGCGCACCGGCGCGGACCTGCGCCGCGCCGCCGACGCGGGGGCCGTCGCCGCGGCCGCGCCGGGCGCGGTGCGTCCCGCCGCCGGCACGCCGGCGGCGCCCGGGCAGGGCGAGAGCCGCTCCGCGGCGCCCACTGGGCCCCCGAAGACCATCCTGCCCGTCACCCCCGACATTTCCGGGCTCCTCCCCCACGGCGGACTCGCAACCGTGACCGCCATCACCGCCGACCGCCGCGGCGCGACCTCCCTCCTGTGGCGCCTCCTCGCCGGCCCGACCGGCGCCGGGGCGTGGTGCGCGCTGGTCGGGATGCCCGACCGGTATCCGCTCGCCGCCGAGGCCGCCGGGGCCGACCTGGGGCGCATCGCGTTCGTCAGCGCCGCCGGCCCGCGGATCGCCGACGCCGCGGGGGCGCTCGCCGAAGGGGTCGCCGCGATGGTGGTCCCCAGCGACGGCCTCACCCCGCCGCAGGCCCGGCGCCTGACCGCCCGCGCCCGCAAGGGCGGCACCGCCATCATCTGGTGGGAGACCCGCCCCGTCGCCGGGCCCGACGCCCGGCTCAAGGTCACCCGCGCCGACTGGAAGGGCCTGCGCGCCAACACCGGCCGCCTCTGGGGCTCCGGCGGGCTGGACGCCTGCGAGCTCGACGTGACCGCGCACTGGCGCTCGGGCGGCGCGCACCGCGCCCGCGTCTGGCCCTACGGCGGGGACCCGGCGGGCCCCGCCACGCCGTGGAGCTGGGGCGAGTGCCCGTGAGCGGCCGGGCCCCGAGCCGGACCCTCGTGGCGCGACTGCCGGACTGGGACGAGGAGGACGCCGCCGGGTTCGCCCCCGTGCTCGACGCGCTCGACCTGCTCACCCCGTACGTCGAGGTCCTGGAGCCCGGCATCGCGGCGGTGCCGCTGCGCGCCGGGGCCGGCGACGAGGCCGTGTTCTGCGAGCGGCTCATCGACACCGTCACCGGCCTGGTCGGGCAGGACTGCCTCACCGGGGTGGCCGACGGCCTGTTCGCGGCGGTCCTGGCCGCGCAGGACGGCCGGATCGTGCCGCGCGGCGGCGACGCCGCGTTCCTCGCCGGGCGCGACGTCACCGACCTGCGGTTCACCGGCCTGGTGGAGCCGGAGGACTGCGAGACCCTGCGGCACTTGGGGATCGACACGCTGGGCGCGTTCACCGCGCTCCCCGCCGCGGCGGTCGCCGAGCGCTTCGGCCCCCAGGTGCGCCGCGCCCAGCGGCTCGCGGCCGGGGAGCTCGTCCGACCGCTGGTCCCGCTCCCGGCCGTCCCCGAGTTCAGCGTCGAAGCCGTCCCCGAGACGCCGTTCGCCACGGTCGAGCAGGCCGTCGTCGCCGCCCGGCCCCTGGCCGAGCGGCTCACCGCCGTCCTGGACGCGCACCACCTCACCTGCACGCGCCTCACCGTCACCGCCCGCACGGCCGCGGGCCTCGTCCGGGAGCGGACCTGGCAGACCGATCCCGCCGCGACCGCCGCGGACCTGGCGCGGCGCGTGCGCTGGCAGCTCGAAGGCTGGCGGCTCGCCGCGGGCGAGGACGACGGGACGGAGGGCGACGCCGTGACCGTCCTCGCGCTCGCCCCCGGCGGCCTCATCGGTGTCCTCGACGCCGCGCGGGGCCTGTGGGACTTCAAGGACGCCGCCACCGCCCGGGCCGAGGCCGCGCTCCGCCACGCGCAGACCCTGCTCGGGCCCGAGGCCGTGCGGATCGCCGCGCGCACCGACGGCCGCGGCCTCGACGAGCGCGCGGGCACCGCCGCCTGGGAGGCCGAGCCGCCGCCCCCGGCGCCGTCGGGCCCGTGGCCGGGGATCCTCGCCGGGCCGCCCCCCGCGGTCGTCGGCGAGGGCGAGGACGTGGAGGTGCTCGACGCGTCCGGGGCGCGGGTGCGGGCCCTGGCCCGCGGCGACCTGTCCGCCACCCCGGCGACGGTGTCCCTGGGCGGCAGGCGCCTGCGCGTCAGCGGCTGGGCGGGGCCCTGGCCGGTGTCCGAACGCTGGTGGGACGGGCGGTCCCGCCGGTACGCGCGGCTCCAGGTGGAGCTGTCCGACGGCCGGGCCGCGCTCCTGGCCTGCGAAGGCGGGCGGTGGCGGGCGGTGGGCTGGTATGACTGACTACGCCGAACTGCACTGCCATTCGCACTACTCGTTCGCCGACGGCGCCGACTCCCCCGCCGACCTCGTCGCCGAGGCCGAGCGGCTCGGACTGACCGGGCTCGCGATCACCGACCACGACGGCCTCTACGCCGTCTCCCAGTTCGCAACCGTCGCAAGGGGACGCATCCCCACGGTCTTCGGGGCAGAGCTCAGCGTCGAGCTGCCGCGGCCCCGGCGCGGCCAGCCCGACCCGGCCGGGCGGCACCTCGTCGTCCTCGCCCGCGACGAGCACGGCTACCGGAGCCTCTCGCAGGCCATCACCGAGGCCAAGCTCGAAGGCGGGGAGAAGGACCTCCCCCGCTACGACCTCGCACGCCTCGCCGAGCACGCGGACGGGCGCTGGCAGATCCTCACCGGCTGCCGCAAGGGCCCGCTCAACTCGGCGCTCGGAGAGGGCGGCCCCGACGCGGCCGAGAAGGCCCTGCGCGAGCTGATCGGGCACTTCGGCGCCGACAGCGTCGCCGTCGAGCTCACCAACCACGGCCTCCCGGGGAACACCGTGCGCACCGAGGTCCTCGCGGACCTCGCACGCCGGCGCCGGGTGCCCGTCGTCGCCACCGGCAACGTCCACTACGCCGCGCCCCGGCGCCAGGGCACCGCCGCCGCGCTGGCCGCGATCCGGGCCCGGCGGACCCTCGACGGGATCGACCCGCACCTGCCCGTCGCGGCCGCCGCGCACCTGCGCAGCGGCGCCGAGATGGCCCGCCGCTTCGCCGACCACCCCGAGGCGGTCGAGCGCGCCGCCGCGATCGCCGCCGCATGCGCCTTCGACCTGAAGCTGCTGGCGCCGCGGCTCCCGCGCTTCCCGGTCCCCGCCGGGCACGACGACTTCTCGTACCTCCGGGAGCTGACCGAGGCGGGCGCGACCGGCCGGTACGGCCCGCGGGGCGCGGGCGCGAAGCGGGCCTGGGAGCAGATCGAGCACGAGCTGGAGGTCGTGAAGTCGCTGGGCTTCAGCGGCTACTTCCTCATCGTCGCCGACATCGTGCGGTTCTGCGTCGACAACGACATCCTCTGCCAGGGAAGGGGATCGGCGGCCAACAGCGCGGTCTGCTACGCCCTGGGCATCACCAACGTGGACCCGATCGGGTTCGGGCTGCTGTTCGAGCGGTTCCTGTCGGCCGACAGGGACGGCCCGCCGGACATCGACGTGGACATCGAGTCGGGCCGCCGGGAGGAGGTCATCCAGTACGTGTACGAGCGGTACGGGCGCGACCGGGCGGCGCTGGTCGCGAACGTGGTCACCTACCGGCCGCGGTCGGCGGTGCGGGACGCGGCGAAGGCCCTGGGGTACGGGCACGACCAGGCGGTGGCCTGGTCGAAGCGGCTGCACCGGTGGAGCGGGATCGACCCCGGTGAGGCCGAGGGCATCCCGGCCGACGTGCAGGCCCTCGCGGGCGAGCTGCGGGACCTGCCGCAGCACCTCGGCATCCACCCCGGCGGGATGGTGCTCACCGAAGAGCCGGTGAGCCGGATCGTGCCGGTCGAGCCCGCGCGCATGGAGCGGCGCACGGTCCTCCAGTGGGACAAGGAGGACTGCGCGGACGCCGGGCTCGTCAAGTTCGACCTGCTGGGGCTGGGCATGCTGGAGGCGCTGCACCGCATGGTGGACCTCGTGGCCGGGTTCCACGGGGCGCGCGTGGACCTCGCGCACCTGCCGCCCGAGGACGAGGCCGTGTTCGGGATGCTCCAGCGCGCCGACACCGTGGGCGTGTTCCAGGTGGAGTCGCGGGCCCAGATGGCGACGCTGCCGCGGCTGCGGCCGGAGAACTTCCGCGACCTCGTCGCGGAGGTCGCGCTCATCCGGCCCGGCCCCATCCAGGGCGGGGCCGTCCACCCGTACCTGCGGCGGCGCAACGGGGAGGCGTGGCGCCACGAGGTGCCGGAGATCCTGCACCCGGTGCTCGCCAAGACGTACGGCGTGCCGCTGTTCCAGGAGCAGCTCATGCAGATCGCGATCGTCGCCGCGGGGTTCGACGGCGGGGAGGCCGACCGGCTGCGGCGGGCCATGGGGGCGAAGCGGTCGGCCGAGCGGATGGAGGAGCTGAAGGCGCGCCTCTATGCGGGCATGGCGGTGAACGGCATCGTCGGCGCGCAGGCGGACCAGATCTACGACCAGCTGAAGTCGTTCGCGGACTTCGGGTTCCCCGAGTCGCACGCGGCCTCGTTCGCGCACCTGGTCTACGCCTCGGCGTGGCTCAAGTGCCACTACCCGGCGGCGTTCTACGCGGGGCTGCTGGCGAGCCAGCCGATGGGGTTCTACTCCCCCGCGTCGCTCATCGCCGACGCGCAGCGGCACGGCATCGAGGTGCTGGCGCCGGACGTGAACGCCAGCGCGGAGGTCGCGTCCCTCATCGCGACGGAACGGGAGTGCGCGGCGCCGCTGCACGGAGTCGCGGACCTGCGGCTGGGGCTGGACAACGTCAAGGGGCTCGGGGCGGAGGCGGGGAAGCGGATCGCGGCGGCCAGGGAGGCGGGGCCGTTCGGGTCGCTGGCGGACCTGGCGCGGCGCGCCGGGATCGACCGGGCCCGGATGGAGAAGCTCGCGGTGGCCGGGGCGCTGGGGAGCCTGGAGGCGGACCGGCGCAAGGCCCTGTGGGCGGCGGGGACGGTGGACGAGCGGCCCGGGACGCTTCCGGGGACCGGGCCCGCGGCGCCGCCGCCGACGCTGCCGGGGATGAGCGCGGCCGAGCTGGCGCGCGCCGACTACACGGGGCTGGGGCTGTCGGTGGAGACGCACCCGATGGAGCTGGTGCGGGCGGGGCTGGACGCCGACGGGGTGCTCCCGGCGCGGCGGCTGCCGCACATGAAGGACGGGAAGCGGGTCGAGATCGCCGGGATCGTGACGCACCGCCAGCGCCCGTCCACGGCGAAGGGCGTGACGTTCCTGAGCCTGGAGGACGAGACGGGCATCGCGAACGTGGTGTGCTCGCAGGGGCTGTGGAAGCGGTGGCAGTCGGTCGCGACCGTGGCCAAGGCACTGCGGATCAAGGGGACGGTGGAGAAGGCCGTCGACGCGCACGCGAGCGCGATGCCGATGGTCGTGGCGTACAAGCTGATCGAGCTGGACTTGAACAGCCCTTCGGCGCCGTCCCGCGATTTCAGGTGAGGGGACGGCGCCGGCTCGGTCAGCCCGCGGCGATGCGCATGTAGTCGCTGCCGAAGGCGTCGTCGACCTCGGTGGGGTCGAGGCCGTAGCCGAGGAGGGAGTGCTCGTGGCGGCGGACGCCGTCGCGGCCGCCGCCCTGGCCGGTGCGGGTGAGGTGCTCGTCGAGGCGGGCCTCGTCGTCGGGGCCCCAGGGGAGGTCGAGCTGGCGGAACAGCTCGGGGACGGCGTTGTGGGGGGAGCCGGTGAGGCGGTGGTACTTGACGTCGATGAAGCGGCCGGGGCTGGCGTTCTCGGCGCGGACGCGGCGGCACTGGTCCATGCCGGTGGCGAGTTCGTGGAGCCACTGGCGGCCGATGGCCTTGGGGTCGACGGCGCCGCGCTTGAGGTGGATGCTGTAGAGGCTCTCCACCATGGAGCACAGCGAGGACATGACGGTGTTGGGGTCGCGGTGGGTGAGGACGATCTGCGCGTCGGGGAAGACGCGGAGGATCGAGTCGAGGTTGAAGAGGTTCCCGGGGTGCTTGAGGACCCAGCGCTGGCGGGGGCGCCCGGCCTGGAGGACCTGGAGGGCGTCGCGCACGAACCGGAAGTCGGTGTCGCGGTCGTAGGAGGTGCGGTACCAGTCGAGGTAGCCGGGGAGGGGGGCGACGGTGGTGTGGAACGTGGCGTGGAACTTCAGCCAGTAGTCCTCTTCGGGCCATTCGGCGTTGGTGGGGTGGATGTGCTGCCAGGTCTTGGACATGAGGAGGGTCATGTCGAGGCGCTTCTGGGTCTGGCGGATGCGCCGCTGGCGCTCCTCGGCGTCGGGTTCGAGGCCGAGGTAGTACATCTCCCACAGGTAGGGCGCGCGGGCGTGGTCGGACCCGGCGATGATGTGCTGGGTGAGGGTGGTGGCGGTGCGGGGCAGGCCGAGGACGAAGATGGGGCGCTCGACGACCTCGTCGCGGACCTGCGGGTGCTGGGCCTGGAGGCGGCGGACGGTGAGCAGGTTGGAGATGCGGGCCTCGACCATGTCCTTCGCGGAGCGCCAGCCGACGCCGGAGAGGGCGGGGGTGGCGGCCCAGCAGTGGAGGAGGAACCGCAGGCTCTCCAGGATCTCGGCGTCCTCGTCGGAGAGGACGAGGTCGGTGGTGCCGGAGTCCTTGCGGGCCTTGGCGGTCATCTTGTCGAAGAGGGCGTCCACTTTGCCGTTGCCGCGCGATTCGGCGCGGCGCTGGCCTTCCATGAGGACGTTGATGACGCCGAGCATCGGTGTGGTGCGCTGCAAGTGAGGTCTCCTTACGGGGGTCGGGGACGCCGAGGGCGCGGGGTGCGACCGTTATGGGCGGGGCGGTGGTGGTTTCTGCCGCCCCTCGGTGCGCCACACGATACGCCGCCGTCCCGGGCCCCGGCTTTCAGGTTCGCCGGGGACCGGCTGCACCGCAATGCATCACGTTGAGTTCTCAGGCGGCGCCGAGGTCGTCCAGGGCCTGTCGGGCCTCGGCGGCGACCTGCGCGCGGAAGCCGTCGGCGCCGAGTCCGAGGACCGCTTCGAGGGCGAGGCGGTGGGCGGCGGTGAGCGCGTCGGCGGCGGGGGTCGGGACGTCGGGGACGACGCCGGTGCCCTCCCAGTTGCGGCCGGTGAGGGGGCTGACGGAGCGGGCGGTGGGGATGGTGGCTTCGAGGTGGGTGTCCACTTTGAAGCCCTGGCGGGGGTGGGCGCCGCCGCGGGTGGTCTCGCCGACGACGGCGGCGCGGCCCTGCTCCTGGAGGTCGAAGGCGAGGGCTTCGCCGCCGGAGAAGGTGGTGGCACTGGTGAGGACCCACAGGGGCTTGTCGGGGCCGAACCTGGGGCCGGGGACGGGGAACGTCCACGCCTGCTTGAAGTCGGCGGGGTCGCGGTGGGCCATGCCGGAGAGCTGCACGGGCTCGTGGCCGACGAGGAAGCTGTGGGCGAGGGCGACCATGTCGGGGTCGCCGCCGAGGCATTCGCGCAGGTCGATGATGAGGGCGTCGGCGGCGGCGAGGAGGTGCATGGCGGCGGTGACGCGGTCGCCGGCGACGGCGGGCGGGAAGAACAGGGGCGCGATCTTCAGGAGGCCGACGTTGCCGGGGAGGCGGGTGGCGTTCGCGACGCCGCCGCAGGTGAGGTCGGCCCACTCGCCCATCTGGCGCATCTGGGTCTCCTCGTCGTCGTGCGTCTCCTCAAGGGGGGCCTCGCTGTACTTGAGGCGCAGGTGGAGGTCGCCGTTGGCGGACTGGAGGTCGGCGGTGACGAGCTCGGCGAGGCGGGCCTGGCCGGCGCCGTCGTAGCGGCCCGCGGCGTCGGCGGCGGCGAGGGTCTTCGCGAGTTCGGCGGCGGTGTCGGGGAAGACGTAGTGCTCCAGGAGCAGGCCGGTGAGGTGCGGGATCAGGGTCATGGGGTCCTCCAGGAAGGTGTCGTCGCTAGAAGTGAACCACGGAGTTGACAAAGTGTCCAGTATTCTGGACACTTGATTTCATGGATGGACCTGAGAGCACCGCCGCGCCCGAGAACGCCCCCGACCTGACGGTCTCGACCCCGCAGCAGTACCGCGCCCTCGGGCACCCGGTCCGGCACCGGCTGCTCTTCGCGCTCGGGCAGCGGCCCGCGACCCTGAGCGGGCTCGCCGCGGAGCTGGGCATCAGCAAGGGCAGCGCCGGGCACCACTTGAAGATCCTGCGCGAGGCGGGCCTGGTGAACCTCGACCACGAGCGGCGGGTCAGGGGCGGCACCGAGCAGTACTTCAAGCGCGCCTTCCGCAAGCTGCACTACGAGGCCGGGGAGGCCACGAAGGTCGCGCTCGCGGCCGTCGCCGAGGACGTCATCTCCGACGACGCCGACCCGCTGCTGACCCTGCGGGGCGTGCGCCTCACCGAGGCCCAGGCCGCGCACCTGCGCCGGACGCTCGAATCCCTCGTGGACGGGTTGGAGGACGCCGAGGGCGAGGCCCGCTACGGCGTCGTCGTGGGCCTCTACCGCCCCGGGCAGGGCGCCTGAGCCAGTGAGATATTGACAGATATTAATAGTAAGGTTTACTGTCAATAACATGAGACCACTGCGCATACCACGACCCCGACTGCTCGCGTCCCTGCTCGCCGCCGCGGCCGTGGTGCTGGCCGGGGCCCTCACGGCCTCCCCAGCACAGGCCGCCAACCTGCTCGCCGACCCCGGATTCGAGTCCGGGTCGACCGACTGGACCTGCGACGCCGCGCAGGTCGTCGGCTCGCCCGTCAGGTCCGGGACGAAGGCCCTCCAGTCCACCGCCGGCGCCTCCTCGATCGGGAAGTGCACCGCCAGCGTCCCCGTGCAGCCCAATAGCTCGTACACGTTCAGCGCGTGGGTGCGCGGGTCCTACGTGTACCTCGGGGCCACCGGCGGCGGGTCCACCTGGACCTCCTCCCCCGGCGCGTACACGCAGCTGACGACCGCGTTCACCACGGGCGCGACGCAGACGACCGCTGAGGTGTACGTGCACGGCTGGTACGGGCAGGGTGACTTCTGGGTCGACGACGCCGTGCTCGACGGCCCGCCCGGCGAGGGCGGCGGTGACGGCGATGGGGACGGAGACGGCGATGGAGACGGCGGCGAGGACCCGGGCACGCCGGACCCGACGCTCGCCGACAAGGCCCTCATCGGCTACCTGCACACCAGCTTCGCGAACGGCTCCGGCTACATCCGCCTCGACGACGTCCCCGCCGCGTGGGACGTCGTCAACCTGGCGTTCGGCGAGCCGACCACCCCCACCTCCGGCGACATCCGGTTCTCCCTGTGCCCGGCCGCCGAGTGCCCGAACGTCGAGACCAAGGCCGAGTTCATCGCCGCGATCGACCGCAAGCAGGCCGAGGGCAAGCAGGTCCTGCTGTCCATCGGCGGGCAGAACGGCCAGGTCCAGCTGACCACGACCGCCGCACGGGACGCGTTCGTCAGCTCCGTCAGCGCGATCATCGACGAGTACGGGCTCGACGGCCTCGACGTGGACCTCGAAGGCCACTCCCTGTACTTCAACGCCGGTGACAGCGACTTCCGCAACCCGACCACGCCCGTCATCGTCAACCTCATCTCGGCCCTGAAGTCCCTCACCGCGAAGTACGGGGACGACTTCACGCTCTCCATGGCGCCCGAGACGTTCTTCGTGCAGGTCGGCCACCAGTTCTACGGCGGCACCAGCGCGGGCGACAACCGCACCGGCTCCTACCTGCCGGTCATCCACGCCCTCCGCGCCGAGCTCGACGTGCTCCACGTGCAGGACTACAACTCCGGGCCCGTCATGGGCCTCGACGGCCAGTACCACAACATGGGCGGCGCGGACTTCCACATCGCCATGACCGACATGCTCAAGGCCGGGTTCCAGGTCGCGAACACCGGCCAGTTCTTCCCGGGTCTGCGCGAGGACCAGATCGCGTTCGGGCTCCCCGCGGCCGTCAGCGCCGGGAACGGGTACACCCAGCCCGCGCAGGTCCACCAGGCCCTCGACTGCCTCACGTCGGGTGCGAACTGCGGCGGGTACACGCTCCGCGGCGGGCCCTCGCCCGACCTGCGCGGGCTCATGACCTGGTCGATCAATTGGGACAAGTACTACGGCTGGGAGTTCATGGACAGCCACCGGCCGTACCTCGACGGCCTGTAGGACGAGACGAACCGGGCCCGGCCGCGCAGTGCGGCCGGGCCCGGTGGCGTCTTCAGGAGCTAGTGCGCGGCGAGCGCGGGCTCCTGGCCGTCGACGGCGGGCTTGCGGACCAGGAACGCCGCGGCCACGGCGATCACGGCCATGCCGGCGCCCCACAGGAACGCGGTGTGGATGCCGTCGGCGGTCGCGGCGACGACACCGGCGCCCGACTCCAGGCTCTCCTTGGTGCCCGTGGTCATCAGCGTGATGAACACGGCGGTGCCCGCGGCGCCCGCGACCTGCTGGAGCGTGGTGAGGACGGCGCTGCCGTGCGAGTACAGCTCCATCTTCAGCGACCCCAGCGAGGACGTCATGAGCGGCGTCATGAGCAGGCTCAGGCTCAGGCTCATGAGGACGTGGATGACGACCACGAACCACACCGGGCTCGCCTGGTCGAGCAGCGTCAGCAGGGCGAGGGCCCCGAACACGCCGAACGAGCCGGGGATGACGAGCGGGCGCGGGCCCAGCTTGTCGTAGAGGCGGCCCACGGTGGGGCCGGTGAGGCCCATGGCGAGGCCGCCGGGGAGGACCACCAGGCCGGTCTGGAACGTGGTGAGCTCCAGGACGTTCTGGAGGTACATGGGCAGCAGGATCAGCGAGCCGAACAGGGCTGCCATCGAGATCAGCAGCATGACGACGCCGACGGTGAACGAGCGGCTGCGGAACACGCGCAGGTCGAGCAGTGCGGAGTCGGTGCGCTGGAGGCGCAGCTGCCGGAGCACGAACAGCGCGAGGGAGACCGCGCCCGCGGTGATGGCCGCGTACGGCGGGATCGGCGTGTGGGCGCCGGCCGCGGCCTCGCCGATGGAGCTGAGGCCGTAGATCAGGCCGCTGAACGCGACCGCGGACAGCAGCGCGGAGAGCAGGTCGAACTTCACCGGGCGGGTCTCGCCGAGGTTCTGGATCTTCAGGGCGCCCAGGACGAGGCCGAGGACGGCGATCGGCAGGACCGACAGGAACATCCAGTGCCAGGTGAGCTGGGCGAGGATGAACCCGGAGAACGTCGGGCCGACCGCGGGGGCGACGGCGATGACGATGGTGATGAAGCCGATGGTGCGCCCGCGCCGGTCGGCGGGGACGAACGTCATGACGGTGGTCATGAGCAGCGGCAGCATGACGGCGGTGCCGCTGGCCTGGATGACGCGGGCGGCGACGAGGACGCCGAAGACCGGTGCGGACGCGGCGAGGATCGTGCCGACGGTGAACAGGGTCATCGCGGCGATGAAGACGGTGCGCGTGGTGAACCGCTGGAGGATGAGCCCGGTCATGGGGATGACCACGGCCATGGTGAGCATGAAGCCGGTGGTGAGCCACTGGACGGTGGCGGCGGTCAGGTTGAACTGCTCCATGAGCTCGGGGAGCGCGACGCCCATGATGGTCTCGTTGAGGATCATCACGAACGCGGCCACCAGGAGCACGCCGAGCACCAGCTTGATCTGGGCCGGGACCCCCTCGGAGGGGGCGGGCGCGGCCTGCGGTGCATCGGCCGGCGGTGTGTCAGCGGGTCGCTGGTCAACGCTCATCTGGGGGGATCCTTCGGGTGTTGTGGACCGGTGCCGCCGGGTCCGCGCTGTGGTGACGGCGCTGACGCACCGGATGTGTCAGTGACTGTCAATCATTGCAGTTGCTACCATCCGATCATGAGCGCCGGTGGGAGTCTGCGAGAAGTGTCACGTCGGGCCGTGCAGTCGCGCATCGCCCGGGCCGCCGAGGAGCTGTTCGTCGACAAGGGCTTCGAGGAGACGACGGTCGACGAGATCGCCGCAGCCGTCGGCATGTCGCAGCGGTCGTTCTTCCGGTACTTCTCCTCGAAGGACGAGGTCGTGCTCGACAGCCTGGAGCGGCTGGGAGAGGACCTCGCGGCCCGGTTGGCGGCGCGGCCCGCGGGCGAGCCCGAGTGGGACTCGCTGCGGCGTGCGTTCGACCCGGTCGTCGAGCGCTTCGGCGACCCAGTATCGCGCGACCACGACGCCGCGATCCAGCGAATTATCGACGGGAGCCCGCGGCTCCTCGCGTCGTACCTGTGCCGCCTGGAGCTGCTCCAGCGGATGCTCACGGACGCGCTGACGAAGCGGGTCGGGGACGACGCGGACCCGGTGGTGCTGCGGGCCATGGTCGGCGGGGCGTTCGCGTGCCTGCACGCGGCGGCGTTCCCCAGCTGCGACCCGGACGAGTTCGCGCCGTGCCTGGACCGGACGATGGCGGCGCTGCGCCCGGCCGGGGCGCGCTGACCGAGGCGTTTGCGCCGAACGCCCGGTGCCGGGTCCCCGCGCGGTGGAAGATCCACTGTGACAAGGGGGCGCAGTGGGCGAGGCGGATTCGGAGACCGGGCGGCCGGAGCAGCCGGCGCACACCCGCGCGTACCTGAGGCTGCTGCTGCTCGCGGGGCTCGTCGGGGTCCCGGTGTCGGCGGTGGCTTTCGCGTTCCTCGCGCTCCTGCACCGCCTCACGTCCCTGGTGTGGGAGGACCTCCCCGCGGACTTCGGGCTCGACCCGGTGCCGTGGTGGTGGCCGGTCCCGTGGCTGCTGCTGGGCGGCGTGCTCACGGGCGCGGCGATCAAGTGGACTCCCGGCGGGGCCGGGCACCTGCCGATCGACGGGCTCTCCGCCGAACCCGTGCGGCCCTCGTACCTGCCCGGCGTGCTCCTCGCCGCGGTCGGCGGCCTGCCGCTGGGCGTGGTCCTCGGCCCGGAGGCGCCGCTCATGGCCGTCGGCGCGGCGACCGCGCTCATGCTCGCGCGCCGCACGCAGGGCACGCCCGCGGAGGCGGTCGTCGGCACCTCCGGTTCAGCCGCGGCGGTCGCGGTGATCTTCGGGAGCCCCCTCGTCGCGGCCGTGTTCATCCTGGAGGCCGCCGGGTTCGCGGGGCCGAAGCTGACGCGGCTGCTGCTGCCGTGCCTGCTGTCGGCGGGCGTGGGCGCACTGATCTTCACCGGCCTCGGGTCGTGGACGGGCCTGCCGGTGTCCTCGCTGGAGCTGCCGGGCCTGCCGTCCGCGGGCCTGCACGTCACCGACCTACTGTGGACCGTCCCGGCGGCGGTCCTCATCGCCGCGGGCGTCCGGGAGGTCCACGCACTCGCGCGGCGCCTCGCGCCGCTCGCGCAGCGGCGCCCGATGTCCATGGCGCTCACCGCCGTCGCGGTCACCGCGGTGTGCGCGGGCGCGTACTCGCTCATCACGGGCCGCTCCCCCGTCGACGTGCTCCTGTCGGGCCAGGACTCCCTCGGGGAGCTGACGGCCGACCCGGAGGGGCTCGGGATCGGCGTGCTCGTCGCGATCCTCGCGTTCAAGGGCATCGCGTACGCGGTGTCGCTGGCGGCGCTGCGCGGCGGCCCGATCTTCCCGGGCCTGTTCCTCGGCGCGGCCGCGGGCGTCCTGCTCAGCGCCCTCCCCGGATTCGGGGCGGTCCCGGCGCTGGCGGCGGGCATGGCGGCGGCCACGGTCGCGGTCCTGCCATTGCCGGTGTCGGCGGCGATCCTGGTGACGCTGCTCCTCGGTTCCGACGCGACGGCGATGGCCCCGGTGGTGCTGATCGCGGTCGTCGTCGCCTTCGTGACCGGCCGGGTCCTCGACCGGCCTCAGCGGGCGGAGGCGGCGGCGTGAAGCGGCTCCCGTCCCCGCTGCGGTACACGCTCGTGTGCGCCGCGCTCGCCGTCGCGTACTTCGTGGTGCCGGTCGACGCGGACGCCGCCGTCGGCGTGCTCCTCATGCGGTGGACGGTGACTGCGGCGATGCTGGTGACGCTCGCGCTGGTCGCCCGCTGGGAGGCGGTGCGGCAGATCCGCGACCCGGACGCGCCGCTCGGCGGGCTGCTCGTGGCGATCCTCGGCGGGGTGCTGCTGTTCGCGCTCACCGACTTCGCGGTCGCGGTCCACCGGCCCGGCGAGTTCGCGGGTCTGGAGACGCGCATCGACGCCCTGTACTTCGCGCTGAGCACGCTTCTCACCGTGGGGTTCGGCGACGTCCACGCAGAAGGGCAGGTTGCGCGGGGCCTGCTCGTCGTGCAGATGGCGTTCAACTTCACCGTGATCGCCGCGTCGGCGTCGCTCCTGGCCCGCAAGATGAGCGTGCGGGCGCGGCACCGCGGGGCCCGTCACCCCAGCCGGTAGCCCACGCCCGGGGTCGTGCCGATGACCGCGGGCCCGCCGAGCTTGCGGCGCAGGCGGCCCACGGTGACGGCGACGGTGTTCGTGAACGGGTCGGCGTGCTCGTCCCAGACCCGTTCGAGGAGCCGCTCGGCGGACAGGTACCCGGGGCTGGCGTGCATGAGCGCCTCCAGGACCGCGAACTCCTTCACCGACAGGGACAGGACCCGGCCGTCGCGGACCGCGGTGCGGCGCACCGGGTCCAGTTCGATCCCGGCGGCGCGGAGCGTGCGCGGGCGCGCGTCGGGGCGGCGGCGCGCCAGCGCCTGGACGCGGAGCACCAGCTCGGGGAAGTGGAACGGCTTCGGCAGGTAGTCGTCGGCGCCGAGGACCAGGCCGGAGACGCGGTCGTCGGGGGCGCCCGCGGCGGTGAGCATGAGGATCATGGGCCGGTCCTCGCGGTCGGCGACGAGGCGGCAGACCGCGTCGCCGTGCAGGCCGGGGAGGTCGCGGTCGAGGACGAGCACGTCGTAGGCGGTGTGGCCGAGCTTCTCGGCGGCGGCGAGGCCGTCGAACGCGAGGTCCACGGCCATCCCGTTGTCGCGCAGCCCTTCGGCGACGACTTCGGCGAGGGCGCGGGCGTCTTCGACGACGAGGACCCTCATGCGGCGGCCTCGGCCGGGATCTCCACGGTGGCGGTGAGGCCGCCTTCCGGTGCGGCGGTGAGGGTGAGGGTGCCGCCGTGGGCGGCGGCGACGGCGTGGACGATCGCGAGGCCGAGGCCCGAGCCGCGGTCGGAGCCGGTGCGGTCGGCGCCGAGGCGGTGGAAGGGCCGGGCGAGGCCGTCGACGGCGGCCTGGTCGAGGACGGGGCCGGAGGAGTGGACGGTGAGGCGGACCGCCGTGCCGGCGGGCCCGGTGGTGACGGTGATGGTGCCGCCGTTCCGGTTGTGGTCGACGGCGTTGTCGATGAGGTTGCGGGCCATGCGGTTGAGGAGCGCGGTGTCGCCGCGGACGCGGGTGCCGGGTGCAGTGGTGGTGGTGACCGCGAGGTGCTTGGCGGCGATGTCGTCGGCGCGGGCGTCGAGCGCGGCGGCGGCGGTCGCGGCGAGGTCCGCGGTGCCGTCGGCGGCGACGGCGCCGTGCTGGGACCGGGCGAGGGCCAGGAGGCCGTCGAGGAGCCGGTCCACCTGGTCGAGCTGGGGTCGCAGGCGCTCGGCGAGCGCGGTGACCGCGGTGGGGGCGGCAGGTTTCGCGGCGGCGACGTCCACGGTGGCGCGCACGGTCGCGAGCGGGGTGCGCAGCTCGTGGGAGGCGTCGGCGGCGAAGCGGCGCTGCGCGGCGAACGACGCTTCGAGGCGCCCGAGGAGGTCGTCCACGGTGTCGGCGAGGTCGGTGACCTCGTCGCGCGGGCCGGGCAGGGCGAGGCGGCGGTCCAGGTGCTCGGCGGTGATCTCGCGGGTGACGGCCGTGATGCGCCGCAGGGGCCGCAGGACCCGCTTGGCGAGGACGCGGCCCACGAGGAGCGAGACGACGAGCATGAGCGCGAAGGCGCTCAGGCACGCGGTGAGGATCTGCCGGGAGTGGAGGTCGTCGAGTTCGGCGAGCCGCCGCTGGAGGGCGGCGATCTGCTCGTCGGGGCTCGCGGTCCCCTGGCCGGGCAGCGGCTGCGTGTCGGAGAGGTCGCCTCCGGCGAGCGCGAACACGAGGATGAGCAGCGCGGCGCCGCACAGGAGGAATGCAGCGCCGTACAGGACCGTGAACCGCGTCCTCGTCTTCACCATGCGTCCAAGGATGCCCGCGCCGGGATAACAGGGGCCTAACGGGTTCGCTGCGGCCCGTGTCATCGACTGGCGCGTAGAACTCCCGGCATGAAGAAGCAACTGCACGCAACGTGCGCGGCCCTCGGCCGCACCGTCAGGCACTGCCCGCGGGCCATGAGGGCGCTGCGCCGCCCCGCGCGGCTCGTCGCCCTCGCCGCCGCCGGGGCGGTCCTCATCGGACTCGCCCTGCTCACGGCCGCGGGGAGCCGGTCCTCGTGCGAGGGGCCCTGTCCGCAGACGCCCGCCTCCAGTGACGGTGCGGCCGTGAGCGACCGGTTCTGGTTCGTCCACCAGGGGCTCGGCCCGGACGGGTCGGTCACCGTGCGGCTGGCCGACATGACCGGCACGATCACCTACCCGCCGCCGGACCACGACGAGATCGTCCCGGGCCTGGTCCCGTGGGCGAAGACCGGGATCATCCTCAAGGACGGGCTCGGCCAGGGCTCCGATTACGCCGCGCTCATGCTCACCGGGGAGCACGGGGTGCGGTTCCAGTACGGGTACACCGAGGACGTCGCCGGGCCCGCGGTGGAGCCGGGCACGCCGGTGTGGCTGCGCCTCGACCGGGACGGCGACCGGATCACCGCCTCGACCTCCATGGACGGACAGGCGTGGGAGGAGGTCGGGACCGCGGTGGTCGACGGGCTCCCCGAGACCGTCGAGGCCGGGATGTTCGCGACCTCCCCTGGGGACTTGACCGTGCGCGAGACCGCGTGGGGCGCGGGGATGCCGGAGGCCCGGTTCACCCAGGCGGTCGGGGTGTTCGACGACATCGAGGTCGAAGGCGGCCAGGGCGAGTGGGCGAGCGACGCGGTCGGAGAGATGAACGGCACCGACTGGGAGAGGTTCCACACCGCCTCGGGCGGCGTCGAGGACGGCGGGACATGGACGCTGAGCGGCACCGGCGACATCGGGCCCTCGGGGGTCGAGGGGATCGCCACGGTGGACCGGCTGCTCATGGGCCTGCCGCTCGCGCTCGCGGTGCTCGTGGTGGCGGCGGCCCGGCTCGGGGCGTCGCGGGAGCCGCTGGAGCGCAAGGACCTCGCGGCCCGCGCGGGCGTCCTCGGGACGGCCGTGTTCCTGGTGGGCCTGGTCGCGGCCGGGGTCGCGATCGGCGCGGGGACCGCGGTGCTCGACGGCAACGGGGTGCCGGTCGAGCCGCTCCCGGTGTGGGACGCGGTGCGGATCGCGGTCGGGGCGGGGGCGGCGCTCGGGTTGAGTGCGGTGCTGGCGTTCGCGATCGGGGCGTGGCTGCGCCGCAAGTGGACGGCCACGGTGGTGGCGGTGGTCCTCATCGCGGTGCCGCTGGCGGTCGGCACGGTGCCGCTGCTGCCCGACGCGGTGTCGGAGTGGCTGCTGCGCACGACTCCGGCGGCGGTGTTCGCGCTCAAGCAGGCCGTGGTCGAGTACCCGCAGGTGACCGGGTACTACGTGCCGTCGGCGGGGTTCTACCCGCTGCCGGGCTGGGCCGGGACGGCCGTGCTGCTGGCGTACCTCGCGGTCGCCGGATGGCTGGCGGTGCGGCGCGCGGTGCCGGTCCGCGCGCCGCGGCCGGTCAGCGCCGGAGTGCTCGCACGGTGATCGCGACGGCGACGAGCCCGGCGGCCGCGAGCGCCGGGCCCGTCGGCCCGACCGCGTCGTAGCAGAGCCCGGCGAGGACCGGGCCGAGCATCGCGCCGACGTTCAGTGCGGCCGTCGCGTAGGACCCGCCCATGGTGGGCGCGTCCTGCGCGGCGGCCATGATGCGTCCGATGAGCGTGCTGCCCACGCTAAAGCTCAGCGCGCCGAGGACGAACGCGAGCGGCAGGAGCGCGGCCGGGAGCAGCGCGAGCGCGAGCCACCCGGCCAGGAGCAGCGGCCCGCCCCAGGCGAGGAGGGCCCGCCAGCGCCGGTCGGCGAGGCGCCCGGAGGCGAGGACGCCGAGGAACGCGCCGATCCCGAACAGCGCCAGCACGACCGGGACACGGCCCGCGGCGAGCGTCCCCAGGTAGGTGTAGGCGCCGAAGGTCGCACCGTTGACGAGGACGCCGAGCGCCAGGACGTGGATCACGTCGGGGCGCTTGAGGACCGCGAGTTCGGTGCGGAGGCCGACCGGTTCGGTGGCGGCGGGCCGGTCGGGGACGGCCAGCGCGACGGCGGCGAGCGCGGGCGCGGCGAGGGCCGCGACGGCCCACAGGGTGGCGCGCCAGCCGAGGGCCTCGCCGAGGAGGGCGCCCGCGGGGACCCCGGCGACCAGGGCGAGCGTGGTGCCGCCCAGGAGGATCGAGAGGGCCCGGGCGCGCCTGGTGGCGGGGACGAGGAGCGCGACGGTGGCGAGGGCGACGGCGAGGAAGCCCGCGTTCGCGAGGGCCGCGACGGCGCGGGTGGCGAGGAGGACCGCGAAGGAGTCGGTGAGGGCTCCGGCGATGTGGGCGGCGATGAACAGGGCGAGGAACGCCGCGAGCGAGGCGCGCGGGGGCCAGCGGCGCCCGGCCGCGGCCATGAGCGGCGCGCCGAGGACCATGCCCGCGGCGAACGCTGAGGTCAGCAGCCCGGCGCGGGCGACGGTGATGTGGAGTTCGGCGGCGATGTCGGGCAGGAGCCCGGCGAGCATGAACTCGGAGGAGCCTTGCGCGAACACGGCGACGGCAAGGGCGTACAGGACGAACGGCATGAGTGTGTGTCTCTCCGGAAGCGGCGGACGGTCGGCGGTGGACCGCCGCGGCCACTGGGCGCGCGGAGAGGCGGCCCCGCTCGGAGGGCGGGGCTGGGGACTCACACGGGCGTCAGGGCCGCCGGCGGTGCGGCGGCCCGGGTCTGGACGCTTCGGGTGAGGACATGGCGCCGAACCTACCACGGGCCCCCGGCGGGCTCACAGCGGTTTTCAGGCGAGCAGTGCCGCGTAGAGGGTGAGGCCGGGGCCGAAGGCGAGCATGACGATCGGGCCGTCCGCTCCGGCCTTGAGGATCTCGTCCAGGACCAGGAGGACTGTCGCCGAGGAGCAGTTGCCGTGCTCGGCGAGGACCTTCCTGGACGGGTCGAGGGCCGTGGGGGCGAGGTCGAGCCCGGCGGCGACGGCGTCGAGGACGCGCGGCCCGCCGGGGTGGACGGCCCACGCGGCGACCTCGGAGCGGTCGAGGCCGTGGCGGGCGAGGAGGTCCTTCACGAGCGGGCCGACGTGCTCGCTCAGGGCCTCGGGGACCTCCGGCGAGAGGCCCATGCGGAAGCCGAGGTCGGTGACGCGCCAGGTCATGTGGCCGCGGCGCACGGTGTCGGTGCGGGCGGCCACGTCGACCACGCGCAGGCCCGGCCCGTCGCCGGGGCGCACCACGATCGCGGCGGCGGCGTCGCTGAACAGGGCGTGGACCACGGCCTGGTCGATGTCGCGGGTCGCGGGCTGCACGTGCAGCGAGGTGAGCTCGACACAGAGGAGGACGGCGGGCCGGTCGTGGGCGGCGGTGTAGTCGGCGACGGCGCCGAGCGCGGGGATCGCGGCGTGGCATCCCATGTGGCCCACCAGGAGCCGCCGGGCGTCGGCGCGCAGCGGCAGGGCCCCGGCGAGGTCGATGTCGGTGCCGGGCGTGCCGTACCCGGTGCAGGTGGCGACGGCGAGGAGCCCGATCTCGTCGGGGTCGGTGCCGGAGGCGGCGAGGGCCCGGCGGACGGCGCGCAGGCCGAGCGCGGGCGCGCGTTCGGCGTAGCGGCGCATCCGCTCCTCGGTGGACCACCCGGCGGCGTCGGCGAGCTCGTAGGGCGGCGTAGCGGAGTGGCGGCGGGAGACCCCGGCGGTGTCGAACATGCGCGCGGCGACGCGGCTCCCATTGAAGTGGCTCCGGAACACGTTGTCCCACAGCCATTGCTGCTCGAACTGCGGCGGCAGGGCGGTGCCGATCCCGGCGGTCCGGGCGGTCACCACCGCGGGACCGCGGTGTCGTGGTCGGGGTCCGAGCCGAGGGCCGCGGCGCCGAGCCAGTCGGCGCACACGTCCGAAGTGGCCGGTTGGAGGGCGCCGCAGCGGGCGTCCCGGTAGAGCCGTTCGAGCGGGTGCCCGCGCCGGGACGCGGAGGTCCCCGCGGCTTCCAGGAGCGAGGAGGCGACCTGGAACGCGGTGTCCCCGGCGGTGAGCTTCGCGCGCCACACCCACCGGTTGGTGTCCTCCTCCCCCGGTGCGGCGTCGATGCGCCGGGCGGCCTCGGCGACCACGAGTTCCGCTGCCGCGACGGCGGCGTCGGCGCGGCCGATGCGGGAGCGCACGGGCGCGAGCGCGTCGAGGCCGCGGCCCCTGATGTGCGCGGCGGCGGCGTCCACGGCGGCGTGGGCGACCCCGGTGTAGACCGCGGCGTAGGAGGCGACGAGCCACTGCGGCATCGCTTCGGCCAGGAGCAGGGCGAGGCCCTCGACGCCGCCGAGCAGCGCGTCCGCGTCGACCTCGACGTCGAAGTGGACGTCGTGGCTTCCCGTGGCGCGCATGCCGAGCGAGTCCCAGGTCTCCTCGACGCGGATGCCGTCCCCGGCGGGCACGAGGAAGTGCGACACGAGGGGCTCCTCGGCCTCGGCGTCACGGGCGGTCACCAGGTAGGCGTCGGCGTGCCCGGCGCCGGACACGAACGCCTTCGCGCCGGTGATCCGGTAGCCCTTCTCGCTGCGCCGGTACGCGGTGGTGGTCTTGGAGAGGCGCGAGCCGCCGCCGCGCTCGCTCATCGCGACCCCGTAGAGGGCGCCGCCCGCGGCGGCGGCGAGGGCCTTGTCCCTTGCGGCGAAGAACGACTCGGGGGCGCCGAGGGCGCGGACCAGGTGCTCGGGGGTCTGCGCGAGCGCGCCGGTCACCGAGGCGTGCATGTTGAAGATGAGCGCCGTCGAGCCCGCGCCGCGCGCCAGCGCCGCGGCGACCGCCGCGTACTCGGCGAACGTGGCGCCGAACCCGCCGAGCCGCGCGGGGACCATGAGCCCGGTCAGGCCCGCCTCCCGCAGCTCCGCGAAGTCCGCCTCGGGGAAGCGGCCCCGCTCGTCGTGGGCCGCGGCCCGGTCGGCGAACCGCGGGGCGAGCTCGCGCGCCAGAGCGAGCGCCTCGCCGCCCCTGGACTCGGTCGGTGCTGGCAATGCGCTCACTCCTCAGGCCGAAGGGACCCCAGTATGGAGGAGCAGGACGACGTCGACAAGGGCAACGAGGAGCACGGCGCGGAACGCGGCCCGCGAGCCCGGCTTGCGGCCGAGGGCGAGTCCGGCGGCGAGGACGAGCGCGGCGAAGGGGACTGCGGCCAGGGCCACAGCCGAGGGCGGGCTGGGCGGGCCGAACGCGAGGAGCGCGGAGGCGGCGAGGACGAGCGCTGCGGCGAGGAGCTGTGTCGGCAAGGGGCCCAGGCGATGCGGGAGGCCGCGCACGCCGGTGGCGGCGTCGTCGGCGAGGTCGGGCAGGACGTTCACGAAGTGCGCGGCGCAGCCGAGGGCCGCGGCGGCGCCCATGAGCCACAGGGGCGGCCAGGGGGCGCCGGGCTGGCCGAGGGAGACGATCGCCGGGAGCATCCCGAAGGAGAACGCGAAGGGCACCACGGAGAACGCCGTGGACTTGACGCCGAGGTCGTAGGCCCACGCGGAGGCAAGCGCGGCGAGGTGGGCGAGGGCCGCGGGGACGCCGGAGACGAGGGTGAGCAGGACCGCGGCGGGTGCGGCGAGGGCGATCGCGGCGGAGGCGATGGCGGGGTGGAGCTCTCCGGAGGCGAGGGGCTTCCCGGCGCGTTCGGCCTGGGCGTCGCGGGGGGCGTCCACGAGGTCGTTGAGCCAGCCGACGGACAGCTGGCCGAGGAGGATCGCGAACGCGATCGCGATGATCCCGGGGACGGACCGGCCCGCGGAGGCCGCGAGTCCGGCGGTGACGAGGGTGACCGCGAGGGCCGGGAGCGGATGGGACGCAAGGACGAGCGCTCGGAGCATCGCCGCGGCCGTAGTCATCGGATCAGTGTGCCACCCTGGCGGTATGCCACGCCAGACCCGAACTCCGAACGACCCGGCGCTCTACGACGACCTGGCCGGGGAGTGGTGGCGGCCGCGGGGCGTGTTCGCGGTGCTGCACTGGCTCGCGGCGGCCCGCGGGGCGCTGGTCCCGGCGGGGAGGCCGGGCGCGGTGCTGGTGGACCTGGGGTGCGGGGCGGGGCTGCTGGCGCCGCACGTGGACGGGTACGTGCATGTGGGCGTGGACCTCTCGCGCGAGTCGCTCGCGCTCGCGGCGGGGCACGGGGTGCTGGCGGTGCGCGGGGACGTGGCGGCGGTGCCGCTGCCCGATGCGTGCGCGGACGTGGTGGTGGCCGGGGAGATCCTGGAGCACGTCCCGGACCTGGCGGCGGTGGTCGCGGAGGCGTGCCGGCTGCTGAAGCCGGGCGGGCTGCTCGTGGTCGACACGCTCGCGGCGACGGCGCTGTGCCGGTTCCTGGCGATCGGTGTGGCGGAGCGGATTCCGCGGATCGCAACGCGCGGCGTCCACGACCCGGCGCTGCTGGTGGACCGGCGGGAGCTGGTGCGCGAGTGCGCAGAACACGGTGTGGAGCTGACGCTGCGCGGGGTCATGCCGCACCTGGGGGACGCGGCCCGGTGGCTCGCGCGGCGCCGCGAGAGCGTGCGGATGGTGCCGGTGGGGACGACCGCGGTGCTGTTCCAGGCGTGGGGCGTGAAGGGGGCCCGCCCGGGGGCGGGCCCCGGCGGCTAACTCAGGGTGAAGCTGATGAACCTCGGTTTGTAGATGCTCGGGTCCTGGTAGTGGGAGCCCTCCGCGGTCATGCGGCTGTCGAAGGTGTTCACGTTGTAGGACATGACGAACCGGTTGCCGGAGCTGATCGTCGGATGCAGGTGCGCGTTGTACGCGAAGATCCGCTCGTCGCCGTAGGAGCCGAACAGGCCGGTCTCCGGCATCGAGTAGACGAGGCTCTGGTTGGTGAACGGCCCCGCCGGGGAGCAGGACGTGTACGCGTACACCTGGTTGTTGAACGCGAGCGTCGAGTCCTGGGTGACCAGCACGTACTGGTTGTTCCACTTGGTCACCGAGTACTCGTTGGCGATGCCGTTCAGGCCGATGCCCGTGTCCGACTCGTACGCGGTCCACCCGTCGGCGGTCCAGTACTGCCACTTCGCGGTCGCGCCCAGGTCGGAGCCGTGGACGCGGGCGATCCGCTGCTTCTTGTTCGTGGGCGCGTCGGCGATCCCGTAGATGTACGTGTAGCCGTCCCCGGACTGGCTGGCCGGGAGCAGCGCCGAGCCCCACGCCCCCGCCTGGGAGGGCAGGGCCTCGACCCGCAGGGGGTCCTTCAGGTTCGAGAGGGAGAACGTGGCGACGACGTTCTGGTCGAACCGCCAGTCCCAGTCGCCGGTCCCGAACCGCAGGTACTCCTGGAAGACCACCTGCAGGTAGTCGGTCCCGTTCTGGCGGGAGATCATCCCGTCGCCGAGCCAGTACCAGTGGTTGGCCTCCGGGGGCGGCATGATCGCCTCCGGGTTCGCGGCCGTGCCGCCCTGGATGGTGCTCAGGCCGCTCCCGTCCTGCCTGACGAACGTGGAGTTGATGAGCGGCGCGGAGACCGGTCTGGTGCCGTCGCTGTTGAGCGGCCCCAGGAACGTGTCGGAGAACAGCCACAGCAGGTCCCCGTCGGGCAGGCGCACCGAGTAGGTCGAGTCGCCGCCGGTCCAGCCGTTCGGGGTGGTCGCGGCGTAGTCGAGGAACTGCTGCTCGGGCGCGACCCCGTCGTCCTGGAGGTTCGAGACGTTCAGGTTCGAGAGCGTGCACGACGGGTGGTCGAGCGGCACCAGGGCCCTGGTGCGGAAGCGGTACTCGCGGCCGTCGCCGTCGGCCTCGACGGAGTTCGTGTTCAGGTCGGTGCGGGTGGCGACGAGCGTGACGACCATCGGGTACGCGAAGTCCGAGACGGTGATGACGTTGCTCGTGTCGGGGTAGACCGCCCTTGCGGCCGTGGGGTACTCGGAGAGGCTCCCCGGGCTGCCCTTGGCCGACCAGACCATCGCCACGTACTCCAGGTCGTCCCGGTCCTCGGTGGAGATGGTGAGGCGGGACCGGTAGTCGGAGGTGGGGTCGCCGGAGTTCTGGACCGCCGCGAAGTCGAAGTACGCCGACCCGCCCGGCTCCATCTCGGCCGTGTACGTCTCCTGCGTGCCCATCGGGACGGCCCGCGTGGTGCGGTTCGGCCGGTAGTCGCCGAGCAGGTGGTCGTCGGTGCGGGAGTCGCCCGCGAGGTAGGACCGCCACAGGTCCCGCTCCTCGTCGTCGTACCCGTACCCGGCCATGGGGTTCGGCGGGGCGCCGCCCTGCTCGGCGGCGAGCCGGTAGTTGGCGACCGAGAAGCCCAAGAGCGTCGAGGGGATGTCGAGGCCGTACCCGGTGAGCACGGCCTTGATCGCGGTGATCGGCGTCGAGTCGTGGTCGCGGATGTGCTCCCAGGTCTTGCGGACCGCCGCGGTGCTCCCGGTCTGCTCGTTCAGGTAGAACGCCAGGAGGAACGTGCTGTACTGCCGCGAGCTCCCCAGGGCCTCCGCGGCGTTGAGGGCCCGGCCGGGGTCGCCGAGGAACTCCGGGAGCGCCCGGGCGTACATCATCGCGGCGGTCGGGTTGCGCGGGTCGTACGGCTGGAGCCGGTAGGACATGAGCGCGGCCCACTCGGCCGTGGACTCCATCCACCAGTTCATGGTCTTGAAGTCGCTGCCGCCCATCCAGTCCCGCACGTACGCCCAGCCGATGTCGCCGGTGTCGTCCCAGTACTGGTACTGCACGACGTGGAAGAACTCGTGCCGCGGCAGGTAGTCGTAGTTGTCGTCGTCGTTCAGGCCCGGGTCGGAGGGCAGGATGATCATCGGCTGGCTGTTCGCCCCGAACGGGAGCGTGAACGCCCCGCCGTTGAACCACCCCTCCTGGGTGTCGTTGAGGCCCACGACGACCGCCCACGGCCCGGAGCCGGGGTCCACGTCGTAGCCCATGTCGCGGTAGGCGGACTGGGCCTCGTCGATCGCGTTGATCATGTCCACGACCGCGTAGGGGCGGCCGTTGGCGCCCGCGTCGGCCGGGACGCCGCGCGTGTCGCCGGGGCTGTCCTTGACGTCGTAAAGGAACACGAAGTCCCCGGCGAAGGCCTGGCACTCGTAGTCGTGGAAGTTGTAGTTGTAAGAGGAGGCGCAGTCGTCGGCCGCGGCGGTCGCGGCGTCCTCCATCGCGAACGGCTCGGCGTCGAGCGACTCGGCGGTGATCGCCTGGCGGACCGGGCTGTTGCCGGGCGCCAGCGCGGCGGCGAAGCCGTCGTCCGGTGCGAAGTCCGCGTCCCCGGGGTCGGTGAACGCGTCGAACGCGGCCTGGTCCCACGGCTGCGGCTCGGCCACGCCCTGCTGCTGGAGCTCGGCGGCGGCCTCCTCTGGGGGTGCGTCGGCCGGTGGGGCGGCCTGGGCGGGCTGGATGACCAGCAAACTGACGAATATCGCTGCGGCGCAAGCGATCGGAAGTCTTCTCAAGACCGTCCTCCGTCCCGTTGGTATCGATACCAGCAAGTATCGACATCAGTGAGTATGGCAGCGGCGAAGGCTTTCCGATAGACCTCAATGGAGGCGAATTCCGGACGCTCGGGACCGGTCCGGGCGGACCCGGACTACAGTGTCGGCCAACGGGAGGAGCACGACATGCGCGAGCTGCACGAACAGTCCGGGATCGCCCTGGGGCACCTGGTCGACACCAGCTTCTTCACCGTGATCGTCTACTCGCGCGAGACCAAGCGCTTCGCGGCCCAGCCGGTCCACTGCCGGCGCCCGGCCGCGGGCGAGGACGTCGCCGAGATCCACTGCGGCACCTGCGGGGAGGAGCTGCTGCTGCGCGTGCGCAGCGTCGCGGAGACGAAGCGGGTCCGCAAGCGGCACTTGGCGGTGGCGCTGGCGGGGCTCGCGCTCATGGCCGCGACCGTGGTGTTCGGATCCCTCGTCTACCTGCCGCTGGCCGATCCGCTGGGCAAGGCGGTGCTCATCGCGTTCCTGCTCAGCCTGCCCGTCACCGGGATCGCCGGGTGGCTGTGGTGGAAGGAGGACGGCCTGCGCCTGCTCTCGGCGACGGGGGCCACCGACCAGGTCCACTGGCGCCTCGACGGCCCGGTGCCCTACCGGGCCGCGCCCTGACCCCTCAGCAGTCGGTGCCCTGACCCGGGGACCACAGGCCCTTCGCGGTCCCCTCCTCGACGTGCCGCTCGTAGACGACGACCTTGTGATGCACCACTTCCAGGCAGGCTTCCAGCTCGGCGATCTTCGCCCGCACGTCGTCCTCGTGCTGCTTGAGGAGCTTCAGCCGCTCCACCTCGTTGCCGGGCCCGGCGCCCACGAGCGCGGCGAACCCGCGGATGCCCGCGATCGGCATCCCGGAGTCCCGCAACCGGTTCAGCAGTGTCAGCCACTCCACGTCCGCGGCGGCGAAGACCCGGCGGCCGCCGCCCGAGCGCGGGATGTCGCGCAGGAACAGGCCCTCGCGCTCGAAGTACCGGAGCGCGTGCACGCTCAGGCCGGTCGCCTCGGCGACCTCGCCGATCGAGAGCCCTTCGTCCATGCGGGCAAGCCTAGCGTGACCTCGGGTTCCGCCGTGCTTTAGCGATCCACCGGCGTTCACCTGTCGAAATGGTTTGTCGATCGGGCCGATCGGATGCAAGCTGGTGCGGTGCTCCGCCGCGGGCACCCCCTGTGCCCACGACCGGATTGGATCGCCGTGACCGACTCCACCCTGCGCGAGCGCCCCGGGCGCACCGACCCGGTGCTGGCCCACTGGCGCAACGCCGTGTTCACGATCTTCGCCCTCTCGGGCTTCGTGTTCGCGAACTGGGCGGCCCGGGTGCCGAACATCCGCGACATCCTCGGCGCCTCCACGCAGGAGATGGGCTTCCTCATCCTCGGCATGTCCGGCGGCGCGATCCTCGGTCTGGTCGCCTCCAGCCACGTCATCACCCACATCGGCGTGAACAAGGCGATCCGCTGGTTCCTCGCGACCGCCGCGGTCGGCCTCATCGCCGCCGGGCTCATCGCCGGGTTCGTCCCCGGCTTCTGGCTCCTGTTCTTCGCGCTCATGGTCGCGGGCGCGGGCAACTCGGTGCTCGACGTGGCGATGAACGTCGCCGGGGCCGCCAACGAGCGGCGCATCGGCAAGACCCTGATGCCGATGTTCCACGCCGGGTTCAGCGTCGGCACCATGCTCGGCGCCGGGGTCGGCGCGCTCACCGAGCAGCTCGGCGTCCCCGTCGCCGCCCACCTCGGGGTCGTCGGCGCGATCGTCATCGCCGTGGACCTGTGGGTGGTCCGCTACCTCCAGCCAGCCGAGGAGCCGCACGAGACCGAGGGCGAGCCCGCGGGCTGGCGGACCCGCCTGTCCGCGTGGACGGACCCGCGGATCATCCTCATCGGCTTCATCATCCTCGGCATGGCCTTCACCGAGGGCACCGCGAACGACTGGCTCGGCCTCGCGATGGTCGACGGCTACGGCCTGACCAACCCCGGCGGCGCCGCGGTCTTCGCCGTGTTCGTCACCGCCATGACGGCGGGCCGGTTCTTCGGCGGCGCGGCCCTCGACAAGTTCGGGCGCGTCCCGGTCCTCGCCGGGTCCGCGCTCCTGGCGCTCGCCGGGCTGCTCCTGGTCATCATCGGCCCCACCGCCCCGATCGCCATCGCGGGCGCGGTCCTGTGGGGCGTGGGCGCCTCCCTCGGCTTCCCCGTGGGCATGTCCGCCGCCGCCGACGACCCCCGCAAGGCCACCGCCAACGTCGCCGCCGTCGCCACCATCGGCTACATGGCCTTCCTCGTCGGCCCGCCGCTCATCGGCCTCCTCGGCGAGGAGGTGGGCCTGCGCAACGCCTTCCTCGTCGTCCTCGTCCTCGTCGCGGTGGCGGCGATCTGCTCCCCCGCGGCCCGCAAGCCCAAGCACCTCGCCGAATAGGATCTCCGGATGCTCAAGTTCACCGACTTCATCATCGACTGCCCCGACCCGAGGGCGCTCGCCGAGTTCTACGCCGCGGTGACCGGCCGCGAGATTGCGCCCGGGGGCCACGAGTACTGGACGGGCATCAGCTTCGGCCAGGTCGACCTCGCGTTCTACAAGGTGGACGAGTTCCAGGCGCCGAGCTGGCCCGGGGACGAGCACCCGAAGCAGTTCCACCTGGACTTCGAGGTGGACGAGTTCGCGCCCGAGCGCGAGCGCATCGAGGCGCTCGGGGCGGTGCACCGGAAGGACTTCATCAACGAGCAGGGCTACGGGTGGCAGGTGTACACCGACCCGGTCGGCCACCCGTTCTGCCTGTGCCGCAACCCCGGGCACGACTGGTCGTAGGGCTCAGGCAGGCGGGGTGAAGTCGAGCTCCTCGTAGAGGGTCTCGTTGCCGCCCTGGGCGTACAGCCACACGTCCTCGCCCTCGCCGGTGTAGTGGTACGAGTCCGGCGGCGTGTACGCGACGGTCATCTCGACCGCGTCGCCGGGCACGGCGAAGACCGCCGTGAACGTGCGGGCGATGCCGCGGTGGTCGTCCCCCTGGGCGGCCACCTCCTCGTCGGAGGTCTGCACCGACACGGGGGCGTGGTCCTCGTTGCGGGCGTTGACCCTGAGGTGCTCGCTCGCGTCGAACGGGATCTCGACGCCGGTCTCCAGGTCCTCGATCATCTGGGCCCAGGTGAAGGTGACGACCGCCAGGTCCGACTCGCACAGCCAGCCCTCCTCCTCGTCGAAGGCCGCGCGCACCGCGGTGACCGCGATGTCGTCGTCGGTCGCGGTCCCGGTCCACTCGCCGTCGGTGGACTCGAAGGACAGGTCCCAGCCGACCATGAACTCCCGCTGCGCGAACTCGCCGCTGTAGTAGGCGGTCACGGGGTCGGCGATCGCGGCGGTGCGCAGGTCGAGGACCTGGGTGCGGTCGGCGTCGGTGACGGCGAGCGTGAGCGGGTCGTCGGCGCCCACCGCGGCGGCGTAGACCGTCCCGGGCGCAGGCAGGTCGTCGAGCTCCCAGGTCGCGCCGCCGAGGACGAGGGTCGCGGCGACGTCGTAGGCGGTGCCCTCGGGGAGCGCCAGGGCCGTCCCGTCGTTCGGGAAGTACGCGAGGGCGAGCCGCTCGTCGTCCTCCAGGCCGGGGACGTCGCCGGGGAGGGCCTCGATGAGGGCGGTCTGGTCCGGTTCGAGGAACGCGAGGCAGACGGTCTCGACGGTGAAGTGCGGGCCGCGGAGCACGCCCGCGGCGGGGACGAGTTCGGCGGCGTCCTCCGGACATCCCTGGGCCGGTGCGACCGTGAAGTCCGCCTGGGCCGGGCCGTCCCCTTCGGGGCCGCCGTTGTAGACGAGCGCGAGCACGACGGCGGCGAGGACGGCGAGGGCCGCGGCCGTCGCCGCCACGGCATGGCGGCGGCGCGGACCTGACCGGGCCGGGGGCGGCGGCAGGATCGCGGTCGGCGGGTCGGCCGGTGCGGCGGCCTGCTCGGGGGCGGTGCTGGAACCGGGGAGGCCCGGGGTCGCGGCGCCTTCGGCCACGGCCAGTTCGGGCTGCTCGATGAGGACGGGGGCGATGCCGAGCGCCTCGTGGACCATCGTGGCGATCAGCGGCATCCGGGCGGCGCCGCCGATGAGGAAGACCGCGTCGAGGCGGTGGCCGCGGGCCGCGGCACGGTCGCGCAGGCGCGCGAGTTCGGCGACCGCGGGTTCGAGCAGCGGCCGGGCGAGGCGGTCGAGTTCGTGGCGGGTGAGGTGGAGGCCCGCGGTGACGCCGGGGACGGTGAGCGGGGCGACCGCGGTGCGCGAGAGCATCTCCTTGGCCTCGCGGGCCTCGTCCCACAGGACCGCGCGGGCGCGGCGCTGCTCAGAAGTCGCGGGCTCGGCGAGGGCGGCCCAGGCATCGGGGTGGTCGGCCGCGACGAGCGCCCCGAGGTGTTCGACCACGGCGGCGTCGAGGTCGACGCCGCCGAAGTCCCCGAGGCCGCCTTCGGCGACGATGTCGAGGCGGTCGCCGTCGGCGGCGAGGACGGCGATGTCGAGGGTCCCGGCGCCGAAGTCGACGACGGCGAGCGCGCCGCCGATGGGGCGGCCGAGGGCGGCGCGGTAGTAGTGGGCGGCGGCCACCGGTTCGGTGGTGATCGCGACGGGCGGGAGCCCGGCCTTGGCGGCGGCGTCGGCGAGGACGCCGCGCAGCGTCGAGCTCCAGGTGGAGGGGCAGGTCAGGATGGTCTCGGGAACGGTGCCCGCGACGTCGGCGGCGGCTGCGGCGATGCGGCGCAGGACCGCGGCGAACATGGCGGTGACGGTGGTCTCGCGGTCGCCGAGGAGGACCGCCCCGGTGGCGGCGTGCCGTTTGGGGTGGGGCTCGTAGCGCTCGGGCGCGGCGGCCGCGAGCCTGGCGGCGTCGCGGCCGGTGTGGAGGTCGCCGCCCTCGTCGCAGTAGACGCCCGCGGGGAGGACGGGCTGCCCGTCGAAGAGGAGGGGGCGCACGCGGCCGTCGGGCCAGCGCAGGAGCGCGACGGCGTGGGAGGTGCCCAGGTCGACGCTGAGGAGATGCGAGGGGTGCACGGCCCCAAATATATCGGGCTGTTCACCGTTCACCGCCGCCCGCGGACGGCGCATGGCAGGGTGGTGTCGCGGGCGACCTGACGGGACCCTCATTTAGACTCTGTCTAAACTACGAGTAGTTTGTTGTTTAGACCTTGTAGGGGCCGCTCCGGCAGGGGTGCGGGGCTCCCCGGCGACTGGAGGGAAAGCCATGTCAGACGACCACGAAGCCATCATCCACGACCCGGAGGCCGGCGCCGAGTCGAAGTGCCCGGTCGCGCACGGCCGCGCGCCGATCCCCGCGCAGGGCGGCGGCAACCGCGGCTGGTGGCCCGACCGGCTCAACCTGAAGCTGCTCGCCAAGAACCCGGCCGAGGCCAACCCGCTCGGCGCGGACTTCGACTACGGCCAGGCGTTCCTCTCGCTCGACCTCGACGCGGTCAAGGCCGACATCGAGCAGGTCCTGACGACCTCCCAGGACTGGTGGCCGGCCGACTTCGGGAACTACGGCCCGCTCATGATCCGCATGGCGTGGCACTCCGCGGGCACCTACCGCATCCACGACGGCCGCGGCGGCGCTGGCGCCGGGCAGCAGCGGTTCGCGCCGCTGAACTCCTGGCCCGACAACGGCAACCTCGACAAGGCCCGCCGCCTCCTGTGGCCCGTCAAGCAGAAGTACGGCCAGAAGCTGTCCTGGGCCGACCTGATGATCCTCACCGGCAACGTGGCGCTGGAGAACATGGGCTTCCCGACGTTCGGCTTCGCGGGCGGCCGCGAGGACGTGTGGGAGCCGGACGAGGACGTCTACTGGGGCCCCGAGACCACCTGGCTGGGCGACGCCCGCTACACCGGCGACCGCGAGCTGGAGAACCCGCTCGCCGCCGTCCAGATGGGCCTGATCTACGTCAACCCCGAGGGCCCCAACGGGAACCCCGACCCGATCGCCGCGGCCCGCGACATCCGCGAAACCTTCGCGCGCATGGCCATGAACGACGAGGAGACCGTCGCGCTCATCGCGGGCGGCCACACCTTCGGCAAGACCCACGGCGCCGGACCGGCCGAGAACGTCGGGGCCGAGCCCGAGGGCGCCCCGATCGAGGAGCTGGGCCTGGGCTGGAAGAACGCCTACGGCACCGGCAAGGGCGGCGACGCGATCACCTCCGGCCTGGAGGGCATCTGGACCGACACCCCGATCCTGTGGGACAACAGCTTCTTCAAGATCCTGTTCGGCTACGAGTGGGAGCTGTTCGACTCCCCCGCGGGCGCGCACCAGTGGCGCCCGAAGGACGGCGCGGGCGCCGGGACCGTCCCCGACGCGCACGACTCCTCGAAGACGCACCAGCCGACCATGCTCACCACCGACCTGTCGCTGCGCTTCGACCCGGTCTACGAGCCGATCTCGCGCCGCTTCGCCGAGGACCAGGACGCGTTCGCCGACGCGTTCGCCCGCGCCTGGTTCAAGCTGACGCACCGCGACATGGGCCCGAAGGTCCGCTACCTGGGCGCCGAGGTGCCCTCCGAGGACCTCATCTGGCAGGACCCGCTGCCGCAGGCCGAGGCCGCGCCGCTCTCCGCGGCCGACGTCGCCGACCTCGAAGCGCGCATCCTCGACTCGGGCCTCACCGTGCAGCAGCTCGTGTCGACCGCGTGGGCCGCGGCCTCCTCGTTCCGGGGCAGCGACAAGCGCGGCGGCGCCAACGGCGCCCGCATCCGCCTCCAGCCGCAGCGCGGCTGGACCGTCAACGAGCCCGACAACCTCGGGATCGTGCTGAACAAGCTCGAAGCGGTCAAGGACGCGTTCGGCAAGCCGGTCTCGCTGGCCGACGTCATCGTCCTGGGCGGCACCGCCGCGGTCAAGAAGGCCGCGAAGGACGCCGGGTTCGACGTCGAGGCGCCGTTCGCGCCCGGCCGTGTCGACGCGACCGAGGAGCAGACCGACGCCGACTCGTTCGCGCCGCTGGAGCCCACGGCCGACGGCTTCCGCAACTACCTCGGGAAGGGCCACCGCATCCCCGCGGAGTTCCTCCTCGTGGACAAGGCGAACCTGCTGACGCTGACCGCCCCGGAGATGACCGTCCTCGTCGGCGGCCTGCGCGTCCTGGGTGCGAACTACGAGGGCGCGCAGCACGGCGTGCTCACCGACCGCCCCGGGCAGCTGACCAACGACTTCTTCCGGAACCTCCTGGCTCCGGGCGTGACCTGGAAGACCGCCGACGACGGCGTCTACGAGGCCCACGACGACGCCACCGGCGCCGTGAAGTGGACGGGCACCCGCGTGGACCTGCTGTTCGGGTCCAACTCCGAGCTGCGGGCCCTCGCCGAGGTGTACGGCAGCGACGACGCCGCCGAGAAATTCGCGCAGGACTTCGCGGCCGCCTGGGTCAAGGTCATGGACCTCGACCGGTTCGACCTGCGTTAAGACGCAAGACGAAAGCCGCCGGGCCCTCGGGTCCGGCGGCTTTCGCGTTGCCTCACTTGAGGTCGGTGCAGCGTTGGCAGAACTCCGGGGCGCCCTCGCCGCCCAGCTCGTCGAGGTAGGCGGTGCGCCCGGCCATCGCCATGATCAGGGCGAGGGTCGGGCCGGTGACGAGCGGGCCGTCCCCGGCGGCGAACGGCCCGTCCGCGGCGTCGAGCCGCAGCCCGGCGGCGCGCTTGCCCGAGGGCACGGTCATGTTCGAGCGCTGGAAGTAGACGGCCAGCGCGGTCAGGACCGGGACCGGGTGGTCGCGGCGGATGCCGAGGGGGCGGCGGATGTCCTCGCCGTGGACGACGATCTCGCCGAGGACGGCGGGGACGGGGATCGGGTGCTTCGTGCTGGTGGCGGTCCGCGCGAACCGGTCGAGGGTCTCGGCGCCCGTCGCGCCCATCTGGCGGCGCAGCTGCATGTCGACCTGCTTGTCGAAGTCGAAGCGGCACTTGACGACCCCGGCCATCCACTTGCTGAAGGTGAGGCTGGCCCCGGCGGTGAGGTGGGCGAGCACCTCGCGCACGGTGAGGCCCTCGCACAGCGAGGGCGCGGTCCAGTCCTCGAATCCGGCGAGGTCGGCGGCGAGGGCGTCGCGTTCGGCGAAGATCGCGCTCCACAGCGCTGATCTGGACAGTGCGGTCTCGGGCAGGTCGGTCACCTGGTCTCCTCTCTCCTTCCACTCTGACGCGGCCGGGCGCCGGGATTCATCGGTGTCAGCCGAACTGGTCGAACGGCGGGGCGTACGCGAAGGTGCCTTGCAGGTCGCCGGTCCAGGCGGCGAGGGTGCGGATCTGGAAGTAGTCGCCCCATTCGTGGGGCCCGGGGTCGACGCCGTGGGCGGAGGCGGGGACGAAGCCGAAGCGGCCGTAGTAGGCCGGGTCGCCGAGGAGGATGATCGCCGGTTCGCCCGCGGCGTCGGCGGCGCCGATGGACGCGTGCATGAGGGCCGAGCCGATGCCTCGGCCGTGGCGGGCGGGGTCGACGCCGATGGGGCCGAGTCCGAGGACGCGGGCCCCGGCGAGGGTGCCGTAGGTGGAGAGGGCGTGGCCCGCGACGGCGCCGTCGATCTCGGCGACGAGGGAGTAGCGCGGGTCCCATGCGTCGGTGCCGCGGAGGGCGTCGACGAGGTCGGCCTCGTGGCCGGAGGCGTGGGGGGCGGTCTTGAAGGCGGCGTCCTGGAGGGCGTGGACGGCGGCGCGGTCGCCGTCGGTCTCGCGTCGGATGAGTGTCACCGCATGAGTATGCCCGCTACCGGCCGAGGATGCTCCGGGCTCGGCCGAGCATCGCGGGGTCGACCATCTCGCCGCTGGGGAGGGTCGCCACTCCCCCGGTCTCCAGGGCGGCGACGACGGCTTCGGCCCAGGCGGTCTCGTCGGCGGTGGGCGCGAAGACCTCGCGGATGACCGGGAGCTGCCTGGGGTGGACTGCGGTGCGGCCGCGCAGGCCGAGGGCCTTGCCGCGCTCGGTGTCGGCGCGGAGGCCGTCGAGGTCCTGGATGCGCGGGTAGACCGAGAGCATCGGGGCGGGCAGTCCGGCGGCGCGGGCGGCGATGAGCACGTGGATGCGGGCGTGGTCGAGGACGGCTTCGGCGGTGGCGCCGAGGTCGGAGCGCAGGTCGGCCTCGCCGAGGGCGAGGGCGGCGACGGCGGGGTGGGCGGCGATGGCGGCGGCGTTCTGGAGGCCGCGGGCGGACTCGATGAGCGCGGTCAGCGGCAGGCCCTGCGCGAGGTGGGCGATGACGCCGAGGTCCTCGGGGGTCTCGACCTTGGGGATGCGCAGGCCCACCGGTGCGCCGGTGGCGCGGACGGCGCGGATCTCGTGGTCGGCGCCGACGTTGACGCGGACTTGGACGTCCACGTCGCCGTCGTGGGCGGTGAGCCAGGCGGTGACGTGGTCGAGGGCGGCGGCCTTCGCGGTGTCGGCGACGGCGTCCTCCAGGTCGAGGATGACGGTGTCGGCGCCGGAGGCCGCGGCTTTGTCGAAGCGGTCCGGGCGGTCGCCCGGGACGTAGAGCGCGCTGACCGGGTTCATACGATCCCCTTCTCCCGCAGTCGTTCGAGTTGCTCCCGGGTCACGCCGACCTCGGCGAGGACCTCGTCGGTGTCCTGGCCGTGGCGGCGGCCGGGGAAGCGGATCGCGCCGGGGGTCTCGGAGAGGCGGAACAGCACGTTCTGCATCTTGACGGGGCCGAGCTCCTCGTCCTCGACGGTCTGGACGGTGCCGATCGCCCGGTACTGCGGGTCGTCGAGGACGCCGCGCACGTCGTAGACGGGGGCGACGGCGGCCTGGGCGTCCTCGAACGCGGCGACCACGTCGGCGGTGGGTCGGGCGCCGATCCAGGCGCCGACGGCGTCGTCGAGTTCGTCGGCGTGCTCGGCGCGGGTGTGGCCGGAGGCGAACCAGGGTTCGGCCACGAGGTCCTCGCGCCCGACCAGGCGCATGACGCGTTCGGCGATGGACTGGGAGGAGGTGGAGACGGCGACCCATTCGCCGTCGCCGGTCCGGTAGACGTTGCGGGGCGCGTTGTTGACCGAGCGGTTCCCGCTGCGGGCCTGGAGGGTCCCGAGCTGGTCGTAGGCGGTGATCTGGCCGCCGAGGAGCATGAGGATCGGCTCGATGATGGCGAGGTCGATGACCTGGCCGCTGCCGTCGCGGTCGGCGGAGCGGAGCGCGACCATGACGGCGTAGGCGGTCGCGAGCGCGGCGATGCCGTCGGCGAGGCCGAACGGCGGGAGCGTCGGGGGCCCGTCGGGCTGGCCGGTGAGGGCCGCGAAGCCGCTCATGGCCTCGGCGAGGCTGCCGAAGCCGGGGCGCCCCGAGTAGGGGCCGGTCTGGCCGAACGCGGTGACGCGGGCGACGACGAGCCGCGGGTTGGCCTCGTGGAGGCGCTCGGGCGAGAGGCCCCAGCGTTCGAGGGTGCCGGGCCGGAAGTTCTCGATGAGCACGTCGGCGCCGGCGGCGAGCCGCAGCAGCAGGTCGGCGCCCTCAGGGGTCCCGAGGTTCACGGTCACGGTTCTTTTGTTGCGGCCCAGGGTCTTCCACCAGAGGTTGACGCCGTCCTTGGAGGGCCCGTGGCCGCGGGAGGCGTCCGGTTTCGTGGGGTGCTCCACTTTGATCACGTCGGCGCCGAAGTCGCCGAGGAACGTCGCGGCGATGGGCCCGGCGAACAGGGTCGAGACGTCGAGGACGCGCAGGCCCTCCAGCGGCGCGGTCATGCGCCCTCCTCACGGGTCAGGTCCCAGGCGATGCGGAAGCCGATGCTGCTGGAGCGCTCAAGGCCGAGGCCCGGGAGGAGGAACTTGAGGCTGAACGACGGGTCCTTGACGCCGCCGTCGGTGTACCAGTCGGAGCCCTCGGAGCGGTGGGCGCTGCCGCCCTTGAGCATCGCGAAGCGGGTGACCCCGTCGGCGTGCTCGCTCTCGGTCCAGTTCCACACGGCCGGTTCGCGGCGCGCGAACCCGGGCTCGGCGGCGGCGAGCTGCCACTCGAACTCGTCGGGCAGGCGGGCCCCGGCCCACGCGGCGTAGGCGCGGGCGTCGTCGAGGGACACGCCGGTGACGGGCGCGGCCGGGTCGGCGTCCTCGGTGCCGCACAGGAACCGGTCGCGGACCTTGGGTTCGTACCCGGAGCGTTCGAGGAACTGGCGGTACTGGCGGACCGTGACCTCGTTGGCGGCCACGGCGACCGGGCCGGTCTCGGCGGTCACCAGCTCTTCGCGGTCGTCGTGGAGGCGCGGGGGCAGCGGCTTCCACTCCTCGACGTAGGGCGCGCCCTGGTAGAAGCCGGTCTCGCGGCGCCGGAACGTCACCGGGAGTCGGCGGGTCCCGGGGGCGGGCCGGACGGCGGTGTTCGGCGGGATCTGGAGCGCGGACCGCTTGGGGCGCACGCGCACGGCGTCCCGGGCCGGGAAGCGGGAGTCGGAGGAGCCGGGGTCGGCGGCGGCCTCGGCGAGGAGCGCGTCGAGCCACTCGGGCACGGCGGCACCGGGTGCGAGGTCGAGGATGCCGGTGACGCCGCGGCCGGGGACCTTGACGGCGCCGGTGACCTCGGTCCCGGCGGTGAGGTCGAAGCGGCGGCCCGCTGCGGGGGCGGCGAGCGGGGCGCCGATCCAGTCGATGTCGCGGCGGTTCACCACGGTCCACAAGGTCATCTCGTGATGCGTCCAGCGGGAGGCGTAGACCCCGGCGGTGACCGCCTCGGGGGTCGCGCCGTCGAGCGGCGCCCACTCGCCTTCGGCGAGCACGTCGGCGAGGGCGCGCTGCACGCGGAGCATCCGCCGCAGTGTGGCCTCGTCGCGGCGGTTCCACCCGACCCACACGCCGAAGACCGCGTCCCACACGAGGACGCCGGTGCCGTTCATCCACGCGGACTGGAGCTCCCCGGAGTGGTCGCGGTTCCAGCGGCGGATCGAGTGCATCATGTGGCGGCGCTCGTACCAGTGCGCGCGCTGCACGCCGGGCGCCTCGGAGTCGGCGAACCACTGGGCCCACGACAGGAGGTGGTCCTCGATGCGCGCGTTGGGGACGCGGGACTCGCCTTCGAGGACCTGCGGCGGGTCGGTCGCGGTGAGCGCGCGGGTGAGGTCCGCGTTGCCCTCTTTGAGGGTGTCGAGGAAGACGCCGTCGGCGCCGATCTCGGCGCAGAGCGCGGCCAGCTCGTCGGCGTCGTCGCGGCCGGTGCGGCGGGTCCCGGTGTCCCACGGGTTGTAGTCGACGAACACGCGCAGGCCGCGGTCGTGGAACTCGCGCACGAGGGCGGCGAGGCCGGGCACGTCGCGGTAGAAGTCGAACTGGTTGCGGTCGTCGATGCCGATCACGGGGTAGGCGTGCCACAGGACGAGCCCGTCGAGGCCGCCCTGGTCGGCGATGGACTCCAGGAACCGGTCGACGGTGAACCGCTGCTCGGCGTGGTCGAACAGCCGCTCGTCCCACAGCCACACCTGGGCGACGGCGAACGCGCGGGACGCCCACTTCGTGCGGGGGTCCTCGTATGCCTCGCCGCTGTAGGCGAGGCGGGCGCGGGCCTCGTCCCGCCAGGCGGCGAGGTCGTCGCGCCATGCGGGCCAGTCGGCGGGGTCCTCGGGGGCGGCGAAGATCTTCGCGATGTCCCCGGCCCCGGGGTCGATCTTCCCGCCTTCGGGCAGGACGGTGGACCGGTCGATGGGCCGGGGCACCAGCGGGTCGAACGTGTTGGTGGCGGCCTCGTCGGGATCAGCGTGCGTCACGGAACTCCCGCACCTCCTCCAGGGTCGGAATGGACGGGACGGCGCCCTTGCGCTGCACGGCGAGTGCGGCGGCGGCGGTGGCGAAGCCGGTGGCGGCCACGAGCGCTTCGAGGCCGACGGCGCCGCCGGCACCGTCCAGGGCCGCGGCGAACGCGCCCACGAACGTGTCGCCGGCGCCGGTGGTGTCGACAGCGTTGACCTTGTAGCTGGGGACCCGGACCGGGTCCTCGCCGGGGACGCCGACAAGAGCGCCCTCGGCGCCGAGGGTCACGATGACGGCGCAGCCGCGGGCGGTCAGGAACCCGACGGCATCGCCGGGCCCGGCCAGGTCGGCGGCCTCGTGCTCGTTGACGACGAGCACGTCCACGTCGGACAGGACGTCCAGGGGTACGTCACCGCTCGGCGCGGCGTTGAGGACCACGCGGGTCCCGGCGGCCTTCGCGGCCGCGACCGCGGCGGCCACGGTGGGGACGGGCGTCTCCAGTTGCAGGACCAGCACGTCGGCGTCCGCGATGGCGTCGCGTTCGGCCGCGGTGAGGTCGGTGAGCAGCGCGTTGGCGCCGGACTCCACGACGATGGAGTTCTCGCCGCGCCGGTCCACGAAGATCGCGGCGGTCCCGGTGGGGGCGTCCACGCGCCGGTCCAGGAGCGTGATCCCGGCGTCGCGGGCCTCGGCGGCGAGCCGGTCGCCCGAGGCGTCGGCGCCGAGCGCGGTGACGAACCGGGTGTCGGCGCCCGCGCGGGACGCGGCCACGGCCTGGTTGTTGCCCTTGCCGCCCGCGAACGAGCCGAAGCCGAGCGACAGGACGGTCTCACCGGGCGCGGGGATGCGCTCGACCTCGTAGACGAGGTCGAGGTTCGCGGAGCCGAGGACGAGGACGGTCATGCGGACGCCTCCAGGGTGCGGGCCGCGAGGGCGGTGAACGTGGCGCCGGCGAAGCCGGGCACGGAGGTCGCGTAGCGGTCGTCGAGCGGGCTGATCCACTCGGCGGGCAGGGCCTTCGCGCCCGTGATCGCGCCGGTGATCGCCCCGGCGGTGGCGCCGACGGAGTCGGTGTCCCAGCCGCCGGAGACGGCGAGGGTGATCGTGCGGCGGAAGTCCCCGGCGCCGCGGGCCAGCGCGAACGCGAGGAGCGCGGCGTTGTTGAGGACGTGGACCCAGTGCAGGTGGCCGTACTCGGCGTGGAGCGCGTCGATCGCGGCCTCGTCGGGCAGGTCCCCTGCGGCGAGTTCGATACCGCGGAGGACGGCCGCGGCGTAGCGGCTGCGGGCCGGGACGACCGAGAGCCCTGCGGCGAGGACGGCGTCCACGGAGGCGCCCGTGACGGCGGCGGCGCTGGCGGCCGCGGCGAACATGGCGCCGTAGACGCCGTTGCGGCCGTGGGAGAGGCGCGCGTCGGTCCAGGCGAGCATCGCGGCCTCCACGGGCAGGCCCGGGCGGGTCCAGCCGTACAGGTCGGTGCGGATCTGCGCGCCGATCCAGTCGCGGAAGGGGTTGCGGACGGCGGCGGCGCGGTCGGGTTCGACGCCGTCGAGGAGGTTGCGGTAGGCGATGCGCTCGGCGGTGAAGACGCGGCCGCCGGGCAGGAGGTCGAGCCATGCCTGGGCGACGTGGTCGGTGGTGAACCCGGGCCCGTGGCGCTCAAGGAGGGTGAGGGCGATGAGCGGGAAGTTGAGGTCGTCGTCCTCGGGCATGCCGTCGATGTTCTCGGCGAGGCTGGTGGGCCGCGAGCGCCGGTTCCACGGGTACCGGGCGGCGACGGCGGGGTCGAGGCCCTGTTCGGTGAAGTAGCCGTGGAGCGGCCAGTTGCCGGTGGACTTCGCGATGGCGCGGATGCCGTCGAGGGGGATCTTCTCGACGGGTTTGCCGAGGAGGCATCCGGCGGCGCGGCCGAGCCAGGCGCCGAGGACGCGGTCCCCGAGGTCGCCGGGTTCGGGGAGTTCGGGGGGCGAGGCGAGCGCGAGGACGGGCCCGAGGTCGTCGGGTTCGTTCGCGGGCAGCGCGTCGGGGTCGGCCAGCGCGTCGAGGTCGTCGAGGACCTCGCGGGCCAGGGCGCGCAGGGCGTCCGGGGCGGGCTCGGGGGTGGCGCCGGAGACGGGGGCGGCGGTGGAGCCGCCCGCGGCGGTCCAGCGGTCGCGGATCGCGGCGGCGTCGCGGCCGTCGAGGCGGGCCGCTTCGAGCGCGTGCGGGACGAGGTCCTCGGGCTGGGTCCAGGAGAGTCGGATCATGCGGCGGCTCCGGCGTAGGCGGTGCGCGCGTCGGCGACCCGGGCGGCGCGGTCGGCGTCGCGGGCCCACACGTCGCGGGCGACGGCGGCCATGGCGGGGCCGGTGGCGGTGACGTCGATGCGGCTGGCCTCGGACACGTCCTTGACCCATTCGGCGGGGACGGCGGCGAGGCCGCCGAGGGCCCCGGCGATGGACCCGGCCATGACGGCGATCGAGTCGGAGTCGCGGCCGTAGTTGATGGACCCGAGGACGGCGTCGCGGTAGTCGCCGCGGGCGGCGACGAGCATGCCGAGGGCGATGGGGAGCTCCTCGATGGCCTTGGTGCGGCTGGGGATGCGCGCGTCCATGGCGGGGGCGCGGTAGTTCGGGCCGACGGTGTCGAACGGCTCGACGGCGCGGCGCAGCTCGGCGAGGCCGCCTCTCCAGTCCGTGACGTCGCGGGCGGCGTCGGTGACGGCGGCGATGGCGGTGCGGGTGCCGTCCTTGGCGAGGCGCAGGGCGGTGGCGACGACGGAGTCGACGCTCGCGCCGGGGCGCATGGCCTCGGCGACGGCGGCGGCGTAGACCCCGGCGGCCTCGCGGCCGTAGGAGGACTGGTGGGCCCCGGCGACGTCGATGGCCTCAGCGTAGGCGGCGTCGGGGCTGCCCGCGTTGACGATGCCGATCGGGGCGGCGTACATGGTGGCGCCGCAGTTGACGATGTTGCCGACCCCGGCTTCGCGCGGGTCGATGTGCCCGTAGTGGAGGCGGGCGACGAGCCACTTCTCGGCGAGGAAGATGCGGTGGAGCAGCAGCGCCTCGGACTCGAACTCGGGGATCCACCGCTTCTCGCCCATGAGCAGCGGCACGAGGTGCGTCGCGACGTCGTGGGCGGTGAGGTGGTCGCGGACGGTGCCGTAGACGTCGACGAGCGCGCAGGTCATGAGCGTGTCGTCGGTGATGTGCCCGTCGCCCTTGTGGTAGGGGGCGATGGGGCGGGCGTTGCGCCAGTCCGCGTTGAAGGGCGGCACGATCCCCTCGATGAAGCCGTCGTACCGCTGCTGGATCGCCTCGGGCGTGTTCCCTTCGGCGGCGCCGCCGAGCGCGTCGCCCACCGCGGCGCCCGCGAGCGCGCCGGTCGCCTTGTCAACGAGTACGTCGGTGTTCGGCGGCAGGGTCATCGTGTCTCCTCAGTTCGGTTCGGGTGCCCGCCGGGGCCGCGGCCCCGGCGGGTCGGGGTGGTGCGGGTGGCGTTATCCGAGGCTGTTCCAGCCGTCGGTCAGCTGCGTCTGGAGCTGCTCGGCGGTGATCTCGTCGGCCAGGTACTGCTGGAGGGCCGGGGTCGCGTACTGGTCCTTCCACTGCGGGTAGTTCACGGCCGACTGGAACGGCGCGGCCGAGAGGCCCTCGCCGGAGGCGAGGATCGCGTCCCAGCCGTTCTCGCCCGCGGTCTGCTCGGCGACGAGGTCGCGAGCGTCGGTGGAGGACGGGATGAGCCAGTCGCCCTGGGCGAGCGCGGCCTGGTGGTCGGCCTGCATGAAGAAGTCGATGAACGCGGCCGACTCCTCGACGTGCTCGGACTCGGCGGCCACGGACATGGTCTGCGGGTTCGCGGCCTGGACCGCGCCTGCGGTGCCGGCGAGCGGGGGCAGGACCGCCCAGTTGAAGCCCTCGGGGGCGGACTCGGTGATCTGCTGGGCGATGTAGTTGCCCGCGACGTACATCGGGTACTTGCCGTCGAAGAAGCCCGGCAGCACGTCGGAGCCGGACTGGGTCAGCGAGACCGGGTCGAGCGAGCCGTCGTCGTAGGCCATGGCGTGGATGCGCTCGGGCACGGCGAGCTCCTCGGCGCCGACGTCGATGGCGTCGCCGTCGAAGTAGGTGCCGTCGAAGCCGAGCGAGAGGTTCATGACCGCGGCGGTGGGCTGCTGGAGGCCCCACCCGAGGCCGAAGCCGTCGCCGGCGACCTGGCCCGCGAGCGACTGGAAGTCGTCCCAGGTGAGGTCCGCGCCGGTCGGGAGCTCGACGCCCGCGTCGGCGAACGCGTCGGTGTTCGCGAAGACCACGTACGACTGGAGCAGGGTCGGGGCCGCGACGACGGCGCCGTCGGAGGCGGTGACGGTGCCCCAGATGTCGTCCGAGACCGCGGACTTGGTGTCGTCCGAGAGGTAGGGGCTCAGGTCGGCGAGGTAGCCCTGCTCGGCGAAGCCCATGATGTCGGCGGACTCGTCGTGGATGATGTCCGGGGCGGTGCCGCCCTGGAACTGGGTCACGAGCTGGTCGTGGACGTTGTCCCAGGAGCCCTGGACGAGTTCGACCTGGACGTCGGGGTTGGCCTCGTTCCAGGCGTCCACGATCTCCTGCGTCGCGGCGATCGTGGTGTCCTGGTACGCGAGGGACTGGAAGGTCAGGGTGACCTTCCCGCCGTCGTCGCCGTCGTCCCCGACGCCGAAGGCCGAGCATCCGGTCAGCGCGAGGGGCAGGGCGAGCAGCCCGGCAACCGCGGCGACGCTGGCGCTGGTGCGAGTTCGCATTTCGTTCTCTCTTTCCATAGTGGTCGGCCCGGTCAGCCTTTGACCGCGCCGCTGAGGAGTCCGGCGGTGAGCCGTTTCTGAATGAGCATGAAGAACACGAGGCTGGGCAGGCACGCGATGAGCGCGGCCGCGGCCAGCGGCCCGAGTTGGACCTGCCCCTCGGTGCCGACGAAGCGGGCGAGGGCGAGCGGCAGGGTCTGCATGTCGGGGTCCTGGATGAGCACGAGCGCGAAGAAGAACTCGTTCCAGGAGTTGATGAACGTGAACAGGCTGGTCGCGACCAGGCCCGGGGCCAGGAGCGGCAGCACGATCTTGACGAGGGTCTTGAACCGCCCCGCGCCGTCGACCGACGCGGCCTCTTCGAGCTCCACGGGGATCGCCGAGACGTAGCCCTGGAGCATCCACAGCGCGAACGGCAGCGCCCACACCGCGTACACCAGGACCAGGCCCAGCAGCGTGTTCACCAGTCCGATGTCCTTGAGCAGCAGGAACAGCGGGATGATGATGAGGATAAACGGGAACACCTGCGAGAGCAGGATCCACCCGGTGGCGACCATCCGCAGCTTCGTGCGGAACCGCACCAGCGCGTAGGCCGCCGGGAGCGCCACGGCCGTGACGATCACCGTGGTGGTGACCGCGGTGAGGAGGCTGTTCCCGGCCGCGCGGAACAGGTCCGCGCGTTCGATCGCGGTCGTGAAGTTGTCGAAGTTCAGCGACTGCGGCAGGAACGACGGGTCGGGCGAGCGGATCTCGCGGTCGGTCTTGAACGCGGTCGTGAGCAGGAAGATCAGCGGGAACGCCAGGAAGCACATGTACGCGAGCAGGGCGACGTACTGGAGCGGGCGGGCGACGGGGTTGCGCATGGACTTCGTCATGAGTTCCGGCTCCGCATCTGGGCGCGCAGGTACAGGATCAGGAAGGCGCCGATCAGGACGACCATGACGTTGCCCATCGCGGCGGCGTAGCCGAAGTTGCCGTACCGGAACGCCTCGTTGTAGGCGAACAGGCTGGGCAGCATCGTGGTCCCGCCGGGACCGCCCGCGGTCAGCACGAACACGAGCGCGAACGAGTTGAAGTTCCAGATCAGGTCGAGCGTGGTGATCGCCGTGATGATCGGGCGCAGCGCCGGGAGCGTCACGTGCCAGAACCGGCGCCAGGTGGACGCGCCGTCGATCGCGGCGGCCTCGTTCAGCTCCGCGGGCACCGACTGGAGCCCGGCCAGGAGCGTGATCGTGGTCTGCGGCATCCCCGCCCACACGCCCACGACGATGACCACCGGGAGCGCGATCGCCGACTCGCCGAGCCAGTTGATCGAGGCCGGCAGGCCCACCGCGTCGAGGGTCCGGTTGACCGGCCCGTAGTTCGGGTTGAGCATGAGCTGCCACATGATCGCGATGATCACCGGCGGCATCGCCCACGGGATGAGCGCGAGCGTCCTGGCCAGCCAGCGCAGCCGCAGGTTGAGGTTGAGCAGCAGCGCGAGGCCGAGCGAGGCGAGGAACTGGAGGATCGTCACCGAGAACGCCCAGATGAGGCCGATCTTGAACGAGTTCCAGAACAGCTCGTTGCCCATGAGCGCGGAGTAGTTGTCGAGGCCGTTGAAGTGCGTCTCGGCGTTCAGTCCGGCCTTCGCGTCGGTGAAGCCGAGGAGCACGCCGTACACGAGCGGGTAGACGCTGAACAGCATCACCGGCAGCAGCGCGGGCAGGACCAGCAGCCACGCGTCGCGGCCCTCGGTCGAGCGGCGCCGCTTCAGGGGCGGTGCGGGTGCGGCGAGGGCGGTCATGCCGGGCCTCCGGTGGATTCGCGGACGGACAGGGCCGGCGGGATGACGATGCGGCTGACGGGGGCGCCGGGTTCGGCGATGCGGCGGATGAGGAGCTTCGCGGCGGCCTTGGCGCGCTTCGCGGAGCCCAGGTCCACCGAGGTCAGCGACGGGGTGGCGAGTTCGGCGGCGTCGGTGTCGTCCATGCCGACGACCGCGACGTCCTCGGGGACGCGGCGCCCGGCCGCGGCGAGTTCCTTGAGGGCGGCGACGCCGAGGAGGTCGTTGGCGCCGATGATCGCGTCGGGGCTGGACTGGCCCAGGAGCGCGGCGGTGGCCTTGCGCCCGGCCTTGTACGTGAACGCCGAGGCGGTCACCTGGAGTTCCGCGGAGGTGGTGAGGCCGAACCGCTCGATCGCCGAGAGGTACCCGGCGAGGCGGGCCGAGCCGGGGACGGTGTCCACGGGGCCGTTGACGAGCGCGATCCGGCGGCGGCCCTGCGCGACGAGGTGCTCCACGGCGAGGCCGATGCCGGTGGCGGAGTCGGCGCGCACGTTGTCGAGGGCGACGTCCGCGGGGAGGGTGCCGATGACGACGATCGGGAGGCGGCTGGACCGCATCGCCTCCACGAGGTCCTCGGTGATGCGCAGCGGGCTCATGAGCAGCCCGTCGGCGTACCCGCGGTTGAGGCTGGCGAGCAGGTCGATCTGCGACTGCGGGTCGGCGCCGGTGGAGGAGACGACGAGCCGGTACCCGGCCTTGGCGACGATCCCGGTGACGGTGCGCATCATCTGCACGTAGACGGGGTTGCCGACGTCGGCGACGGCGAGGGTGATCTGGTCGGTGCGGCCGGTCCGCATGGTGCGGGCGCTGGCGTGGGGGACGTAGCCGAGCTCGTCGGCGGCCTCGCGGACTTTGCGCGCGAGTTCCTCGGAGGCGGAGCCGCCGTTGAGGACCCGCGACACGGAGGACACGGACACGCCGGCCTTGGCGGCCACGAGCTGGAGGTTGGACTTCTTCGTCTCAGCCATCCTCGATCCTTGCTGGCAGGAGGGGTTTGGGAACGTTCTTAAGAACGTTTCCAGGAACGATATCAGACCCCGCCGAAAACGCAACACCAGTCACACCGGCACCGCCGCCGGGAGGTGTCCGCGCAGGCGATGGTGGCCTGCGGCGCACGTAGGGTCCGGTTCAGGGAAGGCCCAGGCGGCCGGTGTTAGGTTCGGCGCGGAAACCGACCGAAGGAGTCCCGGCCATGGCCAAGAACCCCGTCTTCCTCTACCGGATGCTCACCCTCGCCGAAGGCTGGTCCTTCGTGCTCCTCCTCGTCTTCGGGTCCGGCCTCAGCCGCGTCTCCGACATCGACCTGGTCATGCCGCTGGGCTCGCTCCACGGCGCGCTCTTCGTGCTCCTCGCCGGCTCGACCCTCTTCATCCGCCGCCGCCTCGGCTGGGGCTTCGGCACCACCCTCCTCGCGCTCGTCTGCTCCGTGGTCCCGCTGGCGCCGTTCTGGTTCCACCACCGCAAGCGCGAGGAGTTCCTCGCCGCCGAGCGCGCCGCCGCGCAGCCCGCATAGAACGTGAAGCACGAAACCGCCCCGACGCCGAGCGTCGGGGCGGTTCGTCGTTCCGTCAGAGCGCGCGGCTCTTGAAGGAGCGCAGCCGCAGGCTGTTGCCGACCACGAACACGCTGGAGAAGGCCATGGCCGCACCGGCGAGCATCGGGTTGAGCAGGCCCAGGGCCGCGAGCGGGATCGCCGCGACGTTGTAGGCGAACGCCCAGAACAGGTTGCCCTTGATGGTGCCGAGCGTGCGCCGCGACAGGCGGATGGCGTCCGCCGCGCCGCGCAGGTCGCCGCGGACCAGCGTCAGGTCGGCGGCCTCGATCGCGACGTCGGTGCCGGTGCCCATCGCCAGGCCCAGGTCGGCCTTGGCGAGCGCCGCGGCGTCGTTGACGCCGTCGCCGACCATCGCCACCACTTTGCCTTCGGCCTGGAGCCTCGCGACGGCCGCGACCTTGTCCGCGGGCAGGACCTCGGCGATAACCTCGTCGATGCCCACCTCGGCGCCGATGCGCTCGGCGACGGCCCGGTTGTCGCCGGTCAGCAGGACCGGCGTCAGCCCGAGGGCCTTGAACTGGGCGACCGCCTCGACGCTGGTCGGCTTGACCGTGTCGGCCACGACCAGGACCCCGCGGGCCTCGCCGTCCCAGGCCACGGCCACGGCGGTCTTGCCGCCGCGCTCGGCCTCGGCCTTCGCCTCGGCGAGCGCCGGGTCCAGTGCGAGCTTCCAGTCCGCGAGGAGGCTCTCGCGGCCGACGACGACGTAGTGCCCGTCGACCACGCCCTGGACGCCCTTGCCCTCGACGTTCTGGAAGCCCTCGACCGCCGGGAGCTCGACCTCGGCGGCCGCGCCCTTCGCGATCGCCTGCGCCACCGGGTGCTCCGAGGCGTGCTCGATCGCCCCGGCGAGCCGCAGCAGCTCGGACCGGTCGGTGCCCTCGGCGGCGACCGCGTCCACGAGGGTCATCTTCCCGGTGGTGACGGTGCCGGTCTTGTCGAGGACGATCGTGTCCACTCTGCGGGTGGATTCGAGGATCTCCGGGCCCTTGATGAGCACGCCCATCTGGGCGCCGCGGCCGGTGCCGACCAGCAGCGCGGTCGGCGTGGCGAGGCCGAGGGCGCACGGGCAGGCGATGATGAGGACCGCGACGGCGGCGGTGAACGCCGAGGCCGCGGGGAACCCGGCGCCGAGCCAGAACCCGAGCGTGCCGATCGCGATCGCGATGACCACGGGCACGAAGATCCCCGAGACCCGGTCGGCGAGGCGCTGGACCTCGGCCTTCCCCGACTGCGCCTCTTCGACGAGGCGCGCCATCTGGGCGAGCTGCGTGTCCGAGCCGACCCGCGTGGCCTTGACGACCAGGCGGCCCCCGGCGTTGACGGTGGCGCCGGTGACCGGGTCGCCCTCGGCGACCTCCACCGGCACCGACTCGCCCGTGAGCATCGACGCGTCGATCGCGGAGGTGCCGGAGACGATCACGCCGTCGGCGGCGATCTTCTCCCCCGGCCGGACCACGAACTCGTCCCCTACGGCGAGCTGCGCGATCGGGACGCGCGTCTCGGCGCCGCCGCGGAGCACCGCGACGTCCTTGGCGCCCATCTCCAGCAGCGCCCGCAGGGCCGCCCCGGCCTTGCGCTTCGAGCGCTTCTCGAAGTAGCGGCCGGCCAGGATGAACATCGTGACGCCAGCGGCCACTTCGAGGTACAGGTTCGAGGCGCCGTCGCTGGGCTCCACGGTGAACTCGAAGGGGTGCTTCATGCCCGGCGTCCCGGCCGTCCCCCAGAACAGCGCGTAGATGGACCACGCGAACGCGGCGAGGGTGCCCACGGACACGAGCGTGTCCATGGTGGCCGCGCCGTGGCGCAGGTTCGTCCAGGCGGCCTTGTGGAACGGCCACGCGCCCCACAGGATCACCGGCCACGCCAGCGCGAGCGAGAGCCACTGCCAGTACTCGAACTGGAGGACCGGGGCCATCGACATGGCGATGACCGGGACCGACAGGACGATCGAGGCGATGAGGCGGTTGCGAAGGGCGGAGAGCTCGGGGTCGGGCCGCTCGGCGTCGTCGGCCTCCGGTTCGGGGGCCTTGGGGACGGCCGCGGTGTAGCCGGTCTTCTCGACCACGGCGATCAGCTCGGCCGGGTCGGTGCCCGCGGGGGCCTCGATCTGGGCCTTCTCGGTCGCGTAGTTGACGCTGGCGGTGACGCCGTCGAGCTTGTTGAGCTTCTTCTCGATCCGCATGGCGCAGGAGGCGCAGGTCATGCCGCCGATCTCGAGTTCGATGCGGTTCGCGGCGGCGGGGGCCGATGCCATGGTCTCGTCCTTCCTTCTGCTCGTGCGTCTAATTGTCGTCGTGCGAGGGCTCGTCGGCGTCGTGGCCGTGCGGTTCCTCGCTGGTGGCGTCCTCGACCGGTTCGGTGCCGTCGGTGTCGAGGACGAAGGGCGCGGTGTGGACCTGGCCGTCGACCTGGAAGTCCAGGTAGAGGAGGTACCGGCCCTCGGTGGGGGCGGCGGTCGCGAACACGATCTCGGGCCCCGACGTGGTGCCCGGCTCGGGCTCGTCGCCTTCGGGGTGGACGTGCAGGTAGCCGAGGTCGCCTTCGCGCAGGGCCACGAGGTGGCCCCAGGCGCCGAGGTACGGCTCCAGGGCGGTGACGGGCGCGCCGTCCTGCGTGACCTCGACGGTGAGTTCGGTGGTCGTGCCCGCGGCGAGGTCGCCGGTGAGGGTGACGTCGAAGCCGTCGACGCTGGCGGTGCGGGTGACCGGGTTCTCGGCGCGCGGCGCGTAGTCCCCTGCGACCTCGACGGTCCGCGAGAGGGTCACGTCGAGATCCTCGGCGGCGTCGCCGGGGACGAAGTCGGCGAAGACGCGGTAGGTGCCGGGCTGCTCCCAGGACCAGGGCAGGGACCAGGTCTCGCCGTCGAACTCGGGGTGGACGTGCCGGAACTCGGCGCCGTCGGCGCGGACGACGATGAGGTGCAGCCGCTTCTCGTGGGACTCGGTGTACTCGGTGAGGGCCTCGCCGCCGGGGGCGGTGATCGCGAAGGCGAGGGTGCCGTCGGTGCCGGTCCCGGCGGGTGCGGCGACTTCGCTGAGGACGTAGCCGTCCTGCTCGATCGAGAGGCCGCGGACCGGGTCGGCCTCGTGGCCGCCGTGGTCTTCCATGCCGCTCTCCGTGTCCATGTCCATGTCGTGCTCGGTGTCGGTGTCTTCGAGGCGCTGGTCGACGGCGCTGTCGGGGACGACGTTCGCGGCGACCGCGTACGCGCCCCCGAACAGCGCGGCGAGTCCGAGCCCGAAGGCGCCGAGTCGGACGGGGGTCTTCATCAGATCCGCACCGCCTTGTACCCGGCCTCGTCGACGGCGGCGATGACCGCGGCGTCGTCCACGTCGGTGTCGCTCGTGAGGACGAGCTTGCCGGTGGCGGCGCTGACGTCGATCTTCCCGACGGGGCCGATCTTGCCGACCTCTTCGCGGACCGACATCTCGCAGTGGCCGCAGGTCATCCCGGTGACCTGGTACTCGATGACGCTCATGGCGGCTTCCTCTCGCTCGATCATACCCCTGGAGGGTATCTCCTCGTTCTGAATTTATACCCCCTAGGGGTATCGAGTCAACAGGCGGGTCCCAGTTTTCTCAAGGAACCCTCGGATTGCGCCTTCAGCGGAACCGGTGGAAAACCCCGGGCGCGCCGGAATACGGTGAACCATGGCTGAGACTTCCCCGAACCCGGTCACCGCGCCGGAACAGCACCGACCGACGCCGCCGAGCCCGGCTCCCAGCGAGCCCCTGTGGCGCGACGCCCTCGGCGAGCAGCTCCGATCCGCCCGCCGCGACCGCGGCGAGACCCTGAGCGAGACCGCCGACCGCGCGGGCATCTCCCCGCAGTACCTCTCCGAGATCGAACGCGGGATGAAGGAGCCGTCGAGCGAGATGATCGCCGCCGTCGCCGGAGCCCTGGAGACCACCCTCGGCGACCTGGTCCTCCAAGTCGCCGAACGCATCCTCCTCGACAGGTCCACCGTCGACCGCGCCGGCACCCCGTCCGGACCGGTCTGCCGGGCCGCGTACGCGCTGGCGGCCTAGGGCGCGTCGGGTCAGGGCCTCGGCAGCTCGTAGCGGTCCAGGCCCTGGTCCTGGTCGACCCCTGCGGGCGTGAAGCCCGCCTTTTGCAGCACTCGCACCGACGCCGGGTTCGCCGGTTCCACCGTCGCGAACACCAGCCGCACCTCGGGAGCCTTGAACGCCTGCGCCACGAGCGCCCGCACGGCCTCCGGGGCGTAGCCGCGCCCGCGGCGCGACGGCGCGATCCCGTACCCGAGTTCGACCGCGCCCGCCTTCGGCGGCCAGAACAGGCCCAGCGCGCCCACGACCAGGCCGCTCGCCCGCTCGACCACCAGCCGGTGCCCGAACGGCCCCAGCCATTCCGGCTTGGCCGCGACGAGCGGCGCGATCGACCGGTCGCCGTCGGCGGGGAAGTCCTCGCACCAGTCGTCGCGGCGGCCGCCCTCGACCACCGCGACCGCCTCGCCCTGAGTCCACGCGCGCAGCACGAGCCGTTCCGTCTCCAGAGCCGCCGCGCCGCCCGTCACCGGGTCGCCGGAAACATCGTCCATCCGCACACGGTAGGCCCGGGCCGCCAAGTCCCGCAACCCTTCAGGGCCCGGCCGCTACTGGGTCGCGATGGTGACCGCGGTGGCGGCCGCAGCGGCCGCGACCGCCGCGTTCGTGGCGGTGATCGCGTTCCGCACCGCCTCCGCGGCCCACTGGCCCTCCACGACGGCCCTGGCGCGCCTGTCGAGCTCGGTCCACTTGAGCTCGTCGTACTGGAGCACCTGGTGCAGGCTCCCGCTCGCCGAGAGCAGCGCGATGAGCGCGCCGGTCCGTGCGTCGGGCTCCTCGCCGCCCACGAGCACGGCCTTGACGCGCCCGCGCAGCTCCTCCTCGTGGGCGGCGTCGGCCGCGGGCCACGTGGTCGAGCGGAACAGGCCGAGCACCTTCTTCGTGTCGCGCCGCACCAGCCCCTTGTCGACGAGGCGGTCGGCCACGCGCGTGCGCAGCTTCGTCCCGATGAGGATGAGCAGCTCGTTCACGGTGCGCGGCTTGGGGGCGACGACCGCGTACGCGTCGGCGAGCAGGTCGTCCTCCGGGGCCGCGCCCTCCACGGCGTGGACCTTCGCGGTCGAGAACGCGCCCTGCTTCTCCTCGAAGCGCACGTCCCCGGCCAGCGCCAGGTCCATGAGGACCGCCCCGCCGAGCGGGTAGTACAGCGTCCCCTCGCCGGCGATGTAGCCCTTCTCGTCGTCGAGCAGGAGCAGCAGCAGGTCTTCGACAATCAGCATCCGGCGAGTCTATGCGGTCACTGCGCCTCCAGGATGTTGTCGACCAGACCGTAGGCCTTCGCGGCCTCGGGCGTGAAGACGCGGTCCCGGTCGGTGTCGATGCGCAGCTGCTCGGCGGTCTGCCCGGTGTGGCGCGCGAGGATCTGCTCCATGCTGTCGCGCACCCGCACGAGCTCGTCGGCCTGGATGATGAGGTCCGGGATCGTGCCGCGGCCCTGGCCGCCGGGCTGGTCGAGGACGATGCGCGCGTGCGGCAGCGCCGAGCGCATCCCCTCGGTCCCGGCCGCGAGCAGGACCGCGCCGACGCCCACGGCCTGGCCGACGCACAGCGTGGCGACCTTCGGCCGGATGTAGCGGAGCGTGTCGTAGACGGCGAGCATCGCGCTCGGGTCGCCGCCCTCGCAGTTGATGTAGAGGTTGACGTCCTTGTCGGGGTTGGCCTCCTCCAGGTGCAGGAGCTGCGCGACGAGCGCGTTGGCGACGCCCGCGTCGATCCCGGTGCCCAGGTAGATGATGCGTCCGGACAGCAGGTGCGAGTAGACGTCCATGACGCGCTCGCCGCGGCCGCCCTGGTCGACGATGACGTTCGGAATCATGTAGCTGCTCACTTCGTGCCCCTCTCGGCCGCGACGCGCAGGCCGATGCCCGGTCGCTCTTTCGGCGTGATCTCCTCGAACGAGGTGACGGTTCCGTCCACGAACCCGTACTCGCGGGCCTCGTCGGCGGTGTACCAGCGGTCGCGCAGCGAGTCCTCGAAGATCCGCTCGACGGTCTGCCCGGTGTCCTCGGCGATGAGTTTGAGGACGGTGTCCCTGGTGTAGCGCAGGTCGTTGGCCTGCAACTCGATGTCGACGGCCCCGCCGCCGATCCCGGCCGACCCCTGGTGCATGAGGATGCGCGCGTGCGGCAGCACCTTGCGCTTGCCCCGCGTCCCGGCCGAGAGCAGGAACTGGCCTGCGCTGCATGCGATCCCGAGGGCCAGGGTCGCGACGTCGCACGGCACGAGCCGCATCGTGTCGCGGATGGCGAGCATCGCCGGGACCGATCCGCCGGGGGAATGTATCCACAGTGAGATATCGCTGTTCGGGTCGTCGATCGCCAGCGACAGCATCTGCGTCGCCAGGAGCGTCCCGTTGTCGTCGTCGAGCACCCCGTCGAGCACGAGCACGCGCTGCTGGTACAGCTCGCGCCTGACCCGCTCGGAGAACTGCTGCGGCCTGTTGTCTTCGCTCATGCCCCAACCTTCTCCACTCCCGCTCCTCCCCCGCAACGAGATCCGCCCTGAGCAGATCCGCTCTGAGCAGCGCGACCGCCGCGGGAGTCCTCTCGGGCTCCCGCGGCGCGGCGGTTCGGATCGGGGTGCGGCTAGGCGTTGACGGCCGCGGTGATCTTGCGGGTCATCTCGGCCATGACGGGGCTCGGCGCGCCCTTGTGGGCGCGGTTGGCGGCCTCGACCGCGACGCCGACGACGGTGCGGAAGTTCTCGGCCTCGGCCGGGTCCTGCGCCTTCAGGATGGCGACCGACTCGGCCAGCGCGGGCAGCACCTGGTCGGCGAGGGACGCCGCGGACTTGGCCTTGAGCTTGAAGTCGCCCTTCTTGGAGGCGAGCACGTGGCCGACCTCGCCGGTGGCGGAGGCGAACGCGAGGGTCCCGTCGGTGGCGACCTTGTGGGCCGATCCGGCGATCCCGGCGTAGGAGAGGAGGGTGACGGCGCCGAAGGCGGCGGTGCGGATGACGGTCTTGTCCTGGGCGGTCAGGTTGACGCTCATGTTCTTGCTCCTTGCGTGTCTCACCGGGCGTTTCCCGTTGATGGAGCAACTATCGGGGGCCGCCCTGACGGACCGCTGACGCGAGCCTGACACCGACTCGGGCTGCCGCGGACCTCCTGTCAGTCGATCAGGATTTTTCACCCGTTGTCCGTCATGGAAGACATCCCGGTGCGTTCTTCTTACAAGCGAGCCGGTCGGACGTCCACCAGCGAACGGCCGGCCCGCCCTCTCGTCTACCGCCCGACCCTGCACGGCTGATTCAGAGGTCGGTCATCTTCTCCATCTCCTCGGAGTAGCGACCGCCGCGGATGCGGACCTGGGACGCGGCCCGTTCGATCGCGTCCAGGTCGTCGGGCGTCAGGTCGACGGCGGCGGCGCCGAGGTTCTCGGCGAGGCGCTCGGGCCTGCGGGTGCCCGGGATGGGGACGAGCGCGGGTCGCTGCGCGAGGAGCCAGGCGAGGGCGATCTGCGCGGTGGTGGCGCCCTTGGCGGCGGCGATCCCGGCGAGGAGGTCCACGAGGACCCGGTTCGCTTCGCGCGCTTCGGCTCCGAAACGCGGGATGCTGTTGCGGATGTCCCCTTCGGCGAAGGCCGTGCCCGCGTCGACGGCGCCGGTGAGGAAGCCCCTCCCGAGGGGGCTGAACGGGACGAGTCCGATGCCGAGCTCGTCCAGGACCGGCAGGACTTCGCCCTCGGGGCGGCGCCACCACAGGGAGTACTCGCTTTGGAGGGCGGCGACGGGCTGCACGGCGTGGGCGCGGCGGATCGTCGCCGCCGATGCCTCGGAGAGTCCGAAGTGGAGGACCTTGCCTTCGGCGATGAGGTCTTTCACCGCGCCGGCGACGTCCTCGATGGGCACGTCGGGGTCGACGCGGTGCTGGTAGTAGAGGTCGATCCGGTCGGTGCGGAGGCGCCGCAGCGAGCCCTCGACGGCCTCGCGGATGTGCTCGGGCCGGGAGTCGGTGCCGTTCGCGTCCCCTTCGGGCCCGATGTCGAACCCGAACTTGGTGGCGACGGCGACCCGGTCGCGCACGGGCGCGAGCGCCTCGCCCACGAGCTCCTCGTTGACGTAGGGGCCGTAGACCTCGGCGGTGTCGAACAGGGTCACGCCCCGGTCGACCGCACCGCGGATGAGTGCGATGTGGTCCTCGCGGGTGCCCGAGGGGCCGTAGGCGTCGCTCATCCCCATGCAGCCCAGGCCGATCGCCGAGACCGTCAGGCCGTCACCGAGGTTCCTCGTCTCCAATGTGCTCACTGGCCGCTCCTTCGGTCGGTCCCGGGCGGGATCGGGGTCCGAGCCCGGGATCGTGCCATCCTACGGCTGGAGGAGGACCTTGACGGCGCGGCGCTCGTCCATGGCCTTGTACGCCTCGGCGACGTCGGCGAGGGGCAGGGTGAGGTCGAAGACCTTGCCCGGCTGGATCTCTCGGCGCCAGATCAGGTCGATGAGGTCGGGCAGGTAGCGGCGCACGGGGGCGGGGCCGCCGTGGAGGTGGACGCCGGAGAAGAACAGCCCGTCGCCGGGGAGGGCGACGCCGTGGGCGACGCCCACGTAGCCGACGTGCCCGCCCGGGCGGGTGGAGTGGATCGCCTGCATCATCGACTCCTGCGTGCCCACGGCCTCGATGGTCGAGTGGGCGCCGAGGCCGCCGGTGAGCTCCTTGACGCGGGCGACGCCCTCCTCGCCGCGTTCGGTGACGATGTCGGTGGCGCCGAATTCGAGGGCGAGCTTCTGGCGGTCGGCGTGGCGGGACATGGCGATGATCCGCTCGGCGCCCATCTGCTTCGCCGAGAGGACGCCGAGGAGCCCGACGGCGCCGTCGCCGACGACGGCCACGATCTTCCCGGGCCCGGCCTGGGCGGCGTCGGCGGCGAACCAGCCGGTGCCGAGGACGTCGGAGGCGGCCAGGAGGTGCGGGATGAGGTCCGCGTCGGGCGTCCCGGGGGTGGCGACGAGCGTGCCGTCGGCGTGGGGGACGCGCGTCAGTTCGGCCTGGGCGGTGCCCATGAACTCGCGGTGCACGCAGTGGGACTGGTACCCGGCCTTGCAGATCTCGCAGGTGTTGTCGGAGGTCGCGAAGGAGCCGACGACGAAGTCGCCGACTTTCACGTTCTGAACGTCCGCGCCGATCTGCTCGACGACGCCGACGTACTCGTGGCCCATCGGGTGCGGCTCGCCGACGGGTTCGATGCCGCGGTAGGGCCACAGGTCGGAGCCGCAGACGCAGGTCGCGGCCAGGCGGATGACCGCGTCGGTGGGCGCGGTGAGCGCGGCGGCCGGGACTTCCTCGAAGCGGACGTCGCCGGGCGCGTGGATGACGGTGCCGTACATGGTCGATCTCCCTCGGGTTCGGATCGGGGCGGACTCGGCCGCCCCCGACATCATCGATCAAAGCGCGCCCGCCGGCCTGGTGGAACGCACTCTTGAGGGGTGTACTGGGAGGGCACCTCTCGGGGGCGCGGGGCGGCGTAGCGTCGTCGGCGTGGACTACCGGGACGAAGTGCGCGAGTTCCTGACCTCGCGTCGCGCGAAGCTCACGCCCGAGCAGGCGGGCCTGCCCGCCGGGTCGAACCGCCGCGTGCCGGGCCTGCGGCGCGCCGAGGTGGCCGTGCTGGCGAACGTGAGCGTCGAGTACTACGCGCGCCTCGAACGCGGCGGCCTCGCGGGCGCCTCCGACACCGTCCTGGACTCCCTCGCCCGGGCGCTCCGGCTCGACGAGGCCGAGCGCTCGTACCTGTTCGACCTGGCGAAGGCCGCGGGGCGCAGCCCGCAGGTGCGGCCGCGGCGCCGCGCCGCCAAGAACTGGACGCCGCGGCAGAGCCTGGTCCAGCTGCTCGACGCCATCGGCTCCCCGGCGATCGTCCGCAACGGACGGCTCGACATCGTCGCCGCCAACCGGCTCGGGCGGGCCTTCTACGACGACCTCTACGCGAGCGCCGAGCACCCGCCGAACTTCGCGCGGTTCACCTACCTCGACACCGAACGCTCCCAGCGGTTCTACCCCGACTGGACGACCGCCGCGGACATCAACGTCGCGATGCTCCGCGCCGAGGCCGGCCGCGACCCGTACGACAAGGGCCTCCAGGACCTCATCGGCGAGCTGTCCACCCGCTCGGAGGAGTTCCGGACCCGCTGGGCCGCAAGGAACGTGCGCATCCACGGCAGCGGCCGCAAGCACGTCTGCCACGCCGTCGCGGGCGACCTCGACATGGCGTACGAGGAGCTCGAATTCACCGCCGAGCCCGGCCTGGTCCTGCTGGTCTACACCGCGGAGCCCGCCTCGCCGTCCTTCGAGCGGCTGCAGCTCCTGGCGAGCTGGAGCGGCACCGAGTACGAAGCGCCGCAGGCGAAGGAGCAGACCTCCTTACCCGACCAGCCCTGAGAGGAGCCTGGCGAGCGCGGCGGTCCGCCGCTCCTCCGCGGACCCGGTCGGGACGGCGAGGTCGCCCAGCAGCTCCGCGATCCGCGGGTGCTCCCCCGACGCCGCGACGTGCCCGAGGTAGACGGCGGCGTGCTGCGCCCGGATACCGGCGGCGCGCTCGTTCATCGCGAAGGTGGCGACGACGGCGTTCAGCAGCGCGTAGACCTCCAGCTTGGCGCGGCCGTCCCCCGGCCGGTCGGCGAGCAGCCCGAGCACGTGGTCGAGGACCGCGACCCCGTTCGGGCCGAGCGAGGGGCGGGTGAGCACCAGCTCGGGCAGCCACTCGTGCCGGGCCATCACCCCGTGCAGGCCCTCCCCCACCGCCACGAGATCGCCGACGAGGTCCCCGGTGGGCTGGGGCAGCTCGACCCCGGCGGCGGTGGCGTCGACCATGAGGTCGAGCAGGTCGTCGCGCCCGGAGACGTAGCGGTACAGCGAGGCCGCGCCGGTGCCCAGCTCCTCGGCGACGTTGCGCATCGAGACCGCGTCGAGCCCGCCCCGGTCAGCCACCGCCAGCGCGGCCGCGGTGATCTCCGGGCGGCTGCGGACCGCGGGGCGGCCGGTGGCGGCCCGTTCGGGGCGGAGCCAGATCGGCTCGTCGTAGTCGGCCACGTCACTCCTCCATCGTTTGCGAACACTGTACCCGAACGCTAGACTTCGGGAACACCGTTCGCGAACTCGCTCATCGAGGAGGAGCCATGAACCAGGACCAGTCCCCGCCCCCCACTCCCACCGGTTACGCGGAGAACGGCGGGGTCCGCATCGCCTACGAGGACCTCGGAGGCGCGGGCGGCGAGCCGCTCCTCCTCGTCATGGGCGCGGCGGTCACGCGCTTCTGGTGGCCGGACGGCTTCGTCGAGGCGCTCATCGACCGCGGGTTCCACGTGGCGGCCTTCGACAACCGCGACTCGGGCCAGTCCACCCACTTCCCCGCCTCCCCGGCGAAACCGGTGACGGCGCTGTTCCGCAAGGAGGTCCCGGCATACACGGGCGAGGACGTCGCCGACGACGCCGTGGCGGTCCTCGACGCCCTCGGCTGGGAGTCCGCGCACCTCTTCGGACACTCCAACGGCAACCTCCGGGCCCAGCGGATAGCCCTGCGCCACCCGGCCCGGGTCCGCAGCCTCGCCCTGTCGGCCGGGGTCTCCTCCGACGCGGGCCGACTGAAGCTCCTGCGCTACATCCACTTCGGCTTCGTCGCCAAGATGGCCCGCCTGCGCTTCCCCGACACCCCGGAAGGCGGCCTCGCGATGAGCCTCGCGGTCTCCCGCTCCCTCGCCTCCCCCGGGTTCCCCTTCGATGAAGAAGAGGCCCGGTCCCGCATTAGAAAAGACGAGCACAGCCCCGTCCGCGACCCCAACACCATGGGCCGCCAACTCGGCGCCCACTGGTCGGGCCCCGCCCTCGACTCGATCCGGGTCCCCACCGTGGTCCTCCACGGCGACAGCGACCAGCTCCTCCGCACCACCGCCGCAAAGGACCTCGCAGCAGCGATCCCAGGAGCCCGCCTCGTCGTCACCCCGGGAGTCGGCCACGACCTCCCCGGCCCGATGTACGCGGTCTACGCGGAGGAGGTGCGTCGAAATGCCGACGCGGCCCGCTCGCACGCGGCCTTACCGTCTGGCAGGCCGGAAATCGGGTTGTCTGAACCGATTGCGGCGCAACTGCACTCGACAAGCCGCCCGAACTACGACATCATATCGATCGGCAGTGTTTGCCCGGCTCGTCCCAACCCCGGACAGGCCGCCCGCGAAAGGACCGACGACTTGACGAACAGACAAGACGGGACCCGCAGCAGAAAGGGCCTCATGTTCACCGCCGCATTCGCGGCGGCCGCGCTCGTGCCCGCAGGGATCGCGCTGGCGGACGGCGACGCGGAACTTGATGCCGACGAGGGGGCCGCGGCCACCGCGATCGAGCAGCACGGGCAGCTCTCCGTCTGCGGCACCACCCTGTGCGGCGAGACCGGGGAACCGGTGCAGCTCACCGGCATGAGCACCCACGGGCTCCAATGGCACGGCGACTGCGTCAACGACGCCTCGCTCGACGCCCTCGCGACCGACTGGAACGCCGACATCGTGCGCATCTCGATGTACGTCCAGGAAGGCGGCTACGAGACCGACCCCGCGGGCTACACGGCCCGGGTCAGCGGCCTCATCGACGACGTGACCTCGCGCGGCATGTACGCCCTGGTCGACTGGCACATCCTGACCCCGGGCGACCCCAACGTGAACCTCGAAGCGGCCCAGACGTTCTTCGCCGAGATCGCCGCCGCGCACGCGAACAATTCGGGCGTCCTCTACGAGACCGCGAACGAACCCAACGGCGTGGCCTGGCCGCAGATCAAGAGCTACCACGAGCAGGTCGTCCCCGTGATCCGCGAGCACGACCCCGACAGCGTCATCATCCTCGGCACGGCGGGCTACTCGTCGCTCGGCATCAACGAGGGCGGCAGCGCCGCCGACATCATCGCCGACCCGGTCGAGGCCGAGAACATCATGTACGCGTTCCACTTCTACGCCGCCTCGCACCGCGAACCGTACATCGAGGCCGTCGACAGGGCCGCCGACCAGCTCCCGATCTTCGCCACCGAATGGGGCACCCAGACCTACACCGGCGACGGAGAGAACGACTTCGCCATGTCGCAGCAATGGGTCGACATGATGGCCGAGAACAAGATCAGCTGGACCAACTGGAACTTCGCCGACGACTGGCGCTCCGGCTCGGTCTACACCGAGGGCACCTGCCCCGACGGCCCCTACACCGGCACCACCAACCTCAAACCGGCCGGCGTCTGGATCCGCGACCAGATCCGCGCCACCTGACCCGCCACCGCGAACGGGGCGGGCCGCGATCGAACGAGGCGTTCGAGCCGTGGGCCCGCCCCGTTGGCGTCTACCACCAGCACCGCACGAAGAAGTCGTCAACGCGGGCCATCTTGAAGTTCCCGGCGCCGCCGCCGTTGAGCGTGACCCAGTACTGGAGCCGGACGGTCCCCCCGTACACGGTCGGGGTCGTCCCGAACCCGATCGCCTGGTAGTCCCCGGCGTTCAGCTGGTGGCGCGAGGAGTTGCGCAGATGCCAGTCGTAGCCTCCGGTGTCATTGGGGTCCAGCGCCCACACGTCGAGGGTCATGACCGTGTCGTCGGTACTGGGCTTGACGTAGACCTCGCCCGCGCACTGCCCGGCCGACCTCGGGAACTCGACGTAGCGGTTGAACGAGGCGCCGCCGGTCTCGGCGGTCAGCCAGCCGTTGTTCGCGCCGGTCCGGGCGAGCCCGCGCTGAATGTCGTAACCGGTGTTCCCGTCGTACCAGGTGCTCCAGCTCCACCGGTCGTCCGGGTTGTCCTCGAAGCTGTCGAAGTAGGTGGTGTCCTGCGCCTGGGCCGGACTGGTCATCACCGCCACCGAGACCAGTGCGGACAGCACCACCCCTGTGGCCCGCAGGACCGTTCCCCTGATCGCCATCGCCATTCACTCTCCTCAATGGAAGGTAATGTCGACAGAATGATATGAGCGCGAATCGCGCCGGCACCCCGGCGAGCGGTTTTTCTGCTGTCGCATTGGCGACAGGGCGTTGCAACCCGACGTAGCGGGCCGGTCGACCTTCCACCAAAGGTCGACCGGCCCGGGCGAAGCCGCAGCTCGGCTTCGCGGGGAGAAAGCTCAGGTGTTCTCGGGCTTGGCGATCAGGCGGCGGGCCTGGGTGAGGATCCAATCGCACCAGGCGTCGCCCTGCCAGGTGCCGACCCATTCGGGCACGGCCTCGTCCTCATCGAAGAACCGGCAGATCTCGCGCGGTCCGGCGCCGTCGTTGCACTCGATCCGGTACTCGCGCGGACCGAGCGGGTGCCCGCCATCGTCGGGACCTATCAGGAAGAGCGCGAAGACAGCTGGGCCCCTTCGGAAGTCGCCGAGCCATCCGTCATCGAGTTCACCCATTGCAGTGCCTGACGTCGCCGCCGTTGCGACGGTCCTCGATGCGGTGGCCGGTGTAGAAGACCTTGAACGCGGCGTCCTCGACCCAGACCTTCCAGTCGGGCGCGAAGGTCCGCCACTCCTGCCCCCATGTGGCATGCAGGTTCCCGGAGTTGATGCCCGAGACGATCAGGACCAGATCGGCCGGGTTCCGGGTCACGCTGACCTGGAACGAGTCCGGCGCCACCGGTCCTGAAGCGCGGACCGTGAAGTCGGTGTGCCCGTCGCTGAATCGCCCGCGCACCAACGCATCGGGCACTTCGGGTGTGCCTTGGAGCGTGTCCGCCATGCTGTGCCTCCTTTGAGTCGGATGTCCTCGGCAAGCTCAACACAACATAGGCGCAGGTCAACGCGACACGCAATGTCCTCATTCCTCCCGCGGGATACCTGGTGCAGGAATCCTGCAGTTTCGGAATGTCACATCTTCATGGCACCATGTCACGATGGCAGGCGAGAACTTCCTTCAAAGAGACCTTGGCCGGACACTCATGAAGTACCGCAAACGGAAGGGGCTGACCAAGGAGCAGGCGGTCTGGTTCCTCGGTACATCCAAGACCACCCTCGACAGCTACGAAAGCGGAAAACTCCAAAATCCGGAGCCGGGAATCGTCGCAGACTGGCTGGGACAATACGGCGCGACACAGGAGATCATCGACGACGCACGAGCCAAGGCCAAATGGATCCGCCAGGGCAATCCGGCGAGCTGGCTTGAGCAGGCTCCGACAGGGTTCAGTCAGTTCATCGGGATCGAGCTGATAGCCGAGATGATCCGCATCTATGAAGACGGCCACGTGCCCGGTCCATTCCAGACTTCGGCCTATGCCGATGCCGTTCTCGCAACGAACCCAAACCTCATCCTTGAACAGCGCCGCGATGCGGTCGGATTCCGGATTCAGCGCGGCGAGTCGCTGTTCTCACGGCCAGGCGGCCCGCCCCAAATTCAGGCGGTCATCCCAGAACGCGCCCTCACCGTGTTCCGGGGCACCGATATATATGAAGAGCAGGTCGAGCACCTCCTCGACCGAAACCGCCTCGAAGGGGTCAACATCTTCATCGTGCCCGGAGACACCACATACGCTTCGCGCGGTTGGACCTACCAGATCATGACCTTCGCCGACCCCAAGGACCCCGCGGTGGTCTACCAGGAGAACCTCTTCGGCGGCCACTACGAGGCGGACAAAGTGAAAGTCGAGATGTGTAATACGCTCTTCTCAGCCACACTCCCGGTGGCCTTGGGGCTAGAAGAGTGGAGAGAGACCAGTGCTGACAGGTGATTGGATGAAGTCCTCTCGAAGCGGCAACACGGGCGGGAACTGCGTCGAGGCACGCGGCCACGCCGGCATCGTCCAGGTCCGCGACACGAAGCTGGGCGAGCGGTCGCCGATTCTTGACGCCACCCCGGCGGACTGGCGCGGTTTCCTTACGGCCGTTGGTCAGTCGAGGTAGCCGGAGTCGATGAGCAGTTCCTGACTGTGCTCGGCATCGACCGCCACCGGGTCGACGAGCACGGTCGGGACTGCACCGGTGTCGTCGGTATCGGGTTCGCCGCCGTCGAGGACCGTGGCGACCAGGTCCACTGTGGCTTCAGCCAGGGCGCGGGGGTCGGTGAAGACCGTCATGGCCTGGCGGCCGTCGGTGAGGTACGGGAGCGAGTCGGCGTCGGGGTCGTGCCCGACGACCAGGGGCATGGCGAGGCCGTGGGTCTCGATCGCGTCGATGAGGGCGGCGGTGATGCCGTCGAAGGGCGAGAGCAGGACGTCGAGGCTGGACCCGGCGGGATAGTAGGTCTCCAGGAGCTCGGTCATGCGGTCCCGGGCGATGGCGGGGTCCCAGTAGTCGGTGGCGACGTCGTCGAAGTCGGTCTCGCCGGAGGGCACGATGAGGCGCCCGGCTTCGACGTAGGGGCGCAGGACGTCCCAGGCGCCGTCGTAGAAGACCCGGGCGGTCGGGTCGAGGGCGTTGCCCGCGAACAGTTCCAGGGTGAACGGTCCGGCGCCGCTGTCCAGGCCGAGGGACGCGATGAGGTATTCGGCCTGGAGGACGCCGACTTTCGATAGATCCGAGCCGACGTAGTAGTCGGCGGCGGGGTCGTCCCCGACGGGCCGGTCGTAGGCGACGACGAGGACGCCCGCGGCCCGGGCGCGGTCGAGGACGTCCGCAGCGGCGTCGGCGTCGATCAGTGAGACGACCACCGCGTCGACCTCGTCGGCGATCATGCCTTCGAGGTGGGCGATCTGCGATTCGCGGGTGCCGTCGGCGTACATCAAGTCGACGTCATGGCCCGCGGCCTCGAAGTGGGCCGTGAGCTGCTCGCCGTCGAAGTTCCAGCGCGGTTCCTCGTTGTAGGGCAGCGAGATCCCGATGCGCTTCGTGCCTGGATCAGAGCCGCCGGAGGGCGTGTCGTCGCGGTCGAGCAGCGTCCAGAGCGGGACGGCGGCGGCCCCGAGCACTACGGCACCACCGCCGATGAGGAGCGCGCGCCGTCCCATGCGCGGGCGCGGTTCCGGGCCCGGTGCGGCGAGGACGGTCGTCCCGTCCGCGGGGGGCCCGTACCCCGACCGGTCGGCGCGCCCGGGCGTGAAGCCCGGCGCCGCACCGGGGTCGGCGTAGCCGGGGCCGGCGTTCGGGTCGACGCGGGTCGGCTCGGGGCCGGGGTCCACGCGGGTCGGGGCCTCCGCTGCGAGGGCGGCGAGGCGGTCGCGGACTTCGCCGGTGCCCGGGCGCGACTCGGGAGTCTTGGCAAGGCACGCCTCGATCACCTCGCGCAGGCCGCCGGGGACGCCGTCGAGGCGCGGGGGTTCGCTGATGACGCGGTGGATGACCGCCGGGACGGTCGAGGCGTCGAAGGGCCCGCGGCCGGTCGCGGCGAAGGCGAGGACGCAGCCCAGGGCGAACACGTCACTGGCGGGCCCCGCAGTGTCGGCGGTGATCTGCTCGGGCGACATGAACCCGTACGTGCCGAGGACCGTGCCGGTCCCGGTCAGGGTGCTGGCGTCGACGGCCCGGGCGATGCCGAAGTCGATGATGCGGGGGCCGTCCTCGGCCAGGATCACGTTGCTGGGCTTCAGGTCGCGGTGGACGAGCCCGCATCCGTGGATCGCGGTCAGGCCCTCGGCGAGGCCCGCGCCCAGGGCGGCGCCGCGGGCCTCGTCCAGCGGGCCGTCGCGGACGACGGCCTCGCGGAGGGTCGGGCCGGGGAGGTACGCGGTGGCGAGCCACGGCCGCTCTGCCTCCGGGTCGGCGTCCACGACGTGCCCGGTGCGGTCGCCCGCGACCCGGCGCGCGGCCTCGAACTCGCGCGCGAACCGCTCGCGGTACTCCGGGCTGTCGGCGAGCTCGGGGTTGAGGAGCTTGACGGCCGCCTTGCGCCCGTTCGGGTCCTCGCCGAGGTACACCTGGCCCATCGCCCCCGCGCCGAGCCGCGCCGTCAGCCGGTACGGGCCGATCCGGGCCGGATCGCCTTCACGCAGTGGCTCCATGGGTGACCGTCCGATCCGATGCGGGTGTGCAGGGCATGTGAACGCGACACGCTACGGGGCGTCGGCCATCGTTCCGTCCCACATCGGTCCCACCCCGGCCGGACCGGCGCGCGGGCCTCGCCGCCGTCGCGATACCGAACGGTAGCAACGGGTCACGGCCGGGCGCGGATCAGCCCGCGAGTCAGCGGAGCGGGTCGTGGGCGAAGGCGGCCATGCCTTCGGCGAAGCGGATCGAGGCGCGGAAGCCGAGGTTCTCGGCTGCGAGATCGGGGGCGGCGACGATGTGGCGGACGTCGCCGAGGCGGTACTCGCCGGTGACCACGGGGTCCGGGGCGGCGGGGAATCCGGCGGCGAGGGCTGTTGCCATGTCGGCGATGGTGTGCGGTTCACCGGAGGCGATGTTCGCGGCGCCGGTCCAGTCGGTGTCGAGGGCGGCGAGGTTGGCACGGGCGACGTCGTCGACGTGGACGAAGTCGCGGGTCTGGGCGCCGTCCTCGAAGACTCGGGGAGCGCGGCCGGATTCGAGGGCGCTGCGGAAGATGCTGGCGACGCCCGCGTAGGGGGTGTCGCGGGGCATGTGGGGTCCGTAGACGTTGTGGTAGCGCAGGGCGCAGACGGGCGAGCCGGACTCGCGGCCGTACAGGGCGGACAGGTGCTCGGTGTGGACCTTGGTGGCGGCGTAGACGTTCCGGGGATCGAGCGGGGCGTCCTCGGTGACCGGGGCCCAGGCGAGGGCCGCGCCGCAGGCGGGGCAGCGGGGCTCGAAGCGGCCGGCGTCGAGGTCGGCGGCGGTGCGGGGGGCGGCGCGGACGTCGCCGTGCGCGGGGCAGCGGTAGCGGCCCTCGCCGTAGACGACCATGGAGGAGGCCACGACGAGCCGCCCGGTGAAGGAGCGTCGCCACAGGGCCCGCAGGAGGTTCGCGGTGCCGCCGTCGTTGTCGGCGACATAAGCGGACACGTCGTCGAAGTCGACGCCGAGGCCGACCCGGGCGGCCTGGTGGCAGACCGCGTCGACGCCCTCGACCGCGCGGCGCACGGCGTCCTCGTCGGCGAGGTCGCCGACGATCAGCTCCGCGGAGTCGGGCAGGTAGTCAGGGGTCTCCTTGTGGGCCGCAAGGGAGTCGAGGACGACCACGTCGTCGCCGCGGGCGGCGAGGAGGCGGCAGACCGCGCCGCCGATGAACCCGGCGCCGCCGGTAACCAGTACGCGCATGCGTTCGCCTTTCTCTGGTGCTGTTGGTGGTTCACCACTGCACGCGCAGTGCGGCGGCGAGGACGACGGCGACTCCGAGCTGGACCGCCAGCCACGCCCGGGGGCGCGGGAGGGCGCACCCGGCGAGCAGGATCAGGGGCATGAACGGCTGCCAGATCCGCTCGGTCTCGGCCGAGGACATGCCCGACAGGTCCGCGACCGCGACGGCCGCGAGGCACGAGCCGACGACGATCCACATGCGCCGGTCCCGCAGCCGCGAGAGCGCGACCGCGGTCGCCGGGCCGAGCGCGAGCGCGAGGACCGCGAGGTTCGCGAGCAGGAAGTACCAGTACCCGCGGATCGCGGCCACGCCCGCGTAGTAGCGCACGCGCGTCGCCTGGAGGCCGTCGAGCCACCAGTACCCCCAGGCCAGCGGGGCAAGGACCACGGCGGCCGCGAGCGCGCCGCCGCCGAGGAACACGCCCCAACGGCGGCGCCACACGGCGACGACGAGGACCGGGATCGCCAGCAGCGCAGCGGAGAACGACAGCATGAGCGCCGCGCCCGCGAGGAGCCCCCCGGCCGCGGTGAGGACGGCGGCGCGGGCGCCGGTGCGGTTCGTGGCGAGGACCAGGCACGCGACGGCGGCGAGGGTGACGCCCGCGAAGACGAGGTCGGCGGTGTTGTGCCAGTAGGCGGCCGGGGCGATGACCAGGAACGGCGCGGCGCGGCGGGCGAGGCGCTCTCCCGCGACGTCGCGGCCGATCGCCAGCGCGGCGAGGGCCGCGGCGGCGACGCCGAGCTGGATCACGGTGTTCTGGAACAGGAGCCCGGATAGGCCGAGACGCTCGGCGCCCCAGAAGAACAGGACGAGGCCGGGCGGGTGGGACTGGAAGTGGATCGGGTAGGCCCCGTCGAGCTGGAGCTGCGTGTAGTGCGCCAGGAACGCGGCGGGGCCGCCCGCGTCGTCGATGAGGTGGATGTTGCCCGCGTAGTGGTGGTCGAGGTCGGTCCAGGTGCGGGGGTGGGAGTGGGCGACGGTGAGGGCGAGGCTGAAGGCGACGGCGGCGAGGGCGGTCGCGGCGGCGGTCCACCGCCAGCGCCAGCGTGCGGCGGCGGCCGGGAGGAACGCGATGAGGAAGGCGCCCAGGGCGATCGGGGCGAGGAGCGTGGCGTCGAGGTGGGGTTCCCAGCTGCCGAACAGAGGCATCGCGCCGAGCTGGTGGCGGCCTTCGGTGACGTCGAGTTTCACTTGGCCGAGGACCCAGGCGAGGGCGAGGAGCAGGGCCCAGCCGGTGAGGACGGCGGCGGTGCGGGCCTTGACCGTCACCGGCGGTCCCCGGCGGGCAGGCGGACGGTGAAGCGGCAGCCGCCCGCGGTGTTGGCGACGGTCACGGTGCCCGCGTGGGCTTCGATGAGGCCGCGGCTGATCGCCAGGCCGAGGCCGCCGCCGCGCTCGTCGCGGCGCCGGGCCTCGTCGCCGCGGAACGCGATGTCGAACACGCGGGGCAGGTCGGCCTCGGGGATGCCGCCGCATTCGTCCTGGATGGACAGGACGGCGGCGCCGGGGGCGGCCTGGGCCTCGATGAGGACCGTGCCTCCGGCGGGTGTGTGGCGGATGGCGTTGTCGAAGAGGTTGTCGAGGGCGCGGCAGCATTCGCGCGCCGAGACCTCCGCGTCGGGGAGGGCGGTGAGCCGCTCGATGACGCGGACGCCCTTGAGGTCGGCGGCGGCGCTGGCCCCGGCGAGGGTGTCGGCGACGGCGTCGCGCAGGTCCACCTGCTCGCGGCCGAGCCGGAGCGTGCCGGAGTTGATGCGGGAGAGCTCGAACAGGTCGTCGACGAGCGCGGAGAGCCGTTCGGCGTCGGTGCGGATCTGGGCGTGGTAGCGCTTGACGGCGGCGTCGTCGTCGACCACGCCGTCGTCGAGGGCCTCGGCCATGGCGCGGATGGTCGCGAGCGGGGCGCGGAGGTCGTGGGAGACCCAGGCGATGAGTTCGCGCCGTGAGGTTTCGAGGGCGCGTTCGCGCCGCTGGGACTCGTCCAGGCGCCGGGAGACGTCGGCGAGTTCTCCGGCGAGGGCGGCGAGTTCGCCGGGGCCGGTGACCGCGGGGGCGCGTTCGGCGGCGATGCGGCCGTGGCCGTCGACCATGGTGCGGGCGTACGCGCCGACCTGTTCGGCGCCGGCGCCGATGTCGTCGCCGAGCTGCCAGGCGGCGCCGAACGCGACGCCGGAGGCGACGATGAGGACCACGAACAGCAGCACTAGGTCGTGGTAGGAGATGAACATCGCGAGCGCGGCGGTGACGACGCCGGTGGCGGCGACCAGGACCGAGGAGAGGGCGACGGTCATGGTCTGGACGCGGGCGCCGCGGCCGCGGAGGCGCCGCAGGACCAGGCCGCCGACGACGCCGGCGAGGGCCGAGGCGACCGCGGCGGTGACGACGAGGACGGCGATGTCGCGGGGCGGGAAGTCGAAGGCGACCGCGAGCGCGGAGGCCGCGGCGAGGGCGACGGCGAGGATCAGCAGCGAGCCGACCCGCCGGTTGGTCAAGTGCCGCATCAGGACTCCCACCGGTAGCCGACGCCGCGGACGGTGGTGAGGTGGCGGGGCGCGGAGGCGTCGTCCTCGATCTTCTCGCGCAGGCGCCGCACGTGGACGGTGACGGTGGAGGTGTCGCCGATGCTCCAGCCCCACACGGTTTCGAGGAGCTCCTCGCGGCGGAAGGCGCGCCCGGGGCTGGTCAGGAAGCACACGAGCAGGTCGTACTCCTTCGCGGTGAGGTCGAGGGGTTCGCCGCCGCGGGTGGCGCGGTGGGCGACGGTGTCGACGGCGACGCCGCCGCCGGTGAGGACCGCGGGCGCCGGGTCCTTGGGGGCGGTGCGGCGCAGGACGGCGCGGACGCGGGCGGCGAGCTCGCCCGGGGAGAACGGCTTGGTCACGTAGTCGTCGGCGCCGAGGTCGAGGCCGGTGATGCGGTCGGTCTCCTCGCCGCGCGCGGTCAGCATGACCACGGGGATCGCGGTGGCCTCGCGCAGGCGCCGGCACACCTCGAAGCCGTCGAGGCCGGGCATCATCAGGTCGAGGACGACCAGGTCGGGGAGGGTGGCGAGGGCCCGGTCGAGGCCGGTGGCGCCGTCGGCGGCGTAGTCGACGTCGAAGCCGTCGCGGCGCAGGTAGCGGGCGACGACCTCCGCGAGGGCGGGGTCGTCGTCGACGACCAGGACGCGCGGGTCGGCTCGGGAGGTCATGGGTGCAACGATGCCCGATACGGCGGCCGTCCGTCACGCGACCTGCCGAGACTTTCGCGAACCGTAAGGATCGAGCGGGCCTGGAAGCGCCCTGTGCGCAACTAGCATCGGCCAGATGCAGCGGACCCGTCTCCTCGTCATGGCGAAAGCCCCGGTCCCGGGCCGGTCCAAGACCCGGCTCACGCCGCCGTTGACTCCTGCGGAGGCCGCGGCCGTCGCGGAGACGGCGCTCGCCGACACCCTGGAGGCCGTGGCCCGGTGCGGGGCCGACCGGCTGCTGCTGGCGCTCGACGGGCAGCCGGGGCCGTGGCTGCCGCCGGGGTTCGAGGTGTTCGCGCAGGTGGAGGGCAGTTTCAATGAGCGGCTCGCCGCGGCGTGGGCGCACGCGGGCGGCCCGGGGCTCCAGATCGGCATGGACACGCCGCAGGTGACGCCGGAGCTGCTGGACGCGGCGCTGGCCGTGGTCACCGAGGGTGCGGACGCGGCACTGGGCCTCGCCGAGGACGGCGGGTGGTGGGCGCTGGGCCTGGCCCGGCCGCATCCCGAGGCGTTCGCGGACGTGCCGATGAGCACCGGCGACACGGGCCGGCTCCAGCGCAAGCAGTTGGAGGCGCTGGGCCTGGAGGTCGCGGAGCTGCCGGTGCTGCGGGACCTCGACGACGCGGCCGATGCTCGTGCAATCGCGGCGTTCGCGCCCGGGACGCGGACCGCGGCGCTGGTGCGGCGGCTGCTTCCAGTGGTCGACGTGGTCCTGCCGGTCCTGGACGAGCGGGACGCGATCCCGTGGGTGCTGGAGCGGATGCCGGAGGGGTACCGGCCGATCGTGGTCGACAACGGCTCGACCGACGGGTCCGCGGAGGTCGCCGCGGGCCTCGGCGCGCGGGTGGTGGCCGAGCCGCGGCGCGGTTTCGGCGCGGCGTGCTTCGCGGGGCTCTCCGCGGCGACCGCGCCGGTCGTGGCGTTCATGGACTGCGACGCGTCCCTGGACCCCGCGGACCTGCCCGCGGTGTGCGCGCCGGTCCTCGCGGGGGAAGCGGACCTCGCGTTGGGCGCGAGGCAAGCGGACGACGGTGCGATGCCGCTGCACGGGCGCCTCGCCAACCGGTACCTCGCCCGGCAGGTCGAGCGGACGTGCGGCGCCCGCGTCACCGACATCGGGCCGATGCGCGCGGCCCGCCGCGAAGCGCTCCTGAAGCTGGGGACCGCCGACCGGCGCTCGGGCTGGCCCCTGGAGATGGTCCTGCGGGCCGGGCTCGACGGGTGGCGGATCGCGGAGCTGCCGGTCCCCTACCGGCCCAGGGTCGGCCGCAGCAAGGTCACGGGCACCGTCGGCGGGACCCTCCGCGCCGTCAAGGACATGCGGGCGCAACTGGCACGGGCCAGGGCCGCCGCGCGAGCGAACAGGAGCGATGCATGAACGACCTCCCCCGCGCCGACGTCGGCGTCTTCGGCGGATCAGGCTTCTACACCCTTGGGGCGCAAGCGGAGACCTTCGCCATCGCGACCGACTGGGGGCCTCCCTCGGCCCCGGTCTCCGTCACTGAGATATCGGGAGTCCGGGTCGCGTTCCTGCCCCGCCACGGCGCCGGGCACCGCCTCCCGCCCCACAAGGTCAACTACCGGGCCAATGTGGACGCCATGCGGCGGCTCGGCGTGCGCGCCCTCGTCTCCCCGTTCGCGGCGGGATCGCTGCGGCCCGAGATCCGCCCCGGCGACTTCGTCGTCTGCGACCAGGTGGTCGACCGCACCTGGGGCCGCGAGTCCACCTTCCACGACGAGTTCGCGGACGGCCCCGTCCACATCCCGTTCGCCGAACCGTACGACCCGCGGCTGCGCCGCATCGTCCTCGACGCCGCCGCCGCAGTCGGCGTGACCGCGCACGACGGCGGCACCGTCGTCGTCGTCAACGGCCCGCGCTTCTCCAGCCGCGCCGAGTCGCGCTGGCACCGCGAGTCCGGCTGGCACGTCGTGAACATGACCCAGTGCCCCGAGGCGCCGCTCGCGATGGAGGCGGGCCTCCCGTTCGTCGGTATCGCCCTGGTCACCGACTACGACGCCGGGCTCGACGAGGACCCGGACGTCGAACCGGTCAGCCAGGACGCGGTCTTCGCGGTGTTCGAGGCGAACCTCCACAAGGTCCGCGAGCTCATCGACGCCGCGACCCCGGCGCTGGCGGACGTAAGCGAAACGTAAGGACAATCCGTGGCCTTCAAGGCGGCCGCGGCCGTAGCGTCAGCGGCATGACCGACACGTTCGAGACCCTGGCCGTCCACGGCGGCGAGCCGCGGCCCGCCGCGGGCGGCTCGGTGGTCTTCCCGCTCTTCCAGGGCACCGTCTTCGAGACCGACCGGGGCGAGGCCCCCTACTCCAGGCTCGGCACCAACCCGACGCAGCGGCACCTGCACCGCAGGCTCGCCGCCCTCGAAGGCGCCGAGGCGGCCGTCGCCACCGCGTCCGGCATGGGCGCCATCACGACCGCGCTCCACAGCGTCCTCGCCACCGGGGACCACCTCATCGCCGCGGGCGACTTCTACGGCGGCACGCACCGGTTCCTCACCGACCACGCCGCCCGCCTGGGCTGGACGTTCGACCTCGTCGACCCCGGCGACCCCGACGCCTGGCGCCGGGCCCTGCGACCGTCCACGAAGGCGCTCCTCACCGAGACGATCACCAACCCGCTCACCAGGGTCGGCGACCTCGCCGGGGCCGCCCGCTTCGCCCGCGCGCACGGGCTCACGTCCCTCATCGACAACACGCTGGCGACCCCGGTGGTGTTCCGGCCGCACACGGTCGGCTTCGACCTGGTGTGCCACTCGGCGACCAAGGCCCTCAACGGCCACTCCGACCTCACCGCGGGCGCGGTGACCGGCTCGCGGGAGCGCATCGCGCGCGTCGCCGCCGTGCTCGGCTCGTACGGCGCGAGCCTCGACCCGCACGCCGCGTTCCTGCTCGCCCGCGGGCTCAAGACGCTCGCGCTGCGGGTGCGGCGCCAGAACGAGAACGCGCAGGCCGTCGCCGAACTCCTCGACGCGCACCATGCGGTCGCCGCGGTCCGCTACCCGGGCCTGGCCTCGCATCCCGACCACCGGCGCGCGGCCGCGCTGCTCGACGGGTTCGGGTCGGTCGTCACGTTCCTCCCGGCCGGCGGCGCGCCCGCGGCCGAGGCGATCGTGAAGGCCCTGCGGCTCCCGTACGCCGCGCCGAGCCTCGGCGGCGTCGAGTCGCTCGTGACCCGCCTGGACCTCGACGGGGCGGGCGGCATGTCCGGCGAGGCCGTGCGGTTCTCCGCGGGCATCGAGGCCGCCGACGACCTCGTCGCGGACTTCGCGCAGGCGCTGGCGCAATCGCCCGCCGCCCTTGTTTAGCGGAACGTAAGCACCGCCGCCGGGCAATCGCGTCCGCGGCGGTTCAAGATGGAGGGGTGAACACCACGCAACACGCATCGCCGCGTTCCTGGGCCGCCGCCGGGCTGCTCGCCACCGTCGCGGGACTCGCGCTCGGGCATCTCGCCGCCGCGCTCTACGAGCCGCGCTCGGCGCCGCTGTCGGCGCTGTCGGACGCGGTGATCGCCGTCGTCCCGCTCGAAGTGTCGCACTGGTTCATCGAACTCGTCGGCACCCTCGACAAGCCGCTGCTCATCCTCGGCCTGTTCATCGGCGTGTCCGTGGTCGGCGCGGGCGTCGGGCTGCTGTGGCGGGCGAGGCCGTGGCCCGCGCGCATCGCGGTCGCCGTGCTCGCGCTCGTCGGCGCGGCCGCCGCGTTCACCAGGCCCGGACTCGGACCGGAGGCCGTCGTGCCCTCGCTCCTGGCCGGGGCGGTCGCGATCGCGGGACTCCAGTGGTGGGGCAACAGGTTCCAGGGAGAGGAGGCCGGGAGGCGCGGGTTCCTCATGGTGCTCGGCGGCGTCGCCGCGGCCGGGTTCGCGGCCTCGTGGTGGGCCGGGCGGTCCGGGCCTGCCGGGGTCGAGGCGCAGCGGGACGCGGTCAAGCTGCCGGAGGCGGACGTGCCCGCCGTCGAACCCGGGCCGGTCGCGGACTTCAAAGTGGACGGCCTCTCCCCGTACCGGGTGCCCAACGGGGACTTCTACCGGATCGACACCGCGATCACCGTCCCGCAGGTCGACGTCGACACCTGGACGCTGCGCGTCCACGGCATGGTCGACAAGGAGCTGACGTTCACCTTCGACGACCTGCTGGGCCGCGAGCTCATCGAACGCGACATCACCCTGGCGTGCGTCTCCAACCCCGTCGGCGGGGACCTCGTCGGCAACGCGCGCTGGCTCGGCGTGTCCCTCGCCGACCTGCTCGCCGAGGCCGGGCCCGACCCCGCGGCCGACCAGCTGATCTCGCGGTCGACCGACGGGTGGACCGCCGGGTCGCCGACGCAGCTCGTGTTCGACGGGCGGGACGCGATGATCGCCGTCGGCATGAACGGGCAGCCGCTCCCCCTCGACCACGGCTGGCCCGCGAGACTAGTGATCCCCGGCCTGTACGGGTACGTCTCGGCCACCAAGTGGCTCACCGAACTCGAACTGTCCACGTTCGACAGCTACGACGCGTACTGGATCACCCGCGGCTGGTCCGAGCCGCGCCCGATCAAGACCCAGTCGCGCATCGACACCCCCAGGAGCAGGGCGGGGACGGGCACCGTCGCCGTCGCCGGGGTCGCCTGGGCGCAGCACCGCGGCATCAGCGCCGTCGAACTGCGCGTCGACGGCGGCGAGTGGCTGCCGTGCGAGCTGTCCGACGTGCCCAGCGGCGACACGTGGCGCCAGTGGCGCTACGAATGGGACGCGCCCTCGGGCGACCACTCCCTCACCGTCAGGGCCACCGACGGCGACGGGCAGGTCCAGACCAGCGCCGTGCAGGGCGTCATCCCCGACGGCGCGACCGGGCTCCACACCGTGGACGTCACGGTCGGCTGACCCGGGCGAGCAGGTCGCCGCAGAACGCGGTGATCGCGCGGTTGACGACCTGCGGGCGCTCCCACGGCATGAAGTGGCCCGCGCCCTTGATCCAGTACGGGCCGACCGCCTCGGGGAAGGCGACCGCGACGCGCTCGTCGATGTGCTCGCCGAGGGTCACCTGGTCGGTGCCGACGAGCACGAGCGTGCGGTGCGGCACCGGCCGGTCGATCATCTCCGGGGCCGAGACCGGGCGGGCGCCCATGACGACCTCGTAGTCGGCGAAGGACGCGCGCAGGCGCTCGGCGTCCGCGTACGGCTCGGTCAGGAACGCCAGGTCCTCCTCGTCGAACGCGTCGGGCGGGCACCAGAGGCGGTGGCCGAAGAACTCCCCGATGTAGCGGCGGCGCCGCTCCGGCGTGTCGAGTTCGGCGACCAGTTCGTCGGCGCGGCGGCCCTGGAGGCGCTGGTAGTCGTACACCGCGGGCTTGGAGCGGGACGCGGGGATGCCCGCGGCCGCGAACGCCTCGTCCAGGTCCGGCATGGAGTCGTCCAGGACCACGAGGCGGTCGACGCGGCCGGGGTGCCGGTTGGCGAGGTCGATCGCGACCATCGCCCCGAGGTCGTGGCCCGCGACGACCGCGCGGTCCCAGCCGAGCGCGTCGAGCAGGCCCGTCAGGTCGGTGTTGAACGCGTTGAAGTCGTAGAAGCCGTCCGGTGCGAAGTCCGAGTCGCCGTAGCCGCGCAGGTCCGGCGCGGCCACGTCGAACCCGGCCGCGGCCAGCGCGGGGATGTTGTGCGACCAGATGCGGCTCGTGCACGGGAAGCCGTGGACGAGCAGGAGCGGGACGCCGCCTTCGCCGCGGCGGCGCACCGCGAGGCGGTGCCCTTCGCCCACTTCGATCATGGCGGGCGCGACGTGCTCTGCGGGGAGGACCATGGTGACCTGTCTACACCATCGGGGCGACAGTCGGCTTATGTCCGGGTCGCGACCGGTTCTTCGACCTCGGTGTTCTTGCGGGCGGCCGGGGTGATGAACGCGGCGGCGAGGACCAGGACGAGGACGGCGATGAGGGCCGAGCGGAGGCCGTAGTGCTCGCCGAGGAAGCCGAGGACGGGCGGTCCGACGAGGAAGGCGACGTAGCCGATGGTCGCGGCGAGGCCGACGCGGGCGGCGGTGTGCTCGCCGGAGTCGCCGGCCGCGGAGATCGCGACGGGGAAGCCGAGGGCGGCGCCGAGGCCCCACAGGATCGCGGCGGCGGCCGCGACGGCCTGGTTGTCGACAAACACGACGAGGGCCATTCCGGCGGCGCTGACGACGGCGGAGGCGGCGAGGACCGCGACGCGGCCGTAGCGGTCGACGAAGCGGCCGCCGATGAACCGGCCGATCGTCATGGCGGCGGCGAAGATCGCGAAGACGGCGGAGCCGAGGGCGGCGTCGAAGCCGTGGCCGTCGACCATGAGGAGCGGGAGCCAGTCGTTGGCGGTGCCCTCGGCCATGGCGAGGGCGAGGATGATCCCGCCGATGAGGAGCAGCCGCACGTCCTTCCACACGGCGGGGCGGGGTGTGCGTTCGGCGGTGCCGGAGCGGACGACGCGGCCGACGCCGGAGGGGACGGGGCGGATCGCGATCGCGAGTCCGGCGATAACGATGGCGGCGGCGATCCACAGGTGCGCGACGACGGGGAAGGCGACGGCGGTGAGGATCATGCCCGCGGTGGCGCCGACGACGGTGCCGAGGCTGAAGAAGCCGTGCATGAGGGGCATGGCGGAGCGGCCGAGGAGGCGTTCGACCTCGGCGCCCTCGATGTTGAAGGCGACCTCGGCGCCGCCCATGCCGCAGCCGAAGAGGCCCAGGCCGATCGCGACGGCGAGGCCGGAGCCGAAGTGGGCGCCGGTGCCGATGACCCCGGACGCGGCGGCCATGGCGAGGGTCCCGGCGATCATGACCGGGCGGGTGCCCCAGCGGGACACGAAGGACCCGGAGCTGAGGATGCCGGTCATGGAGCCGATGGAGAGGCCGAAGAGGATGAGGCCCATCTGCGCGGTGGAGGCGCCGACGAGGTCGCGCACGTCGGGGGTGCGGGTGACCCACGAGGAGATGGTGATGCCGGGGAGGAAGAAGAGCCCGGACAGGGCGTTCCTGCGGGTGCGGACGGAAGCGGTCACGGGCGGGCCTTCTCGGGGCGGGGACGAGTCTGTACAACCGTACACACTTGCGGGGGCGGGGCGGCCGGGCCGGATCCCCGGCTATGGCAGATTGGTCACATGGGAGGAACACGGCGCGAGGTCCCCAACGACCCCGGGCGCAGGGAGCGGATCCTCGACGCCGTGCTCGACGTCGTCGCCGCGTCGGGCGTCCACGGAACGACCCACCGGCGCATCGCGGCCCGCGCCGGGGTGCCGCTCGGGTCGCTCACGTACTACTTCGAGGGCATGGACGACCTGCTGTCGCAGGCGTTCGCGCGCCTCGCCGACACGATGTCGGTCCACTACCGGGCGACCCTGGAGGGCGCCGCGACCCGCGAGGAGGCGGAGGCCGCGGTCGTGCAGCTCATCTGCGGCCCCGAGTACGGGACGTCCCGCGAGATGACGCTCATCTTCGAGATGTACGCCTACGCGAACCACCGCCCGGAGGCCATGGAGATCCTGCGGACGTGGCTCCTGCGCAGCCGCGAGAGCCTGAAGCTGCACTTCCCCGAGCACGTGTGCCTCGCCCTCGACGTGCTCATCGAGGGCTGGCCGATCCACCGCGTCCTCGAACGCGCCCCGCTGGACCGCGGGCTCGTGGCCGCGACGGTCCGCGCGATCGTCTCCGGCCTCGACCCGGCCTGACCGCTAGCGGGACTCGGCGGCGGCCTTGACGCCCGCGAGCCACGTGTCCACGCCGATCTGGAGGGCCGCGCTCGGGAGGAGCGCGGCCACCACCGGGCCCGACAGGGTCTCCTTGCAGGACAGGCGGGTTCCTCCTGCCGCGGGTTCGGTGCGGTAGACGTGGGTGAAGTGGGCGCCCGCGCTGGTGCTCACGTAGGTGAGGAGGCGTCCGGGTTCGACGGCGCCGAAGGTGGAGGTGACGCGGTTGGGACCGGCGCTCCAGGTGAAGGTCGTGCCGGGGGCGGCGGGGGCGGGCGCGTCGATGTCGCGGACGTCGCCGCGGACCTCGGGCCAGCGCTGGACGTCGGCGAGGACCGACCAGACGGCGTCCGGGGCCGCCTCGACGTGGATCTCCCCCGCGGCCTGCGTGGGGGCGAGGTCGTCGGTGCGGCCTTCACTGACGGCGGCGAGGAGGGCCTCGGGGCCGGGGCCGGTGTAGAGGACGGCGCCGAGCGGGGCCGCGCCGGAGGCGAGCCAGTCGGCGGGGTCGTCGAGGGCGCTGCCGTCGAGGACGGCGATCCCGGCGGCGCCGGGGACGGCGAGGCCGTCGGGGGCGGGGGCCTCGGTGAGGCGGGGGCCGGGCCGGGTTCGAGGGTGAGGACCGTGCGGCGGCCGTCGGGGCTCCAGCGCAGGAATCGGATGGCGGACATGGGGTTTCCTTCCGTTGTCGTACGTCGTACCGTACAACATACGGCAGGCGTACCGGGTACGGCAAGGGATTAGAATCGGCGCGTGAACTCGCAACGATGGCCCGATCCCGGCGCCGTGCTGCCGCTCCTGTGGCGCACGGCCGAGCGCCCGAGCCGCGGCAGCGGCCTGACCGTGGGCGCCATCGCGGAAGCGGCGGTGGCGATCGCGGACGCCGACGGGATCGGGGCGGTGACGATGCGCGGCGTCGCCGAGCGGCTCGGGGCGGGCACGATGTCGCTGTACACGCACGTGCCGGGGAAGCGGGAGCTGTACGCGCTCATGCTCGACCACGTGTTCGCCGACGCGGCGCAAGCGCCTGCGGGGCGAGGCGACTGGCGGGAGCAGTGCGCGGCCATCGCGCGGCGGGACCGGGAGCGGTACCTGCGGCACCCGTGGCTGCTGGAGCTCCCTGCGGCGCGGCCCGCGTTCGGGCCCAACGTGACCGCGAAGTACGACCGGGACCTGGCGGCCCTGGAGGGGACGGGGCTGAGCGCCGCGGAGATGAACGCCGCGGTGATGTCGCTGACGAGCTTCGTCTCCGGCGCGGCCCGGTTCCAGCGGCAGGCCGAGAGCGACGAGCGGGCCGGGCGCACCGAGGAGCGGTTCTGGCAGGCGCACGAGCCGTTCCTGCACCTCGTGCTCGACCCGGAGCGGTTCCCGACCGCGCACCGCGTCGCCGAGGAGGCGAAGCGCGACGGGGACGCCGACCACGACTCCTCGTTCGAGTTCGGGCTCGAACGGCTCCTCGTCGGGATCGGCGACCTCGTCGCGCGGAAGGGCTAGAGCGCCAGGCCGAGTGCGAGCGTGGCGACGGCGAGGCCGAGGAACGAGAACGTCCCGACGGTCTCCTTCGGCCAGAAGTTCGCGAGGACGTGCGTGTGGACCGCACAGGCCCAGAACAGGATCAGGCCCGCGGCGGAGGCGAGGGCCAGCGGCGGGTAGGCGAACCCGGCGAGCAGGCCGAGGCCGCCCGCGATCTTGAGGACGCCGATCGGGAAGACCAGCATGGACTGCGGCACGTGCGCGCCGTCCATGAGCGGCAGGATGACCTTGAGGCGGACGGCGGCGCCGATGCCGGACCCGAGGTTGGCGAGGCCGCCGACGAGCAGGAGGACGGTATAGAGCGTGGTCATTGGGGGCTCCGTTCAGTGGAGGCGGGTGAGCTTCTCGGGGTTGGTGACGGCGTAGACGCCGGTGACGGCCTCGCCCTGGAGGTCGAGCATGAGGACGCCGACGACGGCGCCGTCGCGGACCATGAGGGCCGACGGGGAGCCGTTGACGGGCTGGAAGCCGACCGAGAGCCCCTCGCCGCGGAGGTGGAAGCGGCCGGTGAGGAACTCGGCGATGCGCTCGGGCCCGTGCATCGGGCGCGGCCCGGCCGCGGGGGCGAGCCCGCCCCCGTCGCAGGTGAGGACCACGTCGGGGGCCATGAGCGCGATGAGCGAGTCGAGGTCGCCCCCGGACACGGCTGCCATGAACCGCTCGGTGACCCGCCGGTGGACGGCCGGGTCGACCCGGTACTTCGGGCGGCGGGCCTGGACGTGGCCGCGGGCGCGGTGCGCGGTCTGGCGGACCGCGGCCGGGGTGCGCCCGAGCATCGCGGCGATCTCGTTGTGGCCGTAGCCGAAGACGTCGGCGAGCACGAACACGGCGCGCTCCGCGGGCGTCAGCGACTCCAGGACCACCATGAGCGCCAACGACACCGACTCGGCGTGGACGGCGCGGTCCGCGCCGTCGGACTCGGTCGGGACCGGTTCGGGCAGCCACGGCCCGATGTAGGTCTCGCGGCGGCGGCGCACGGCGTCCTGGCGGGCCAGCGCGGCGTTGATCGCGACGCGCGCCAGGTAGGCGCGGGGGTGCTCGATCGGCGCGCCGTGCGAGCGGGCCTCCCAGGAGAGCCAGGTCTCCTGGAGCACGTCCTCGGTGTCGGCGACGGTGCCGAGCATCGCGTAGACGATGCCGAACAGCAGTTCGCGGTGGTCGGTGAACACCGCGGTCGCGGTGTCCGGTTCGGTGCCGGGGTCCACGGGGGCCTCCTCGGTCGGCGGGTGGTGTTGCCGATCTGAGAGCCGGACGGGCCCCGGTTCTGTGACACCCGGGAGCGGATTGTGACCGAGGCCGCAGCCTCGGCCGTCACGATCTTAGAACGCGGCCTAGGCGCTCCTCGTCAGGCGCAGGACGCGCGCGGTCGGGGCGGGGACGTCCGCGGCGATGCGCAGCGCGCCGTCCGCGGCGTTCCAGGCGGTGCTCCACTCGCCGATGCCGGGGGTGCCGGGGGCGGGGAAGACCTGGTCGCACGTGACGTGCTCGCCGCGCAGGGAAGGCAGGGCGAGTTCGAGGGCGTCGGGGGCGCCGGGCAGGCGCCACACGGTCACCACGGTGGCGGCCTCGGTGTGGAGGGCGAACGCCTGCCAGGGGCCGCGGTGGTCGAGGCCGAGGGGCCAGGAGGGGACGGCGGCCGCGTTGTGCGGCAGGAGTTCGCGGTGCGCGGCGACGGCGGTGGCGACGAGCGCCAGCTGCTCGTCGCCCATCCGGGCGAGGTGGCCGCTGAGGTACAGGCGGCCGGTGAGCCCGGCGACGAGCGTGAACGCGGACTCCTCGGTGCCCATCTCGGGCTGCGCGTAGCCCCAGTGCCCGGCCTGCTCGGGGAGGATCGACGCGGGCGTGGCGGCGGCGATGGCGGGGTACAGGAGCGGGTCCTGCTGGTCCGAGGTGGACTGGAGGTGGAGGCGGGAGAGGGTCGCGTAGTCGGCCCGCATGCCGCCGGAGGCGCAGTTCTCGACCAGGAGCCCGGGGTGGCGGGCGAGGACGGCGTCGAGCCAGTCGAGGTAGGCGCGGCAGTGCTCCAGGAGCCCCGCGCCGGGGGCGAGGCCGCCGGTGTCGGTGCCGGGTCCGGGCATGATGTTGTAGTCGAGCTTGAAGAAGCCGATCCCCATGCCCACCAGGCGGTCCACGACGGCGTCGAGGTGGGCGCGGGCGGCGGGGTGGCGCAGGTCGAGCTGGTAGCGGCCGTGCTCGACGACGCGGTGGCCGCCGCGCTGGAAGAACGCGTCCGCGGGCAGGGTGTCGGCGATCTTGGACCGGACGCCGACCACTTCGGGTTCGAGCCAGATCCCGGGGGTCATGCCGAGTTCGCGGATCGCGGTGAGGACGGCGCCGAGGCCGTCGGGGAAGCGCGAGCGGCTCTCCTCCCACTCCCCCACGGCGTCCCACCAGCCGCCGTCGTCATCGTCGTACCAGCCGGCGTCGATGCAGTAGTAGTCCGCGCCGGCGCGGGCGGCGGCCTCGGCGAGCGGGAGGATCTTCGCGGCGGTCGGGTCGCCCATGAGGGTGTTCATGTAGTCGTTGAAGACCACGGGCAGCGGGCCGGAGAGCCCGGCGGTGCCGGTGGCGGCGGTGAGGGCGCGGCGGTGGGCGGTGAGGCGGGCGAGGGCGGCGCTCACCGGGTCGTCGGCGTCGCGGGCGAGGGTGAACGCGGCGGGCACGGACGTGAACATCTCGCCGGGGGCGAGCGTGGTGCTCCACTGGTGCTCGGCGTCGGTGGGGCCGAGGAGCGCGAGGGACGCGCCCGTGCGGTCCTCGCCGAGCTCCCAGTGCCAGGCGCCGTTGTGCTCGATCTGGAAGGCCAGCGCGGTGTCCGGGCCCGCGACGAGGCCGGTGGGGAGGCGCTCGCCGGTGGACCAGGAGCTGCGGGTGGTGACGGCCATGCGGGCGCGGTTCATGTGGTGGTGGACGGCGGGGTCCATGGCGGGCAGGCCGACCTCGCGGAGCGGGGCGCGGTGCCAGCGGGACTCGGCGACCCAGTCGTTGTCGCCCCACAGGACGTCGAGCTCGTCCACGGTGGTGTCGCCGTTGACGAAGGTGCCGAGGACGAGCGAGGTCACAGCCTGGACGACGACCGGGTACTCCCCGGCGCGCAGGACGGTCCAGGTGCGCACGGCCCCGTCGGAGGGTGCGAAGACGCTGGTGGTGTGGAGGCCGGTGACGGGGTCGATCTGGTGGAGGCGCAGGGTGCCGTCGGCGAGGTCGTGGCCGGTGTAGCGCAGGCGCGCGCCGACGGTGGTGCAGGAGTAGCGGTGGCTGCCGGGGAAGCGGCCGTGGCCGAGGACCTGGACCTCCACGAGCGGCGGGGTGGTCGCGGCCGGGCCCGGCGGGGCCCCGGCGGGCGTGAACGCGGTGAGGGTGACCGGTGCGTCGGCGCCGGTGGCGAAGTCGAGGTCGAAGTCTCCGGTGGACCATCGCATGGCGTGTCTCCTCGCGGCGCCGCCCGGCCTCGCGGGCCGGGCGGCGGATCGTCGGTGCTAGAGCAGGTCGTTGGCGCAGCGCAGGGCGGCGGCGAACGCCGCCGGGTCGCCCCCGGCGGGGGTGTCGACGCGGACGACCGCGGTCTCCCCGGCGCGCAGGGTGATCATGCCCCGGTCGGCCCGGGCGAGCGGGTCGACGGTGTCGGCGTGGCAGAACACGTCACGTGCGAGGGACGCGGCGGTGACGTGGAGTTCCACGACCCCGTGTGCCGCAACGGCTTCGACGCGGAGCGGGCGCGGGTCGAGCCGCTGGCCGATCACCTCGGCGCCGTAGTGGAACGCGGTCGCGAAGGCCCCGTCGTCGGCGACGGCCACCACCGCTTCCGAAGCCGGGTCGCCGAACGCCGCGACCTCCGCAGGGACGACGACGGTGGCCGCGCCGCGCGCGGGCACCGTCGCCTCGACGGCGGCCTTGGCGAGCACGGTCCCGTCGAAGGACTCGCGCACGAGCGTGAAGCCGCCCGTGTAGTCCTCGCCGGTGTCGTTGACCAGGACCAGGCCCAGGGCGTCGAGCTCGGGCGGCAGGCCCTCCCACGCCTCGGCCCGCGCCTTGTCCGAGGGACGCGGCTGGAGCGTCGCGAGGCGCGGGGCGTACATGTCGCGCAGGGCGTGCCACAGCGGCTTGCGGTGCCCGGCGAAGTCGACCGCGGCCCAGGAGACCACGGGCCAGTTGTCGTTGAGCTGCCACAGGATCGTGCCGGTGTTGTGGGGCGTGAGGGACCGGAAGTGCTCGACGCCGAAGCGGATCGCGTGGGCCTGGTTGAGCTGCGTCGTCCAGTGCCAGTCCTCGATGGACTGCGGGTCGGGCAGGTGGCCCTGCCAGCCGCGCTGGAGCTTCGCGTTCCCCTGGTGCGCCTTCTGGTGGACGAGCATCTCGTGGCCGAAGGGGTCCATGGGCTCGTCGTGGACGACCTTGGCGAGGGTCGACCACGCCGGCGGAGCCTGGAAGCCGAACTCGGAGACGAAGCGCGGCCGGTAGTCGGCGTACACGGAGTAGTCGACGCGGTTCCACACGTCCCAGATGTGCATCGAGCCGTAGCGCTCGTCGTTGGGGTGGCGGTAGTCGCCGAAGGAGAACGGGCTCGCGGGCGAGTACGGCCGGGTCGGGTCCAGTTCGGACAGGATCGACGGGAGGAGCTCGGTGTAGTAGGCGTCGCCCCAGCCGCGGCCGCCGAGGCGGTGCGCCCAGGACCAGTCGACCGAGCCCCACGTGTTCTCGTTGTTGCCGTTCCACAGGACGAGGGACGGGTGCGGGCTCAGGCGGGCCACGTTCTCGCGGACCTCGGCCTCGACCTCCGAGCGCAGCGGGTCGTCCTCGCTGTACGCGGCGCAGGCGAACAGGAAGTCCTGCCACATGAGGAGGCCGTGCTCGTCGGCGAGGTCGTAGAGGTCGTCGGACTCGTAGATGCCGCCGCCCCACACGCGCAGGAGGTTGATGTTCGCGTCGAGGGCGTCGGCCACGCGCCGGGCGTACCGGTCGCGGTCGATCTCGGTGAGGAACGCGTGGTCGGGGATCCAGTTGGCGCCGCGCACCAGCACGCGCTCGCCGTTGACGCGGAGGTCGAACGGGGCCCCGGCGGGGTCGGGGGCGGTGTCGAGCGCGACGGTGCGGAAGCCGATGCGGCCGCGCCACTCCCCTTGGCCCACTTCGACACCGATGTCGTACAGCGGCTGGTCGCCGTGGCCGGCGGGCCACCAGCGGCGCACGTCCGGAACGTCGAGGACGACGGTGACGGAGTCAGATCCCGGGAGGACGGAGGCGACGGTCTCCAGCGGGCGGCGGTCGGGGCCGGTGAGGACGAGGAGGACCTCCGTCTCGTCGTCCCCTTCGGCGCGTTCGACGTCGATGTGCGCGGTCAGGACGCCGTCGTGGCCGCCTTCGGCGTTCTCCACGACGTCCACGAGGGGCCGCACGCCCGCGACGCGGGTCCCGGACCACGAGTCGAGGCCGATCGGCTTCCAGATCCCGGCGCCCGCCACGTCGACGCCCCAGTCCCACCCGAACGAGCAGGCCATCTTCCGCAGCTGGTTGTACGCGTGGTGGTTCGTGTGCGGCAGGGCCCCGTCGCGCTCGGCGCGCGCGGCGGCCTCGGGGACCGGGGCGGCGAAGACCACCGAGAGGGTGTTCTCCCCTTCCCGCAGCAGCTCCCGCACGTCCCAGCGGTAGGACCGGAACTGGTTCTGCGTGCGGCCCACCTCGGTCCCGTTGAGCGACACGGCCGCGACGGTGTCGAGGCCGAGCGCGACCAGGTCGTGGCGCTCCGAGCCGTCGTCGGCCCAGGAGAACACCGTCTCGTACCGCCAGGACGTGTCGCCGATCCACTGCTGCGCGGCCTCGTTGTCGCCGTCGAACGGGTCCGCGATGAGCCCGGCGCGGCGCAGGTCCAGGTGCGCCTCGCCCGGGACGGCGGCCGGGACGCCGGCGGCCAGCGCCGCAGCGTCCACCGTTGCGTCCGCGGGGAGCTCGGCGGCGGTCAGGGTCCAGCCCTCGTGGAGCGGACGGAACGTCGCGGGAAGGAAGGTCATGTGGGTCCTCAATGGTCGTGGTGGTGCGGTCTCGCGGGAGCGCCGGTCCCGCGCGGGCGTCAGGTGCGGGCGACCGGTCTCGCTGCGGCGGCGGGGACTCCGGCCTCGCGCCACTCGCCCGCGAAGTGGTCGTAGCAGGCGCTGTTGTCGATCGCGTCGCGGTCGACCGGGGCGTCGGCGGTGACGCGGCCGAGGCGCTCGGGGTCGGGCGCGGCGGCGGCGAGGAGCTTCGTGTACTCGTGGTGCGGGTCGAGGATGACCGCGTCGGCCGGGCCGCGTTCGACGACGCGGCCGCGGTAGAGCACGGTGATCTCGTCGGAGAAGTGGCGGGCGGTGGCGAGGTCGTGGGTGATGTAGAGGACCGCGAGGTCGTCCTCGCGCTGGAGGCGGCCCAGGAGGTTGAGCACGCCCAGGCGGATCGAGACGTCCAGCATGGACACCGGCTCGTCGGCGATGAGGACCTTGGCGCCGGGGGCGAGCGCGCGGGCGATGGCGACGCGCTGGCGCTGCCCGCCCGAGAGCTCGTGGGGGCGCCTGGGGGCGATGCTCGCCGCGGGCGTGAGGTTGACGCGTTCGAGCATCTCCAGGACGCGCTCGCGGGTCTCCTCGCCTGCGGCCGTGCGGTTGTGGATGCGCAGCGGCCGGGAGATGTGGTGCTCGATGGAGTGGAACGGGTTGAGCGAGGCGAAGGGGTCCTGGAAGACCATCTGGACCTCGCGCCGGTAGGCGGCCCGCTCCACGTTCGTGCCGTCGTCGCGGACGACCTCGACGCCCCCGGAGGTGGGGGTCTCCATGCGGGTGAGGATCTTCGCGATCGTGGACTTGCCGGACCCGGACTCGCCGACGAGGGCGACGGTGCGCCCGGGGGTGAGTTCGAGGCTGACGTGGTCGACGGCTCGCAGGCGGGTGCGCTTGAGGCCGTTGCGGATCGTGTAGTCCTTCACCAGGTCGGTGACGTGCACGCTGGTCATGCTCGCTCCTCGGTCGCTTCGGCCTTGGTCTCGTCGACGCCCGTGCGGATGAAGGCGCCGCGCTCGCCCGAGAGGCTCGGGAAGGAGCCCAGGAGCTTCTGCGTGTACGGGTGCTTCGCGTCGCGGTAGAGCGACTCGGCGGTGTCGAGCTCGACGATCTCGCCTTCGAGCATCACGGCGATGCGGTCGCTGATCTCCAGCAGCAGCGGCAGGTCGTGGGTGATGAAGACGACCGCGAAGTCGAGTTCGTCGCGCAGGCGCACGATCTCGCGGAGGATGTCGCGCTGCACGACCACGTCGAGCGCGGTGGTCGGCTCGTCCATGATCATGATCTGCGGCTCCAGGAGCATCGCCATGGCGATCATGACGCGCTGCCGCATGCCGCCGGACAGCTCGTGCGGGTAGGAGCCGAGGCGGCGCGGGTCGACGCCGACGCGGCGGAGCACGTCCTCGGAGCGGTCGCGGATCTCCTTGCGGCCCATCCTGGGGCGGTGCGCGCGGAGGGTGTCGGCGAGCTGGGCGCGGACGGTGCCGACCGGGTTGAGGGCGTTCATCGCGCCCTGGAAGACCATCGAGAGCTTGTCCCAGCGGAACGCGCGCAGCTCGCGGTCTTCGAGGGCGAGGATGTCGACGTCCTCGCCGGAGCGGTCGTGGAAGGTGATGCGGCCCGAGGCGATGCGCGCCGGGGGCCGGTGGAGGCGGTTGACGGCGTACGCGAGCGTGGTCTTGCCGCAGCCGGACTCGCCCGCGAGGCCGAGGATCTCGCCGCGGTGGAGGGTGAGGTCGGCGCCGCGCACGGCGGTCACCGGCTCGTCCACTTCGTACACGACGGTGAGGTCTTCGACGGTGAGCACCGGGGGTGCGGTCGTGTTCATCGGTCGGTCTCCTTGGCGGGGGTGCGGCGGGCCAGCTCGCGTTCGAGGCGCAGGGCCCGGCGGGCGCGCCGGCGGTGCTGGCGCAGGTTCTTCAGCTTGGGGTTGATGACCTCGTCGATGGAGAAGTTGACGAGCGACAGGCCCATGCCGAACAGGGCGATCATCAGGCCCGGCGGCACGAACCACCACCAGGCGCCGAGGGAGAGCGCGAACCCGTTCTGGGCGTAGAAGAGCATCGTGCCGAGGGTCGCGGAGTTGGAGGCGCCCAGGCCGATGTAGGAGAGCCCGGCCTCGCCGAGGATCGCGGCGATGACGGCGAACACGAACTGCGAGGCGATGACCGGCAGCAGGTTCGGGAGGATCTCCACCACGATGACCCGCCACGGGCGCTCGCCCGAGACCTGGGACGCGGCCACGTAGTCCCGCTGGCGCACCGAGAGGGTCTGGGCGTGGAGGACGCGCGCGGAGGCGGCCCAGCCGGTGACGGCCAGGACGATCGCGATCGTCCACAGTCCGCGGCTCTCGCGGGGCACGAACCCGGAGATGACGATGACCAGCGGCAGGCCCGGGATCACCAGGAACACGTTGGTGAACAGGGAGAACGCGTCGTCGAGGAACTTGCCGCGGTAGGCGCCGTAGATCCCGAAGAACGCCGAGAGCACGGTGGCGAGGACGCCCACGAGCAGGCCGATCTGGAGGGAGCCGCGGGTCGCGTAGGCGAGCTGCGCGAGCACGTCCTGCCCGGTCTGGGTGGTGCCGAGCCAGAACTCCGCGGACGGCGGGGTGAGGCCCTGGTCGCGGATCTGCCGCGGGTCGCCCACGAAGAGCGGCCCGAGGAGTCCGAAGAGGCCGATCCCGGCGACGAGGACGAGGCCGATCGCGAGCCAGGGGGTCATGGTCGGCAGGAGGGAGCGCCAGCCGGAGCGGGCGGGCCCGGCCGCGGGTGCCGCTTCGGCGGCGTCCGCGACGGGGGTGGTGTTGGCGGGCTTGAGGTTCGTCATGGTCGCCGCTCCTTAGGTCCGCGCCCGCGTGCGGGGGTCGATGATGCCGTAGAGGAGGTCGACCAGGAGGTTCGCGCCCAGGACGGCGAGGGTGATGAACAGGAACACGCCCTGCATGAGCGCGTAGTCGTTGTTGGTGACCGCGCCCAGCAGGCGCCCGCCGATCCCGGGGTAGGAGAACACCTGCTCGGTGATGACCGAGCCGGAGACGACGAACCCGAGGGAGATCGCGAACCCGGCGACCGAGGGGAGCACGGCGTTGCGGGAGGCGTAGGAGCGCAGGATCTTCCGCGGCGACAGGCCCTTCGCCTCGGCGGTGAGGATGTAGTCCTCCGAGAGCGTCGAGACCATCATGTTGCGCATGCCGAGGACCCAGCCGCCGATCGAGGCGAGCACGATCGTCAGCGCCGGAAGGAACCCGTACTGGATCGCCGAGCCGATGAACTCGCCGTTCCAGCCCGGGGTGAGGACCACGTCGTAGCCGCCCTGGAGGGGGAACCAGCCGAGGACGCGGGCCAGGAGGTAGGCGAGGATGAGCGCCAGCCAGAAGTACGGGACGGCCGCCAGGAGCGTCGTGGACGGGACGAGCGAGTCCAGCCACGTGCCGGGCTTCCACCCGACCACCGCGCCGAGCAGGACCCCGAGCACCGCGGCGAGGATCGTGGCGATCCCGACCAGCACCACCGTCCAGGGCAGCGACGTGAGGATCACGTCGCTGACCTTGGCCGGGTAGTAGCTGACCGAGACCCCCAGGTCGCCGTGGGCGAGGTTCTTCAGGTAGTCCCAGTACTGGATCCACAGGGGATCGTCGCTGTCGCCCCCGAGGAGGAGCGCGTAGGCCTTGCGGGTCTCCGGGGTCACCGTCTCGCCCCGCTGCTGGAGCTTGGCCAGCAGGATGTCGACGGGATTGCCGGGCAGCAGCCGCGGAATGGCGAAGTTCAGCGTCAGCGCCGCCCACAGGGCCACGGCGTAGAAGCTCAGTTTGCGCAGGAAATAGTTCACTGTGTCTCGACTCCTCCTCGGGGGCGAAGGCCCTCTAGCCCTTCGGTTCGAGGCGCTTGAAGATCTCGGCGCAGTCCCAGGCGGACCAGACCGCCGGGAACGCGTAGAGGTCCTCGTCCGAGGGCCAGCCGGAGAACTCGGCGGTGTTCCACACGCTGGTGGTGCCGCCGGTCATGATCGGCACGTACGGCATGTCGTCCCAGATCGCGGCCTGGATGGTGTCGAAGTACGGCTGGCGGGCGGCCACGTCGTCCAGCGGCAGCGCCGAGAGCGCGTCGAGGGCGGCGTCCACGTCGGCGTTGCTGAAGCGCGAGTAGTTGTTGCCCGCGGACTCCCCGACCTGCGCGGTCGCGGTGGAGACGAAGAAGTAGTTGTACAGGTAGTACGGGTCGGCCGTCGGGCCCTGCCACAGCGAGTCGATCGCGAGCTGGAACTCGCCCTTGAGGCGCTGGTCGGTCCACTCGTTCCAGGAGGACTGGGCGGCGGTGAGCTCGATGCCGGCCTCCTTGGCCTGCGAGGCCATGGTGTCGACGGCGGTGATGTAGTCGGTCCAGCCGGTCACGACCTCGACGGTGAGCGAGAGGCGCTCGCCGTCCTTCTCGTAGATGCCGTCCGAGCCCTTGACCCATCCGGCCGCTTCGAGCGTCTGGGTCGCGGTGTCGGTCTGCGCGGTCTGCGGCGCGACCTTCTCCTCGATTGCGGCGGAGACGAACTGGTCCTGGCTCGGGGTCAGGGTGAACACCGGCGAGACCTCGTTGGCGGTGTCCATGAACGCCAGCGAGTTGAGCTGGTCGCGGTCGAGCGCGTAGTAGAGGGCCTTGCGCACGGCCGGGTCGGTCTGCGGGCCTTCGCAGCCGAGGTCAGGGTTGGAGCAGGTGCCCAGGACCATCTGGTTCTGCCACTGCGTGTACGCGTCGTAGTTCGGGAAGTTCTGGTGCGTGTTCTGGATGTCCGGGATCGGCCCGGTCTGCCAGTCGATGGTCCCCGCGGCGATGGCGTCGGCGCCGGCCTGGTTGCCCGAGAGCGACAGGTAGCGGATCTCCTTCACTTTCGGCTCGCCGCCCCAGTAGTCGGGGTTGGCCGCGAGCGTGTACGCCTGGGGCTTGAACTCCTTGAGGGTGAACGCGCCGGTGCCGACGGGCTCCTCCACGACGTCGGCGGTCGGGTCGACGTCGGCCCACAGGTGCTCGGGGACGATCGGGGTGCTCAGCAGGTCGGGGGCCTTGGTGAACATCGGCGTCGCGAACGTGAGGGTCACGTGGGTGTCGTCCACGGCCGCGGCCGTGCCGTCGTAGCCGCCGCCGTTGATCGCCGGGGTGGCCTTGAGGAGGTCGAAGGTGAAGACCACGTCGTCGGCGGTGAACGCCTCGCCGTCGCTCCACTTCACGTCGTCGCGGAGGGTCACGGAGAGGACGGTGCCGTCCTCGTTCCACGCCTCCTCGGTGCCCAGCAGCGGGACCGGGTCCTGGACCTGGGCCTTGTTGAAGAAGAAGAGGGATTCGAAGATCGTCCCCATGCCGCCGATCTTGGTGGGCGAGAAGGGGTTGAAGTTGACCTGGTAGTCGCCGGCCTGTCCGGTGTAGACCACGAGGGTGTCGCTGGCGGAGGAGCTGCCGGAGCCTCCCGAGCAGGCGGTGAGCGCGAGGCCGAGCACGGCCGCGCCCGCGAGGGCGGCCGCGGCGCGGCGCCGCAGTCCGTTCTTGGGTGACATCGTCGTCCTTTCGGGTCCGGGGCGCCGTCGCCCGCGGAACTGGAGGGGGTCGCGCCCGCTTGGGCGTCCGGCCAATTATTAACCTGTTAAATTTAAGGTGTCAAGAATAAGATCCGATGAACTTCCGAAGGAGGCCGCCGATGCGCCACCGGGGCGGAGCCCGCGCCAACGCGGCCCGACGCGTGCTCGACCTCCTGCGGACCGAGGGCACGCTGAGCCGCGTCGAACTCGCCGAGCGGACCGGGCTGACCGCCGCGACCATCACCAACACCGTGCGACCGCTCATCGTGGACGGGCTCGTGCGCGAGTCCGGGCGCGACCCGCAGCCGGGCCGCGGCCAGCCCCGGCGGCTGCTGCGACTCGTCGCGGGCGCCTGGCACGCCATCGGCATCCAGGTCGACCGGACCACCACCACGATCGAGGTCCTCGACTTCGCCGGGGGCCGCATCGCCACCGCGAACCTCCCCGGCACGGGCGGGCGCGGGCCCGACGAGACGGTGAAGGCGCTCGCCGGGCACGTCGGCGCGCTGCTGGAGCGGGCCGGGGTGCCGCGCGCCCGCGTCCTCGGCGCGGGCCTGGTGACCCACGGCCCGCAGGATCTCGACCGGGGCGTGCTGCTCACCGCCCAGCCCGGCCCCGACTGGCTGGAGTACCCGCTCGCCGGGACGCTCGCCGAGCGGCTGGGCCTGCCGGTGCTGCTGGAGAACGACGCCACCGCGGCCGCGGTCGGCGAGCTGTGGGCCGGGGCCCCGCGCACCGACACGTTCGGCCTGGTCTACATGGCTGCAGGCATCGGCGGCGGCGTCATCGTGGACGGCGAGGTCTACCGCGGCCGGGCCTCCAACGCCGTCGAGATCGGGCACGTGCCCCTCGCGGGCGGCAGCACGCCGTGCGTGTGCGGCGGCGCAGGTTGCGCCCAGGCCGAAGCGGCACCGCAGGCGGTCGTCGCGCGGGCCCTCGACGATCCCGCCTTCACCGGGCGGTTCGGGCTGACCGGGGCGCGGGACGGCGCGCTCGCGGACTTCGACCGCATCGCCCGTGCTTGGCGCGCAGGCGATCCCGACGCCGCCGCGATGCTGGAGCGGTCCGCGCTGTGGATCGGGCAGGCCGCGGTGACGCTCGTGAACCTGTTCGACCTCGACACCGTCGTCCTCGCCGGACCGGCGTTCACGGTGGCCGGGACGCTGTACCGCGACCGGGTCGCCGCCGAGCTGGAGCGGCTGGCGCTCAGCCGCGCCCTCGTCCGCCCCAAGGTCCTCGTCTCGGCCGACACCGGGTCCGCGGCGGCGCTCGGCGGCGCGCTCCACGTGCTGCGGACCATGCAGGGCGCGCCCCACCCCGCCGATTTCGCCGGGTCACCGGACGCGCATGTCCAGTAAGGTGATACCCGCCCGTTCACCCCGAGTAAGGAGCCCGCATTGCGCTCGTTCGGCGCCGACACCCGCCTGCCCACGCTGGCGGTCGTGCTCGACATCATCCGCGAGCGGGGGGCCGCCAGCCGCGTGGAGCTGGCCGAGGCCACGGGCATGACGCCGGCGACCATGACGCACGCCGTCCGCAAGCTCACCGCGCTCGGCCTGGTCCACGAGGTCGGCACCGTCCCCGCCAATCGCGGCACCCCTCGGCGCCTCATCGGCGTCAAGGACGACGCGTGCTACATGGTCGGCGTCCAGCTCGACCAGTTCGCGGCCGTCGGCGTCGTGGTCGACCTCGCCGGGAGGGTCGTGGTGCGCCACGACATGCCCGGCGCCGGGAAGCGACCGCTGGCAGAGGTCGTGGCCGAGCTCGCCGGTCACGTGCAGGCCATGCTCGAAGACGCGGCGGTCCCGCGCGACAAGGTCCTGGGCATCGGCCTGGCGACCTACGGGCCGCAGGACCGCGAAGCGGGCGTGGTCATCACCCCGCATCCGACGCCTGAGTGGACCGGGTACCCGCTCGCCGAGACCCTCGCCGAGGCGACCGGTCTGCCGGTGGCCCTGGAGAACGACGCAACCGCCGCGGGCCTGGGCGTGCAGACCCTCGGCGGGTCCGGGTCGAGCTTCGCGGTCGTGTTCATGTCCGGCGGCATCGGCGGCGGCGTCATCCTCGACGGGCACCCGTACCGGGGCGTGACCTCGAACGGCGTCGAGCTGGGCCACATCTCCGTCGACGCCCTCGGCGAGGACTGCTCGTGCGGCAACCGCGGCTGCCTCGACCCCGTGGCCGGGCCGCGCCCGGTCGTGGAGCGGGCCATGGAGGACCCCGGGCTCGCGGCCAGGCTGGACCTGGGCACCGACACGCTCACCGACTTCAACCGCGTCGGCCGCGCCGCCCGCGAGGGCGACCCCGCCGCGGCGGCGCTCATCGCCGACTCCGCGCAGCGCCTCGCCGTCGCCACCGTGACGCTCGTGAACATGTTCGACGTGGGACGCGTGGTCCTCGCCGGGCAGGCGTTCGCCGAGTCCGGGCAGGCGTATCGGGACGTCCTGGAGGAGTGGCTCAACCGGTCGGTGTTCATGCGGCACGTCCACACCGTCGAGGTCGAGCTGGCCGCGGACGTCGCGCAGGCCGCGGCGCTCGGCGGCGCCGCGGTGGTCCTGCGCAACCTCCTGGAGTCACCGAACCCGGAGCTGCGGACCGCTCACTCCGTGCCGAGGTAGATCAACGACTTCAGCACGTACTTCCCCGGTTCGAGCACGCCCCGCAGGACCGGCAGGACCGTTGCGGGCCAGTAGAGGTGCGTGCCGGGCATCGGCTCGATGAGGTCGGCCTCCCGGCCGGTCCCCGAGTCGATGATCTCCGAGCGCAGGCCCTGGCTCGTGACGAGGGCCTTCGACTCGCCGACCTGCGCCACGTGCCCGGCCTTCGGAACGCACCAGCCGCCCTCGCCGGTGTACAGGAGCCGGCCGGTGTCCACGACGTGGACGCGGGCGTGCCAGCCGTCCACGGCCGCTTCGAGGGAGGTCGTGATCGACACGTCGTCCCACGGCTGCCACTCGATCGTGAGCACCCCGTTCTCGTCGATCGTGCCCTCGTCGGAGTCCTCGCGGCCCCGCCAGTGCCGCCCGTCCTCCGAGAGGTGCAGGGCCCCGTCCGGCACGGCCGCTTCGAGGCCGGGACCGGCCGTGGCGTGCGAGAACGCGGCGAGCGATGAGTACGCGAACTTCCCGTACGCCGCCTGGCCGCCCCGGGCCCACGGGTGCCACGCCTGGCCGTTCAGGCGCGTGACGTGCCCGGCGCGGTCCCTGACGTGGACGGCACGGGCGGCCTTGTGCGGCTCCACGACCGGCCCGGGGACCGCCTCCTCAGCGGTCCAGAACGGGTGCGCGGGCCCGGCGAGGAGCCCGATGAACGCCTTCGTCGCCCACCACGGCGACCCGGCCGTGAGGTACTGCTCCACGACCGAGTCGTTCGGGTAGGAGTAGCCCACCGTGAGGCGCCCCGCGGGGTCGAGCATCGGGCGGCGCCACCACCAGTCGAGGTGGCGGCGGGCGTGCCCGGCGGCCTCGGCCCACGGCACGGCCTCCACGTCCGCGGCGGCCAGCGCGCCCCACAGGGAGGACTGGGCGAAGCGGTAGCCGAGGCTGCGGCCGTAGGGGACGGCGGCGCCGTCGGCGGCGAACCAGGAGCCGAAGCGCTTGGCGAAGGCCGCGGCGTTGGAGACGTACCGGTCGTCGCCGGAGAGCTTGAAGTGCAGGAGCGCGTAGGTGTGGAACGCGAAGGGGTTGTAGTAGTCGACGCGGCCGCCGGGGCCGTCCTCGAAGACGGAGTCGCCGAGGAGGAACTCCCCCATGCGCTCCAGGTGCGCGGTGGCGACGGCGGGGTCGTGCTTGACGCCGATGCGCTTGAGGCCGTGCCCGGCGAAGACCGGGAAGTAGTGCCAGTTGGTGTCGGCGACCTCGGCGGTGTAGGCGCGGGAGAGCCAGGCGGCGACCTTGTCCTTGGCCTTGGGGTCCAGGGGCTCCCAGAGCTTCTCGGGGGCGGTGGCGAGGCCCCAGCCGACGGAGGCGGCCTCCACGACGCGCTGGCCGCCGCGGGCGGCGTCGCCGATGTACCAGTCGTCCTCGTCGTCGAGGGCGCGGGCGAGGGTCCCGGCGAGGGGTTCCCAGACGGCGTCGGGGACGTGGTCCTTGGCGGCGGCGAGACCCCAGAGGGGGCGGGTGAGGAGCTCGAACCAGTTCTCGCGGTGGGAGTGGTTCGACATGGTGACGGGCATCGCGCCCGGGCCCTGCACGGCCAGTTCGACGGCGGGCCTCGCTATGGCCAGCGCCGCGGCGCCCCATCCGGCGTGGGTCTGGTCCAAGGGCCCGAACGTGCGCTGCGGTGAAGTCACGCTGGCAGACGCTATCAACGCGGGGGCGGTCCTGCAACCCCGGTGTCAGTCCTCCTGGCAGGCGGCGAGGTTGCGCTCCAGGCGGGCGAGGAGGGCGGCGAGCTGCTCGCGGTCGGCGTCGTCGAACCCGGCGCAGGTGATCTCGTCGAGGCGGCGCCAGGAGTCCTCGATGCGGTCGAGGAGGTCGCGGCCCTTGGCGGTGATGGCGACGACGGAGACGCGGCGGTCGAGGGGGTCGGGGCAGCGTTCGACGAGGCCGGTGCGTTCGAGGCGCTGGAGCATCTTGGTGACGGTGGAGGGGTCGATGCCGAGTTCGAGGACGAGGCGGGACTGGCGGGTGTCGCCGTGGTCGGCGAGGCGGCCGAGCATGACCTCCTGGCCGGGGTAGAGGCCGATCTCGCGGAGGATGCGGCCCGCGGCGGCGCGGTGGGCGCGGGAGACGCGGAAGAGGGCGTGGCCGATCCGGCCGACGCGCTGCTCGTCGTCGCACACGTCGGCGCCGGGCGTCCCGGCGGTGGTGCGGGTGGGTTCCATGGGCCCAGCGTATCAATAGTTGGTCGGCCAATGATATTGTTGGCCGACCAACGTTCAGAGGAGGACATCATGCCCGCAGTGACCGTGCCCGACATCCTCGCGCTGCCGCGCCTCGACGCGCCCGCGCTGGAGTCGCGGCCGCGTTCCGTGGCGAAGGTCGTCGACTCCGTGCGCACGCTCGAAGGCGGCGGCTTCCCGGTGCGGCGGCCGTTCCCCACGCCGAGCCTCATGGACGGCGGCGACCCGTTCCTCCTGCTCGACCACATGACCGCGGCGTACGAGCCGCACGAGGCCAAGGGCGCCCCGTGGCACCCGCACCGCGGCTTCGAGACCGTCACGTACCTGATGGACGGCACGTTCGTGCACACCGACTCCCACGGCGGGGGCGGCGTGATCAGGGGCGGCGACACCCAGTGGATGACCGCCGGCTCGGGCCTGCTGCACGACGAGCTGCCCTCGGAGAAGCTGGTCATGACCGGCGGGGTGTTCGACGGGGTGCAGCTGTGGGTGAACCTTCCCAAGCGCGCCAAGTGGAACCCGCCGAACTACCAGGACATCCGCGGCGCCGGGCTGACGCTCGTGTCGTCCACGGACGGCGGGGCGCTGGTGCGGATCATCGCCGGAACCGCTGCGGGCCATGAGGGCCCGGGGCGGACCTACACGCCGATCACGCTCGTCCACGCCTCGCTGTCGCCGGGCGCGGAGGTGCGCATCCCGTGGCAGCACTCGTACTCGGCGATGGCGTTCGCGATGCACGGCGACGGGTACGCGGGCGACGAGAAGCGCCCGCTCAAGGAGTCGCAGCTCGCGCAGTTCGCGGCGGGCGGGGACTACATCACCGTCGGCGCCGGGCCCGAGCAGCACTACGCGACGGGGTCGATGGAGGTGCTGCTGCTCGGCGGCGAGCCGATCAAGGAGCCGGTCGCGCGGTACGGGCCGTTCGTCATGAACACGCGTTCCGAGATCATGGAGGCCGTCGAGGACTTCCAGGCCGGGCGGATGGGCCAGATCCCGGCCGGGCGCCAGGGCCGCGAGTTCGCGCCGGACCCGGAGGACCCGTGGGTCCCTGGAGGCTGCGAGCAGCTCTAGCTGAATGCGATGCGGGCCCGTCCTTTCGGACGGGCCCGCGTCTCGTTAAGGCGGCTTTCGCAGGAGGGCACTCCCCCGGCTCGGCCTCAGTGTCGAACTCGACCGCCTGCGCCGCCTCAATAGCAAGCGGCGCTTCGGGTTCGGCCTCCTCCGCGTGGGTCTTCTGCCAGTGCTTGGCGACCCAGCCGAGGATGAGGCCGACCGCCAGGACCGTGAGCACGGACCCCAGCAGCGACTGGAGGCCCGGCCCGGCGATCCACGCGATGAGCAGGCCCAGGCTCACGGTGTAGACCGCCCACAGGACCCCGCCGAGCAGCGCCATGCGCCCGTACGGGGCGCGGCCCGCGCCCGCCGCGATCCACGCGAGCGTCGTGCGGCCCGCGGGCAGGAAGCGCGCGATCACGGTGGTCCGGTAGGGGTGGTTCGCGACGCTGCCCTGGAGGAGCTTCTCCAGCTTCAGCACCGCTCCCATCACCGACCGCTCGGCCAGTCGCGCCATGAACCGGGGCGGGCGCCGCCGCAGCCCGGCCCGTACCGCGCGGAACACCTTGTAGCCCATGAACTCGCCGAACCACGACGAGGAGGCCGCGCCCACGAGGAGCACGGCTATCAGCCACGGGTTCCCGAACACGAGCCCCGCCGCGGCCGTCACCAGGGTCGCGCTCGGGAGCATCGGGACGAAGAAGTCCGCGGTGATCATGCCGATCAGGATCAGCAGCGCCAAGAAGAAGACCGTCATGGGGTCCCCCGTTCACCGACACCCGCGGGGACCCGGGCCGGGGGTCGGCCCGAATCCCCTCCGGGCTTCGGCTACTTGGTCGCTCCGACGAGCTCGCGCTCGTCCTCGGGGGCGTCCTCGGCGAGGCGCTTCTGGAGCCGCTCGCCCTCGACGTCCACGTTCGGCAGGATCCGGTCCAGCCACTTCGGCAGCCACCACGCGCCCCGGCCCACCAGGGCCATGACCGCCGGGATGATCGCCATGCGGACCACGAACGCGTCGAACACGACCGCCGCGGCCAGCGCGAAGCCCATCGAGGCGATGAGCGACTCGGCGCTGAAGATGAACGCCGCGAACACGGAGATCATGATGAGCGCGGCCGCCACGACCACCCGCGAGGAGTGCCCGTAGCCCTCGACGATCGCCTGCTTCGGGTCGGCGCCGTGGACGTACGCCTCGCGGACGCGGGTCACCAGGAAGATCTGGTAGTCCATCGCCAGGCCGAACACGAGGCCGATCATCAGGATCGGCATCATCGACATGATCGGGCCCGGCTGGTCCACGTTGAACAGCTCCGCGCCCCAGCCCCACTGGAAGACCGCGACGAGCGCGCCCAGGGCCGCGAACACGCTGAGCATGAACCCGAGCGTCGCCAGGACCGGCACCAGCAGCGAGCGGAACACCAGCAGCAGGATCAGCGCGGCCAGGCCGACCACGATGAGCATGTACGGCAGCAGCGCGTCGTTGAGGTTGTCGGAGATGTCGATGTTCAGCGCGGTCGCGCCGGTCACCGACCAGTCCGCGTCGGCGTCCTCGGCGAGGACCCCGCGGATGTCGTGGACGAGCTGGTTCGTGGCCTCGTCCGCGGGCGCGGTCTCGGGGATCACGGTCACCAGGAGCGTGTCGCCGTCCGCGTTCGGCACGGCCTGGCCGACCATCGCGATGCCGTCGATCTCGTTGAGCTCCGCGGTGACGTCGGCCGCGGCGGTGTTCGCGTCGACTCCGTCGTCCAGGTCGCCCACGATCATGAGCTGGCCGTTGAAGCCCGCGCCGAAGCCGTCGCTGATGAGGTCGTACGCCTGGCGCTGCGTGGTGTCCTCGGAGGACGAGCCCGCGTCGGGCAGGCCCAGCTCCAGGTCGGTGGCCGGGTAGGCGAGCGCGCCGAGGCCGACGATGCCGACCAGGGCCACCAGGATCGGGTGGCGGGTGATGAACCCGGCCCAGCGCTTGCCGCCGTTGGGCTTCGTGCCGTGCGTGCCCTCGGCGATGCGGCGGCGCTGGCGCTTGGTGAAGATCCGCTTCCCGGCGAACCCGGCGAACGCGGGCAGCAGGGTCACCGCGATGACCACGGCGATGAGGACGGTGACGGCGGCGGCCACGGCCATCTCGGTCAGGAACGGGATGTTCACGACCGACAGGCCCAGCAGCGCGATGATCACGGTGAGGCCGGCGAAGAACACGGCCGAACCGGCGGTGCCGACGGCGCGGCCCATGGCCTCGGCTCGCGCCTGCTTGTCCTCGACGCGGCCGTCCTTGGCGAGTTCGCCGCGGTAGCGCGAGAGGATGAACAGCGCGTAGTCGATGCCCACGGCCAGGCCGATCATCGACGCGAGCGTGCCGGTCGACTCGCTGACGTTCATGAACGACGTGGCGGCGAGGATGCCCGCGGTCGTGAGCATGACGCCCAGGACCGCGGTGATGATCGGGAGCCCGGCGGCCAGGAGCGCGCCGAACGTGACGACCAGGACGATGAGGGCCACGCCGATGCCGATGAGCTCGGTGGCGCTGGTCTCGGGGATCGCCTGGAGGACGTCGCCGCCCACTTCCACGCGGATGCCCTGGTCCTCGGCGTCCGCGACGGCGTCCTCAAGGTACGTGATGGTGTCCTCGTCGAGCTCCATCGAGGGCTCGGCGTAGGTCACCTGCATGACGCCGATGGTCTGGTCCTCGGCCGACAGCATCCCGATCGGGGTGCCGTCCGGGCCGGTCGCCAGCGGGCTGGTCACGGCCGCGACCTGCGGGGAGTCCTCCATGACGGCGGCGAGGTCGGCGATGGCCGCCGTGTTCGCCTCCGCGGTGAGGGCCTGCCCGTCCTCGGACTGGATCACGATCTGCGCGGTGCCGCCGTCGGCGTCCATCTCGGGGAAGCGCTCTTCGAGGAGGTCGAACGCCTCCTGCGACTCGGTGCCGGGGAGCACGAACTCGGGGTTCGTCTCCTGCTGGAGGGTCGCGGCTGCGGCGCCGACGCCGCCGACGACGAGGACCCAGACGGCGAGGACGAGCCATCGCAGTCGATAGGACCCTCTGCCGAGACGGTAGAGGAAGGTGGCCACGGTGGGTGCTCCAATCGGATGATTGGCCGGTCCCGCCAGCGGCTGCGCTGTCTAGCGGCGCAGCCGCGCGGGTGTGTGCGGCGGGACCGGTCGGGTGGTGTTCGCCGACGGCGTCGTCGGCCCTGGGTTTCCTGGTGTTGCCGTTGCTTCAGTTGTGTCAGGGGTCCGCGGGCGGTGTCAGGTCCCGGGAGCGGCGGGCGGCAGGGTGATGCCGCGTTCGAGGACGGCGAAGCCCTCGGCGATGGCCTCGGGGAGGGTCCGGCCCTCCGGGTCGGCCAGCCAGTGCTCGGTGGTGGTCTTGATGCAGACCAGCGCGCTGCCGAGCACGAGGCGGGGGTACAGGTCGTCCACGGAGGTGCCGGTGGCGTCGGCGACGATCCCGATGGCCTCCTTGAACAGGGCCAGGAACTGGCCCGACTGCTCCTTGATGAGCGAGGGCGAGGAGTGGATGAGCTGCTCGCGGCAGCGCATCATGTCGATGTCGAACTTCTCGTCGAAGTGCATGGCGATGGCCGAGTCGCGGATCGCGTCCCACACCGGCTGGGTCTCCACGCGCTCGCGGAGGTCGGCGAGGAGCGCGGTGGTGGTCTCGTTGAAGTCGTAGAGGAGCGCGGCTTCCTTGGAGGGGAAGTAGTTGTGGAAGGTGCGCGTCGAGACGCCCGCGTCCGCGGCGATCTCCTCTGCCGTGACGTTCCCGATGCCGTCCTTCGCGATCGCGAGGCGGAAGGTCGCCGCGGAGAGGGCCGCCTTGGTGGCGGCCTTCTTGCGTTCGCGGAGTCCCGTCGGTTCGGCCATGGGGCAACACTAACCGCCGTGGTCGGTGTTTACAAGATTCTCATCGTGAAATTTTGCAGAGCGCGCAGATTTCAGGAGAGGGGGGCCACGCAAGTGACGCCGGGCACGGACCACTCGGTCACCGGGGCCGCTTCGCCGGTCGGGTCCACCCGCGTGACGGTACCGCTGTGCTGGCACGCGACCAGCAGCGTCCCGTCCGCGGTGAGGACCGCGTCTCTCGGCCACGCGCCGCCGACCGGGACCGAGCGCACCAGCGCGCTCGCCGCCGGGTCCACGACCGCGAGCTGGTCGGGCCCGCGCACGGTGATGTAGACGAGCCCGCGCTCGGGGTCGGGGACGACCGCCGCCGGGAGCGCCTCGGGCGCGTCCTCGTCGAGGCCGATGTCCGGCATGGCCGCGTAGTCGACGGCCTCGCCCGAGGGGAGCGGCACGGCCGGCCCGAAGGAGAACGTCGCCGAGCGCGAGTCCCAGGAGCCGACGGCGAACGCGTTCGCGAGCTCCCCGGCGATGACGGCGCGCTCGCCGACGAACGCGAGGTGCCGCGGGCCGAAGCCCGGTTCGAGCGGCGTGGTCGCGGCGGGCGTGAGCTTCCCGTCCTCCGCGAGGTCGAGCGCGTGGATGCGGTCCGAGCCCAGGTCCACGACCAGGACGCGGCCGTCGTGGCACACCACCTGGTGCGCGTGCGGGCCGGACTGGCGGTCGGGGTGCGGGCCGGTGCCGGAGAGCCGGAACTCGTCGGCGGCCTCGCCGAGCGTGCCGTCCTCGCCGATCGGCAGGACCGCGACCGAGGCGCCCGAACCGTCCCCGGCGCCGTAGTTCGCGACCAGGAGCCAGCGCCCCGACGGGTCGACGGTGGCGTGGCAGGGGTTGTTACCGCCGGTGGAGCGGCCCTGGCCCGCGCGGTCGAGCGCGAAGTCGTCGCCGATGCGCCAGGCCCCGGCGAAGCCGGGCTCGGTCTCGGTCAGGGTGTAGACCGCTTCGGGGCCGACGTGGACCCACGAGGGGTTCACCACCATCGCCGGCTCGCCGAGCCCGTCGGGCCCGGCCGCGACCAGGCCCGGGCCGCCTTCAGTGGTGTAGTCGCCAAGGAGGTACCGCATGGGCCCGATCCTAGCCGCCTCCCCGCGGGACGGCGCGGGCTCGGGCTCCCGGTGTCGCGCGTCCCGGGCTGTCTCGGAATTCTCGGCCTAGACTGGGTCGCATGGGACGTGAGGACGACGCGCAGTGGCGCGAGAAGCTGACGCGCGAGGAGTACAAGGTGCTGCGCCAGGGCGGCACCGAGGCGCCGTGGACCGGCGAGTACGTCGACGAGAAGCGCCGCGGCGTGTACCGGTGCCGGGCCTGCGGAACCGAGCTGTTCGCCTCCGACACGAAGTTCGACTCCCGGTGCGGGTGGCCCTCGTTCTGGACCCCGCTCGCGGGCGACAAGGTGAAGCTCATCGAGGACAACACCCTCGGGATGCGCCGCACCGAGGTGCGCTGCGCGAACTGCGACTCCCACCTGGGGCACGTGTTCTACGGCGAGGGCTGGGACAACCCCGACGACGCCCGCTTCTGCATCAACTCGATCAGCCTGACGCTGGAGCCCGCGGAGGGCCAGGCGTAGGAGGCCGGTTCACCTTCGGCCCCAACGGGATCCACCGCCCGTTCACGCGTGCCCGGCCGCGTGCGGGCGGGGAGGCGGCGCACGACTAAGCTCACTTCGTGCCCTGCTCCCGATGAACGAAAGAGGCCGAGGGTGGAACCCGGGAACCTGATCGCTGGCCGTTACCGCCTTGAACAACGCCTCGCAGCGGGCGGCATGGGCGAGGTGTGGCGCGGCACCGACACCCGGCTCAACCGCGTCGTCGCCGTCAAGCTGCTCCACTCCGGACTGTCGGGCAACGACCGGTTCCGGGCCCGCTTCCACCAGGAGGCGCAGGCCGTCGCGCAGCTCCAGTCGCCCGGGATCGTCGCGCTGTACGACTACGGCGAGGAGCACGCCCCCGAGGGGCTCGTGTCCTACCTGATCATGGAGCTGGTCCGCGGGAAGGCCCTCGACAACGTCCTGCGCGAGCGCAGGCGCCTGTCCCCCAACGAGACCCTGAAGATCATGGCCTCCGCGGCCGAGGCCCTCGACGTCGCGCACCAGGCCCACATCATCCACCGCGACATCAAGCCCGGGAACCTCCTGGTCAACGACGACGGCTCCGTCAAGATCGTCGACTTCGGCATCGCCGCCGCCAAGGGCGGCGCCGGGCTCACCGAGACCGGCACCGTCATGGGCACCCTCGCGTACGCCTCCCCCGAGCAGCTCCAGGGCTCGCAGCTCACCGGCGCGACCGACCTGTACTCGCTGGGCATCGTCGCGTACGAGGCCCTCGCCGGGCGGCCCCCGTACGCCGGGAACGAGCCGACCGCCGCGATCGCCGGGCACCTGACCGGCACGCCCGCACCGCTGCCCCCCGACGTCCCGGCCCCGATCGCCAACATCGTCATGCGCTGCCTCGCAAAGGACCCGCGCCAGCGCTTCGCCTCCGCGGCCGAGCTCGCCCGCGTGTGCCGCGCGGGCGGCATGGGCGGCGGCACCACCGCGATCCTCGCCAGTCCCCCGCCCCCGCAGTCGCCGCAGACCCAGTCGACCCGGATCATGGGCCCGGCCGCGGGCGCGGCCATGGGCGCGGGAGTCGTCGCCGCGCACACCAGCCCCATGCAGCAGCAGTCGTTCCAGGACGACTACGGCACCGGCGCGGGCACCGGCCAGTACCGCACCGGCGGCGCCCCCGAGCGGCCCCTGCCGCCCCCGCGCGACATGGAGGAGGCCCGGCGCAACCCGACCGGCCCGATCCTCATCGTCGCCGCGGGCCTCGCCGTGATCCTCATCGCGTTCCTCATCTGGGCCCCTTGGAAGGGCGACGAGGACGACCCCTCGGGTGCCGCCGAGGACCCCACCACGACCGGCGAGAGCAGCGCCGAGGAGACCACCGAGTCGGCCGCCGAGGAAGAGGAGAACGAGGACTCCGGCGACGACGAGGACCAGGGCCAGGAGGAAGAGCAGACGACCGAGGAGCGGACCTCCGAAGAGGAGGACCTCGCCGACCTCGACGACTTCACCGGCGACAACGTCAACGACGCCCTCGACCGGCTCGCGGGCGACGGCTTCACCGACGTCTCCGCGGAGCCCACCGCTCCCGAGAGCGCCGAGCACGAGACCTGCGAGATCCTCTACCAGGACCCCGAGAGCGGCGGCGACATCAGCCGCGACACCCCGATCGTGTTCGGCTACGTCGCGAACGACGCCTCCTGCCCGGACGGCGACCTGGGCTGACCACGGGGTCCGGCGGCCGAACGCGACCGCCGGACGCTCCCTGTCGCACCCGCTGTCGCACCCGCCTGGCACTGTTGAGCCGGGGGCGGCTCCGCGCGTCCGATTTGCCCGATAACCTCCGTTCACATTCCGGCCCCGGCACGGCCCCGCCGGGCCTCGGCGACAATGGTCCGCATGCCGAAGCTCGTCCTGCCCGATCTGCCGATCCGGGCGTCGCTGCCCGCGCTGCTCGACGCCGTGGAGCGCACCGGGACCGCGGTGCTCGCCGCGCCGCCCGGGACCGGGAAGACCACGTTGGCGCCCTTGGCGCTGGCGGGGCTGATCGGGGACGGGCCGCAGCGGCGGGTGCTGGTGGCCGAACCGCGGCGCCTCGCGACGCGGGCGGCCGCGGCGCGCATGGCGTCGATCCTCGGGGAGAAGACCGGGGACCGGGTCGGGTTCCAGATCCGCGGGGAGACGAAGCGGTCGGCCGCAACCAGGGTCGAGGTCGTGACGACCGGGGTGCTGCTGAACCGGCTCCTCGCCGACCCCGAACTGCCGGGCGTCGACCTCGTGGTCCTGGACGAATGCCATGAGCGGCACCTGGAGACCGACACCGCGTGCGCGTTCCTCATCGAGTCGCGCCAGGTGCTGCGCCCCGACCTGGGGCTCGTCGCCGCGTCCGCGACCGCCGACGTGGCGTTGTGGACCGGGCTGCTCGCCGGGGACGCCGGGCCCGCGCCCGCCGTCGCCTCCGAGCCGATGCGGCACCCGGTCGCGATGCACTGGGAGCCCCCGCGCGAGCGGCTCAAGCCGCCGGACGGGATGCGGGTCGACCCGCGGTTCCTCGCGCACGTCGCGCACCTCGTGGACCGGGCGCTCGCCGCCGACGAGGGCGACGCGCTGGTGTTCCTCCCCGGCGCCGCCGAGATCCGCCGGGTCGCGGAGCGGCTCGGGCACCTCGATGCCGAGGTACATCAACTGCACGGCTCCGTGCCGCCCGCGGAGCAGGACCGGGCCATGCGCATCGGCGAGCGCCGCCGGGTCGTGCTCGCCACCGACATCGCCGAGTCGAGCCTGACGGTGCCCGGCGTGCGGATCGTGGTGGACGCCGGGCTGGTGCGCCGCCCCGTCGTGGACCACGCCCGCGGGCTCCCCGGGCTGACCACCGCCCCGGCTTCACGGGCCGCGGCGGATCAGCGCGCGGGCCGCGCCGGGCGCGAGGGGCCGGGCGCGGTGTGGCGGGCCTGGAGCGAGGCCGAGCACCTGCGCCGGGCGGCCCAGCCCGTCCCTGACGTGGCCGCCGCCGACCTCACCGCGTTCCGGCTCCAGGCCGCGTGCTGGGGCACCGCGGTGGACGACCTGGCGCTGCCGGGGCGGCCCCCGGCGGGGGCGGTCGAGGCGGCCGAGGCGACGCTGACCGCGTTGGGCGCCATCGACAGTGAAGGCAGCGCCACCGACCGCGGGCGGGTCCTCGCCAAGGCCGGGCTGCACCCGCGGCTCGCGCGGGCGCTCGTGGACGGCGCCGCGCGCGTCGGCTCCGCGAAGGCCGCCGAGGTGGCCGCGCTCCTCGGACTCGACAAGCGCGGCAAGGGGGACGACCTCCTCGCGCAGTGGCGCCAGCTCCGCAACGCCCGCGACCGGCAGTGGGAGCAGGAGGTCAAGCGCCTCGCCCGCGCCGTCCCGAGCATCGACCGGCACGTGGGCGACGACGAGGCGGCGGCCACGGTCATCGCCCTGGCGTTCCCCGAGCGGGTCGCCAAGCGCAGCGGCGGCCAGTGGCTCACCGCCGGGGGCACCGGGGCCGTCGCCGCCGAGGGGTCGGCGCTCTCGGGGAGCGAGTGGCTCGCCATCGCCGACGCCGACCGCTCCCCCGGGCGCGCCGCCGCGGTGATCCGCGCGGCCGTCCCGATCGACGGGGGCCTGGCGCGCGAGCTCGTCGGCGAGGAGCTGGTGGAGCGCGTCGAGTGGGACGCCGAGCGCCGGGACGTGGCCGCGCGGTCGGTGCGGATGGTCGGCGCCATCGAGGACGCCTCGGACCGGCTCGGGAACCCCGACCCGGCGCTGGTGCGCGCCGCGCTCCTCGACGGGCTCCGGCAGGAGGGCCTGGAGCTGCTCCAGTGGTCCGAGGGGGCGCGGCGGATGCGCGAACGGATGGCGTTCTGCCGCAAGGAGATCGGCGAGCCGTGGCCGGACGTGTCCGACGCGGCGCTGCTCGCGGGGACCGACTGGCTCGAACCGTGGTGGGACCGGGCGCGCAGGCGCCGCGACCTGGAGCGGATCGACACGGCGGCCGCGCTGCGGAACCTCGTGCCGTGGTCGGAGGACCTCGACCGGACCGCGCCGGTCCGGCTGCGCCTGGGCAACGGATCGGAGGCGGCCGTGGACTACACGAGCGGGACCCCGGTGCTCAAGATGAAGCTCCAGCTGTTCTTCGGCGCCAAGGAGATCCCGCGGGTCGCGGGCGTCCAGGTGCGGGCGCACCTGCTCGACCCGGCCGGGCGGCCCCTCGCGGTGACCGCCGACCTGGCGTCGTTCTGGCGGGGACCGTACGCGCAGGTGCGGGGCGAGATGCGCGGCCGGTACCCGAAGCACCCGTGGCCCGAGGACCCCGCGAGTGCGGAACCGACCGCGTGGACGAACCGGCGCCTCCGGGGCGCCTAAGCCAGCCACTCGCCGATCGGCAGGAGCATCCAGGTGCCCCAGAGAGCAGCGGCGATCGTGGCGAGGGCAAACACGAAGACCCAGAACGCGGCCGGGAACGGGGTGATGCCCGCAAGTTGGTCGGCGTCCGACTGGCCCGAGCCGCGCCCGCCGCGGCGGCGCCCGCCGAGTTCCAGGACGGGCTTGACGGCGCCGAGGAGGAGCAGCCACACGCCCGCGTAGGCGGCGACGGTCTGCACGATCGCGTTCCCGTACCAGGTCGCGGCGAACACGCCCGCGCCCACGACGATGAGCGCCAGCGCGCCGTACCAGTTGCGGATGAACACGAGCATGACCGCCAGGAGCACCAGGGTGATCCACAGGAGCAGCACGATCCGGCCGGCGCCCACGAGGGCCGCCGCGCCGAGGCCGAGGAGGGCCGGGGCGGTGTACCCGGCGACGAGGGTCATGGCGGCGCCGAAGCCGGTGGGGCGCCCGCGCGAGAAGGTGAGGCCGGAGGTGTCGGCGTGGAGGCGGATGCCGGTGAGGCGCCGCCGCATGAGGACCGCCATGAGCGCGTGCCCGCCCTCGTGGGCGATGGTGACGAGGCCGCGGCTCCAGCGCCAGACGGGCGCGTAGAGGACGGCGGCCGCGGCTGCCGCGAGGCACGCGATCGCGACCCAGACCGGGGGTGCGGTCTGGGTCCGGGTGAGGGTGTCGATGACGGACTCGAACGGTGCCACAGGACCTCGTCTTCGGGGTGAAACGGACGCGCGGTGAAGGATGATCCTAGCGGCGGGCATATGGTAGTAGAGGAAGAGGCACCTCCTCGTGGAAGGACGGCCCCATGGGCACCGACGACCGCTTCGACCCGCACCTGGGCTTCCTGGAGACCGCGGACCGGCTCGTGGAGGAGCTGGCGATGCACAACCTGAAGGCGCGCGAGCGGCTGCGGGAGGGGATCGCCTGGCTGGAGGCCCGCCGCGAGGACGCCGACGACGCCGAGCACGCCGACATCGAGATCCTGGTGGCGCAGTGCCACGACGCGCTCAAGCGGATGGAGTCGCTGCGGGGCGCCTACCAGGACGTGCGGGCGATCAACGCGGCCGCGCACGCCGAGCACGTGGAGTGGCTGGAGAAGCGGATGCTCACCGGGACCGAGTCGCCGGAGGAGCGCATCGAGCGGGCCGAGCGGCTGGACCGGCTGCGGGTGGAGCGGCAGGCGCGCATGGGCGAGCTGCGGCGCCGGGCCGAGGAGGCGGGGCGTCCCCCGCAGACCGAGGGCGAGGACGGGGCCCGCTGAGCGGGTTGAACGGTAACCTCCTGCCCTGCAAGGGCTTACATGGGTGCGCGGGGCCGATCCGGGTAACGTTTCGGCCACGACCCATTGACATGTTCCTATTCGTTCGGTACGAATGTGTTTCTGGACCACGCGAGAGAGCGCTCTCTCATTACCGGCCCCAACTGGGGACGACTCTCAGAGAGCGGTCTCTCAACCCGGCAGAGGAGCCTTCATGGCAGACGTTCAGACCCACGTACCCACGAGATCCCGGCGGCGCCTCGCCCGCGCCGTCGCCGCCGTCACCGCCGGAGTCGCGCTCCTCGCGAGCGTCGGCCTGGCCATCGCGAACGCCAACGCCGAGACCGACGTCGGCGCCGCCCAGACCTGGGACCAGGTGTGGTCCGACGAGTTCAACGGGTCGGCCGGGCAGCTGCCCTCGACCCAGAACTGGCAGTTCGACCTCGGCCACGCCTACCCCGGCGGGCCCGCGAACTGGGGCACCGGCGAGATCGCCGCCCACACGAACAACCCCGCGAACGTCTCCATGGACGGCAGCGGCAACCTCAAGATCACGGCCCTGCGCGACGGCGCGGGCGCGTGGACCTCCGCGCGCATCGAGACCGTCCGCGCCGACTTCAAGGCACCCGCAGGCGGGACCCTCGCCATCGAGGGCCGCCTCCAGCTCCCCCAGGTCAGCGGGAACGCGGCCCTCGGGTACTGGCCCGCGTTCTGGGCCCTCGGCTCGCCGTTCCGCGGCAACTACTGGAACTGGCCGGGCATCGGCGAGTACGACATCATGGAGAACGTCAACGGGCAGGCCAACGCCCACGGCGTGCTCCACTGCGGCGTCGCCCCCGGCGGCCCCTGCAACGAGTTCAACGGCCTCGGCGCGACCACCCAGTGCGGCGGCTCCTGCCACAACGGCTTCCACACCTACCGGTTCGAGTGGGACGACTCGGGCGCCTCGGGCCAGCTGCGCTGGTACGCCGACGGGCAGCTGTTCCACACCGTCAACGAGAGCGCGCTCCCCGCGGACACCTGGACCCAGATGACCAACCACGCCGGGTACTTCGTGCTGCTGAACCTGGCGATGGGCGGGGCGTTCCCCGACGGCGTCGCCGGGTTCGCGACCCCCACGGCCGCAACGCAGCCGGGCGCCTCGATGCTCGTGGACTACGTGCGCGTCTACACCGCGGGCGGCTCCGGCGAGCCCACGGGCGAGCCGACCACCACCCCCGGCGGGGGCGGCGGGACCCGCGACGCCTACGCGACCGTCGAGGCGACCTCCTTCGACGGGTCCTCGGCGAGCCTGCCGGTGTCCGGCGGGGCGATCGGCCCCCTCGGCAACGGCGACTGGGTGCGCTACGACGACGTCGTGTTCGGCTCGTCGAGCCCGCTCGACTTCATGGCCCGCGTCGCCTCCGGGGCTGCGGGCGGGGTCAGCGGCCTGGTCGAGGTGCGGATCGACTCGCGCACGGCCGCGCCGATCGGGTCCTTCGCCGTGGGGAACACCGGCGGGTGGACCTCGTGGCGGGACGTCCCCGGCAACGTCAGCGCCGTCACCGGCACGCACGACGTGTACCTGACCTTCACCTCCGGCCAGTCCCAGGACTTCGTGTCCGTGGACCAGTTCTACTTCCGGCGCTGAGGCGCCCTCCGGCGCGGGCGGGCGCCCGTCCGCCCGCGCACCCCTCATCCGACAACGACAACGGAGAACCAGTGATGACATCCAGACCGACCCGCGCCATCAGTGTCGTGGCGGCCCTCGTGACCGCGGCGGGCCTCGCCGCCTGCTCGGGCGGGGACGACGACGGCAAGATCACCCTGAGCGTGGGCCTGTTCGGCGACTTCGGCTTCGGCCCCCTCTACGAGGAGTACACGGCACTCCACCCCGAGATCGAGTTCGAGGAGCGCATCTCCGAGTTCGCCGACCACCACACGAACCTGACGACGCACCTCGCGACCGGCTCCGGCGCGGCCGACATCGAGGCCGTCGAGGTCGGCTACATCTCGCAGTACACCGCCCAGCCCGACCGCTTCCACAACCTCCTCGACCTCGGCGCCGACGAGCTCGAAGGCCAGTGGCTCGACTGGAAGTGGCAGCAGGCCCTCTCCTCCGACGGCGAGTCCCTCATCGGGCTCGGCACCGACGTCGGCGGCATGGCCATGTGCTACCGCCGCGACCTGTTCGAGGAGGCCGGGCTCCCCGTCGAGCGCGACGAGGTCTCCGCGCTGTGGGCCGAGTCCTGGCAGGACTACGTGGCCCTCGGCCAGCAGTACACCGCCGACACCGGCGGGTACTGGTTCGAGTCCTCCGGGAACATGTTCCGCGCCATGGTCGAGCAGGCCGACGAGGGCGTGTACGACCGCGAGGACAACCTCATCGTCGAGTCCAACCCGGCGATCGCCGACGCGTGGGACCTCACCGTCGAGGCCATCGGGTCGGGCATGTCCAACCGCCTCACCGCCTGGACCCCGGAGTGGAACGCCGGGTTCAACGAGGGCACCTTCGCCACGATCATCTGCCCCGCGTGGATGACCTCCTACATCGAGACCAACGCGCCCGACGCGACCGGTCTGTGGGACATCGCCACCGTGCCCGGCGGCGCCGGGAACATGGGCGGCTCGCACCTCGTGCTCCCCGCCCAGGGCGAGCACCCCGAGGAGGCGTACGAGTTCATCGAGTGGCTCACCGCGCCCGAGCAGCAGCTCAAGGTGTTCGAGGCGACCGGGAACTTCCCGTCCACGCCCTCGCTCTACGAGGACCCGGCCCTGACCGGGCTGAGCAAGCCGTACTTCAACGACGCGCCCGTCGGCGAGATCTTCACCGCCGCCGCCACGGCCGTGCAGCCGCAGTACCAGGGCCCGCTCCAGGGCGACGTGCTCGCCACGATCGGCCAGGGCCTCGGCCGCATCGAGGACGGCAGCCAGACGCCGGAGGACGCTCCGCAAGGTCACTTGCCGTGGCCGCGGCGCACGGAAACGAGCCTATTGCGAGGAAGGTTCGGTGTAAACCCTCGTATGAGGGGATTGCCGGGATC
>NZ_JBEYVY010000006.1:0-424554 GCF_040644205.1 Glycomyces sp. NPDC047010 | reverse complement strand
CGATCGGGTCGAACACCGAGAACCGGCGGGTGACGAGCGTCTGGAGCGCGGTGACGATCTCGGCCGCGACCGGGATCGGGTCGAGCGCGGTGTGGACGGGCACCACGGGTCGCCCGCCCAGCCGACCACCCATTCAGGCACCGGTTCTGGTTCGTCGATGAACCGGCAGATCACCTTCGGTCCGGCGCCGTCGTTGCACTCGATGCGGTACTCCGCAGGTCCCAGCGGATGCCCGTCCTCCCGGTAGAGGGCGAACACGGCCGGGCCGCGTCGGAAGTCCCCGAGCCACCCGTCCGAGTCCGGGTGCGACTCGCTCTCGGGGTGCTCAGCCTTCACAGAACCGCACCCGCCCCTCGGGCCGGGGCCGGTTGTCGATGGCGCGGCCGTTGTAGAACACGGCGAACGCGGAGTCCTCGAACCACGCCTTCCACTCGGGCGCGAACGCCCGCCACCCCTGCCCCCAGGTGGCATGCAGCTGCCCGGTGTTGAGCCCGGACACGATGAGCACGAGATCGGCCGGGTTGTCTGCGACCGAGACCTGGAACGAGTCCGGCGCGGTCCCCGATGACGCTCGGACGGTGAACCGGCTGTGCCGGTCCCCGAAGTTCCCCCGCACGAGCGGGTCGGCCCCGCGCGGATCGCGGTTGGGATTGTCGGGCGCGTGCGCGACAATAGATGTGGACACGGATTTGCCTCCGCTGTCTGTTAGGCCGGGGCGGGAACAAGGTCTGGAAACTGATGGACCCGCCCCGGCTGCTTATGGTGGAAGACGCGAAATGCCCGCTTCCGCGAACCCTGTCACCAGAATCCGGTGATCGACTTCTCACGCCTAGTTGGTATCATGGCACACACCATCGAGCTGAGCAATATTGCCTCGCTCGATCGGGCAGGATTCTGCTGTCGGTTCTCCGACAGAAGATTGGAGTAGCGATGGCGATCATCACCGGCCCAGGACCTTCACTCCGCTCGCAGTGGCTCGGGGACAAGCTCCGAGAGCTGCGCACTGCCAAGAAGATGTCCCTCCGGGTGGCGGGCGAGTACCTTCAACGCGATGCAAGCACCATGAGCCGCTACGAGAACGGTGAGTATCCGCTTCGCCGGGCCGACCTGGTCGCGCTCATGACGCTCTACGATGTCGCCGATCCTAAGGTTCGCGCCGACCTTGAGCAGATTTGCGAAGATGCTTGGCAGCGAGACTGGTGGGACAGTCACAAGGATGACTTCGGCAAGGACTTCATCAATGTGCCCTGGCTGGAAAGCCGCGCAGACCGCATCCTCGCCTACCAGCACTACCTGGTGTACGGCCTGTTCCAAACCCGAGACTATGCGATGGCGGTCATCGACCAGCTGCGATACGAGCAAGACACTGCGGACCAGATCGCCAGGTGGACTGATCTTCGAATGGATCGCCAGCAGATCCTGGATGCCGATGAACCGCCGCGAATCGAGGCGATCTTCGAGGTGTCGGTCTTGAAGCGCATCCCCGGCTCTGCGGAGATCATGCGCGTTCAGCTTGCGCGGCTGCTCGAACTCGGCGAGCGCGAAACAGTATCGATCCGGATCATCACCGAGGAATCCGGACCGCACAAGGGCTCCGATGGAAGCTTCATGCTCTACGAGCTGCCGGAGCCGTATGCCGCGGTCGGCCATGTCGAGACCCGGGCCGGTGGCCTCTATGTCGAAGCGCCCAGAACCAGCACCTTCGAGGCGGTGTGGCAGGATCTTGAACGATCGGCGCTAACGGAAAAGCAGTCGGCGAAACTGATCGCTGACCGGTTGAAGGAGATTCGATGAGCACCAATCAGCAGCTCTCGGTGGGTGAGCTCGCTGGAATCAACTGGCGGAAGAGCACTCGCAGCACGAGTGGCAGCGGCCAGTGTGTGGAAGCCGGACCCCTGGCCGACGACTCGGGCCGGGTCGCGGTGCGGCACTCGCACCACCCCGAGGGCTCGGTGATCGTCTACACCCGCGCGGAGTGGGTGGCCTTCCTCGCCGGAGCCAAAGACGGCGAGTTCGACTTCAACAACTAACCTTCCGGGCTGACATCCCCGGGCTCGATGACATGCCGCATCGTGCGCTGTCAAGTGAACCGCTCGGCACGCCCATCCAGCGAGTCCACGAAGTCGACTCGCACATACCAACCCGGCTCATCATCAGGCGGCGCGATCCCGAGAGTCCCCTGAACATAGTCGCCAAGCTCGGCTACCGACATCTCCTCAGATCGGTTCGGCCTTATCAGGGTCGTACCTGCGGTGGTGAGCGGTTGGCCGCCTATCGATGCCATCCGGGATCCTCGCCGCAGGGGATGGTCAGCCTACGAAAGTTGTTGCGACACCGCAACTCACAGCTGGTGCGGATACCGCCGGACCGGGTGATGAATGCCCGGACTCGCCGTCGAGGGCCCGTCGGAGAGCTTCCGACGGGCCCTCGACGGTGTGATGGTTCACCACCATGCGAAGCAGACGGTGTAGGCGTAGTCGGGGAAATCTCCGCTCTGCCAGGTGGCCCAGCCGTAGTCGCCGCAGTAGTCCGTGTCGCCGTACTCGTAGGTCCGACCGACAATGTAGATGTTGGAGGAGTCGCAGTCGGCGAACGCGAAGGTCATGTCGCCGTCCGGGCCGCTCGCGTACATGCAGTGGTCGACCTGGGCATAGCCCATGTCGTCCGGGTACTGGATGCGGAGGCACAGCAGGACGTCCGGCGAGTCGGGGTACTCGCGGATGACGATCGAGCCGTTGTAGAACTCCCATTCGGAGCAGTAGGCGGAGTCGTTCTCGCCCTGGATGCGTTCGAGCACCATGAGGGTGCCCTCGTCGCAGCCCGTCGGCATGTACTGGCCGTCGCCGTCGCGGGTGATGCAGTCGCCGACAGAGATGTCCGCCAGTGGATCCGGTGTCGGTTCGGGTTCGGGCTCCGGTTCGGGTTCGGGTTCCGTCTCCGGCTCGGACTCGTCGTCCGGCCAGGTGTTCGGTTCGATCCGGTAGTCGTCGGTCGGGTGCGCGGTCGCAGGGTCGTCGACCACGATGTCGTCCGTATCGGGGCTGAACGCGAAGATCGCGATGACCGCTCCGGCGATCACCTCGACGACGATCGCCATGCCGATGCTCTTGACGAACGGTTCGCCGACGGAACCGCCCCCGGGGGTCGCGGAGCCGGAAGTGGTAGTGCTCATTTCTCTTGCCTCGGATTCTCCTGCCCCACCGGCAGGAAGGGTGAAGCGGCGCGGCGGTGTGCCCTTACCGCCGCGCCGCGGTCCCGGTTACATCAGGGGTGTTGAAGGCTGGCCATGGCCAGCGGGATGAAGTGGTCCAGGTCGGCCTGGAGGCAGGCGGCCTGGGCGTGCTTGCCGGTGCATCCAGGAGCCCAGCCGCTCCCGTCGCCGTAGTCGACGAAGACGTGGTCGATGCCCGCGGCGGTCAAGTTCGCCGAGGTCACGACCGCGGTCTGGTACGCCCGGTTCTCCGCCACCGCTTGGATCGGGTTCTCGGTCAGGTCGCCGCCGTCGCCGGAGTACAGCGCCACCCCCATGCCGCGCAGCGACTCGACGTGCTGCGCCGGGCTGCGCTGGTTCCAGTTCCAGTCGAGCGGCCAGATCGGGGACCCGAAGATCGCGTCCGGTGCGACCGTCGGATACCCCCACTGGGACAGCTGTGTGGTGCCCAGGACGACCGCGCGCATCTCCTGGTTGAGCAGGTCGAGCGCGCCGGAGAAGCTGGCCGCGTACGCGAACAGGTCCGGCCTGCGCTCGGCGTAGGTGAGCGCCCCGTAGCCGCCCATCGAGTGGCCCGAGATCGCCCGGCCCTCCTTCGCGGCGATGGTGGAGAGGTTCGCGTCGATGAACGGGATGAGCTGCTCCAGGTGGAACGTCTCCCAGTTCTGCGCGCCCAGCGATCCGGGGTAGACCCAGTTCGTGTACCAGCCGCGACCGCCGCCGTTCGGCGCCACGGTGATCAGCGGTTCGTCCGCGGTCGAGGTCTCGACGGCGTCCTTGAGCCACCGCGTGTTCGGGTAGTCCGCGCCGCCGTGCAGCGTGTAGTGCACCGGGTAGGCCACCGCCGGGTCGTACCCGTCGGGGAGCGTCACCATCACCACGTGCTCGCCCGAGACCTGGCCGGGCAGGACCGTGAACGCCGGCACCTCCTCGGTGGTCACGGTGAACGTGAACGTGCGATCGCTGCCGTCGGCCCATTCGGGCTGGCTGATCACGGTGAGCCCGAAGGCGTCCGCGAACTGCGGCGGTGTGACGGCCGCGTTCGCTTCGGGGAGGGCGAAGACCCCGGAGGCTAGGGTGCCCGCGACGACTGCGGTCGTCAGTGCGCGAGTGTTCATGCCTCCGCCCTTTCGCGGAGGGCGGTTGCGACGGCCTCGGACCCGGTCGACGGTCGCCCGCCGGTGGGGAACTCGTTCTCTGCCATGTTCAGGACCTTCCTCGTGAAGGGCGGACCTTCGGGGCCCGCCAGTCCTCGGGTCCGCACCGTCGGCGGGGCGCCGACGTCGATCCACCGATCATGTGGTCGGTCCTGGTTCACGGCAAGTCGCAAATCATGACAAATGCGAACAAATCATATCGGCAACTTCGAGTGTCCGATCCTTGAAACTGCCATCAACAGGGGAAACGCCGTCAAGGTCGATCGCTGTAGGCCGTCGCGAGATGGTCCTGGAGGAGGGCGTGCCGGAACTGGTGGACGGCCCCGGAGCGGCGCATGGCGCCGCGTCCGCACGCGTCCTCCAGGAACGCGGGGAGCGTCCACGGCAGGCGCCCGGTGAGCGGCAGCCAGATCCGCCCGAACACCAGCCACTGCCCCCAGCCGGTGAACGCGAGGACGTAGCCGATCGGGCCGTACGTCCCGGCGTACAGGCCGAGTGTGATGGCGAGCCCGGCATCCCAGCTCCAAATCCCGAAGGGAAGCTGCCGCAGCAGGATGACCTCAGCCCAGTACACGACAGGCAGGGCGACCACGAGCACCGGTCCGAAGATCAGCATCTGCCCCAGCAGCGTCCGGCGGCTGGCGCGAACGAGCTCGGCCGGGCTCCGCACCGAGGTGAAGTCGAGCGGCCGCTCCAGCAATGCGATGGCCGCGAAGACGAAGCCGCCGCAGATCGCGGCCGGCAGCCCGTACGTGATGCCGTTGACCAAGGCGAAGGCAAAGGCCCCGCCCACATCGAGCACGCCTCCGAGGCCCAGCGCTATGGCGTTGACGATGTTGAGCCCCAACGGGAGCAGGAATCCGACGGCGAATCCGAGGCGGAAGCGGCGCGCGAGATCGCCCCAGGCCCGGGTCGGCCTCCCGCGCAGGCGCATCCGCATCCGCGACGGTTCGAACGCCGCGCCCCGGAACCGCGCGAGGAGGACGTGGGCGACGGCGAACGCGGCCCCGACCGAGATGTCGATCGCCACGCCCGCCACGAACCGGTCGGGCTCGAATCCCATGAGCACCATGGTGGTCGCGTCGAGAACCGCGAATCCGATCCCGAGTACCACCGCGAGCACGAGCATGCGCTCCCACTGCCGCAGCGAGCCGCCGATCCTCCACCACGCGAGGTCCTGCTCGCCGAGCGAGCGGAGATGCCGGGCGAGGTAACCGAGCCAGTGGCGCGCCCGTTCGACCTCGTACTGCGCCCCCTCGGGCTGGTCGCGGTAGACGGTGGGCACCAGCGTCCGGAGCAGGTGCTGCTCCACCGATTCGGCGGTGGAGAACTCCTTGTCGAGCAGCTCGGTGGGATCGCGGTCGCCGCCGTAGACCTCGTGGGCGAGGGACACCATGAGCGGCGTGGTGAACACCTTCGCAAGGCGGCCTTCGGGTTCTCTCTTGATGGCGTCGAGCACCTTCTGCCAGCGGTCCGGCGGGTACGCGCTCTGGAGCAGGTAGCCCGCGAACTGCCCGTGGGTGAGGTGTTCGAGCTCGATGACCGCGGCGCGGGACACCAGGGGGCGGACAGGATCGGCGACATCTGCGGCGTACTCCTCGGTCCGGCTGGTGAGGACCAGCGGCCCGGCGTGCAGGTTGAGTCTCTTGATTGCGGCGGAATGCAGGCCCTTCGCCATCTCGTCGAAGCCGTCGAGCACGGGAAGTATGCGGCCGGACGCGATGAGCGCGGCGGCCGTCGTCGAGCGATCGGGCATGGGCCTGAGCAGGTCGGGGTGATCGTTCTCAAGCTGCGTCGCCAGCCAGGCGTGCAGCTCGGTGCGCGGGTGCCACGATCCGAGCCGGAAGATCACGGGCACGGCCTCGTCCGGTCCGCGGTCCGCCAGCAGCTCTCGTGCGAGCCGCATGGCCAGCACGGACTTCCCGGACCCGGCCCCGCCCAGGACCACGAGCCGTCCGGAGGGGATGCGCCTGTAGGTCTCGGTGAGCTGGGGAAGGGACCCGTCAAGGTCGAGCGGGGGGTCGTACGTCGTCCCGAGGGTGTTCTCCTTGCGATCGGCGATCGCGGTCTTGACGGTCTGCCATGAGACAGGCAGCGAAAAGGGATCGTGGAGGCCCTGGCGCTCCTCCTCGTACTTGAGGTTTCGGCCCACTTCATAGGCGAGCTTGTCCGCCGCCCGGCGAAGGCGCCGAACGATGATCGACGGCTTGTCTTCGGACCGAGTCTTGCGTGCAGCTGCGACGAACTCCTTGTACTCCTCATCGGTGAGGCTGAAGGCGCTCTTGAACAACTCAAGCGTCTTCTTTCGCGGCCGGAGTACCGAGCCGCGCTCCCAGTTTCCGATCGTCTTCGTGGAGACATCGGTCAGCTCCGCGAGAGCGGCTTGCGAATAGCGGGAGCGATCGCGGTACTTCTTAAACAATCTGGTGAATTCGGAGACCTCAACGGGATCCGGAACGTCAGGGGGCACAAGAACAACCATACGATCCGTACGCGGATCGGTCATGCCTGAGAATACGGTGGATACCGCCTTTTCGGCGAGGTGTCGGATTTCCGACACAGGTCAGCCCGGTCAGACGCGGGCGAGGAGGGCGCTCCAGATCGGCCGGTGGTGCTTCTCGCGGTCGGGTCAGGGTTTAGTGGCGAGGTAGATGGAGTTGGAGGACTGGCCTCCGGTGTAGGGGTTGTCGAACCAGATTTCGCGGTTTTCGACGTCGGTGAAGACTTCGGTGAGGGCGGCCATGAACTCGTCGTCGGCGGGGTCGTCCGACCACATTGCGAAGCAGCCGCCTGAGCGCAGGTGGGCGGACACGGCGCGGAGGCCCTCGACGGTGTAGAACGCGGCGTGCGGCGAGTGGAGGACGTGGCGGGGGGTGTGGTCGATGTCGAGTAGGACCGCGTCGTAGCGGCGCTCGGGCTCGTCCGGATGGAAGCCCTGCTCGCTCATCGCGGCGGCGAAGAAGTCGTTCCGGTCCAAGCGGACCCGCGGGTCTGCGGCCAGGCCCGCGGTGTCGGGGATCAGGTCCTTGCGGTGCCAGTCGATGACCGCCTCGGAGTACTCCACGATCGTGACGGTGGCGATGCGGGTGTCTTCGAGGGCCGCCTGGGCGGTGTAGCCGAGGCCGAGGCCGCCGACGACGACGTCGAGGCCGGTGCCGGGCGTCCGGGCCAGGCCGAGGCGGGCGAGTTCGATCTCCGCGACGGGGAAGAGGCTCGACATGAGGAACTCCTCGCCGAGCTTGACCTCGTAGACCTCGCTCTGCGCCGTCTCGTCGTACCGCCGCCTCAGACTGATCTCACCCATCGGAGAGGGGCGCCAGTCCAGTTCCTCGAATCGAATGCTCACCCGCCAATCGAACCCCGCCGGTGGTCCCGTGCTCAACGCGGGTCGGCAGACGGAGGTCACACCCGGGCGAGGAGGGCTGTCAGGGCCGGGTTGGTCTGGGCCGTCCTCCAGGTGCAGAAGAGTTCCACGGTGTCGCGGGGCATGTCGGGGATGGTGAGGAATTCGAGGTTGGGGAGGGCGAGGGTGGCCGCGGAACTGGGGACCAGGGCCACGCCCAGACCGGCGTTGACCACGGCGGCGACCGTGTGGACCTGGCTGATGTGCTGGACGTAGCGGGGCTTGACGTGGGCGTTGCGGAACGCGGCGACGACGAGTTCGTAGAAGTACCAGGCTTCGCTGGGGGAGTAGGTCACCACGTCGTGCTCGGCGATGTCGGCCAACGACGGTGCTTTGCCGAGGCGCGTGAGCGGGTGCTCCTTCGGGGCGGCCAGGACCAGCGTGTCCGTGGCGACCAGGCGCGAGTCGAGGATTTCTGAGCGAGGGACCTGGCGGACCAGGCCGACTTCAATCTCCCCGGCGAGGAGCGCGTCCAGCTGGGCGTGGGTGACCATCTCGGAGAGGACCAGGTCGACTTCGGGGAGTTCGGCGGCGGCGATCTTGATCCATTCGCCGAGGACCGTGAGGGCGGAGACGGCCGTGAAGCCGATTCTGATCGTTCCGGCCGTTCCCGCCGCCACTCGGCGGGCGCGGAGTGGCGCCATTTCGGTGGCGGTGAGCAGGCGGCGGGCTTCTTCCAGGAAGACCCTTCCCGCGGGGGTGAGGTCCGCTCCGGTGGCGTTTCTGGTGAACAGGGCGAAGCCGATTGTTCGCTCAAGGCGCTGGACCTGACGGCTCAGCGGGGGCTGCGTCATGTGGAGGCGGGTCGCCGCGCGGCCGAAATGGCCCTCTTCGGCGACCGCGACGAAGCCGCGGAGCTGGTCGAGCGTGTAGCTGCCTTCGGTCATGCCTTGAAGGTATCGGGTGATGTCGAAACGGTGTTTGACGGGTATGGGAACTGCTTTTAGTGTCGTCCCATCCCTACGACCACAGGAGTTCCCCCCGAATGACCCGATTCGCCCCCGCGGAGATCCAGACGGCCCTCGGTTCCGGACTGCTGTCCTTCCCGGTGACGCATTTCCGCGACGACCTGTCGTTCGACGAGGCGGCCTACCGCGAGAACCTGGCCCACCTGGCGACCTACCCGGCCGCCGGGCTGTTCGCCGCGGGCGGCACCGGCGAGTTCTTCTCGCTCACGCCCCAGGAGACCGGGCAGGTCGTGCGGGCCGCCGTGAACGAGTCGGCCGGGGCGGTCCCGATCGTCGCCCCCGCGGGCCTCGGCACCGCGCAAGCGACGGCGTTCGCGAGGGACGCGGAGGAAGCCGGTGCTGACGCCCTGCTGCTGTTCCCGCCCTACCTGACCGAGGCCGGTCAGGACGGGTTGTTCGCACATGTGAAGGCCGTCTGCGACGCGACCTCGCTCGGGGTCATCGTCTACCACCGCGCGAATGCCGTGTACGAGGTCGACACCGTTGCGCGCCTTGCCGATGCGTGCCCGAACTTCATCGGGTTCAAGGACGGCGTCGGGGACATCGAGTTCATGACCCGGCTGTATGCGACGTTGGGGGACCGGCTGCTCTATGTCGGGGGGCTTCCCACCGCGGAGACGTTCGCGCTTCCCTATCTCCAGCTCGGGGTCACCACCTACTCCTCGGCGATCTTCAACTTCGTCCCCGAGTTCGCGCTCGCGTTCTACGAGGATGTGCGGGCGCAGAACACCGCCGAGGTGTACCGGCGCCTCCGCGAGTTCGTCCTCCCTTACCTGGAGATCCGCAATCTCGGTAAGGGCTATGCCGTCTCGATCGTCAAGGCCGGGATGCGAGCGGTCGGGCGGGGCGCCGGGCCCGTCCGACCGCCTTTGACCGAGTTGAAGGACGACGAGTTCGCCGCCCTCGCCGCCCTGATCGGGAAGGCCGCCGCATGAGCACGTTCCCTGAAGTCGACCAGGCCGTCGCCGCGGCGTCCGCCGCGTTCGGGTCGTACCGGCAGACGTCCCCGAGCACTCGCGCCGCGCTGCTCGACGCCATCGCGGACCGCATCGAGGCCATCCCCGAGCTCCCCGCCACGGTGCATCGCGAGACGCACCTGCCGGTCGCCCGCGCCGAGTCGGAACGCGGCCGCACCTGCAACCAGCTCCGCATGTTCGCCCGCCTCCTCGAAGACGCGGCCTGGAACCGTCCCCGCACCGCGCCCGGCGAACCGGACCTGCGGCTGCGGCACATTCCGCTCGGGCCCGTCGCCGTGTTCGGGGCCAGCAACTTCCCGCTCGCGTTCTCCGCGGCCGGGGGCGACACCGCCGCCGCGCTGGCCGCCGGGGCGCCCGTGGTCGTCAAAGCCCATGAGGCGCATCCGGGGACGTCAAGGCTCGTCGGCGCCGCGATCCGCGACGCGCTGAAGGAGCACGGCCTGCCGGAAGGGGTCTTCACGCTTCTGTTCGGCCCCGGCCGCACTCTCGGCCAGGCGCTCGTCGCGCACCCCGGGATCAAGGCCGTGGCCTTCACCGGCTCGCGCGCCGCCGGGCTCGCCATCGCCGCGACCGCCGCCGCAAGACCCGTGCCGATCCCCGTGTACGCCGAGATGTCGAGCGTCAACCCCGTGTTCCTCCTGCCGGGCGCGCTCGCCGCGGACGCCGAGGGGCTCGCGCGCGGCTTCGCCGCGTCCGCGGTCCTCGGGTCGGGGCAGTTCTGCACGAATCCCGGACTCGTGTTCGCGCGCAACGGGAACGGACTCGACGCGTTCCTGAAGACCGCCGCCGCGGTATTCGCCGAGACGCCCGCGCAGCCCATGCTCACCGACGGCATCCGCGCCGCCTACGAGGCCGGCCGCGACCGCCTCGCCGCCCTTCCCGGGACCGAGCTCCTCGCAAGCGGCACAGGCGAACCCGCCGCCGCGCTGTACCGGACCGACGCCGCGACCTTCCTCGCCGAGCCGGCGCTTCGGGATGAGGTGTTCGGAGCGACTTCGATCATCGTGACCGTCGACTCCGAGGTGGAGGTCCACCGCATCCTCGACGTCCTCGAAGGCCAGCTCACCGCCACCCTCCACACCGGACCCGGTGACGCCGAGGAGGCCGCCCGGCTCGTGCCGCGGCTCGAACTGCTCGCCGGGCGGATCGTCCACGGCGGCTGGCCCACCGGGGTCGCGGTCGGCCCGGCCACCGTCCACGGCGGGCCGTTCCCCGCGACCACCGACGCGCGCACGACCTCCGTCGGGACGCTCGCGATCGACCGGTTCCTGCGCCCCGTCGCCTACCAGGATCTCCCCGCCGAGCTCCTCCCGGAGGAGCTGCGGTGAGCAGTCCCGTCGTCACCGGTCTCCGCGTCGTCCCCGTCGCGGGACGGGACTCCATGCTGCTCAACCTGTCCGGCGCGCACGGCCCGTTCTTCACCCGCAACCTCGTGATCCTCACCGACGACTCCGGCGCGACCGGCGTCGGCGAGGTCCCCGGCGGGCAGGCCATCGCCGACACGATCGAGGACGCCCGGGAGTACGTGGTCGGCAAGCCGATCGGGACCTGGAACGCGATCCTCACCGAGGTCAGGCGCACGTTCGCCGACCGCGACGCCGCCGGGCGCGGGCGCCAGACCTTCGACCAGCGCGTCGCCGTCCACGCCGAGACGGCCCTGGAAGCGGCCCTGCTCGACCTCCTCGGGAAGTTCCTCGACGTCCCGGCCGCGGCGCTCCTTGGGGACGGCGTCCAGCGGGACTTCGTGCCGGTCCTCGGGTACCTGTTCTACATCGGGGACAAGGGGAAGACCGACCTCCCGTACCGCGACGGCGACGGGGACGCGGACGACTGGTTCCGCCTGCGCGACCAGGAGGCCCTCACCCCTGAAGGGATCGTCGCGCTCGCCGAGGCCGCTTACGCCCGCTACGGGTTCCGGGACTTCAAGCTCAAAGGCGGCGTGCTCCCCGGGGCTGAGGAGGCCGCCGCGGTCACCGCGCTCGCTGGGCGGTTCCCCGAAGCCAGGATCACCCTGGACCCCAATGGGGCCTGGTCCCTTGAAGCGGCAATTGCCCTGTGTCGTAACCTAAGCGGCATTCTTGCCTACGCCGAGGACCCCTGCGGCGCCGAGGACGGGTACTCCGGCCGCGAGGTCATGGCCGAGTTCCGCCGCGCCACCGGGATGCCCACCGCCACGAACATGATCGCCTGCGACTGGCGCGAACTCGGCCACGCCGTGCGCGCCGGCGCCGTCGACATCCCCCTCGCCGACCCGCACTTCTGGACCATGTCCGGCTCCGTGCGCGTCGCCCAGCTCTGCGAGGCGTGGGGCCTCACCTGGGGCTCCCACTCCAACAACCACTTCGACGTGTCGCTGGCGATGTTCACCCACGCCGCCGCGGCCGCCCCCGGCGCGATCACCGCGATCGACACCCACTGGATCTGGCAGGACGGCCAGCGCCTCACCAAGGCGCCCTTGCAGATCCGCGACGGCCGCATCGACGTCCCCGATGCGCCCGGACTCGGCGTCGAGCTCGACCTGGACCAGGTCGCGGCGGCGCACGAGCTGTACCTGGAGCACGGCCTCGGCGCGCGCGACGACGCCGCGGCCATGCAGTACCTGGTCCCCGGCTGGACCTTCGACCCGAAGCGCCCCTGCCTGGGCTGATTCCGTCCCTACGAACCGAAACGCCTGAACACTCAATGAGGAGTCGAGAAAGCATGAACCCCTTCCCCCGACGCGGGCTGCTCGCCGCGGCCGCCGTCTCCCCCTTCGCCGCCCTCGCGGCCTGCCAGGTCCAGGGAGGCGACGCGGCCGAAGGCGACTTCCCGAAGCGAGCCGTCGACTTCATGGTGCCCTTCGACCCGGGCGGGTCCGGCGACCTGATCAGCCGCGCGATCGCGAAGGCCGCCGAGGAGCCGCTGGGCGAGTCCCTCGCCGTCACCAACAAGCCCGGCGCGAACGGCGCCGTGGGCCTCAAGGAGCTGCTGTCGGGCAAGGCCGACGGCTACTCGATCGCCCTGGCCGTCAAGTCCCTGTTCGCCATCACGCCGCTCGCGGTCGAGGACCCCGACGCGGTCGTCATCGACGACCTGCGGATCATCACCACGCTCACGAACGAGGCGTACGTCCTCGTCGTGCACGCGGACTCGCCGTACCAGACCCTGGAGGACCTGCTCGCGGCCGACCACGTCAACTACGCGACCACCGGGGTCGGCACCGGCTCGCAGCTCTCGGCGCAGCTGTTGTTCACCGGCGCCGGGATCGACGCGACCGACGTGCCGTTCGACGGCGGGGCCTCCGCCGTCACGGCCCTGCTCGGGCAGGAGGTCGACGCCGTGTCCGCCTCCCTCGCCGAGACGATGCCGCAGGTCGAGGCCGGTGAGCTGCGTCCGATCGCGGTGTTCTCCGAGGAGCGCAGCCCGTTCCTCCAGGAGGTGCCGACCGCCGTCGAGGCCGGGTTCGACGTGGTCGTGGACCAGCGGCGCTTCATCGTCGCCCCCGCCGACGTCCCGGACGAGACCGCCGGGGTCCTCTCGCTCGCGTTCGAGGAGGCCCGCGAGGGCGCCGAGTACGGGCAGTTCCTCCAGGACAACTACATGGACCGCTGGGAGGTCGACAACCTGGAGGCCAAGACGCACCTCTCCGACGCCGCCGCCGAGTACGCCGCGCTGGTGGACGACGCCGGCCTCCAGCTCGGTGACGCATGAGCGAGGCCGTCATGTCCGATGCCGATGCGCCCCAGGAGGAGGGGATCGACGAACCGCGCGCGGGCGGGCGCGTCCAGGCCGTCGTGGCCGGGGCGCTGCCGATCGCGCTCGGCGCCTTCGCGGCGTGGCTCGCGTTCGGCCTGAAGATCGGGACGCTCACCTCGCCCGGCCCGGGGCTGTGGCCCCTGGTCGTGGCCGCGCTGCTCGTGGCGTGCGGGGTCGGGATCGTCGTGGTCGCCTTGTCCGCCAAGGTGTTCGAGGCCGCGCCCGCGAACGGCACTGAGGCGTTCACGCGCGGGACGGGCGCGGTGCTCGTCGCCGCGGCCGCGCTCGCGGTGTACGCGTCGCTGTTCGAGGTCGTCGGGTTCGAGGTGCCCACGCTGCTGCTGCTGTTCGCGTGGCTGCGGTTCCTCGGACGCGAGTCGTGGCTGTCGAGCGCGGTCGTCGCCGTGGTCGCCACCGCCGTCGCGTACGCCCTGTTCATCCTCGGACTCGGTGTGCCCCTGCCGCACATCATCGTGTTCTAGCCGGAGCGGACCATGGACTTCTCAACCGTGCTCTCCGGCTTCGCGGTGGCGTTCGAGCCGCAGAACCTCCTGTTCTGCCTCATCGGCGTCACCGTGGGGATGCTCATCGGCGTGCTCCCGGGCCTCGGCCCGGCCGCGACGATCGCGATCCTGCTGCCGATCACGTACACGCTGGAGCCGACCGCGGCGGTCATCATGCTCGCGGGGATCTTCTACGGCGCCCAGTACGGCGGCACGATCACCTCGGTGCTCCTGCGGATGCCCGGCGAGGCGTCCACAGTGGTCACCGCCCTGGACGGGCACGCGCTCGCCCGCAAAGGCGAGGCCGGGCCCGCGCTCGGCGTCGCCGCCATCGCCTCGTTCATCGGCGGCACCGCCTCGATCCTGCTGCTGACGTTCATCGCGCCCGCCCTTGCGGGGGTCGCGCTGGCGTTCGGGCCGGCCGAGTACACGGTGCTGGCGCTCATCGGGATCTTCCTGGTGGGCACGCTCGGCTCCGGCTCGCTCGTCAAGAGCGCCGCCGCGGCCGCGCTGGGCCTGCTCATCGCCACGGTGGGCCTGGACCCGCTGCTGGGGACGCCGCGGTTCACGTTCGGCACCGACCAGCTCGCTGACGGCATCGACTTCACGCTGGTCGCCATGGGGCTCTTCGGGGTCGGGGAGATCCTGTACAACCTGGAGCACCGCGACCGGCCGCAGCCCGCCGTGCCCGCCTTCGGGCGGGCGATCCCGAGCCGCCTGCACTGGCTGCGCTCGCGGATGGCGATCCTGCGCGGCTCGGTGACGGGTTTCGTGCTCGGCATCCTGCCGGGCGGGGGCGCGACGATGTCGTCGCTGGTGTCGTACGCCGTGGAGAAGCGGGTCGCGAAGGACCCGTCGCGGTTCGGCAAGGGCGCCATCGAAGGCGTGGCCGGGCCGGAGTCGGCGAACAACGCGGCGGCGACGTCCTCGTTCATCCCGCTGCTGACGCTGGGCATCCCGGCGAACGCGACGATGGCGGTCCTGTTCGGCGCGCTGATGCTGCAAGGGATCACGCCCGGACCGGGCCTGATGAACGAGCACCCGGACGTGTTCTGGGGCGTCGTCAACTCGATGTACGTCGGGAACATCCTTCTGCTGGCGCTGAGCATCCCGCTCATCGGGGTGTTCGTGCGGATGCTGAAGGTGCGCCCGGGGATCCTGGCGCCGCTGACGGTGGTCATCACGATGCTCGGCGCGTACTCGATCCGCAACAACGCCTTCGACATGCTGCTGATGATCGGGCTGGGGCTGCTCGGCTACGGGATGCGCAAGTTGGGGTTCGAGCCGGGGCCGTTCGTGCTCGCGTTCGTCCTCGGGTCGCTTCTGGAAGCCTCGTTCCGCCGGTCGATGCGCCTGTTCGGCGGCGACGTTACCGAGTTCGTGCAGCGCCCGGTGTCGGGGACGCTCGTCGCGGTCCTGGTGCTCACTGTCGTGGTCGTGCCGGTCCTGCGGACCGTGCGCGCCAGGCAGACTGAGCGGGCCGCGGCCGACTGATATGCGGTCAGGCGCCTTCGGGCCGGACGTATCCGAGCCGGCGGGACACCGTCCCGGCGGCCTCGGCCACGAGCGGCCCGAAGGCGGCGCCCGCGATGCGCGCGGTCGGACCGGCGACGCTCACCGAGCCGACGACCTCCCCGGCCTGGTCGAACACGGGCGCGCCGAAGCACGTGCTGGACGCGTCGAACTCGCCGCGCTCCTCGGACCAGCCGCGGAGGCGGATCGCCTCGACCTCGCGGCGCAGGCGCGCGGGGTCGGTGATCGTCTCGCCCGTGAACTTCTCCAGGGACAGTCCTTCGATGAGGACCCCGGACCGCTCGGGGCCCAGCCCCGCCAGGTACGCCTTGCCGACCGCGGTGGCGTGCAACGGCCTTCGCGCGCCCAGCTCGGAGCGGACCTGCACTGCGTGGCGGCCCAGCTCCCGGAACACGAACACGATCTCGTCCCCCGAGAGCACCCCGAGGTTCACGGTCTCGCCGGTGCGCGCCGCGAGGTCGCGCAGGAGCGGCGGGGCCGCGGCGAACACGTCCATGCGCTGCACGGCGGCCATCGCCATGCGCGCGGCCGCGGGCCCGAGGCGCCAGCGGCCGTCGGCGTGCGCGAGGTACTCGGCGGCCTGGAGCCGCTCCACGAGCCGGTAGACCGCGCTGCGGGACGCGCCGGTCGCCGCGACCAGCTCCGCGGTCGTGGCCCCGCCGCGCACCGTGAGCACGTCGAAGATCTCCAGGGCCCGGTCGAGCGAGCCTTTCGGGGGCGCCTCCGCGCGCGGCATGACCTCATCCTCCGCAGTCGTCGGCGGCGCACTTCGAGGAGGGGGCGCCGGTGTCCACAAGCGTAAACGCGGCCCGGCACGCCACCGTGCCGGGCCGTCCCTCAGCAGGTCTCGGTGGCCGTCGTCCAGGCCCGCGCCTGCCCGCTGATGCTCACGCCCAGGCCCGGACGCGACGGCACGACCATGCGCCCGCCCCTGGTCTCCAGGCGCTCGTCGAACAGCGGCTCCAGCCAGTCGAAGTGCTCGACCCACGGGTCGTGCTCGTACGCGGCCGCGAGGTGCAGGTGGATCTCCATGACGTAGTGCGGGGCCATCCGCACGTTCGCCGCCTCGCCCATCGCCATGATCTTCAGGAACGGCGTGATGCCGCCGACGCGCGGCGCGTCCGGCTGGATGAAGTCGGCGCTGCGGTGGCGGATCAGCTCGGCGTGCTCGGCGACGCTCGTGAGCATCTCGCCGGTCGCGATCGGCGTCGCGAGCTCGCGGGCGAGGTCGGCGTGGCCCTCCGCGTCGTAGGCGTCGAGCGGCTCCTCGATCCACGTCAGCTCGAACTCCTCCAGGGCCCGGCCCATGCGCACCGCGGTCGACCGGTCCCACTGCTGGTTCGCGTCGACCATGAGCGCGATGCCGTCCTCGCCGATCGCGTCCTTCACGGCCGCGACCCGTTTCAGGTCGATGCGCGTGTCCGGCTGCCCCACTTTGATCTTGACGCCGCCGATGCCGTTCGCGGCCGTCGCGTGCGCGTTCTCGATGACCTCCTCGATGGACGAGGACAGGAACCCGCCCGAGGTGTTGTAGCAGGCCACCGAGTCGCGGTGCGCGCCGAGGAGCTTCGCGAGCGGGAGCCCGGCGCGCTTGGCCTTGAGGTCCCACAGGGCGATGTCGAACGCCGCGATCGCCTGCACCGCAAGGCCCGAGCGGCCCACCGAGGCGCCGCGCCACACCAGCTTCGTCCAGATCCGCTGGATGTCGCTGGGGTCCTCGCCGATCAGCTCGGGGGCGATCTCGCGCGCGTGCGCGTACTGGCCGTCGCCGCCCGCGCGCTTGGAATAGCTGTACCCGACGCCTTCGAGCCCGGACTCGGTGCGGATCTCCGCGAACAGGAACGGGATCTCGGTGAGCGGCTTCTGCCGCCCCGTCAGGACCTTCGCGTCGCTGATCGCCGCGCGCAGCGGCAGCACCACCTGCGACACCGTCACCGAGGCGATCCGGTCGAGGCTCGCCTCGCCCCGTTGCAGCGCACTGAAATGCCGCTCGTTGACCTCGGAGGTCTCAGAGGCGCTGGTGAAGTCGAGGAACGTGGATTCGGTCAAGGGGTCCTCCCAGGACGAGAGTCCCGATGAACGGGACGGTATGTCGTTGAACGGGACTCCCTGAGCCTAGTTCACCTCCCCAATCCACGCAAGATCCCGCGAAGCGACCCGTTCGAGGGGCGCTGTCGCACCCGGCGCATAGTCTCGGTGCTTCCAACCCCGGTCGCTCGAAGGACGCGCATGACTGATTACGTTGCACCCCAAGAAGACTCGCTTGAAATGCCCTCCGGATGGGCCGCGCGGCCGATGTCGTGGCGGGGGCGCCGGACCGGGAAGGCCGTTGTGCTCGACGCCGAGGCGGGGGAGAAGCTGCGCCGCAAGGTCGAGGCCCGCGCGCCGAAGGTACGGATCGCGCTGGCCCGCGAGGACAACGCCGACTACGTCGACGCGGCGGAGGCGTTCCTCGCCGGGAAGGCCGACCCGCGCGGCGCCGCCGCGGTCGCCGCCCTCATGTGCGACGAGTACAGCCGCCGCTCCGTGTCCGTGCTGCGTCCCGAGTTCGACGGCTGGGCCGCCGAGCACGGCCTCCCGTTCGCCGTCGCCGCCGCGGTCGAACGCCTCGCGGTCCAGCAGTACTCCGGCAGCGGCAACGGGTACGAGCACCGCGTCGTCGCCTCCGCCAGCTTCGACTACATGAACCAGTACATGCACGAGTACGAGCAGGGCAGCCTCGCCGCGATCCGCTCCTTGCTCGCCGAACTCCCCGAAGACGAGTACGCCGCCGTGGTCGCCGCCGTCGCCCCCGTCCGCGACACCCCCCTGAAGCGCATCGGCGCCGCGATCCTCCTGCCCGACGAGGCCGCCTGGGTCGACGAGGCCATGCCCGAGTACGGGCAGATGCGCACCTACGGCTGGAACGACAGGATCCTGGTCCAGTCCGTCAGCACCCCGTCGCAACTCGACGCCGCCGGGATCACCCAGCTCAACGAGTACTACATCGACACCGCGGCCGTCGCGGCGCTCCTCAGCGGACTCGGCGCCGACGCCCTCCCGGTCATCGAGAGGACTTTCACCCAGAGCGGCCACCTGCCCGCCGAGTTCCGCAAGACCCTCTACCGGGCCGTCGCCGCGATCCCCGCCGACGCCGCCATGGACCTCCTCGTCAAGCGCCTCAACGAACCCCACGTGTTCGAGCCCGCCGTCGAGGCCGCCGCCCGCTTCCCGCAGCGCACCCTTCGCACCGTCCTCGCCCGCGCCGGCCGCACCAGCGGCGACGCCCGCTTCCGCCTCATCGCCCTCGCCTCCCTCGTCCCCGAGGCCCACCGCGCCGCACTCGACGAGACCGGAAGGGCCGCACTCGACGCGCTCCTGGCCGAGAACGGCCGCGCCCCCGAGGCCGACCCCGCCGACGTCCCCGCACTCCTCGCCACACCGCCGTGGACCGTGAAGCGCGCCAAGGCCAAGCCCGTCGTCATCGAAGGGCTCGAAGCCCCCGAGGGCCACACGGTCACCTGGGCCGCAGGCGAGCGGGAGGAGTGGCTCGGCCTCAAGGAGTACTGGGACGAGGACGACGCCGAAGAGCCCGGACCCGACCCCCACGACTGGCAGATCGAGCAGTACCTCGTCTTCGGCGACCCCGTGAAGGCCGAGAAGTACCTCGACCACTGGATCGCCAAGGACTACCACGGCTACGAGTACAGCGTGCTGCGCGTCCTCGCCCGCTACGGCGACCGCACCGTCGACCGCGCCGTCGCCGCCGCCCGCCGGGACGCCACCTTCCAGCGCCTCCCAGGACCGATCCTCGGCCTGGAGGCCGCCCGCCTCTGCGCCGAGCGCCTCGACCGCCTCAAGTCCGCCCGCCCCTCCGCCGCGAAGTGGTTCGCGCGCCACGGCCTCGCCGCCGTCCCCTACCTCGTCCCCGACGCCCTCGGCGCCGACAAGAAGCTCCGCCGGTACGCCGAGACCGCGCTCCTCCACCTCGCCATGCGCTTCAGCGCCGCCGACGTCACCGCCGCCGCCGAAGGCTTCGGACCCGAAGCGGCCCAAGCGATCGCCGCGCTCCTCGACGGCGACCCGCTCGAACCCCGCGGCGTCAAGCTCCCCAAGCCCGGCGCCTGGGCCTCCCCGGCGACCCTCCCGCAGGTCCTCCTCAAGAACGGCGAGGCCCTCCCCGCCGAGTCGGTGCGCCACCTCCTCACCGTCCTCGCCCTCGCCACCCCCGAATACCCCTACCCGGGGCTCGACGTGGTCGCCGAGACCTGCGACCGCGCGTCCCTCGCCCGCTTCGGCCGCGCCGTGTTCCAGCTCTGGCTCTCGATCGGCGCGCCCCCGAAGGACTCCTGGGCCCTCACCCAGCTCGCGCACTTCGGCGAGGACGAGACGGTGTGGGCGCTGGCCCCGCTCATCCGCGAATGGCCCGGCCAGTCGCAGCACAAGCGCGCGGTCACCGGCCTGGCCGTGCTCGGCGCCCTCGGGTCCGAGGAGGCGCTGCGCGCCATCCAGGTCATCGCCGACCGCGTCAAGTTCAAGGCGCTCAAGGAAGAGGCGGGCCGCCAGATCGAGCACATCGCCGCCGAACTGGGGCTCTCGCGCGAGCAGCTCGCCGACCGGCTCGTGCCGGACTTCGGGCTCGGCGAGGACGCCGCGCTCGTCCTCGACTACGGCCCGCGGCAGTTCACCGTCGCGTTCGACGAAGCCCTGAAGCCGTTCGTCACCGACGAGAGCGGCAAGCCCCGCAAGGTCCTCCCCAAGCCCGGCGCGAAGGACGACCCGGACCTCGCCCCCGCCGCCTACCAGCGGTTCACGGCCCTCAAGAAGGAGCTGCGGGCCGTCGCCACCGACCAGATCGCACGCCTCGAAGCGGCCATGACCTCCACCCGCTCGTGGTCCCTTGAGGAGTTCCGCCGGTTCTTCGTGGACCACGCCCTCACCAGGCACCTCGCGCGCCGCCTCGTGTGGACCGCCGAAGTGGAAGGGGCCTACGCCGGGTTCCGCATCGCCGAGGACGGCTCCTTCAGCGACGCCGACGAGGAGACGATCGAGATCCCCGAGGACGCCGCGATCCGCGTCGCCCACCCCGTCCACCTCGGGGACGCCATCGCCGCGTGGGCCGAGATCCTCGCCGACTACGAGATCCTCCAGCCCTTCGACCAGCTCGACCGGCCCGTGCTCGCCTTCACCGACGAGGAGCTGGAGACCGGCCGCCTCACCCGCTTCGAAGGCGCGAAGGTCGACGTCGGCCGTGTCCTCGGCATGACCAAGCGCGGCTGGCGGCGGGCCTCCCCGGAGGACGGCGGCGTCGAACCGGGCCTCGCCTACAAGCTCCCGAACGGCGGCTACGCCCTCATCGAGCTCGACCCGGGCATCTACGTCGGCGCGATCGGCGAGACCCCCGAGCAGACCCTCCGCGGCGTCCACCTCGCCGAGCACGAGCGCTACTACTGGACCGCCGACGAGGTCGCGAAGCGCAACCGCCCCAAGGACGTCGACGCCGTCACCGCCGCCGAGGTCCTCGGCTCCCTGGCCCGCCTGACCGGCCGCTCCTGACCCGCTCACCTGCGGGGGTGTCGCACCGGGACCGTATCCTCGGGGCGGCACCCCCCACGCTGGAAAGACCGAGATGACGCCTGAAGCGCCCGCACTCCCCGCGGCCTGGACCGCGAAGCTCCTCCCGCGCCGCGGGACCCGCCCCGGGACGCCGACCGAACCGGACCCCGACGCCCCCGACCTCCTCGCCGAGCGGTTCGAGGTCCACGCCGACCTCCTCGCGCGCATCCTCCACATGAAGCGCAACCGCCGCCACCGCCAGACGATCGGCGACTACCTCTCGGGCGCACCGGACGTCGCGGGCGCCGTGGCCGCCGGGGAGCTGCTGCGCCACGTCGGCCCCCACACCCCCGACGAGTGGACCCGCCTCGAACTCGACGCCTGGCTCGTCGCCCGCGGCCTCCCGTGGACCTTGAGCGCGTTCATCGAACGCCACGCCGTCGAGCTGGCCGCCCACCTCCGCGACGGCGTGCGCCCGCAGACGGGGCACCTGTACCTCACCGACTCCTCCTGGTACGAGTACCGGTCCCTCCACCGCGACATGGACAACGGCGTCATCGCCGGCCTCCGCGCCCGCCTCGCCGCCGCCTCCGACGACGAGTACCGGGCCGTCGTCGCGGCCGTCGCCGAGCACCGCCGCGGCCCCTCCCAGCGCCTCACCGCCGCGCTCCTCCTCCCCGACGAGGCCGACTGGGTCGCCGAGGTCTGCGACGAGTACCACGAGCACCGCTCCTCCGGCACCACCGACCGGTTCCTGTACCACTTCGTTTCCACGACCGCCCACCTCAAGGCCGCCCGGGTCCACAGGTTCGAGGAGTACTACCTCGGCGCCGAGCACATCGCCGCCGCCCTCGACTCCCTCGGCCCCAAGGCGTTCGGCCTCCTCTCGCGCACCTTCGGCTCGCGCTGGCACGTCAGCGCGGCCAACTGCCGCCTCCTCGTCAAGGGCCTGGCCCTGCTCCCCGAAGGCGCCGTGCACCTGGTCGAGAAGCTCGACAAGGCGTACGTCTTCGACGGCGCCGTCGAGGCCGCCCGCCGCCACCCCGGCCCCGTCCTGCGCGCCGTCGCCGCGGCCGCCCCCGACGCCGCCCCCGCCCAGCGCGGCCGCCTCGCCGCCGTCGCCGCCGCGGCCGGGACCCTCGACGGCCTCACCGACGCCGAACGCGCCGCCATCGCCGGACTCGCCCAGCGGACCGTCCCCGACGCCGACCCCGCCGACCTCCCGTACCTGTTCACCGCCCCGCCCTGGACCGTCAAGCGGCGCAAGCCGAAACCCCAGGTCATCGACGGCCTCGAACCCGTCGGGGAGCCGCGCCTCGCCTGGAACGACGGCGAACGGGAACGCTGGCTCGACCTCGTCGCCAGCTATGTGGACGACCCGGAGGCCGCCGCCAGATGGCGCGGCGTCTCGGCCCGCCGCCTGACCGGCGACTCGGCCCGGTACCTCCTGCCCTCGCTCCTCGCGTTCGGGCCGCCCGACGTCGCCGACCCGTACTACGAGCAGTGGCTCGCCACCGACGCCGAGCCAGGCCAGGACCAGGTCCTCGCGATCCTCGCCCGCTACGGGCCCGACTCGATCCCCAAGGCCGTCAAGGCCGCCGAGTACTGCGACTTCGACCAGGTCCTCGGCCCGGTGTTCAGTCTCGGCGCCGCCAGGCACGTCGCCGAGCGGTACGCGCGCCGCAAGACCGACCGCGCCCTCGCCGCCGGCTGGTTCGAGCGCCACGGCCCCGCCGTCGCCACCGTGCTCGTCCCCGACGCCCTCGGCGCCGACAAGGACCGCCGCAAGTACGCCGAGGCCGCGCTGTTCCACCTCGCGGTGCGCCTGGGCGACAAGGAGGTCGTCGCAGCCGCCGAACCCTACGGCCCCGAAGCGGTCGCGGCCGTCGCCGCGCTCTTCGACGGCGACCCCCTCGAACCGCGCGGCGCGAAGCCCCCCAAGCCCGGCCCCTGGGCCGTCCCGGTCATGTTCCCGCAGGTCCTCCTCGCGGACGGCGGCCGCGCGCTGCCCGATGACGCGGTGCGGCACCTGCTCGCCGTCCTCGCGCTCGCCACGCCCGAGTACCCCTACCCGGGCCTGGACGTGGTCGCCGCGACCTGCGACCGGGCGTCCCTCGCGCGGTTCTCCCGCGCGGTCTTCGAGCAGTGGCTCGCCGTCGGCGCCCCCGCGAAGGACCAGTGGGCGCTGACGCAGCTCGCGCACTTCGCCGAGGACGCGACGGTGTGGCTCCTCGCGGACCGCCTGCGTACGTGGCCCGGCGACGGCCAGCACAAGCGCGCGGTCACCGGCCTCGGCGTGCTCGGCGCCATCGGCACCGAGGAAGCCCTGCGCGCCATCCAGACCACCGCCGACAAGGTCCAGTTCAAGGGCCTCATGTACGAGGCCATGGAGCAGATCCGGCGGATCGCCGAGGAGCTGGGGCTCTCGCGGGACCAGCTCGCCGACCGGCTCGTGCCGGACTTCGGGCTCGGCGACGCCGACGTCCTCACCGTCGACTACGGCACCCGCAAGTTCACTGTCGCCTTCGACGAGCAGTTGCGGCCCTTCGTGATCGACGAGGCCGGGAAGGCCCGCAAGAGCCTCCCCAAACCCGGCGCCAAGGACGACGACACCGTCGCCGACGACGCCTACCAGCGGTTCCAGGCCCTCCGCAAGGAGCTCAAGTCCGTCGCCAAAGAGCAGGTGACCCGCCTTGAGGCCGCGATGGTCTCCGGCCGCACCTGGGACGCGGGGGAGTTCCGCCGGTACCTCGCAGACCACGCCCTCACCGGGCAGCTCGCGCGCCGCCTCGTCTGGCTCGCCGACGGGGCCGCGTTCCGCATCGCCGAGGACGGCACGTTCAGCGACCTCGCCGACGACGCGTTCGAGCTCCCTGCGAGCGCTTCGGTGCGCCTCGCCCACCCCGCGCTTCTCGGGGACGCCACCGGCCGGTGGGCCGAGCTGCTCGCCGACTACGAGGTCCTCCAGCCGTTCGACCAGCTCGCCCGGCCCGTCCTCGCCTTCACCGCGGAGGAACTGTCGACCGGCCGCCTCCCGCGCTTCGAGGGTGCGGCCGTCGACACCGGGCGCCTCCTCGGCCTCTCCCGACGCGGCTGGGCCCGCGGCTACCCCGGCGACGGCGGGCTCGTCCCCGGGTTCACGTACATGCTCGCGAGCCGCTGCTTCCTCGTCCTCCACGTCGCGCCCGGCATCGACCTCGGGTACACCGCCGAGCACCCGGTGCAGACCACCGCCTCCGTCCACTTCGTCGACCTCGGGACCTTCGGCACCGACCCCGTGCCGCCGACCGGCCCCATCGACCCCGTCGCCGCCGCCGAGGCCCTCGGCGCCCTCGCCCGCCTCACCGGCTCCTGATCCGAAGGACACCGCATGACCTCTGAAGACCGCCTTGAGATCCCCGCGAACTGGCTCGCCGAGCTGCCGCCGCGCCGCGGCGTGCGCACCGGCGAGCCCGGGGAGCTCGACCCCAAGGCCCCGCTGCTCGTCCGCGCCCGCCTCAAGTCCCGCGACGCCGACCTGCGGGCCGCGTTCGCGCCCGGCGCGAACACGATGCACGCCGACGCGGCCCTGCGCCACCTCGACGGCGAGCCCGACCCCGAAGGGGCCGCGGCGCTCGCGGCCCTGAGCGAGCAGTCGGACCGCCGCAGCACCGACACGACGCTCCGGCCGGAGCTCGACGCGTGGGTGCAGGACTTCGGCCTCCCGTTCGCCGTCGCCGCCTGCGCGGTCCGCCTCGGCATCCACGCGTGGAACCCCAGCGGCGGCTGGAACAAGCCCGACGAGCTGCGCGACCGCAGGCTCAGGGCCGTGGGCCCCACCGAGATGAACCGGCTCTACGCCGAGCACGACCGCGGCGTGCGCCGCCTCCGCGCGCTCCTCGCCGCCGCCTCCGATGAGGAGTACGCGGCCGTGGCCGACGAACTCGCCAAGTACCGCACCGGCCCGGTCCTCCGGTTCATCGCGACGGTCCTCATGCCCGAGCGGCCCGACTGGGCCGAAGAGGTCTGCCGCGAGCACAAGACCAGCGGCTACGGCTACTTCCACCCGCTCCTGTGGATCAACGTCGACCGCCCCGAACTCCTCACGGCCGCAGGGATCTCCAAGCTCGACCAGTGGCAGGTCAGCCGGTACGCCACGACCGCGATCCTCGACAACCTCGGCACGGCCGCGCTCCCGTTCCTCATCGCCACCGGCCGCCAGCAGCTCGACGCGGCCGCGAAGCGCACCGTCCTCGACGCGATCGCGCTCGTGCCCACCGACGAGGCCATGGCCCACCTGGTGTCCCGCCTCGACGAGGCCCAGGTCTTCGAGGTCGCGGCCGATGCGGCCGTGCGCTTCCCCGGCCGCGTCCTGCGCGCCGTCGCCGCCGCGTCCCGCACCGCCGAGCCCGAGTTCCTGCCGCGCCTCGCCGCGGTCGCCGACGCCGCCCCGGCCGCGGCCCGCGAGGCCCTCGCCGGGAACGACGCGGCCGCCATCGCCGAACTGCTGGCCCCCGCGCTGATCCCGGACGCCGACGCCGCCGACCTGCCCGGGGTCCTCACCGCCCCGCCGTGGACCGCCAAGCGCGCCAAGCGCAAGCCCGTCGTCATCGAGGTGCACTCGGACGCGAAGCCGCAGGTCGTCTGGGCCGCAGGGGAGGCCGACCGCTGGGCGAAACCGGAGTACGACTACTTCCGGAACCAGACCGACGCCGACTGGCAGAAGATGCTCGACCGCGGCGGCGTCGGCCGCGGGGCCGTGCGCCACAACTACTCCGTGATGGTCACCTACGCGCCCACGTCCTTCGCCCTCCAGGCCCTGGAGAAGTGGGACGGCTCCTTCAGCCCCTACACGACCGGCGACCTCAAGGTGGTCCTCGGCCGCTTCGGGCCGCCCGCGGCCGACAAGGTCGTCACCGCCCTGCGCTCGCACCCGAACTACCACGAGGCCCTCGTCCCGATCCTCAGCGTCGAGGCCGCGCGCCTCGCCGCCGACTGGTACGCCCGCCTCAAGGGCGCCCGCGTCGGCGCCGTCGCCTGGTTCGAGCGCCACGGCGCCGCGGCCGCGGCCCTGCTGATCCCCGACGCGCTCGGCGCCGACAAGAAGCTCCGCGGCAACGCCGAAGGGGCCCTGTGGAACATCGCGCTCCGCGTCGGCACCGAGGCCGTCACCGCCGCCGCCGAGCCGTACGGCCCCGAAGCCGTCGCCGCGATCGCCGAACTCCTCGCGGGCGACCCCCTCGAACCGCGCGGCGTCAAGGTCCCCAAGCCCGGCGCGTGGGTCGCCCCGCGGCTCCTGCCGCAGGTCCTCACCGCCGCGGGGGACCGCGCGCTCCCCGCCGACTCGGTGCGCCACCTCGTCACCGTCCTCGCACTGTCCACCCCGGACTACCCGTACGCGGGCATCGACGCGGTCGCCGCCGCCTGCGACCGCGCGTCCCTGACCCGCTTCTCCCGCGGCCTGTTCCGCCTGTGGCTCTCCTCCGGGTCGCCCTCGAAGGACGGCTGGGCGCTCACCCAGCTCGCCCACTTCGCCGACGACGAGACGGTGCGCCTCCTCGCCCCGCTCGTGCGCGAATGGCCCGGCCAGGCCCAGCACAAGCGGGCCGTCAACGGCCTCGGCGTGCTCGGCGCGATCGGCTCCGAGGCGGCCCTGCGCGCCATCCAGGGCATCGCCGAGAAGGTGAAGTTCAAGGCGCTCAAGGAAGAGGCCCGCGTCCAGATCGCGGCCATCGCCGACGGCCTCGGCCTCACCCGCGAGCAGCTCGCCGACCGGCTCCTCCCGGACTACGGCCTCGGCGAGGAGGGCGCGCTCGTCCTCGACTACGGGCCGCGCACGTTCACCGTCGTGTTCGACGAGCAGCTCAAGCCGTTCGTCACCGACGAGACCGGCAAGCCCCGCAAGAGCCTCCCCAAGCCCGGCGCGAAGGACGACGCCGAGAAGGCCGACGCCGCCTACAAGCGGTTCGCGCTCCTCAAGAAGGAGCTGCGCACGGTCTCCGCCGACCAGGTGCAGCGCCTCGAAGCGGCGATGGTCAACGGCCGCACCTGGACCCGCGACGAGTTCGAGCGCTACTACGTGCACCACCCGCTCACCTGGCACCTCGCGCGCCGCCTCGTCTGGTCCGCCGAATCCGGGGGCGTCCCGACCGCGTTCCGCGTCGCCGAGGACCGCACCTACACCGACGTCGAGGACGACGCGTTCGACCTCCCCGAGGACGCCGTGGTCCGCCTCGACCACCCGATCCGCATGGGGGAGCGGGCCGCCGACTGGGCCGGCGTCCTCGCCGACTACGAGATCCTGCAACCCTTCGAGCAGCTCTCCCGCCCGATCCTCGCCTTCACCGAAGAGGAACTGGCCACGGGCAGCCTCGCCCGCTTCGACGGCGCCAAAGTCGAGGTCGGGAAACTCCTCGGCCTCACCGGCAAGGGCTGGCAGCGGTCCTCGCCCGAGGACGGCGGCGTCGAACCGGGCATGTACTTCCCGCTCCCCAAGGGCGGGTTCATCACCGTCGCCCTCGACCCGGGCATCTGGGTCGGCATGATCGCCGAGAACCCGGTCCAGACCCTCTCGGGCGTGCGCATCATGGCCTCCGAGGACTACTGGTGGTCCGCCGCGGGCCGCAACCCCGAACCCAACCACCCCACCGACATCGACCCGGTGACCGCCTCCGAGGTCCTCGCGGCCCTCACCCGGATCACCGCGAAGGAGTGACCGTGGACCTCCCCGACGAGCACGTCTTCGCGCTCACCCCCGAGCAGCTCGCCGAGGCGCTCCCGCGCCGCGGCGGGCGCTCGGCCCGCCCGTTCGCGCCCCGCGGCGGCGACACCGAGTGGTGGCGGTACGCCGGGATCGAGCAGCGGCGGGAGCAACTGGACCGGGCCGCCGCCGAGCTCCTGACCGCGGCGCCGATCGCCGCCGCACTGCGGTCCTACCTCGACGGGACTCCAGACCCGCTCGGCGCGGCCGCGGCGTTCCTGGTGGACGACGCCGTGGGGACGCCGCTGTGGCGCGAGCCCGGCTACAGCCAGTACGACGCCTGGCTGGGCGAGCACGGCGCCGAGTTCGCCGCCGCCGCGGTCCTGGACTACTTCGCGGTCGCCATGGTCCACCCGGTCCTCCGCGGCGTGCCCGACCCGGGCCGGTACCTCGAATCGCTCGCCGTCGCGGCGGTCCCGGCCGACCCCGACGAGTTCCCGTGGCGGGACCTCGGCCGCGAGCTGGCCCGCCTCCGCACCCACCTCGCGGACATGCCCGAACCCGAGTACCAGCGCGTCACCGCGGTCTTCGAGACGAAGGACCGCAACCCGATCCAGCGCGCCGCCCGCGCCTACCTGGCGCCCGAGCGCACCGACTGGGTCGACGCGGTCTGCGACGAGCGGCCGCACCGGCGCTTCGCCAACTTCGGCGTGGACGCCTGGCTCCTCCAGTGCGCCTCCACCATGGACCAGCTCGAACGGGCGCGGCTCACGCGGCTCCCCGCGGTCGGGCTCTACCCGCACGTCGTCTGGACCCTCCTCGACGGGATCGGCCTCGACTGCACGCCCCTGCTCACCGGGGCCGCAGACCTCGCCACCATCGACGACGGCCGCCGCGACTTCGTCCTCGACGTGCTCGCGTCCCTGCCGCGCGACGAAGCGGTGCGGCACCTCCTCGAACGCATCGCGCGGCACCGCACCTGGGACCGCCTCCAAGGCGTCGCTGCACGCTTCCCCGTGCGCACCCTCCGCGCCGTCGCCGACCTCGCCGTCTCCGCCGACCGCGAGGACCTGACCCGCCTCACCGGCCTCGTCCAGTCGCACCCGGTCCTGTCCGGCCCCGCCCGCGACGCGCTCGACCCCGCCGACCGCGACCGCGTCGACGCGCTCCTGGAGTACCGCGGCCTCCCACCTGAGACCCCCGACGTCCCCGCGGCCCTGGCCCAGCCGCCGTCCCGCAAGGCCGCGCCCGCCTGGACCGCCATGTGCGCCGCGACGCCCGTGCTCCTCAAGGGCCGCAAGGCCCGCCTCCCGCAGGCCGCCGTCGCCCACCTCATCGCCGCGCTGGCGCTCGACACCCCGAAGTCCCCGCACCCCGCCGTGGACGCGGCGATCGCGACCTGCGACGCCGCGAGCCTCCGCGAGCTGTCCTGGGGCGTGTTCACCGCCTGGGACCTCGCCGCCGACCGCGGCAACCCGTGGGCGTTCGCACAGCTCGTGCGCTTCGCCGACGATGAGGGCGTGCGGCGCCTCGAAGCGCTGATCCTCCAGTGGCCGGGCCGGAGCCTCCACAAGCGCGCGGTCCGCGGCCTCGAACTCCTCGGCGCCATAGGCACCGAGGAGGCCCTCGCCGCTGTCCACCGCGTCTCCCGCACGTCCGCCTACAAGGGACTGAAGAAGGCCGCGCTCGCGGAGGTCGACCGGATCGCGGCCCGGCTCGGGCTCGACGAGGAGCAGCTCCTCGACCGGCTCGTGCCGGACTTCGAGCTCGACGCCGACGGCCGCATGGCCCTGGACTTCGGGCCGCGGGCGTTCACCGTCGGCTTCGACGAGCAGCTCAAGCCGTTCGCGATCGACCCGAAGGGCAAGGTGCGCAGGAGCCTCCCGAAGCCCGCCGCCGACGACGACCCGGAGGCCGCCGCCGACGCGGCCGCGCGGTTCGACCGGCTCAAGCGGAGCCTGAAGTCTGTGGGCACCGAGCAGGCCAAGCGCCTCGAACGGGCGATGGCCGCGGGCCGGGTGTGGGCCCGCGCCGACTTCCAGCGGTACTTCGCGGGGCACGCGCTCATGCGCCACCTCGCCCGCCGCCTGGTGTGGCAGTACACCGAGGGCCGCGAGTGGACCTCGTTCCGGGTGGCCGAGGACGGCACGTTCGCCGACGTCCACGACAACGCCAGGCGCCTCCCCGAACGCTGCGCGGTGCGCCTGCCGCATCCGCTGCTGCTCGGCCCCGAGGTCCCCGCGTGGGCCGAGGTGCTCGCCGACTACGAACTGGCGCAGCCGTTCCCGCAGCTCGCCCGCACCGTCGTGGCGCTCACCCCGGAGGAGGCCGCGACCGGTCGCTTGGCCCGCTTCGAGGGGCTGAGCGTCCCGGTCGGGCCGCTCATCGGGCTGCGCCGTGGCCGCTCGTGGTGGAGCTACAGCGACGCGTACTCCGCCCCGGGCGAACCCCTGGGGCTGAAGCGCGAGCTGCCCGGGGACGGGTTCCTGCTGCTGGGCCTCGCGCCCGGCATCGACCCCGCCGCGCCCTCCTACGAGCCGCGGCAGACACTGAAGGCGGTGCGGCTGAGTACGGGCGAGTCCGCGGACGACCCTGCGCCGCGCGGCCTCGACCCGGTCGCCGCCTCCGAGGTCCTCTCCTTTCTCGAACAGCTGACGGTGCGATGACTCCGGGGGGATGTCGCACCCTGTCTCTATGATCTTGGGGAACCGACCGCCCCCGCGAAGGACCGACATGACCGAAACCGTTGCAGCGCAAGAAGATCGACTGATCCTTCCTGCCGAGTGGACGGCTCGGCTGCTGCCCCGGCGCGGGGACGGAACGGGCGAAGCGGTCGAGCCGGACCCCGAGGCGTCGAAGAAGTTCGCGGTGATCCGCAACGATCGCCGCGACGACCTCATTGCGGCCCTCGAACACCCCGACTGCGACCCGGCCGCGAGCCGCGCCGGACTCGCCCACCTGAACGGCGACCCGAGCCCGCTCGGCGCCGCCGCCGTCCTCAGCATCCTCCGCTTCGACGACCACTACCGCGGCGCGCTCTTCGAGTCCGGCGGCGAGCACGCCGCGAACAACCGGGAGCTGTACGCGGCCGTCGCCGCCGATCACGGCCTCCCGTTCGCCGTGGCCGCCGCCATGGAGGACCTCGCCCTCGACACGAGCTGGACCACCCCCGGCACCTGGTCCCCGAACTCCCTCCCCACGATCGCCGCCGGGTCCTTCTCCAGCCTCAAGTGGACCGTCGTCTGGTCCGACCCCCAAGGCGCCCTGCCGCTCCTGCGCGGCCTCCTCGCCGCCGCCGACGACGCCGAGTACGGCCGCGCCGTCGAGGCCGCCCGCGAGACTGGCGACACCGTCCTCAAGCTCGTTGCCGCCGCCGTCCTGCTCCCCGGCCAGACCGACTGGGTCGACGCCGCCTGCCTCGCCCGCAACACCCACCCCGGGTACGCCGGGACCGCCGCCGTCGAGAACGCGGTCCTCTGCTCCGCCTCCAGCGCCGGGCACCTGAAGTCGTTCCGCCTCAACGCCCTCCCGACCCACCAGGTGCGCCCGCACCTCCTCGCCGAGCTCGTGCGCAACACCGGCGCCGCGGCCCTCCCCGCGCTCGTCAAGACCCTCGACCAGCGCAGCCTCGACCTCGCCCAGCGGACCCTCCTGTTCGACGCGATCGCGCTGCTCCCCGGCGACGACGCCGCGCTCCTCATCGTCGAGCGCGTCGACCGGCCCGGCGCCCTCGCCGCCGTCAAAGCGGCCGCCGTCCGGTACCCGCGCCGCTTCGCGCGCGCCGTCGCCGCCCTCGCCGCGACCACCGCGCCCGCCGACCGATTCCGCCTCGCCGGGGCCCTCCGCCAGGAGGCCGTCCCCCTCGCCGAAGTCCTCCACGACCTCGCCGACACCGACCGCGCCGCCGTCGAAGCGCTCCTCGCCGAAGCCGCGCCCGCCGTCGCCGACACGCTCCCTCCCGCGCTCACCGCGCCCCCGTGGGCCGAGCGCAAGCGCCGCCGCGCCCCCGAGCCCCTCGATGGCCTCACCGCCCCTGGCACCGTCGAGATCGTCTGGGCCCCGGGCGAACGCGAAGCCGCCCTCGCCCTCGAACCGGCCTTCGGCGAATGGGACGAGGCCGAGTACTGGGCCGCCGAGACCGAACTCGGCCTCGGCTTCGCCGACCGCCTCCGCGGCCGCCTCGCCCGCGGCGGCGCCGCCGAGGCCCCCGCGATCCTCAAGAAGCTCAAGGACGCCCCCAAGTACGCGTACGCGCTCGTGCCCGTCCGCAGCGCCGAGGCCGCCGCGCTCGCCGCCGACTGGTTCGCGCGCCTCAAGTCCGCGCGCACCCACGCCGCCGACTGGCTCGACCGCCACGCCGAGCACGCCGTCCCCTTCCTCGTCCCCTGCGCCCTCGGCCCCGACAAGCGCCTGCGCGACGGCGGCGAAGCGGCCCTCCGCTACCTCGCCCGCCGCCTCGGCACCCCCGCCGTCCTCGCCGCCGCGCCCGCCGAGGCCCGCCCCCGCACCGCCGCGGTCCTCGCCACCGACGCCCGCATCCCCCTCGCGGGCACCGTCAGCCCCGGCGCGTGGGCCGACCCCGCCATGCTCCCCCCGGTCATGCTGCGCGACAGCTCCACCGCGCTCCCCGCCGAGGCCGTGCGCCACCTCATCGCCGCCCTCGCGCTGTGGACGCCGCGCCTGCCGTTCCCCGGCGTCGACGACTACGCCGAGCACTGCGACCCTGCGTCCCTGCAACGCTTCTCGCTCGCCCTGTTCGACCTGTGGCTCCGCGCCGACGCCCCCAGCAAGGACTCCTGGGCCGTCGACCAGCTCGGCGCCTTCGGCGACGACGCCACCGCGACCGCCCTCGGCCCGCTCGTCGCCGAATGGCCCGGCCGCAGCCAGCACGACCGCGCCCTCACCGGCCTCGACGTCCTCAACCACATCGGCACCGAAGCCGCCTTCACCGCCCTGCGCGACATCGAGCGGTCCTTCAAGTTCCGCAACACCGCCTCCGACCGCGCCCGCGAGCACGCCGAGCGCATCGCCGCCGCCCGCGACCTCACCTACGAGGGCCTCACCGACCGGCTCCTCTCCGACGCCGGGATCACCGACCCCGAGACCCTCACGTTCGACTACGGCCCCAGGCGCTTCCACCTCGCCTTCGACCGGCTCCTCACCCCGCACCTCACCGACGGCGACGGCAAGGCCCGCAAGGCCCTCCCCAAACCCGCCCAGCGCGACGACCCCGCCCTCGGCAAAGCCAGCCAGACCCGCTACCGGGCCCTCGTCAAGCGGGTCGAGGCCACCGCCGAGGAGCAGGCCGAACGCCTCCGCTCCGCGATGCTCACCGGCCGCGTCTTCACCCTCGACGACCTCCGCGTCCTCGACGCCCACCCCATCGCCGGGGTCTTCCCCCGCCGCCTCGTCTGGCACTCCGGCGGCACCGGCTTCCGCATCGCCGAGGACGGCGGCTTCGCCGACGTCCACGACCGCGTCTTCCACCCCGACCCCGCCGCGATCCGCCTCGCCCACCCCGCGCTCCTCGGCGACGACACCGCCGCGTGGATCTCCCTCATCGCCGACTACGAACTCCTGCAACCGTTCGACCAGCTCTCCCGCCCCGGCACCGGGTTCACTGAGGACGAGCTCGCCACCGGCCGCCTCACCCGCTTCGACGGGTACCAGGGCACCTTCGCCGACCTCGGCGCCCGCCTCGGCTGGACCCAGACCCGCGCCTCCTTCGCCACCTCCGACGCCTGGGTCTGGCGCCTCCAGCGCGCCGTCCCCGGCGGCTGGCTCCTCGGCGACGTCGACCCCGCGCCCGCCCGCCACGACCCCGACCCGGCCGTCGTCCACACCCTGACCGACGTCCGCCTCCAGACCAACCGCAACCGCCGCCCCGACGCCGCCCGCCCCCTTCCGGGCAGCGCCGTCGACCCGGTGGCCGCCGCGGAACTCCTGGCCCGCCTCAGCGGCCACACCGACCCGACCGACTAAAGCCCTACCGCCAAGAAAGGCGCACATGACCGCCAAGACCGCCGAACCGCGCCTCCAGAGGCCCCCCGCCGAGCAGCGCTACGCCGATGAGCTCGCCAAGCTCGCCGCCGAGGACGACGCCCCCCGCCCGCCCGGCTGGGCCCTCAGCCTCCAGGCCGCCCGCACGTTCATCTGCGGCGACGAGGCCCGAGGCATCGCCAAGAAGTTCGTCGGCGACCCCTCGCTCATCGACCGCGGCCTCGTCACCCTCGCCACCAGCCGCGGCCTCATGCTCGTCGGCGAACCCGGCACCGCGAAGTCGCTCCTCTCCGAGCTCATCGCCGCCGCCGTCTCCGGCGACTCCACCCTCACCATCCAGGGCGGCGCCTCCACCACCGAGGACCAGATCGCCTACTCCTGGAACTACTCCCTCCTCGTCTCCGAAGGCCCCACTCAGCGCGCCCTCGTCCCCGCGCCCCTCCTGCGCGGCATGTCCGAAGGCCGCGTCGTGCGCTTCGAGGAGATCACCCGCTGCCCCCTCGAAGTGCAGGACTCGCTCCTGTCCCCGCTCTCCGACCGCGTGCTCGCCATCCCCGAGCTCGAAGGCGACTCCATGGTCTTCGCCCGCGAGGGCTTCAACATCATCGCCACCGCCAACACCCGCGACCGCGGCGTCAACGAGATGAGCGCGGCCCTCAAGCGCCGCTTCAACTTCGAGACCGTCTTCCCCATCGCCGACTTCAAGACCGAGCTCGACCTCGTCGAGCACGAGGCCGCCAACGCGCTGGCCCGCTCCGGCGTCCCGCAGGCCCCCTCCCGCGACGTCCTCGAAGTGCTCGTGCGGGTCTTCCGCGACCTGCGCGTGGGCGACGCCAACGGCGGGCGCCCCCAGGCCGTCATGTCCACCGCCGAGGCCGTCTCGGTGGCCCACGCCGTGGGCATCAAGGCGTGGTACCTGCGCGGCGGCAACGCCGAGGCCGGCGACATCGTCGACTGCATGGCCGGCGCCGCCGCCAAGGACTCCACCGAGGACCTCGCGCGCCTGCGCCGGTACCTGGAGCAGAAGGCCCCCAAGCGCAAGGGCCCGCACTGGCAGTCGCTCTACCAGGCCCGGAACCTGCTGCCGGGATGACAGACCGCCTCCACGTCCAGGGCGTGCGGCACCACTCGCCCGCCTGCGCCCGCCTCGTCGCCCAGCGGATCGAGGAGCTGCGGCCCGCGGCCGTGCTCATCGAGGGCCCGGCCGACTTCAACGGGCGCCTCGACGAGCTCGCGCTCGAACACGAACTGCCCGTGGCGATCTACTCGTACGCGAGCACCGAGAACTCGGTGCGCCGCTCGTGGACCCCGCTGTGCGACTACTCGCCCGAGTGGACCGCGCTCACCGAGGGCCGCCGCACCGGCGCGGAGGTCCGCTTCATCGACCTCCCCGCCTGGCACGACGCGTTCGACGGCGTCGAGAACCGCTACTCCGACGCCGAGCGCCGCTACACCGAGGCCACCGACCGGCTCTGCGCCGCGTTCAGCGCCGACAACCAGGACGCACTGTGGGACCACCTGGTCGAGAACGCCGAGCCCGAGGGGCTCGCCGAGCGCCTCGACCGCTACTTCGACCTGGTCCGCGGCGAAGCCGACGCGAACGGCACCGACACGGTCCGCGAAGCCCATATGGCCCAGTGGATCCGGGCCGCCCTCGCCGAGACCGACGGACCGGTCCTGGTGGTCTGCGGCGGCTTCCACGCGCCCGCGCTGCGCCGCCTCGCCGCCGAGGGCGACACCGCGGCCCCCGAGGTGCCGCGCCCGCCCGAGGGCACCGAGGTCGGCGGGTTCCTCGTCCCGTACTCGTTCCGGCGCCTCGACGCGTTCGCGGGCTACCAGTCCGGGATGCCCTCGCCCGAGTTCTACCAGCGCCTGTGGGAGGACGGCCCCGCCGTCGCGGCGGGCGCCCTCATGGAGCGCATCACGACCCGCCTGCGCGGCAAGGGCCTCCACGTCTCCACTTCGGACCTCATCGGGGCGCGGGCGCTCACCGACGGGCTCGCGCGGCTGCGCGGGCACCGCGTGCCGGGCCGCACCGACCTCCTCGACGGCCTCGCGAGCGCGCTCATCAGCGACGACCTCGAAACCCCGCTGCCGTGGACGCGGCGCGGGACCCTCACTGCCGGAACGCATCCGGTGGTCGTGGAGATGACCGCGGCCCTCACCGGCGAGCGCGTGGGCCGCCTCCACCCCGACACGCCCGCGCCGCCGCTCGTCGCGGACGCGCAGGCCGAGATGGAGCGGCTCGGGCTCGACAAGGACGGGTCGCTGCGCCTGGACCTCGCGCGCCCCGCCGACCTCGAACGCAGCCGGGTCCTGCACTGCCTGCGGCTGCTCAGCGTCCCGGGAGTCCGCCGCGACGACGGCCCCTCCGCGGGCGCCGACGTCACCGCCGAGGAGCACTGGACGCTCCGCCCCGGCGAGGAGCGGTTGCCCGCGCTCATCGAGGCGGGCGCGCTCGGCGCGACCCTGGGCGACGCGGCCCAGACCGTCCTGGAGCACCGCCTCGACCGCGACGGCGCCCTGGACGCCTTGGCCTCCATCCTCTTCGACGCCGCCCTGTGCGGCCGCGCGCACCTGACCGACCGGCTCGGCGCCGCGGTGGAGGCGGCCGTGGCCGACTCCAGCGACGTGGCCGCCGTGGGACAGGCGCTCGCCGTGGCGCTCGCGCTGTGGCGCCACGACCACCTGTTCGGCACGGCCGGGAGCGACCTGTACGGCTCGGTCGTCTCGTCCTGCTGCGACCGCATCCTGTGGCTCGTGGAGGGGCTCCACGCCCCGCCCGGTCCCGCTGAGCCGGGGCGCCTGCGTGCGCTCGTGGCGCTGCGCGACGCGGTGCGCCACGCGCCGGGGCTCGCCCCGGCGGCGGGCACCGTCACCGGTGCGGCCGACCGGATCGCGCTCGACCCGCAGGCCCCGCCGGACCTGCGCGGCGCGGCCCTGGGCCTCGCCTGGGCCCTCGGGGCGCCCGCCGACGCCGCCGCGGCGGCCGAAGGCGCGGCCTCGCCGGACCGCCTGGGGGACTGGCTCGCAGGGCTGTTCTCGCTCGCCCGTGAGGAGGTGGTGGCGGAGGACGAGGGTGTCATCGCCGCCGTGGACGAGCTCGTGGGGGACCTGAACGAGGCCGAGTTCCTCGAAGCGCTCCCGGCGCTGCGCGGCGCGTTCGCGATGTTCCCGCCGCGCGAGCGCGGCCTCATCGCCGAGCGGGTCGTGTCCCTCCAGGGCGGCGGCGACGCCGCGTCCCTGACCGCGCGCCTGGAGGTCGACCCGATGACCGTGGCGGGCTCGCTCGCGCTCGAAGCGCGCGTGGAGGCCGTCCTCGCTCGCGAGAACCTCGACTTCCGAACGGAGACTTCATGAGCGCGGACCTCGAACGCTGGCGGCTCATCCTCGGCCCGGCCGCCGAGCGCTGCACGGGCGGCCTGAGCCAGGAGAACGCGGGCCGCGACGCCGCCCTCGACTGGCTGTACGGCCGGGACGAGGACCTCGGCAAGCGCGACGTGCGCCGCGGCGGCGCCCGCGGCGCGGACCGCCACGGCGGTGACGAGCCCTCGATCGTGACCACTGTGGACTGGCTGGACAACATCCACCGGCTGTTCCCCAAGGAGACGATCGAGCGGCTCGAACGGGACGCGATCGAGCGCTACCAGATCAACGACGTGCTCACCGACCCCGACGTGCTCGCCCGGATCGAGCCGAACCCGGCGCTCCTCAAGGCCGTGCTCCAGACCAAGCACCTGATGAACCCCGCGGTGCTCCAGGCCGCGCGGCGCATCGTGGAGGAGGTCGTGCGACAGCTCGTGGAGAAGCTCTCGGTGCAGGTGCGCACGGTCTTCACCGGCAGCCGCAGCCGCAAGCCGAGCTTCCACCGCCGCGCCCGCGACTTCGACCTCAAGCGCACCCTCAAGGCCAACCTGAAGCACTACAGCCCCGAGGACCGCCAGGTCTCCATCGAGCGGCCGCACTTCCACTCGCGCACCTCCAAGCGCCTGGAGCAGTGGCAGCTGGTGCTCCTGGTCGACCAGTCCGGCTCGATGACCAGCTCGGTCATCCACTCGGCGGTGACGGCCGCGTGCCTGTACGCCCTGCCGGGCCTGAAGACCCACCTCGTCGCGTTCGACACCTCCGTGGTGGACATGACCTCCGAAGTGGACGACCCGGTGGAGCTGCTCATGAAGGTCCAGCTCGGCGGCGGCACCGACATCGCGAAGGCCGTGGACTACGCGGCCGGGCTCATCGAGAACCCGCGCCGCTCGATCGTCGCGCTCATCACCGACTTCTACGAGGGCGGCAGCGAGGCGCGGCTGGTCCACACCACGAAGCAGCTGTGCGAGCAGGGCACCCAGTTCCTCGGCCTCGCCGCCCTCGACGAGGACGCGAACCCGTCCTACGACCGGAACCTCGCCAAGCGCATGTCCGACGTCGGCGCCCACATCGGCGCCATGACCCCCTCCCACCTGGTCGAATTCGTAGCGGAAAGGCTCGGCACGTGAGAGACGACCTCCTTGCCCTCACCCCGGACGCGCTGGCCGCCTTGGCGAACCGCGGCCTCGTCAAGCGCGCCGCGAAGGACCTCGACGCCGGGACCGTCCCGGAGCTGGCGCTCGCGGACGGCGCGCTCACCGCGGTCTTCCCCGACGGCGCCACCGCCGTCCTCCCCGCGGAAGGCGGCCTCGAAGCGGCCACCTGCACCTGCGGCGCCCCCGGCAAGTGCCGCCACCGCGTCGGCGCGGTCCTCGCCTACCAGCGCGAGCAGGAGGCCGCGCCCGCCGCCGCCGAGACTCCCGCGGACGCCGGTCCGGTGAAGACCCCCGCGGTCATCACCGACGACCAGCTGCGCGCCGCGCTCGGCCCGCACGCGTTCAAGGCCGCCGAGGCCACCCGCAAGGCCGGGTACACCGCCCGCCTCACCTGGCCCGGCCCCGACCTGCACGCGACCGCGGAGCTCCCCGCGGCGACCGTCAAGTTCCTCGTCCCCGGCGACGTCGGCTACGCCCACTCCGACGCCACGGGCCCGGCCCGCGACGCCGCGATCGTCCTCGCCGTCTGGGCCTTCCGGGAGGCCGAAGCCGACGCGGCCACCGTCAGCGTCGGCGGCTCGGACCCCTCCGAGACCCTCGCCGAATCGGTCCACCTGGTCCACCAGGTGCTCCTGGACGGCGCCGCCGGGGCCGACGCGGTCCTGCGCGCGGCCCTCCAGCGCGAGTCGAAGGCCCTGACCCGCCGCCGCGCCCACTGGCCCGCGGGCGCCGTCAACGACCTCATCGACCAGTTGCAGCGCTACGAGGACCGCTCCGCCGCGTACGACCCGCACCGCCTCGCCGTGCTCCTCGCCGAGATCCCCGCCCGTGCCAGGGCGGCCGCCCACCCGACGGGAACCCCTGCCGCGCACGTCCTCGGCTCGGAAGAAGCGGACGCGACCCCGCTGACCCTGGTGCGCCTCACCGGGCTCGGCGCCCGCGTCGGTACCGAAGGGGACCGCCGCACCCTGGAGCTGTACCTCGCGCAGCCCGAGACCGGCATGGTCCTGTCGATCCGCCGCGACTGGCCGATCCCCGAGAACGAGCAGGTCACCGGCGCCGACGTGGCCGCGCGCCGCCTCGCCGGGTGCCGCATCGGCTCCCTCGCCGCCGGGAACACCGTCACCGAGGCCGCCACCCGCACCGCCGCCCGCGCCCTCAAGCTCGGCACCGGCCGCCTCGCCAAGACTCAGGTCCTCCCGCTCGGCCTGGCCTGGAACGACCTCCCGGCCTCCTTGCGCGCCACCGACCTCGACGCGCTCGCCGCCGAGCTGGGGGAGCGCCCGCCCGCGCTGGTGCGCCCGCGCGTGGCCGCCGAGTCCCTGCGCGTGCTCGCCGTCGAGTCCACCGAACTCCTCGGCTACGACCCGGCCTCGCAGCGCCTCCACGCGCTCGTCACCGGACCGGACGGCGGCACCGCGCGCGTCCTCGTCTCGCACACCTCGGCCGCGCCCGGCGCGCTCGAAGCCGCCGAGCAGGCCCTGAACGCGGGCCCGCTCGCGGTCGCCGGGCACGTCCACCGCCACCGCGGGGAGCTCATCGTCGAGCCGACCGCGATCCTCACCGCCGACGGCCCGGTCGTCCCCGACCTGGCCCCCGGCGACGACTCCGCGGAGCTCGAAGCCGCGGGGGAGTCCGCGGTCTCCGAACCGGTCTCGGCCGCGATCGAGGACGCGATCGCGGTCTGCGCCGACCTCGCCCACCAGGGCCTGCGCCGCTCCCGCGAGCCCTCCCGCGTCCGCGTCGAGGCCGCCGCCTCGGCCCTGAACCGGGTCGGGCTCCAAAGGGCCGCAACGGATTTCGTGCACCTGTCCAAAGCATTGGGGAATGAGGACGAGGCCGCGAAGAGCGCCGCCTGGACCGCCGCCGCCGTCCGGATGCTGGTCACCGCTGAGCTACACTAGCCGTCTCTTGGGAAGATCCCCAGCCACAACACCAGCCACTCGAACACCACCGGGACCAACCGTCCCCTCCGCAGAGTCGGCGATCCACCACGAAGCAAAGCAATGAGGCTTTCCGTGCCATCACACACTGTGATCGACCTGCAAGACCCGATCTTCCTCGCCCACCGCGGCGGCAAGCTCCGCACTTCGACCACCGTCCCCCTCGACAGCCGCGAGGACCTCTCCGTCGCCTACACGCCCGGCGTGGCCCGCGTGTGCGAGGCCATCGCCGCCGACGAGTCCCTGGCGCGCACGCACACCTGGCGCTCCAACGTCGTCGCCGTGGTCACCGACGGCACCGCCGTCCTCGGCCTCGGCGACATCGGACCCGCCGCCTCCCTCCCCGTCATGGAGGGCAAGGCCGCGCTGTTCCGCCAGTTCGCCGACGTCGACGCCGTCCCGATCTGCCTGGACACCAAGGACCCCGACGAGATCGTCGCGGCCGTCGCCGCCATCGCGCCGTCCTTCGGCGGCATCAACCTGGAGGACATCGCCGCACCGCGCTGCTTCGACATCGAGGACCGCCTCAAGGCCCTCCTCGACATCCCGGTGTTCCACGACGACCAGCACGGCACCGCCGTCGTCGTCCTCGCCGCGCTCACCAACGCACTGCGCCTCCAGGACCGCCGCGCCGCCGACCTCACGGTCACCGTCGTCGGCGCCGGGGCCGCGGGCGTCGCCATCACCAAGATCCTCACCGAGGCCGGCGTCGGCGACGTCATCGTCTGCGACTCCACCGGCATCATCCACGAAGGACGCGGCCGCCTCAACTCCGTCAAGGCCCGCCTCGCCACCGTCACCAACCGCGAAGGCCGCCGCGGCGACGTCACCGAGGCCCTCCGCGGCGCCGACGTCCTCGTCGGCGTCTCCGGCGGCTCGATCCCCGAGTCCGCGCTCGAAGGCATGGCGCCCAACGCGATCGTGTTCGCCCTCGCGAACCCGACCCCGGAGGTCGCACCTGAGGTCGCGCACCGGCACGCCGCGATCGTCGCCACCGGCCGCAGCGACTACCCGAACCAGATCAACAACGTCCTCGCGTTCCCGGGGATCTTCCGCGGCGCCCTCGACGCCGGCGCCACCGAGATCACCGAGGCGATGAAACTCGCCGCGGCCCAGGCCATCGCCGACATCGCCGCCGACGACCTCGCCGCCGACCGCATCGTCCCCTCCCCGCTCGACCCGCGGGTGGCCCCCGCGGTCGCCGCCGCCGTCAAGGCCGCGGCCTGAACCACCGGAACGAACGGCCCGGCGGCCTCCGCCGGGCCGTTCCCCCGTTCGGACGCAAGGGAACACAGAGTGGCTGCCAGCTGTCATACTGCGAGGACGTGCCCCAGACACCGCACTGAACCCTCCCTGAAAGGAGACGAGCAGTGGCGGAGCCCAAACCCCCGAACCTGCGCACCCGCGTCTCCACCGGCCTCCTCGCCGTCGTCGCGATCCCCCTGGTGCTGCCCGCCGCCGAACCCCTCTTCCAGGGCAACCTCACCCTCCGCATCATCATCGCCGTCGCCCTCGTCGTCCCCGGCGCCGTCATCGGCCTCCGCGGCCTCCTGCGCCGCCGCACCGCCCCCCGCGGCTACGGCGACCGCGGCGACCTCCACGGCCCCCTCGCCCTCCTCGCCGACGCCGTCGAAGAGGAGTGGTCCGCCGAGGCCGCCCGCCTCGGCCTCGCCCCCGGCGCCGACACCCTCATCGACGTCCGCTGGCGCACCGCCGCCGACCGCGGCGGCCCCTGGGGCGACCAGACCGGCGCCCTCTCCGAACTCGTCGAGCTCTACGACCAGACCGACCACCACACCCTCGTCGTCCTCGGCGACCCCGAGTCAGGCAAGACCGCCTCCATGGTCAACCTGACCCTCGCGCTCCTCGCCGCCCGCCCCGCCGACCCCGGCGCCCCCGTCCCCGTCCTCTTCCCCCTCGCCGACTGGGACCCCGACAAGAGCCTCGAAGACTGGCTCGTGCGCCGCCTCGCCGACCAGCACCCCTGGCTCGGCGCCGACGAGCACGGCCGCGACCTGCCCCGCCGCCTCGTCCACAACAAGCTCATCCTCCCTGTCCTCGACGCCCTCGACGAGGCCCCCGCCAAGGCCCCGCGCACCGCCCAGCACAGCCGCGCCGCCCTCATCGAAGCCGTCAAGGACGCCCGCCACATCCCCGGCGCCGTCGTCTCCTCCCGCCGCGCCGAGTACTGGGAGGCCGAACGCCACGCCCCCCGCTTCGACGCCGTCGTCATCGAACTCCAGCGCCTCGACACCGCCCAGATCCGCGACTACCTCGACGCCGCCCTCCGCCCCGCCGAACGCCCCCGCTGGGAACCCGTCCTCACCGCCGTCGAGACCGGCGGCCCCCTCGCCGACGCCCTCGCCACCCCCCTCGTGCTCGCCCTCGCGCCCAAGGTCTACACCGGCGCCGACGACGAGACCGACCCCGCCCGCCTCACCGCCCCCGCCGACCCCGAGGCCATCAAAGCCGAAGTCCTCCGCAAGTTCGCCCCCACCCGCTTCGCCCAGGCCCCCAGCCAGGAAGAGCGCCGACGCGGCCGCGTCGCCCGCGACGACGCCATGCGCTGGCTCGCCTTCCTCGCCCGCGGCACCGCCCGCGGCGACGACCGCGAACCCGTCCGCTGGTGGCGCCTCTCCCTCCTCGCCCGCCGCGCCACCCGCATCGCCGCGTGCGCCGTCGGCGCGGGCCTCAGCTTCGCGTCCGTGTTCACCGGCGCCGCCATCGGCTTCGCCCGCACCGGCATCGGCGCCCCCGCCACGTTCACGCTCGCGGTCCTCCTCGGCCTCGTCGCCGGGATCGCCCTCGGCACCGCCTGCTACCGCAACCAGCCGCCCGCCCCCGCCGAGACCCAGGTGCAAGTGGACGGACAGCACCTCATGGCCGCCTTGAAGAGCGGCGTCCCCATCTTCATCTTCGCCACCGTCGCCGGGATCGCCATGGTCGGCGTGACCCGCGGCCCCATCGTCGGCTTCGCGTTCGCCGTCCCCATCGCCGCCATGTACGCGATGGTCGCCCCCGACGCCGAGCCCACCGCCACCAACCCCCGGCTCCTCCTCCGCCGCGACCTGCGCGTCGGCTACGTCTTCGGCGCCGCCTACGGCCTCCCCGCGTTCCTCGTCGGCCTCCTCGTCTCCGGCGACTGGCGCCTCGGCGCCGCCTTCGGCGTCACCGCCGCCCTCGCGGGCGCGACCCTCTACGGCCTCCAGTGGTTCTTCGCCCTCCAGGGCGGCAAGGCCGGAGCCGCCGCGTTCGTCCACCTCGGACTCGCGGTGCTCGCGCTAGCGCCGCGCGGTCACCTGCCGTGGCACGTCATGCGGTTCCTCGAAGAGGCCCACCAGCGCGGCGTGCTGCGCCGCCAGGCCGGGGGCGCGTACGTGTTCCGGCACGAGAGCGTGGCCGCGGCGATCGAGGCGTGGACGCCCGCGTCAGTTCTGCCACGCCCCCGAGGCGAACGAGAAGGAGCGCAGGCGCTTCCGGAGGTCGAGTGACCCGGGGTCGACCCCGAGCTCCCGCAGGTACACCGCGGAGTCCTGGGTGCCGTCCGGGAACCCGCCCGCGTCCCCGGGGAACGGCAGGACCCGGCACGGCACGGGCCGCTCCGGGGCCTCGATGAGCATGCGCCGCTTGGCCTCCGCGCGTTCGCGCCAGAGGGCGAGCCACCCGCCCGCGGGCCGCTCGCGCAGCTCCTCGGCGCCGAGCCCGAGGTGCTCGGCCCACAGCCGCCGCCGCAGCGCCGCGATCTGCGCGCCCGTGGTCGCGCCCCCGGTGCCGTCGAAGTCGGCGATCGAGAGGTTCACCTCCGTGGCCCGCGCGTCGCAGTCCTCCCCGGCTCCGAACGCGCCGATGAGCCTGCCGCCCAGCCGCATCGGCCACGGCGCCCGCGCCTGGTGCTCGGACGCGAGCTGCGAGAGCCCGTCCAGGTTCGCCGACCCGACGGTGGCCCACGCGTCGTCCGCGACGGCCACTTTGGAGTGGATGTGGGTGCGGATCACCGAGCGGCCCTGGTGGCTCCACGCGGTGAACACCCCGAGCCGGTCCGTGGCGTCCCCCGCCTTGCGGAACAGCCGGTGGAGCGCGTCGCGCTGCCACTGCGGGTACCCGGGGATGTCGGGCCGGGAGTTGAGCAGCGCGATCACCTGCAACCGCTTGTTGCCGCGCAGCGCCGCCGCGACGGCGTCGGCGACCTCCACCGACGTCAGGTACTGGTTCTCCAGGTACACGAAGTCCCCGGCCTGCTCCAGGGCCCGCCGGTACGACTCGAAGATCCCGGTCTCGCCCTCCGGGAGGCCCCGGTACCGCGCCCCGTGGAGCGTCCGCGTCACCTGGACCTGAAGCGTCCCGGCGGGTTCGGGCGGCTCGGCCGCGGGGAGGTCGGCGGGTCCGGCGTGCCCCCAGTGGAGGCCGAACGCCGCGTCGAGGTCGGCGACCGCCGGGCCGCGCACGACCGCGCTCACGTCGTGCGTGGGCGCCAGGACCGAACTGCGCCAGCGCAGGTGCCCGCGCCGCGGGTCGTCCACGAGGTGCCCGGTGCCGTCGAAGTACTCCTGCGCGAAGATCGAGCCGATCGAGAACGCCGTGCGTCCGTCGATGACGAAGAGCTTCGCGTGGACCGGCACGGCCTGCGGGGTCCGCAGCCGCCTGATCCGCACCTCGGCGCCGCACCGCCTGAAGTACCGCTCGACCTGCCGCGAGGTGTTCGCGGGGGACCACACCGGGAGCACGTGGTTGAGCAGGACGCTCACCTCGGCGCCGTTCGCGGCGGCCTGCGCGAGCCGCTCCTCCAGCCTGACGCTCCCGGGCGCGCCGCGCCGGCCCTCGACCGGCTCGCCGAAGGCCATGCGCACGTGCGGGAGGTCGAGCATGAACAGCAGGCACCGCACCGATTCGCGCGCGGAACCGACGGCCTCGGCCAGGCGCCCCCACGCGTCCTCGTTGTCCACCAGGAACTCCACGGCGTTCCCGCCGGTCGGCCGGGGCCCCTGGGCGGCGGCGGGGTTCACTCGGCGGGCGCCTTCGGGGCCCACAGTCCCCTTGCGCGCCAGGCGATGAGCGAGGCGATCGTCCCGGCGGCGATCCCGGCGGCGAGGTCGGCGACGTAGTGCTGGTGCATGAACAGCGTCGACAGCACGATGAGCGCGCACCACGCCGTGCAGAGCGCGCCCGCCTTGCCGCCGTAGCGGAGCCAGTGGATCGCGAACACCGTGGAGAACCCGGTGTGGAGGCTCGGGAAGGCGTTGTACGGCTCGTCGTTGCCGTACACGAACCGCACCAGGTCCGGCAGGAACCCCTCCCCGACGTCGGTCGGCCGCTCCACATAGGTCTGCACCGTCAGGTAGCACGCGTACGCGATGAGCAGCAGGACGATCCCCGCAAGCAGCGTGCTCAGCGCCAGGTCCGCGTCCTTGAGGGCGAACACGACGGCCGTGAGGATCGCGAGCAGGAACGCCGACAGGTACGGGATCGCGAACGCGGGCACGAACGGGATGTGCTCGTCCAGCGGCGTGCGCGGGATCCAGTCCGCGGGGCCGTGGTTCAGGGCCCCGTAGCACGAGTAGAGCCCGCCGAGGACGAGGGCGAACCCGAGCGCGAACAGCACCTCGCGCCGGGCCCGGAGGGGGTGTGCGGTCATCGTGTCAGCTTGGCACATCGGCGCTTCGGATGCGGCGCAGCCGGTTCCGGCCCACTGCGCCCCCTCACGCCGAGAGGAGCTCCGCGAGCGCGGTGATCACCTCGCGGCCCTCGACCTGCGAGGCCCACTCGCGGGGGAGCGCGGCGTGGCCGTACGCGGCGCCGTAGAGGTTCCCGAGGATCGCGCCGGTCGAGTCGGAGTCGCCGCCGTGGCTGACGGACGCGACGAGGCCGTCCCGCACGTCGTCGGTCCCGAGCAGGCAGTACACGGCGATCGCGAGCGCCTCCTCGGCCACCCAGCCCTCGCCGAGGGGCGCGCAGGTGTTCGGTCCGGGCGGGACGTTCCCGGCGAGCGCGTACGCCGCCTGGAGCGCGTCGGCGGTCTCGGACCGGTCGAGGGTGCGGCGCAGGTGGAGCATGGTCTCGGAGACGGCGCGCTGCGGCGGCTCGCCGTCCACGAGGTGCGCGGTGATCATCGCGAACGCGCCCGCGGAGGACCCGGCGGTCGGGTGCCCGTGGGTGAGCGCGGAGCACTGCTCGGCGAGCGAGTACGCCTCGGCGGGGGAGAAGCGCAGTCCGAAGGGGGCGGAGCGCATGACGGTGCCGCAGCCCTTGGAGTTCGGGTTGACGCCGGGGCGGGCGCCGTGGGCGAGCCCGGAGATGCACGCGTTGCCGGGGGCGCGGCGCGCGTACAGCCACGGCTGCGCCGCCAGGCCCTCGGACGCCAAGGGCGGCATGGGCTCCCGCTGGGTCTCCAGCCACCGCAGGTACGCCTCGCGCACGGACTCGACCTCGTCGCCGGGCGCGGCGAGGAGCAGCCCCTCGACGGTGAACAGCGTCATCTGGGTGTCGTCGGAGACGCGGTTGTACCGCATCTCGGTGACCCCGGCGGGGCCGAACTCCGCTTCGATGAACCTCCAGGCGTCGAACTCGACCTGGTATCCGAGGGCGTCGCCGACCGCGCCGCCGACGAGGCAGCCGAGGACGCGGTCGTGCCGCGTGAGCGCTTCAGTCACGCCGGGATTCTATGGCGTCCTTGCCGGTCCGGCCTCCACCAGACGGGCCGTGTCGGGCGGAGCTTGACCGGGTGACCGCTAACATGCACAATACATTGACATGTTTCGACCCCTTCAGGACGGGAGACCATGAAGCCTCCGACCCGCACGAGGGCGGTGACCGTCGCGACGGCCGCGGCCGTCGTCCTCGCCTCCCTCACCGCGTCCGGCGCCTCCGCCGCCGAGGCCGAAGCCGCCATCACCGTGGACCTCCGGTCCGCCACCGACATCTCCGACGAGCTCTACGGCCTCTTCTACGAGGACATCAACCACGCCGCCGACGGCGGCCTCTACGCCGAGCTCGTGCAGAACCGCTCCTTCGAGTACGCCCCCGCCGACCTCCCCGGCTACCACGCGCTCACCGCCTGGGCCGCAACCGGAGTCACCGCCTCCACTGCGAACCCCCTCAACGACCGGAACGCCACCTACGCCGTCGCCGCGGCCGGGGCGACCCTCGTCAACGCCGGGTACAACACCGGCATGGCCTTCACCGAGGGCGCCGACTACGACCTGAGCTTCTGGGCCCGCGGCGCCAGCGAGGTCCAAGTCCACCTCGCCGACGCCGCAGGCACCGTCCTCGCTGACGCTGTTACCGTTCCCATTGACAGCCAAGGCGAGTGGACGAAGTACGAGGCCGAACTCGAAGCCGACGCCGACACCACCACGGGCCGCCTCGCGCTCGCGGTCACGGACGCCGTGGACCTCGACATGGTCTCCCTCTTCCCCGAGGACACCTTCAAGGGCCGCGAGAACGGCCTCCGCACGGACCTCGCCAAGCTCATCGACGACCTCGACCCGTCGTTCCTGCGCTTCCCCGGCGGCTGCATCGTCAACACCGGCTCGTTCGACCCCGACTCCCGCGAGCGCGCCTACAACTGGAAGGACACCGTCGGGCCCGTCGAGGAGCGGCTCACCAACCAGAACTTCTGGGGCTACAACCAGTCCTACGGCCTCGGCTACTTCGAGTACTTCCAGTTCGCCGAGGACATCGGCGCCGAACCGCTCCCCGTCGTGCCCGTGGGCACCACCGGCTGCGGCGACTCCCCGGAGATCACCGACCCCGCCGAGCTCGACCGCTGGGTCCAGGACACCCTCGACCTCATCGAGTTCGCCAACGGCTCCACCAGGACCGAGTGGGGCGCCCTGCGCGCCGCGATGGGCCACCCGCGGCCCTTCGGCCTGGAGAAGATCGGCCTCGGCAACGAGGAGTACAAGGACCAGTTCTATGCGAACTTCCCGGCCTTCAAGGACGCGATCCGCGAGGCGCACCCGGACATCGAGATCATCGGGAACTCCGGTGTGGACGACGCCGGGGCCGTCTTCGACCGCTCCTGGGAGTTCATGCGGGAGCAGCAGGTCGACGCCGTGGACGAGCACTACTACAACGCCCCGGAGTGGTTCCTCGCCAACAACGACCGCTACGACTCCTACGACCGCACCGGCCCCCACGTGTTCGTCGGCGAGTACGCCTCCCGCTCGAACACCTGGTGGTCCGCGCTCTCCGAAGCCTCGTACCTGACGGGCATCGAACGCAACGGCGACGTGGTCGACATGGCCTCCTACGCCCCGCTGCTCTCGAACATCGACTACGTCGACTGGGCCCCCGACATGATCTGGTTCGACAACCACCAGACCGTCAAGTCCGCCAGTTACGAAGTGCAGCACCTGTTCGCGAACAACACCGGCGACCAGGTCCTCGCCTCCGCACTCGACGCCGACCCGCTCGTCCCCGAGGACATCTCCGGCGGCGTCGGCCTCGCCACCTGGAACACCGCCGCCTCCTACGACGACGCCAAGGTCACCGCCGCCGACGGCACCGTCCTCCTCGAAGACGACTTCGCCACCGGCAGCGACGGCTGGACCGTCACCGGCCCCGGCGGCACGCCCCGCGGCACCTGGGCCGCCACCGACGGCGCCTACACCCAGACCGCTTTGGTCGAGGACGCCCGCTCCACCGCGGGCTCGGCCGACTGGTCGAACTACACCTACGAAGTGAAGGCCACCAAGACCGCCGGCAGCGAGGGCTTCCTCATCATGTTCGGCGTCGAAGGCACCGACGACTACTACTGGTGGAACCTCGGCGGCTGGAACAACACCACCAGCGCGGTCGAGAAGTCCTCCAACGGCGGCAAGTCAACGCTCGTCAACCACGACACCGTCATCGAGACCGGCCGCACCTACGACCTTAAGCTCGAAGTCGACGGCCGCACCATCACCGGCTCCGTCGACGGCGAGCAGGTCTTCAGCATCGAGGACGACGGCGGCATCGAACCGCTCTACCAGGTCGTCACCCGCGACGAGAAGACCGGCGAAGTCACCCTCAAGGTCGTCAACGCCCAGTCCGAGGCCGTCACCACCGACGTCAGCCTCACCGGCCGCCGCCTCAAGGACCGCGGCGAGGTCACCACCCTCGCCTGCGACCCCGGCTGCGACAACATCCTCGGCCAGGACCAGGTGGTCTACCCGGTCACCGAACGCGTCCGCGGCCTCGGCAACGAGTTCACCTACGAGTTCGCGCCCTACTCCGTCACCTTCATCACCCTCACCCCCCAAGGCCGACATTGATACAACAGTGCTAACGAGGCGGCCCCGGAACCCGTTCCGGGGCCGCCCCCATGACCCCCGCCACAACGGTTTGCGTTCGAGCGCGCTCGAAGCCATAGCGTCGTCCCCATGCAGCAGGAAACCTGGATCATCACCGGCGCGAACCGCGGCCTCGGCCGCTCCCTCACCGCCGCCGCACTCGCCAACGGCCACAACGTGGTCGCCGCCGTCCGCGACTCGGCCCAACTCGACGACCTCGCCGCCGCCCACCCCGGCCGCCTCGCCGCCGTCGCCTTCGACGTCACCGACACCGGGTCCGCCCCCGGCCTCGTCAAAGCCGCCCTCGACCGCTTCGGCCGCATCGACGTCCTCGTCAACAACGCCGGAGGCGCGGTCGTCGGCGCCGTCGAAGAAGTCAGCGACACGCAGCTGCGCGACCAGATGGACCTCCACCTCTTCGGCCCCGCCGCCCTCGTCCGCGCCGCCCTCCCCGCCATGCGCGCCCAGGGCCGCGGCACCGTCGTCCAGATGAGCAGCCAGGGCGGCCGCATCTCCTTCCCCGGCGTCTCGGCCTACTCCGCCTCCAAGTTCGCCCTCGAAGGCTGGTCCGAGTCCCTCGCCGGGGAGGTCGCGCCCTTCGGCGTCCGCGTCATGATCGTGGAGCCCAGCCGCTTCCGCACCGGCTTCCACGGCGCCCTCGACTTCGCCGACACCGCGACCGCCTACGGCGACACCCTCGCCGCAGTCCGCGCCGACATGGCCAGCGTCGCGGGCCGCCAGGAAGGCGACCCCGACAAGGCCGCCCGCATCATCCTCGACCTCGTCGCCACCGACGACCTGCCGCTGCGCCTCCCCCTCGGCGCCGAGGCCGTGCAGCGCCTCTACGCCGCCCACCAGCACGGCCTCGACGAGGTCGCACGCCTCGCCGACCTCGCCCGCAGTGCCGACTTCGACGGAGTGGCCCCCTCCGTCCGCCCGGTCTAAGGTTCGGGCCATGGCCACCGACGAACTCCTGGCGCGGGCGCTCGCATCGCTCGGCGACGACGGCCCGGTCTCGGCCGAGGCGATCCGCCGCCTCACCGACCCGGCCGCCGTCCCCGAGTCCATGACGATCGCCGAGGCTGCCGACCTCCTCGACGTCTCGGCCCACACGCTTCGCTACTACGAGCGCGCCGGGCTCGTCGCGGTCGCCCGCGACGCCCTCGGCCACCGCGTATACGACGCCGCCGCCGTGCGCCGCCTCGTGTTCCTCACCCGGATGCGCCTGTCCGGCATGCCCATGCGCGACCTCCAGCATTACGTCGACCTCGTGGACGCGGGCGCCGACACCGTGCCCGAACGCCTCGACATGCTCATCGAGCACCGCGACACCGTGCGCCGCCGCATCCGAGAACTCACGCTCTCCCTCGCCGCCACCGAGTTCAAGATCGCCACCTACGGCGGCGAGGCCGCCCCCGAATCCGTGGAATGACGAACGGCCCCGGGCGAGAGCCCGGGGCCGTGTCAAAGTCTCGCCTACGCGGCCGGCTCCGGCTCGCGCTCCACGATGAAGTCGCCCTCGCGCTCCCCGTGGATCTCGTAGTGCAGCGGCACCGCGTCGGTGCTCGGCTCCCGCTTGCGCAGGCTGAACGGCACCGCGACCACGGCCGCCCACAGCACGCCCGCACCGAGCATGTGCAGGCCCACCAGCAGCACCGGCAGGTCCAGGTAGTACTGCGTGTACCCGATGACGCCCTGGAGGAGCTCCACCACCAGCAGCACGTACGCCGTGCGCACCGCGCGCTCGGGGGCCTTGACGGCGTGCAGCGCCGCGATCAGCGCCACCGTCATGCCCACCAGCAGCCACACCAGGTCCGCGTGGAACTGCGACATCATCGCCGGGTCCAGCCCGTTGCGCGGCGTGTCGGCGTCGCCTGCGTGCGGGCCCGAGCCGGTCACGATCGCGCCGAGCACGATCACCGCGGCCGCCACCCCGACCAGGCCGCGCCCCAGCAGCACCACCGGGCGGGGGACCAGCGGCACCACCTCGCCGTCCGGTTCGCCCGAGCGCACGTACAGCGCGATCGAGAGCGCCACGAGCGGGATCGACGCCAGGAAGTGGAGGCCCACGACCCACGGGTTCAGGCCGGTCCACACGGTGATCCCGCCGAGGACCGCCTGCACCGGGACGTACAGGCACGCCCCGAACGCCAGCTTCACCAGCGACGACCGCCGCGGCACCCGCAGCCACGCCGCGAGCAGCGCGGCCACCGCGATCGCCACGAGCACCCAGGTCAGCACCCGGTTCCCGAACTCGATCGCCCCGTAGATCCCCATCTCGGGGGTCGCCACGAGGGAGTCCTCGGTGCACTTGGGCCACTCCGGGCAGCCCAGGCCCGACTCGGTCAGGCGCACGGCGCCGCCGGTCACGATGATGCCGATATTGGCGATCACACTGGCCAGCGCCCACCTGCGCACCGCGCCGGGCTTGCTGAACCACCGCTGCAACAGGTTCACCCGGCGAATGTATATGCCGTGCCGGGAGGGCGAACTCCCGCCGTACAGGGGTGTGCGCCAGGCGTCCCCGGGGTTTGTGAGGTTAGGCAAACCTGCGTGCCCCGTCTCACCTTTGTCCGTCTCGACGGCCCCCGACGAATTAAGTAACATTTATCTTGTGGAAATGGTGACGAGGGCGACCAGCCACTCGACGGACGGGGACACCCGCCGCCGAGTGACCCGCCTCCTGCTCGAACGCGGCCACGCCACGGCCGCCGACCTCGCGCAGGACCTCGGCATCACCGCCACCGCCACCCGCCGCCATCTCGACGCGATGGAGGCCGAAGGCCAGGTCGAGACCCGCGTGGTCAAGACCGCCGGACGCGGACGGCCCGCACGGAGCTACCAGCTCACGCCCGCCGCCCGCACCTCCTTCGGCCACACCTACGACGACCTCGCGATGGAGGCGCTCCGCTGGATCCGCCGCTTCGAGGGCGAAGGGGCCGTCAGCGGCTTCGCCGCCGAGCAGGTCGCGCGCCTGGAGGCCCGTTGCCGGGCCGCCCTGGACGCGGTCGACGCGGACGATCCGATGGCGCGGGCGCAGGCACTGGCATCCGCCATGTCGAGCGAGGGCTACGCCGCCACGGCGTCGGTCATCGCCTCCGGCGGGCAGATCTGCCAGCACCACTGCCCGGTGGCGGGCGTGGCCGCGGAGTTCCCGCAGCTGTGCGAGGCGGAGACCAGGGTGATCAGCCGCCTGCTGGGCGTCCACGTCCAGCGCCTGGCGACGATCGCCAACGGGGACGGGGTGTGCACCACCCACGTTCCCGGCTCGAACCGCGGCCGCAAGGCCGCACACGGCGCCGGGGGACGCGGACCGATCCCGCTGCCCGCCCCCGAGCGCGCGCAGACCGACAACCCGACAGGTCGAAGGTGAGACTTCAGATGACCGACACGCAGAAGAGCGAACCCCTGAGCCAGGAGGAGGCCCTCGCCTCCCTGGAGCGGTACGAGTACGGCTGGGCCGACTCCGACGCCGCCGGGGCGAACGCGCGGCGCGGCCTGACCGAGGAGGTCGTCCGCGACATCTCCGCGCGCAAGAACGAGCCCGAGTGGATGCTCGACCTGCGCCTCAAGGGCCTCAAGCTGTTCGGCCGCAAGCCCATGCCGAACTGGGGCGCCGACCTCTCGGGCATCGACTTCGACAACATCAAGTACTACGTCGAGGCGTCCGAGAAGCAGGCGGAGTCCTGGGAGGACCTGCCCGAGGACATCAAGAAGACCTACGACAAGCTGGGCATCCCCGAGGCCGAGCGCCAGCAGCTCGTCTCCGGCGTGGCCGCCCAGTACGAGTCCACGGTGCTCTACCACTCCATCCGCGAGGACCTGGAGCAGCAGGGCGTGGTCTTCATGGACACCGACACCGGCCTCAAGGAGCACCCGGAGATCTTCAAGGAGTACTTCGGCTCCGTGATCCCGGTGGGCGACAACAAGTTCGCCGCGCTCAACACCGCGACCTGGTCGGGCGGCTCGTTCATCTACGTGCCCAAGGGCGTCCACGTCGACATCCCGCTCCAGGCGTACTTCCGGATCAACACCGAGAACATGGGCCAGTTCGAGCGCACGCTCATCATCGCCGACGAGGGCTCGTTCGTGCACTACATCGAGGGCTGCACCGCCCCCGTGTACTCCTCGGACTCCCTGCACTCCGCGGTCGTGGAGATCATCGTGAAGAAGGACGCCCGCGTCCGGTACACGACGATCCAGAACTGGTCCTCGAACGTGTACAACCTGGTCACCAAGCGCGCGATCGCCGAGCAGGGCGCCACCATGGAGTGGGTCGACGGCAACCTCGGCTCGAAGGTCACCATGAAGTACCCGGCCGTGGTCATGGTCGGCGAGCACGCCAAGGGCGAGGTCCTGTCGGTCGCCATGGCCGGCGAGGGCCAGCACCAGGACACCGGTGCGAAGATGACGCACGCCGCGCCGCACACGTCCTCGACCATCGTGTCGAAGTCGATCTCCCGCGGCGGCGGGCGCACCTCCTACCGCGGCCTGGTCCAGGTCGACGAGGGCTCCCACCACGCGAAGTCCACCGTCAAGTGCGACGCGCTCCTGGTCGACACCATCTCGCGCTCCGACACGTACCCGTACGTCGACATCCGCGAGGACGACGTCGACATGGGCCACGAGGCCACGGTCTCCAAGATCGGCGAGGACCAGATGTTCTACCTCATGAGCCGCGGGCTCACCGAGGACGAGGCGGCCGCGATGATCGTGCGCGGCTTCATCGAGCCGATCGCCAAGGAGCTGCCGATGGAGTACGCCCTGGAGCTGAACCGCCTGATCGAACTCCAGATGGAAGGCGCGGTCGGTTAAGCGACCCGGCCCGGAGACTAGGAACCAGAGTTTTCTATGAGCATTGAAGTGGCGCCCAAGCCGCACACCCACGGCCTCGGCGAGGTGCCCCCGAAGACGAAGTCGCAGCTGCTGCGCTCCTTCGACCCGGAGGAGTTCCCGGAGCTGAACGGCCGCGAGGAGGACTGGCGGTACACGCCCGTCAAGCGCCTCGCCGGGCTCGACGCGACCGGCACCGCCCCGGCGGCGAAGGCCGCCGAGTACGCCGTGCGCAGCCTCCCCGAAGGGGTCGGCGCGCAGGCGGTCGGCAAGGACGACAAGCGGCTCGGCTCGATCCTGACCCCGTTCGACCGCCCCAGCGCGGTCGCGTGGGCCAAGACCGAGAAGGCCCTCCTCGTGTCCGTCGCGCCCGAGACCGCCGTGTCCGAGCCCGTCTGGATCGACGTCACCGGCGGCGGCCTCGACGGCGCCACCTGGGCCCACACGTACATCGAGATCGGGCACCACGCCGACGCGACGCTGATCCTGCGCCACACCGGCCAGGCCCGGCTCGGCGACAACGTGGAGATCTCCGTCGGCGACGGCGCGCACCTGCGCCTCGTCGTCCTCGCCGAGTGGGACCGCGAGTCCACGCACGTCGAGCACCAGAAGGCCCGCCTCGGCACCGACGCGAAGCTCGACCACATCGCCGTCACGCTCGGCGGCGACCTGGTCCGCCAGTACCTGTCGATCGACTACGCGGGCCGCGGCGGCTCCGTCGACGCGTACGGCCTGTACTTCGCCGACACCGGCCAGCACCTGGAGCAGCGCCAGCTCGTGGACCACTCCGTCCCCGACTGCCGCTCGAACGTGAACTACCGCGGCGCCCTCCAGGGCGACACCGCGCGCACGGTCTGGGTCGGCGACATCCTCATCCAGGACGCCGCCACCGGCACCGACACGTACGAGATCAACCGCAACCTCGTCCTCTCCGACGGCGCCCGCGCCGTCTCGGTCCCCAACCTGGAGATCGAGACCGGAGAGATCGCCGGCGCCGGCCACGCGTCCACGACCGGCCGCTTCGACGAGGAGCACCTGTTCTACCTCCAGTCCCGCGGCATCCCCGAGCCCGAGGCCCGCCGCCTCGTCGTCAAGGGCTTCTTCAACGAGATCGTCGCCAAGGTCCCCGACGAGGCCCTCCGCGAGGAGCTCACCGAACTCGTCGTCGCCCGCCTGGACGCCGGAGCCGCGGCCAAATGACCGATCCCGACTTCCTGCGCGTGTGCGCGCTCGACGACCTGCCGGAGTCCGAGCCCGTCGCGGCCGACATCCACGGCACGTCGATCGTGCTCGTGCGCAAGTCAGACGAGGTGTTCGCCCTCTACGACGAGTGCTCCCACGCCGCCGTGGCGCTCTCCGAGGGCGACGTCGACGACTGCTCGATCGAGTGCTGGCTGCACGGGTCCATGTTCGACCTGCGCACCGGCAAGCCGTCGGGCCCGCCCGCCACCACGCCCGTCCCGACCTACCCGGTCGAACTGCGCGACGGCGACGTCTACCTCAGCCTGAAGCCCAAGACCACCAGTGAAACCGCCTAGAGGAAGCCAGTAATGAGCAAGCTTGAGATCCGCGACCTGCACGTCTCGGTCAACACCGAAGAGGGCGCCAAGCCGATCCTGCACGGCGTCGACCTGACCATCAACTCCGGGGAGACCCACGCCATCATGGGCCCCAACGGGTCCGGCAAGTCGACCCTGGCCTACTCGCTGGCCGGGCACCCGAAGTACGAGATCACCGGCGGCACGGTCCTCCTCGACGGCGACGACGTCCTCGCCATGACCGTCGACGAGCGCGCCCGCGCCGGCCTCTTCCTCGCCATGCAGTACCCGGTCGAGGTCCCCGGCGTCAGCGTCTCCAACTTCCTGCGCACCGCCAAGACCGCGGTCGACGGCGAGGCCCCCAAGCTCCGCACCTGGATGAAGGACCTCAAGGGCGCCATGGCCGAGCTGAAGATGGACGAGGCGTTCATCAACCGCAACGTCAACGAGGGCTTCTCCGGCGGTGAGAAGAAGCGCCACGAGATCGTCCAGATGGAGCTCCTCAAGCCCAAGTTCGCGATCCTCGACGAGACCGACTCCGGCCTCGACGTCGACGCCCTCCGCGTCGTCTCCGAAGGCATCAACCACGCCAAGGAGACCACCGACTCCGGCGTCCTCCTCATCACCCACTACACCCGCATCCTGCGGTACGTGAAGCCCGACTTCGTGCACGTCTTCGTCGACGGCCGGATCGCCGAAGAAGGCGGCCCGGAACTCGCCGAGAAGCTCGAAGCCGAAGGCTACGAGTCCTACGTCGGCACGAAGGCCGCCTAGACCAGGAGGAGCCCGTGGAGGCTGTCACCAAGCTCGACGTCGAAGCCGTCCGCGCCGACTTCCCGATCCTCAAGCGCATGATCGGGGACAGGCAGCTCGCCTACCTGGACTCCGCTGCGACCTCGCAGAAGCCCGTCCAGGTCGTCGACGCCATGCGCCGGTTCACCGACCACTCGAACGCGAACATCTCGCGCTCGGTCCACACCCTCGGCGCCGAGGCGACCGAGGCCTACGAGGGCGCCCGCGCCCGGGTCGCCGCCTTCATCGGCGCCCCCAGCGCCGACGAAGTGGTGTTCACCAAGAACTCCACCGAGGCCATCAACCTGCTCGCCTACGCGTTCCAGAACGCCGCGCTCGACCCGCACGCCGACCCGAGGCTCCGCCTCGCCCCCGGCGACGAGATCGTCGTGACCGAGATGGAGCACCACGCGAACCTGATCCCGTGGCAGCAGCTCGCCCAGCGCACCGGCGCCGTCCTCAAATGGATCGGCATCACCGACCACGGCCGCCTCGACCTCGAATCGGTCCCCGACGTCATCACCGAACGCACCAAGCTCGTGTCGTTCACGCACGTCGCGAACCTGCTCGGCACCGTCAACCCGACCTCGCAGATCACCGCCCGCGCCCGCGAAGTGGGCGCGCTGGTGGGCCTCGACGCCTCCCAGTCCGTCCCGCACATTCCGGTGGACGTGGCCGGACTCGGCGTCGACTTCATCGCCTTCACCGGACACAAGATGCTCGGGCCCACCGGCATCGGCGTCCTCTGGGCGAAAGCGGACCTGCTCGACGCCATGCCGCCGTTCCTCACGGGCGGCTCCATGATCAAGACCGTCACCATGGAGAAGACGACCTTCGCCGACGCGCCCGCCAAGTTCGAGGCCGGCACGCCGCCGATCGCCGAAGCCGTGGGCCTCGCCGCCGCCGTCGACTACCTCGACGCGCTCGGCATGGAGAACGTCCGCGCCCACGAGAAGGAACTCGCCGGGTACATGCTCGAACGCCTGGAGACCGTCGACGGCCTCGCGGTCATCGGACCCCGCGTCCCGATCGGCCGCTCCGCCACCGTCTCCTTCACGCTCGAAGGCGTCCACCCGCACGACGTCGGCCAGGTCCTCGACTCGGAGGCCGTCGCCGTCCGCGTCGGCCACCACTGCGCCAAGCCCACCTGCGACCGCTTCGGCGTCAACGCCACGACCCGCGCCTCCGCGTACGTGTACAACACGCACGAGGAAATAGACCGGCTCGTGGACGCGTTGGGCAAGGTGCGAAAGGTGTTCACCTGATGAATCTCGACGAGCTGTACCAGGAAGTCATCCTGGACCACTACAAGCACCCGCGCGGCGCCGGCCTGCGCGAACCCTACGAAGGCGAGTCGCACCAGGTCAACCCGACCTGCGGCGACGAGATCACCCTCCGGGTCCACGTGGACGGCGACAAGGTCGCCGACGTCTCCTACGAGAACGTCGGCTGCTCGATCTCCAAGGCGTCCGCCTCCGTCCTCTACGAGCTCGTCAGCGGCGCCACCGTCGACGACGCGCTGGCCCGCCTGGCCGAGTTCACCGAGCTCATGAACTCCAAGGGCCAGGGCGAGGGCGACGAGGAGACCCTGGAGGACGCCGTCGCGTTCGCGGGCGTCTCGAAGTACCCGATGCGCGTCAAGTGCGCGCTCCTGGGCTGGATGGCGTTCAAGGACGCCCTGGTCCGCGCCGAAGCGGCCTCGACCTCCGGAAGGACCGACGCATGACCGACACTGTCAAGGCCAAAGAGGACGACGTCCTCGAAGCCATGAAGGACGTCGTCGACCCCGAGCTGGGGATCAACGTCGTCGACCTCGGCCTCATCTACGGCGTGCACATCGACGAGACCAACGTGGTCACCCTCGACATGACGCTGACCTCGGCGGCCTGCCCGCTGACCGACGTCATCGAGGACCAGTCCCGCTCCGCCCTCTGCTCCGGCGCCGAAGGCGGCCTCGCCTCCGACCTGCGGATCAACTGGGTGTGGATCCCGCCGTGGGGCCCGGACAAGATCACCGACGACGGCCGCGACCAGCTGCGGGCCCTAGGCTTCAACGTCTAAAGATGGTCAAGATCCGCCCCGCCTCCGGCGGCGGCAGCGTCGTAGAGGTCCAGCCCGAGCGCCTCAGGCGCTGGGTCGAGAACTTCGCCGCCCGCAACGGCGGCATCGCGGCCCACCACGCCGAGGGCAACGCGTGGACCATCGAATCGAACGACGGCACGTCGGCCGGTGTCCAATGGGCACTGGCCGACGGCCTCCCCGCGGGCTGGCTCCTCGACGACGACCCGCTCACCGCCGCCGAGCACCTGAGCGCCTACGCCCTCGAACCCCGCCGCCTCGCCGTGCTCCTCGCCCGCAAGGGCGCCTACTCGGTCGGCGTCCTCGAAGACGGCCGCATCCAGACCTCCAAGACCGACACCGCCTACGTGCAGGGCAAGACCAAGGCGGGCGGCCAGTCCCAGCAGCGCTTCGCCCGCCGCCGCGAGGGCCAGGCGCACGCCGCCGAGAAGCGAGCGAGGGACGCGACGTTCGCGGTCCTCGGCAACGCCCACTTCGACGCCCTGGTCACCGGCGGCGTAGTGGAAGGCATCCTCGAAGACCCCCGCCTCGCGAAGCTGCATCCTTCGGCCCACTTCGGCGACATAGCCGAACCCAAGCAGTCCCTCCTCACCGAGACCGCCTACCGCGCCATAGGCTTCCGCGTCCGCGTCGTCCCGGGCGCCGCCGACTTACACTGAGGCCGTCCCGCCCCCTCCACGAAGGACGCCGCCATCAGCACCTCACCCGCCCGCGCCCTCGTCCTCGCGGCCGCGATCCAACTGGTCCGCTTCGGCCTCATCATCGGCGCCATCGAGATCGCCCCCGACCTCGGCATCAGCGGCTGGTACACGGGCCTGTTCGCCAACGCCGTGTGCGCCGCCTTCGCGATCGGCGCGGTCACCTGGCTGAAGCTGTGGAAGCACTCCGGCCTGTTCGTCCTCTGGAGGTCGAAGAAGGCCGCACTCCTCCTGCTCCCCTTCGCGATCGAGGCCCTGATCTGGCTCGCCTACCCCGGCGGCTTCGCGTCCCAGGCCCCCGGCCTCGGCCTGTGGGCCCTCACGCTCCTCCTCGTCGGCGTCAACGAGGAGCTCACCTCCCGCGTCGCGGTCCTCCAGACCCTCCGCACGGCCTTCTCCTCCACCTGGGCCGTCGTCCTCGCCGGCGTCATGTTCGGCCTCCAGCACCTCTCCCTCCTCGCCACCGGCAGCCCCTCTACCGAAGACCTCCTCACCATCCTCGTCCTCACCGGCGTCTACGGCTTCGCCCTGGGCGCCTACCAGTTCCGCTTCACCTGGGTCCTCCCGCTCATCCTCTTCCACGCCGCCAGCGACTTCACCCAGATCCTCACCACTGAACCCGTCCCCTTCGCCATGCACATCGCCATAGCCCTCACCCTCCTCACCTGCGGCATCTGGCTCCTCAAGGCCCACAGGCAGGCCCCGACCGGAGCCTCACTCATCCCCGCAAGGACTTAGCTAAGTCCGACTAACCATGCTATGATCCCTGCATGGCATACGTCGTGAACATCCACGAGGCCAAGACCCAGTTGTCGCGACTGATCGAGCGGGCGTCCCGTGGCGAGCACATCGTCATCGCGAAGGCAGGGAAACCGGTCGTCGACCTCATTCCGCACCGCAATCGGCCGGTGGTATTCGGCGGTCTGAAAGGGCGGATCGAGTACGACGACGATGCGTTCGGCATCGACCCCGACATTCAGGCGATGTTCTACGGAGACGCCGATGCTCCTGCTTGACAGCCAGACCGCGCTGTGGGTCATGGACGACAACTCCCGTCTCGGTGACCGGGCGCGGCAGCGGATCGAGGCGGCGTCGGCGGTGCACGTCTCCGTCGCAACGGTCTGGGAGCTGACCATCAAGTCGATGCTCGGCAAGCTCAAGATCCCCGACGACTTCGCCGACCAGGTCGAGTCCAACGGGCTCGAACTCCTTGAGATCTCGGCTGATCACGCAGAAGGGCTGCGCGACTTCCCCGAACTGATGCGGCATGATCCGTTCGACCGGCTGATCATTTCGCAGGCGTATCAGCACCGCCTCACCCTGCTGACCGCCGACGCCGTACTGCTCGGCCTCGGCCGGGACTTCGTCGTCGATTCGACTGTGTAGCGAGCGAGGCCCCCGCGCACCGCGCGGGGGCCTCGGTTCGCAGGTCGGTCAGGCGGCGGCGAAGGTCAGGGACGTGGACCAGCCGCCTTGGATCTGGTCCTGGACCTTCATGTGGAGCAGCTGGAACGCTTCGAGCGCGCGGGCGTGCTTGAGGGCGCCGACGTCGATCGGGCGCAGGTCGCCGTCGAGGCAGAGCTGGACGACGGTCTGCTTGGCGTCCGGGTCGTCGGCCGCGACGAAGACGTCGAGGCGGACGGTCTCGGCGAGGCGGGACGCGAACGTCGTGTTGAACGCCTTGACGACCCGCGCGCCGGGCGCGGCCGAGGCGATCTCCTCCGCGGCGGACTTCCCCTCGGGCGTGACGAGCCCGTCGAAGGTGCTGAAGTCGACCGGGTTGCAGATGTCGATCACGGTCTTCCCCGCGAGGTCCGCGGCCCACATCTCCGCGACCTGCTTGCTGCCCTCGTACGGCGTCGCCAGCACGATGACCTCGGCCCCGGCGGCGCTGTCGAGCGGCTCGCCCGCCGCGCTGTCGCCGAGTTCGGCCGCCAGGTCGGCGGCCTTGTCGGGTTCGCGGTCGGCGATGCGGACCCGGTGCCCGCCGCGCACGAGGCGCAACCCGATGCCGCGCGCCATGTTGCCCGAGCCCACGATCAGGACTTCCATGCGTGTCTCCTCCTCTAATCGTCCGGTAGGGACATCCAGGCGGGGTGTCAGGGGGCCGTCTCGGCGCGCACTTCGCACGCTTTCGCGTCGTCGTCCATGGGCGGCTTCGCGCCGCGCAGCGTCAGGTTCGGCAGGAACAGCGTCAGGACGATCGTGACGGCGGCGATGGCGGCCGCGACGACGAACACCAGGTCAAGGCCGTCGGTGAACGCCTGCCGTACGACGATCCGCACGGGCTCCGGCAGGTGCGCGACCACCGTCGGGGACTCCATGACCGCCGACAGGTCGGTCTTCCCGAACCCGGCCGCCTCCTCCGGCGTGAGCTTCGCGAGCGCGCCGGGGAGATTCGCGGCGAGCTCGTCGTTCAGCTTCGTGGTCATGACGGCGCCGAGCACGGCCGTGCCGATCGCGCCGCCGAGCGAGCGGGCGAAGTTGTTGGTGCTCGTGCCCGCGCCGAGGTCCTCGATCCGCACGATGTTCTGCATAGCGAGCACCAAGGGCTGCATGAACATGCCCATGCCGATGCCGAGGACCAGCAGGTACAGGCTCGACAGCCACAGCGGCGTCTCGACGTGCAGCTGCGTGAACAGCGCGAGCCCGGTGGTGATGACGATCGATCCGGCGACGAGGAACCACTTGTACCGCCCGATCCGCGAGATCACGAACCCCGACGACACCGACGTGAGCACCATTCCGGCCATCATCGGGATCATGAGCAGGCCCGACGCGGTGGGGGAGTAGCCGCGGACCATCTGGAAGAACAGCGGGATGTACACGATCCCCGAGAACATGCCGACGCCGAAGATCAGCGCGATGACGCTGGCGAGCGCGAACGTCCCCTGCCGGAACATCCGCAGCGGCAGGATCGGCTCCTCCGCGCGCGTCTCGACCACGACGAACACGACCGCGAGGATCGCCGAGGCCGCGAACAGCCCGATGATGACGCCCGAGTCCCACGCGTAGTCGTCGCCGCCCCACGTGACGGCCAGCAGCAGGCACACCACGGCCGGGACGAGGCACGCCGCGCCGAGGTAGTCGATGCGCCGCGGCCGGGTCGGGAACGAGTGGCGCCGCAGCACCTGGTCGACGGCGATCATCGCGGCGAGGCCGAGCGGCAGGTTGATGTAGAAGATCCAGCGCCAGTCCACTTCGGAGAGCCACCCGCCGAGCACGGGCCCGGCGACCGAGGAGATCCCGAAGACCGCCCCGAAGAACCCCTGGTACTTGCCCCTGTCCCGCGGCGACACCACGTCCGAGACGACGGTGAACGCGAGCGAGATGAGCCCGCCGCCGCCGAGCCCTTGGAGCCCGCGGAAGACGATCAGCTGGAGCATGTTCTGCGACAGGCCCGCGAGCGCCGAGGCGACGAGGAAGATCACGATCGCCACGAGGATGACCGGCCGCCGCCCGTACAGGTCCGACAGCTTCCCGTACAGCGGCGTCGACGCGGTCGTCGCGATCAGATAGGCGGTGACGACCCACGTGTAGTCGCCCATCCCGTCCAGGTCCCCGACGATCGTCGGCAGCGCCGTGCCCACGATCGTCTGGTCGAGCGACGCCAGCAGCATCGTGAGCATGAGCGCCCCGAAGAGCGTGTACAGCTCCCGCTTGCTCATGCTCGCCGCAGTCGGCCGGTCTCCCATACGAGCGAGCGTATGACCCCCCTCCGAGCACCCGGGCCGAAACCGGCCTATTGGGGTTTCTTGTCGACCGCCCAGGAGCCGGGGGGGACGATGACGTGGGCGACCTGGACTTCCCGGTCGGTGTGGTTAACGATGAAGCGCCAGGGGCCGCGGTCGACGACGTCGAGGCCGGGGCCGCCGGGGCCGGTGAGTTCGAGCTCCTCGAAGAGGCGGTCCCAGGCGTCGTCGGCGAGCTTGCAGGAGACGTACCACGCCTCGCCCTCGCCGAAGGGGTTGACGGTGACGGCGGGCTGGCCCTCGACGAGGTCGCCGGTGGCGTACTGGGTGACGCACTGGGCGCCGCGCAGCTCCACGAGCTCGCAGAAGCGCTCGGCGGCGCCGAAGTTCCAGAGGGCGCGGCGCTCGCCGGAGGGCTGGGGGAGGTGCTCGGTGACGCGGACGCCGAAGAGGTCGGTGAGGCCGCCGAGGTACCCGTCGAGCCACACCTGGCAGTGCTCGTCGACGGCGCCGGTGAGGTAGGAGGCGACGAGGCGCCCGCCCCCGGCGGTGAACCAGCGAAGGTTCTCGGCGGCGGCCTTGGAGAGGACGTACGTGGTCGGGGCGATGACGGTGGAGTACTTGGAGAGGTCGCCGTCGGGGGCGGCGAAGTCGGCGACGACGCCGCGGTCGCGCAGGACGCGGTGGATCTGCGCGACGTTCTCCAGGTAGTCGACGGGCGCGGGCAGGTGCGCCCCGGAGGTGGCCCACCACGACTCGGGGCTCCACAGGATCGCGACGGTGGCGTCGACGGGCTCGCCGACGGTGTGCGCGATGCCGGGGAGGGTGTTCCCGAACTCGGTGACCTCGCGGAACATGCGGGTGTTCTTGCCCGCGTGGGGGAGGAGCGCGGAGTGCCACTGCTCGGCGCCGCCGCGCCCGGCGCGCCACTGGAAGAACATGGCGCCCTTGGAGCCGCGGCTGATGTGGACCATGGAGTGGCGTGCCATGCGCCCGGGGGTCTTGGCGATCGCGCCGTCCTTGGAGTGGACGGTGGCCGCGGCCTGCTCCATGAGGAGCCAGTCGCCTCCGGCCCAGGACCGGGCCAGGTCGGCGTGGAGGGCGCTCTGCTGCTCGGCGCGCTCGTCGGGGTGGGAGGGGTAGGAGTCGAACGCGACGAGGTCCACTTCCGGGGCCCATTTCCACGGGTCGACCGGGACCCATTGGCCGAACACGAAGTTCGTGGTGATCGGGACCTCGGGGTTGGCTTCGCGCAGGAGGTCGCGCTGCTCTTTGTAGTGCTCCAGCATCGCGTCGGAGGTGAACCGCTTGAAGTCGAGCTCGTGGGCGGGGTTGGCGAGGTACTGGGTGGCGCGCGGGGCGAGGACCTGGTCCCATTCGCCGTAGTGCTGGCTCCAGAAGGAGCCCCACCAGGCGTCGTTGAGGGCGTCGAGCGTGCCGTACTTCGCTTCGAGCCAGGTGCGGAACGCCCGCTCGGCGTGCTCGGAGTGGGACGCGGAGCCGTACTCGTTGTGCACGTGCCACATGGCGAGCGCGGGGTGCTCGGCGTACCGCTCGGCGAGGGCGGCGGCGATGCGCCGGGACGCCTCCCGGTAGGCGGGCGCGCTGACGTCGTACGTGTCGCGGGAGCCGTGGACCTGCCGGACCCCGTCGGGGCGCACGTTGAGCGCGTCGGGGTGGGCGAGGGTGAACCACGGCGGCGGGGAGGCGGTGGGGGTCGCGAGGTTGATGCGGATGCCGCCGGCGTGGAGCTTGTCGAGGACCGTGTCGAGCCACCCGAAGTCGTACTCGCCTTCGCGCGGTTCCAGTCGCGCCCAGGAGAACACGCCGACGGTGACGAGGTTGACCCCGGCCTCGCGCATGAGGAGGACGTCGTCGTCCCAGACGTCCTCGGGCCACTGCTCGGGGTTGTAGTCGCCGCCGTAGCTCAGGCCGTCGAGACCTCGGGGCCAGTCCATGGGTCCTCCACGCGCGCAAAAGGGGGGCCAGTTAGTTTTCAAGCAAAACTAACTGGCTTCGGGTGTTTTGCCCAGCCTAATGCGAGTGGACCACGCGACAGGTCCCGGTCGGCGCCCCGGGCCGCTACTGCGACGCGGTCTGGAGCGCCTGGAAGCGCTCGTAGCGCAGCCGCTCGGGCCACGTGTCGTCGAGCGGCGGGAGCTGCGAGGGGTCGACGCCGACCGCCCACGCCAGCAGCAGGTCCGCGAGCTTTGGGTTGCGGGCCAGGCCCGGCCCGTGCATGTACGTGCCGATGACGTGCCCGGCCCAGGCGCCCTCGGTCGCGCCGTCGTTGCCGACGCCCGCGGTGACGCGCGCGAGCGGCTGCACGGCCTCGCCGAGGTGGGTGCGGCCGCCGTGGTTCTCGAACCCGGTGATCGGGCCGATGCCCAGCTGCGGGTGGGCGTCGCCCGCGATCTCGCCGACGGCCCGCGACGGGCCCCGGTCCGAGCGCAGGTCGAGGATGTTCAGGCCCTCGTAGGCGCGGCCGTTCGCGTAGAACGAGGAGCCGAGGAGCTGGTAGCCCGCGCAGATCGCGAGGATCGGCTTCCCGGCCTCGGCGGCGCGGCTGAGCGCGCCGTCCTGGAGGAGCCGGTCGGCCGCGACGGCCTGCGGGCCGTCCTCGCCGCCGCCGATGAGGTACATGTCCGCGGTGTGCGGGATGTGCTGGTCCGAGCGGATCTGCATGGGCTCCACGTCGATCCCGCGGGCGCGGGCCCGGTGGGCGAGCACGAGGAGGTTCCCCCGGTCCCCGTAGGTCGACAGGAGGTCGGGGTAGAGCCAGACGATGCGCAGGGTGCTGATTGCCACGGTCGGTCGCTCTCTTCTCGCTAGTTGACCCGGTTGAATTCGGCGCGGATGTCCTGGAACGCCGTGTAGTTCGCGACGACCTCCACCGGGCCCGGCGGCACCGCCGCGATGGCCGCCCGGATGTCGTCCACCACCAGGAAGTCGACCCCGTCGACCTCCAGGCGCACGGCCAGGTCGGTGCGCCGGTCGCCCGTGACGACGACCTTCCGGCCCGCCAGGGACGTGAAGTCCACGTCGTAGATCCACGACGTGTCGAAGCCGTCGACCTCGCGCGCGTTCAGCGACAGGACCACCGGCGGCACCGGGTCGATCATGTCGAACGACTCCAGCCAGCCCGCCGGGTTCTTCGCCAGCAGCAGCCGCAGGTGCCGCCCGTCCCGCTCGACCTTCGCGTACCGGCCCGCGACCGACGCGACCTCCGACAGCCGCGGCGCCGCCAGCGCCGGGTCCACCCCGAACAGGCTCGCCACGGCGAGCGCGGTCGCCGCGTTCGCGCGGTTGACCCGGCCCGGGAGCTGGAGGTTCAGCTCGTAGCGGCGCCCGTCCGGGCCCACCACGGCCTCGCCCTGGTGGGCGACGGACCACTGCGGGCTCGGACGGTTCAGGCCGCAGTTCGTGCAGCGCCAGAACTCGCCGAAGCGGTCCAGGTGGGCGCCGCAGTTCGGGCAGATCGCCGAGTCCGCGGTCCAGCTCTGGCCCGCCGCGACCCACACCACGCGCGGGCACACCGACGCGGCCCACACGATGAGCGGGTCGTCGGCGTTCGCGACGATGGTGGTCTGCGCGGCCGACGCCTGGAGGGTCTGGCGCCACTTCGCGGCGAGCGCGGTCACCTCCATGGCCCGGTCCAGCTGGTCCCGGGAGAGGTTGAGCAGCGCCACGACCTTCGGGCTGGCCGCGTCCAGCAGCTGCCCCAGGTAGTGCTCGTCGCATTCGAGGGTCGCGTACTCGGCCTTGGGGGCCTTCGCGAGCGCCGTCGTGTGCCCGGTGGGCATGTTCGCGCCGAACGAGTTGGTGGCGACCTTCCCGATCGACTCCAGCGCGGCCGTGGTGAACCGCGTGGTCGTGGTCTTGCCGTTGGTGCCGGAGATCAGCACGACGTGCCGCCCCTCGGCGAGGAGTTCGAGCAGCCGGGGTTCGACGATCAACCCGACCCGGCCGCCGATCACCGAACCGTCGCCCCGGCCCGTGGCGCGCGACAGCGCCGCCGCGGTCCTGAGGAGCGTGGTGGCGAATTTCGCGCGTGGGGTCAGATTCGCGCTCATGCGGGCTCGCTTTCGGCTTGAACGGACTCGGCGACTGTTGAGAAGAGTTTGTCACACGACTCGGCGAACCCGTGACGAGCGGCGGTGAAGCGTGAGGCGCCCCGCCCCAGCGGAGCCCGCCCGCCCCCGCCCTCCACTGTGACCGATCGGGGACGGCCCGTGCGCGGGATCGGCGACGCAGCGTGCGCCCTGCGTCGCGCAGCGTCGGATCCCCTGCGTCCCAGGCCACTCGAACGAGTGAACAGTGAGTGAAACTCGCCTTTCGCGCCCCCTGTTGCGCAAGCGTCACTCCACTCCCCTCCACCACCCCTGACCAGCTCCGACGCCGCGCCCAACACGGATGCCACGCGGAAACAACCCCCATAGGTGGGGGAGAGTGGAGTAAGGTGGGGCGCAATGGCGGGGCAGGTGACCCGCCGGAGCGGTCGGGGAGGCCGCGCAGTCTGAGAGTCACGGGGGGTGGCGCCGATGTTCCTCGGCACCCATACCCCGCGCCTGGACGACAAGGGCCGCGTCATCCTTCCCGCCAAATTCCGGGAAGGACTGGCGGAAGGAGTCGTGATCACCAAGGGCCAGGAGCGGTGCCTCTACGTGTTCCCCGAAGCGGAGTTCACCCGCATCGCCGAGAACCTCCAGCAGGCCCCCATGTCCAGCAAGACCGCGCGCGCCTACAGCCGCGTGTTCTTCGCCTCGGCCCACGACGAGATCCCCGACAAGCAGGGCCGCGTCACCATCCCGCAGCGGCTCCGCGACTACGCCGGACTCGACCGCGACCTGGTCGTGATCGGCGCCTCCAACCGGGTCGAGATCTGGAACGCCCCGACCTGGGACGAGTACCTGGAAGCCTCCGAGGAGGCTTTCGCCGACATCGAAGAGGGCGACCTGCCCGAAGGAATGTGAGAAGGAGGTGAGCGCAATGTCCGACGCACCGCACGTGCCCGTCATGCTCGACGAGGTGCTGGAGTACCTCGCGCCCGCCGCGTCCCGGCCCGGCGCGCTCGCGGTCGACGCCACCCTCGGCGCCGGCGGCCACACCGAGGCCCTCCTCACCGCGCACCCCGGACTCACCGTCATCGGCGTCGACCGCGACCCGAACGCCCTCGACCTCGCGTCCAAGCGCCTCGCCGGATTCGGCGACCGCTTCCTCCCGGCCCGCGCCGTCTACGACGCGATCCCGGACGTGCTGCGCGACAACGGCTTCAAGGCCCTCGACGCGGTCCTGTTCGACCTCGGCGTCTCCTCGATGCAGCTCGACCAGCGCGACCGCGGCTTCGCCTACAGCCAGGACGCGCCCCTCGACATGCGCATGAACCCCGACGACGACCTCACCGCCGAGACCGTCGTCAACACCTACGAGCCCGGCGAGCTCGTCAGGATCCTGCGCACCTACGGCGAGGAGAAGTTCGCGACCCGCGTCGTCTCCGCCATCGTCAAGGCCCGCGCCCAGGAGCGCATCACCTCCACCGCCGTCCTCGCCGAACTCGTCAAGGACGCCATCCCGCAGGCGGGCAAGCGCACCGGCGGCAACCCCGCGAAGCGCACCTTCCAGGCGCTCCGCATCGAGGTCAACGGCGAACTCGACACCTGGGAGCGGGCCCTGCCCGCCGCCCTCGACCACATGAACCCCGGCGGCCGCGTCGTCGTCCTCTCCTACCACTCCCTCGAAGACCGCATCACCAAGCAGGAACTGGCCAAGCGCGCCAAGTCCAACAGCCCCGCCGGACTGCCCGTCGACCTCCCCGGCACCGAGCCCACCTTTCGACTCCTCACGAAGAAGGCCCAGCAACCGACCCAGACCGAACTCGACCGGAACCCGCGATCGGCGCCCGCCCGGCTCCGCGCGGCCGAACGGATCGCACCGTCCACAGGAGCAGGAGGCGCAACATGAGCGACCAGTACCGTCGTGCTCAGGCCGACCCCGAGGAGATCATCAAGGCCGCCCGCCGCCGGGCCCGCGCCGCGTCCTCGCGGCGCCGCGGCCTCGTCGGCGACTCCTCCGACGCTCCCGTGTTCGAGGGGAACCTCGCCGTCCAGCCCGCGCCCGTCGAGACCGCGCCCGTTGAGGACCTGGTCGAAGCGCCGACCCGCGCCCCGGCCGCGCCGCAGCGCGAGACCGTCGTCATCCCGCGGACGAAGACCAGCGAGCGCACTTCGGCGAAGCCGGCCCCCGAGCCGGTCGAGGTGCCCCGCCCGGCGTTCGTCGGCGGCATCGTCGGCCTCGTCGTCGCGGGCATCGTCGGCCTGCTGCTGCTCAACTCTGTCATCAACGAGGACGCCTACCACCTCCAGGACCTGCGGAGCCAGGGCGGCGACCTCGACCAGACCGAGCAGGCGCTGGCCGACGAGCTCACGAATCTGAACTCGCCGAACAACCTCCAGGCCGAGGCGTCCCGCTTCGGCATGGTGCACCCGGAGAAGGTGACGTTCCTGTACCTCCCCGGCGGGGAGACCATCGAGATGCCCTGGAACGAGGAGTAGGGAGTTCGATGACCGAAGCCGATCCCCCGCGCCGGCGCGACCCCTCCTCGATCAGCCGGGCGCGCCGGTACACGCCCCGCGGACGCACGGTCCGCGAGGCGGCGGAGGCGGGAGAGGACAACCGGGCCAGGGAGAACGGGGCGCGCGACCGCGAGGCCGCGCGCCGCGAGCGCAACCGGGCCGCACAGCAGGAGAACGGGACCGAGGACCTCGCGGCGAAGCGCCGCCGCGAGGCCGCGGCCCGCTCCCGCGAGCGGCGCGAGCGCGAGACCGGCACGATCCCCGAGACCCGCACCGAGACCCGCCCCGCCCCCCGTACCTCCGGTCCCCGCCGCAGCGCCAGGTCGGAGCCGGTGCGCCGCACCGGGACCGTCCGCTCGAACGCGACCCGCCGCACCGGCACCCTCGGCCCCCAGCGCCGCCCGCTCTCCCGCGAGACCGGCCCCGTGGTCGTCAAGCCGCTGCCGCACCTGCCGAAGCTCGGCAGCCCGCGGCGGCGCCTGCGCATGGCCGCGGCGTTCGTCATGATCCTCCTGGTGCTCTCGGGCACGCGCCTGATCCAGCTCCAGGTCACCGACTCCGCGGCGTACGCGGCCGAGGCGATGAACCAGCGCCTCACGACCGAGCCGCTCCCGGCCGAGCGCGGGGCGATCCTGGACCGCAACGGGAACCGCCTCGCCTACTCGATCGAGGCGAACTACATCGCGGTCGACCCCGGCATGGTCGAAGGCGACCCGGCGACGCTGTCGAGGGCGCTCGGGACACTGCTGGGCCGCCCGGCTTCGGAGATAGAGCCGATCATCTCGACGAAGGAGACCGCGCAGGGCGACCCAATCCGGTTCGCGTACCTCCAGCGGGGCGTGGACCTCGCGGTGGGCGACGAGATCGAGGAGATGGGGAACCCGGGGCTGATCGTCGGCGACGACGAGCGCCGCGTGGTGCCCGGCCGCGACCTGGCCGCGAACATCCTCGGCTTCACCGGGGGCGACCAGGGCGAGGGCCTCGCCGGCATGGAGGCCCAGTACAACGAGTGGCTCTCGGGCACCGACGGCGAGGTCTCCTACGAGCGCAGCCAGTCCGGGCAGCCGATCCCGGGCGCGTTCTACCGGGAGGAGTCGCCCGAGCCGGGCAACGACCTCCAGCTGACGATCGACGCGGACCTCCAGTTCCAGGTGCAGAACATCCTGGAGCGGACCGTGACCGACCACGACGCGACGTTCGGTTCGGCGATGGTCATGGACGTCCACTCCGGCGAGATGCTGGCGATGGCCTCCACGCCGACGTACGACGCGGCGGACCCGTTCGACGTCGACAGCGACGAGGCGTACCGCGACTACGGCACCCAGGCCACTGTGGACCCGGGCTCGATCCACAAGGCGATCGTGTTCGCCGCGGCGCTCGAAGAGGGCTGCATCACGCCGGACGGGACGATGCCGGTCAACCAGACGATCACCAAGGGCGACCAGGAGTACCACGACACCTACCAGCACGGCGACGCCGTGCTCAGCCTCGCCGGGATCATCGCGCAGTCCTCGAACGTGGGCACGATCGAGCTGGCCGACTGCATCGGCAAGGACAAGCTGTACGAGTACCAGCGGGCGTTCGGACTCGGCGAGCTGACCGGCGTCGGCGTCGCGGGCGAGGCCACCGGCATCCTCCAGGAGCCGCAGAACTGGTCGGGCACGTCGTACGGCTCGGTCCCGATCGGCCACGAGGGCACCGCGACGATCATCCAGATGGCGGCGGTGTACGCGGCCATCGCGAATGACGGCGTGTACGTGCAGCCCACGGTGATCGACCACCTCGTCAACGCGGACGGATCGGTCGAGGAGCAGGACGAGCCGGAGACGCGGCGGGTCATCTCGACCGAGACCGCGCAGGAGCTCCAGTACCTCCTCCAGGCGCCCATCGCGGCCGACACCGGGACGGGCCGCAACGCCCAGCTGGAGAACTACCACCTGGCCGGGAAGACCGGCACGGGCGGGCTCGTGGTGGACGGCGAGTACGCGCCGGGCAACGTGGCCTCGTTCGTGGGGTTCGCGCCGGCCGAGGACCCGCAGTACGTCGTGGCCGTGAGCGTCTACGTCCCCGGCGGGGGCGGCGGCGGTTCGACCACGGGCGAGGCGTTCAAGGAGATCAACGAGTTCGCCTTGGGCTACTTCGGGGTTCGTCCCGCGACGACCCCCGCTCCGGTGTTCGACGTCTGGGGATGAGGCGGGGCGTGATGCTTCCCGGAAACCTCCCCGAGGGGGAATCGGGGGTCGGCGTCCGGCGTTAGCATCGAAGGCGTCAAGGAAGAAGGAGCCGATTGTTTTGAACGATGACCCTTGGGCACTGTGTGAAGTCCTCGCCGAGCCGCCGGAGGCCCGGGGAGCGGTGCTGCTGCACTTCCTGGACGGGTTCATGGACGCGGGCCAGGCGGGACGCGGGGTCGTGGACCACCTGTTCAAGACCTGCGAGCACACGCCGATCGCCTCATTCGACGTCGACCAGCTCATCGACTACCGGTCCAGGCGGCCCAACCTGACGTTCTCGATCGACCGCTGGTCGGACTTCGAGGCGCCGCAGCTGGTCGTCTACCTCATGCGCGACGCCTCCGACAAGCCGTTCCTGCTCATGACCGGGCCGGAGCCGGACTTCGCCTGGGAGCGGTTCGTGGACTCGGTGGAGGACCTGGTCGAGCACTGGCACGTGCCGCTGACGCTCGGGTTCCAGGGCATCCCCATGGGCGTCCCGCACACCCGCGCGCTCGGCATGACCGTCCACGCGACCCGCCCCGAACTGGTCTTCGACAACCGCCCCGTGTTCAACGAGGTCACCGTCCCCGGGAACGCCGCGGGCCTGCTGGAGTACCGCCTCGGCGAGTCCGGCCGCGACGCGATCGGCCTGTCGGTGCACGTGCCCCACTACGTCATGCAGATGACCTACCCGGCCGCGACGATGCGGCTCCTGGAGGGCATCCGCGAGGCCACCGGCCTCGACCTGCCCGCCGACGCGGAGCTGGAGACCGAACGCGCCCAAGTGGACACGGACATCGCCGAGCAGGTCGCCGAGTCCGACGAGGTCGCCGACGTCGTGAAGACGCTTGAGGAGCAGTACGACTCGTTCACCGAGGCCGCCGACGCGGACGAGATGCTCCAGGAGGGCCGCATCCCGACCGCCGACGAGCTGGGCGCCGCGTTCGAGCACTTCCTCGCGCAGAGGGACAACAAGCGCGACGACGACTAGGCAGCGCACGCAGAACGGGGCCCGACCTTCCGGTCGGGCCCCGTCCCTCGTCTCGCGGCGCTTACTTGTGCTTGTTCTTGGAGGCGGTGCGCCCGCGCTCCTTCTGGTCCAGCACGACCTTGCGGATGCGCACGGTCTCGGGCGTGACCTCCACGCACTCGTCGTCGCGGCAGAACTCCAGGGACTGCTCCAGCGACAGCAGGCGCGGCGGCACCACGTTCTCCGTGGAGTCGGCCGCGGCGGCGCGCATGTTGGTGAGCTTCTTCTCCTTGGTGATGTTGACGTCCATGTCGTCGGAGCGCGAGTTCTCGCCGACGATCATGCCCTCGTACACCTCGGTGGTCGGCCCGTAGAACAGGACGCCGCGCTCCTGGAGGTTAATCATCGCGAACGCGGTGATCGCCCCGGCCCGGTCGGCCACCAGCGAGCCGTTGTTGCGGGTGCGCAGCTCGCCGAACCACGGCTCGTGCTTCTCGTAGATCGAGTGCGCGATGCCCGTGCCGCGGGTCTGCGTCAGGAACTCGGTGCGGAACCCGATGAGGCCGCGGGAGGGCACCAGCCACTCCATGCGGACCCAGCCCGAACCGTGGTTCGTCATGGTCTCCATGCGGCCCTTGCGGGTCGCCATGAGCTGCGTGATCGCGCCCAGGTGCTCCTCGGGGGAGTCGATGGTCATGCGCTCGACCGGCTCGTGGGTCTTGCCGTCGACCTGCTTCGTGACCACCTCGGGCTTGCCGACGGTGAGCTCGAAGCCCTCGCGGCGCATCTGCTCGACCAGGATCGCCAGGGCCAGCTCGCCGCGGCCCTGCACCTCCCAGGCGTCCGGCCGCTCGGTCGGCAGGACCCGGAGCGAGACGTTGCCGACCAGTTCGCGGTCGAGGCGGTCCTTCACCTGGCGGGCGGTGACCTTGTGGCCCTTGCCGCCCTTGCCGACCAGCGGCGAGGTGTTCGTGCCGATGGTCATCGAGATCGCCGGCTCGTCGACGGTGATGAGCGGCAGCGCGACCGGGTTCTCCGGGTCGGCGAGGGTCTCGCCGATCATGATGTCGGGGATGCCCGCGATCGCGCAGATGTCGCCGGGGCCCGCCTTCTCGGCGGGCTTGCGGGTGAGCGCCTCGGTCATGAGCAGCTCGGTGATGCGGACGTTCTGCTGGGTCCCGTCGCGCTTGATCCACGTGACGGTCTGGCCCTTGCGCAGCTCGCCCTCCTCCACGCGGCACAGCGCGATGCGGCCGAGGAAGTTGTCGGCGTCGAGGTTCGTCACGTGCGCCTGGAGCGGCGCGCCGTCGGTGTACTCCGGGGCCGGGACGTGCTCGATGATCGTGTCGAAGAACGGCTTCAGGCTGTCGGAGTCCTCCGGGACCGTCCCGTCCTTCGGCTTGTTCAGCGAGGCGACGCCGTCGCGCGCGCAGGCGTAGACGATCGGGAACTCGATCTGGTCCTCGTCCGCGTCCAGGTCGAGGAAGAGGTCGTACGTCTCGTTGACGACCTCGTCGATGCGGGCGTCGGGACGGTCGGTCTTGTTGATGCACAGGATGACCGGCAGGCGGGCGGTCAGGGCCTTGCGCAGCACGAAGCGGGTCTGGGGCAGCGGGCCCTCGGAGGCGTCGACCAGCAGGACCACCGCGTCCACCATGGACAGGCCGCGCTCGACCTCGCCGCCGAAGTCGGCGTGGCCGGGCGTGTCGATGATGTTGATGATCATCTCGGAGCCGTCGGCGGGGTTGGCGTAGTGGACCGCGGTGTTCTTCGCGAGGATCGTGATGCCCTTCTCGCGTTCAAGGTCACCGGAGTCCATGACGCGGTCGTCGACGGCCGCGCCCTCGCGGAAGGCGCCGGCCTGCTTCAGCATGGCGTCGACGAGGGTGGTCTTGCCGTGGTCGACGTGGGCGACGATGGCGATGTTTCGCAAGTCAGAGCGTGTAGACACGACGACAATTGTCGCTCAGTGAGCCCGTCCACCTGGCGTCAACCCAGGTGATCGCGGACACCCCGCCCCCGCCACGCCTGAGAGTACTGCTCACATTGATGCTTTCCATGACAGATCGTCCGCCCATTCATACACTGTCGTGCTATGGGCGCAATCCATATATCCATCCGATTCGTTATGGTTCTCGCACTCGCCGCCGGAGCGATCCTCGTCGGCGCGCTCCCCGGCTACGCCAAGATCACCGGCGCGATCGTCTCGACGACCTCCGGCACGATCAACGTGCGATCCGGACCCGCCACCGACCAGAAAGCGGTCGCCACCCTCGCCAAGGGCGCCAACCCCGAGGTCTACTGCAAGACCCGGGGCGAGCAGATCGCCGGACACGTGCGCACCTCCTCCACCTGGCTGCGCATCGGCACCGACCGCTGGATCTCCAACGGCTACGTCACCTGGTCGCCCTCGCAGGACGTCCCCTGGTGCGCCGCCAAGACCAAGGCGCCCACCTCCTCCACCGTCACCACCGGCGGCGGCGAGCTCAACGTCCGCGCCGCGGCCTCCTCCACCGCCGGACGCCAGGGCGGCCTCGCCAACGGCGCCAGCGTCCTCGTCCAATGCCAGGTCTGGGGCCAGCAGGTCGACGGCACCGCCGGGAAGTCCGGTGTCTGGTACAAGATCGGCGACAAGCGCTACCTCAGCGCCGCCTACATCAAATGGAGCGCCGGCCTCCCCTGGCTCCCCTGGTGCGGCCAGGACCCGCCCGCCGTCCCGCGCGGCGGCAACCAGGGCTTCATCGACGCCCACGCCGCCGCCGCCCAGGCCAGCGACCGCGAGACCGGCGTCCCCGCCTCCGTCACCCTCGCCCAGGCCATCCTGGAGACCGGCTGGGGCAAGGGCGCGCTCGCCCGCGAGGACCACAACCTGTTCGGCATGAAGTGCTTCGGCTCGCCCGGCGACCACGCCCTCGGCTGCCGCGACTACGCCACCTTCGAGTGCAGCCCCACCGGCGGCTGCTTCGACATGGACGCGACCTTCCGCGCCTACGCCTCCGTCGAGGACTCGTTCCAGGACCACGGCGACCTGCTCTCCAACTGGTCGCGCTACGCCACCGCCATGGACCACGCCGACGACGCCAAACGCTTCGCCACCGAGATCCACAAGGCCGGGTACGCCACCGACCCGAAGTACGCCGAGAAGCTCATCGGGATCATGGACGACTACGACCTGTACAAGTACGACTGACGAGTGAACCTGAACGGGCCGGGGCGACAGCCCCCGCCCGTTTTTCTTGGCGGTGAAGGATGAGTGAAAGCTCACACTCGGGGATCGAACCCCAGCTCCGAGCGAGGTAACCTCGACAGGCGGCCCGCCGCCGGGGCCACCCCGGCGCTTTTTCGTACAGCGGGCCTCCCAGAACTGTCGGACCCGAAGGTTAGATTCCCAACGTGGCCAACGAGCACTCACCGACCGAACCGAAACAGCACTCAGCAGGCACGATCGTCGTCCGCGGCGCGCGCGAGCACAATCTCAAGGACGTCGACCTCGACCTCCCGCGCGACTCGCTGATCGTCTTCACCGGCCTCTCCGGCTCCGGGAAGTCCTCCCTCGCGTTCGACACGATCTTCGCGGAGGGCCAGCGCCGCTACGTCGAATCGCTCTCGGCCTACGCCCGCCAGTTCCTCGGCCAGATGGACAAGCCCGACGTCGACTTCATCGAGGGCCTCTCACCGGCCGTCTCCATCGACCAGAAGTCCACCTCGCGCAACCCGCGCTCCACCGTCGGCACCATCACCGAGATCTACGACTACCTGCGCCTCCTCTACGCCCGCGTCGGCGTCCCCCACTGCCCGCAGTGCGGCGAGGAGATCGGCCGCCAGTCGCCGCAGCAGATCACTGACCAGATCATGGCGATGGAGGAGGGCACCCGCTTCCAGGTCCTCGCCCCCGTCGTCCGCAAGCGCAAGGGCGAGTTCGTCGACCTGTTCGCCGACCTCCAGCAGCAGGGCTACGCCCGCGCCCGCGTCGACGGCGAGGTCTACGCCCTCACCGACGTGCCCAAGCTCAAGAAGCAGGAGAAGCACGACATCGACGTGGTCATCGACCGACTCTCCGTCAAGCCCTCCTCCGTGCAGCGCGTCACCGACTCCGTCGAGTCCGCGCTCGGCCTCGCCGACGGCGTCGTCGAACTCGACTTCGTCGACGTCCCCGAAGGCGACCCGGCCCGCACCCGCCGCTTCTCCGAGAAGCTCGCCTGCCCCAACGACCACCCGCTCCAGCTCGACGAGCTGGAGCCGCGCACGTTCTCCTTCAACGCCCCGTTCGGCGCCTGCCCGGTCTGCCACGGCCTCGGCGTCCGCAAGGAGGTCGACCCGGAGCTGGTCATCCGCGACCAGGAGGCCACCATCCGCGACGGCGCGCTGGCGCCGTGGTCCTCGGTCGGTATGGGCGACTACTTCCTGTACCAGATCGTGTCCCTCGGCGAGGCCGTCGGCTTCGACGTGGACACCCCCTGGGCCGACCTGCCGAGCCACGCGCAGAAGGCCGTCCTCTACGGGTTCGACGAGACCCTCCAGGTCGCCTACCGCAACAAGCGCGGGCAGCGCCGCTCCTACGAGACCCGCTTCGAGGGCGTCGTCCCGTGGGTCGAGCGGCGCCACCACGAGACCGACTCGGAGTGGACGCGCGAGAAGTACGAGCTGTTCATGCGGGAGATCCCGTGCTCGACCTGCGAGGGCACGCGCCTGAAGCCGGAGATCCTGGCGGTCACCGTCGAGGGCCTGTCGATCCACGAGGTCTGCACCCTCTCGATCAACGACTGCTCCTCGTTCTTCAACGCGCTCAAGCTCTCCGACCGCGACACGATGATCGCCGCGCCGATCGTCAAGGAGGTCACGGCCCGCCTCCGCTTCCTGCTCGACGTCGGCCTCGACTACCTCACCCTCGCCCGCGCCGCCGGGAGCCTCTCGGGCGGCGAGGCCCAGCGCATCCGCCTCGCCACGCAGATCGGCGCGGGCCTCGTGGGCGTCCTGTACGTGCTCGACGAGCCCTCGATCGGCCTGCACCAGCGCGACAACAACCGGCTCATCGCCACGCTGGAGCGCCTGCGCGACCTGGGGAACACGCTCATCGTCGTGGAGCACGACGAGGACACGATCCGCATCGCCGACCACATCGTCGACATCGGCCCCGGCGCCGGCGAGCACGGCGGCGCGGTCATCTACTCCGGTCCGGTCGCGGGCCTCACTGACGCCGAGGGCTCGATCACCGGCGACTACGTGGCGGGCCGCCGCAGCATCCCGGTCCCGGAGCAGCGCCGCAAGCTCGACCCGAGCCGCGAACTCGTCGTCAAGGGCGCCACGGGGAACAACCTCAAGGGCATCGACGTGGCGTTCCCGATGGGCTGCATGGTCTCGGTGACCGGCGTGTCCGGCTCGGGCAAGTCCACGCTCGTCAACGAGATCCTCTACAACACGCTCGCCTCGGAGATCAACGGCGCCAAGCTGGTCGCGGGCAAGCACCGCACGATCACGGGCCTCGACGGGGTCGACAAGGTCGTGGGCGTCGACCAGTCGCCGATCGGGCGCACGCCGCGCTCGAACCCGGCGACCTACACGGGCGTGTTCGACAAGGTCCGCAAGCTCTTCGCGGGCACCCCGGAGGCGAAGGTCCGCGGCTGGGGCCCGGGCCGGTTCTCCTTCAACGTCAAGGGCGGGCGCTGCGAGGCGTGCGGCGGCGACGGGACCCTGAAGATCGAGATGAACTTCCTGCCGGACGTGTACGTCCCGTGCGAGGAGTGCAGCGGGGCCCGGTACAACCGCGACACGCTCAAGGTCCACTACCGCGGCAAGACCATCTCCGACGTCCTCGACATGCCGATCGAGGAGGCGGCCGATTTCTTCGAGCCGATCCAGTCGATCCACCGGCACCTGAAGACCCTCGTGGACGTCGGCCTCGGCTACGTGCGCCTCGGCCAGCCGGCCCCGACCCTGTCGGGCGGCGAGGCCCAGCGCGTGAAGCTCGCCTCCGAGCTCCAGAAGCGCTCGACCGGCAAGACCGTCTACATCCTCGACGAGCCGACCACCGGCCTGCACTTCGAGGACGTGCGCAAGCTCCTCGGGGTCCTCGACGGCCTGGTGGACAAGGGCAACACGGTCATCACGATCGAGCACAACCTTGAAGTCATCAAGTGCTCCGACTGGGTCATCGACCTCGGCCCGGAGGGCGGCGACAAGGGCGGCACCCTCGTCGCCACCGGCACCCCGGAGGAGATCGCCGCGATCGCGGCGAGCCACACCGGCGAGTACCTGCGCCCGCTCCTCGGCCTCGAAGGCAAGGGCAACGGCACGGGCGCCGCCGCGAGGCGCGCCAAGACCGGCAACGGCCGCACCAGGAAGTAGCACCGGCTCGACATGAGGGGCGCGGCCGCCAGGCCGCGCCCCTCATGCATTGGGCCGTCGGGAGGTTGGTCCCAATCCGGGGCTCGGGCGTGTCGCTTCGCCGTCGCCCCCGTCTTCAACGATCCCACAGGGGTCCGACATCGGTGGGCCCCAACCGGATCACGCGCTCGGGCGTGTCGGTTCTCGGCCGCCCCCGGATTCAACGATGGCATCGGGGTACGACAATCCGTCGCCGAGCGCCGAGCGCCGAGCGCCGAGCGCCGAGCGCCGAGCGCCGAGCGCCGAGCGCCGAGCGCTGCGAAGCGGCGCTCGGCGGCGGGTCGTTGCGGGTTGTGGGGCAGGCGGAGTGCGAGCATCGGGGGATGTTGTACGCCGGGGCGGTCGTGGTCGCGATGTTCGTGGTTCCGGGGGTGCGGCGGGCGGTCGTGGTCGCGACGGAGCGGCGGCCCGCGTGGTGGCTGGTTGCGGCGGTCGCTGTCGGGGCTGCGGTGCTGATCGCCTGGCGCGGTGAGGGACCGCTGCATCTCATGGCGCTGTCCCTTGTGGGTGCGGCCGGGATCGCGGCCGGGTGGATCGACGCCTACGAGAAGCGGCTGCCCGATGTGCTCATCCTGCCGCTGTACCCGGCGGTCGCCGCGCTGCTCGTCGCCGCGGGCGGCGGCGACCGGCTGCTGCGGGCCGCCGTCATCGCCGCGGTGGCGATGGGGCTGTTCGGGATCGCCTGCGCCGCCGGGCAGGCCGGGTTCGGGGACGTGAAGCTCGCCGGGCTGCTCGGGCTGGTGCTCGCGTGGGAGGACTGGCGCACCGCCGCGGTCGCGCTCGCGGCCACCGCGTGCATCGGCGGGGGACAAGCGGCGGTGGTGATCGCCATGGGCCGCAAGGACTTCCCGTACGGCCCTGCGATCCTCCTCGGGGCCGCGGCCGCACTCGCCGTAGGCCCGCTCGCCGCTTCCTGAATGCGAGTTAGGTTCGGGCGGAGAAATGTCGTACCCGTGGGGCAGGATTGAAAATGGGGGGTCCCCAGGGGTCCGATTTGTGGAGACGCTCCCGAAATTCCAGCCGTCACCCGATCGTTGCGCGGTTTTCTCGATTCGGCTTTGCATGGCCGGTGCCGTAGTTATATTCATGGCCGACCTGGCATCAAAGGGTCACACGAGACACCGAGTACTGAGAGGTGACAGTGATTCGTTTCATCGCCAAATCCGCCATCGCGGCAGGCGCCGCCGCAGCCCTCGCCGCCGGAGCCGCCGCACCGGCGTTCGCGGCCGGCCCGTCCGAAGGCGGCCACTACGACCCGGACGACTGGGGAGGCGTGAACTTCCTGTCGAACCTCTGCGTCGGCAACTGGAGCGGCGACGTCCTCAGCCTGCTCAACGTCGGCAAGAGCGACGTGACCAGCCTGTGCAACGGGTGGGACCAGAACCCGAACGGCGTCAACGTCGCCTCCAACGTCTGCGCGCTCAACTGGGACTGGAGCAACGCCGCCAGCCTCGGCCTGCTCGGCGTCTCCGACGTCGACACGGTCTGCGACTGGACCGACGACGAACTCGCGGCCCACGCGAACTAGTCCGTCCGGGGCCCACCGGCCCCGGTGAACGACGCACTGCCGCGGCCCGACCGGCCCGGACGCACGTCGAGGGGCGGCCATCGAACGATGGCCGCCCCTTTCGCCGTCCCCGGGCTCACCCTTCCCGGTCGCGGCGCGGTAAAGCAGTAAGGCGCCTGGGCTACCCGGTGGTGCAGCCGACCCATGACGGCGCGACCGCGGGCCGCCCGTCCTTGGCGCCGATGAACCCGAACGTGAAGGTCCGACCCGGCTTGAGGGCCTTGCCGCCCGCCACGTCGGTGGCCGTCACGACCTGTCCGTCCTGGTCGAGCCGCACGCTCCACGAGTGGACGACCGACTGGCCCGTCGGCAGCGTCCACTTGAGGGTGATGTCCTCCAGCGGCACCGTCCCGGTGTTCGTCACCAGGATCTGCGCGTTGAACCCGGTCGGCCACTGGCCGTTGATCCGGTACTCCACGTCGCAGCTCGGCGCGGTCCGCACCCCGCCGGACTGGTCGGCCGCGAAGTTCGCGACCTGCGCGAGCGACGCGTTCCAGTTCACCGTGAGCTCGTTCGTGGCCCACGACCCGATGTCGTCGATGTAGCACCGCTGCGGCGCGCAGCCGGTGAGCCACCGCTGCGCCACCGGGTCCCACGTCCCCGCGATCGAGTTCGGGCCGCCCGAGAGCGTCCCCGCGGGCGGGTTCGGCAGGGCCGGGTCGAGCTGGTTCGCGTACCAGCGGCTGTGCTGGTTCTCCGAGAAGTGCGAGCCGTAGCCGGTGACGTAGGAGTTCCCGAGGGCGTTGCGGCCCAGGACGTAGTCGAGGCCGGAGACCACGCCGTCGCGGTACTGCGCCTCGCCGGTGAGGTCGAACGCGGTGCCGACGACGACGAGCCGGTTGAGCACCACGCTGTTCGAGCCCCACTCGAAGGTCCCGTCCGCCCCGTACCCGAGGTCCCACGGGCTCGCGTCCTGCTCCGCCAGGTAGTGGTCGGCCCCGGCCACGACCTGCGCCACGACCTCGTCGCGGCCCGGCAGGGCGTTCGGAACGAGCGCCAGGTCGAGCTTCGCGAGCTGCGCGACCTCGGCCCACCAGAAGCCGCCCGCGGTGAACACGTCGGCGTCGTGGAGCTTCGAGTCGAGCACGAAGTCCTCGTAGGTCTTCTCGCCGGTGGTCAGGAACAGCTCCGCTGCGGCCCAGTAGAACTCGTCCTCGACCTTGGAGTCCCCGTAGGGGCCGCCGCCGTCGGGGCTGGTCTCCGGCGCGTACACGTCGGGGTGCGCGAGCGCTGCGGCCCAGGCGGTCTCGGCGGCCTCCAGGGCCCGGCCCGCGAACTCGGCGTCGTACGGCTCGAACAGGCGCGACGCCTGCGCGGCCGCGGCGGCCAGGTTCAGGGTCGCGGCCGTCGAGGGCGGCTGGAGGTAGCGGGCCTGCGGGTCGTCGGCGGGCAGGAGCGGCAGGCCGGTCCAGTGCTCGTCGTGGATCTTGTGGTGCGCCATGCCAGCGAGTTCCTCACCGGCCGGGACCTGCATGGACATGAGGAACTCGACCTCCCAGCGGGCCTCGTCGAGGACGTCGGGGACGCCGTCGCCGTGCTCGGGGATGCGCATGGAGCCGTCGGCGAGCCGCCCGGTGTCGCCGGTGGGCGCGTGGAGCGCCCGCTCGTACACCGACAGGAGCTGCGCGGCGGAGATGCCGCCGTTGACGACGTACTTGCCGTGGTCGCCCGCGTCGTACCAGCCGCCGGTGACGTCCAGCGTGTAGTCGCACGCGCCGGCGTAGCAGGGGACGGCGCCGTCGCCCTGGTTCGGGGCCGTGTCCACGTGCCCCGCCTCGCGGCCGTACCCGGGCGCGACGGCGTCGTCGATGGCGATGCCGGAGCGCTGCGGGTAGTAGAACGAGATCGCGTCCACGGCCATGTCGCGGTAGGCGTCGCCGCCGATCGCGAACGGGTAGGACGTCTCGCCGTCGGCGGTGATCGTGAAGCCCTCGCCCGCGGCGGTCACCCCCGAGAAGTCGATGACGTGGACCGATGCGCCCGAAGTGGACTCGGCGCCGTGCGGGGCCGTGTCGCCCTCGGCGACGACCGCGCCGTCGGCGGCGTGGAGCTGCCAGGGGAGCGCGTCCTCGGCGTCGGTCACGAGGGTGGCCCGCTTGGGGCCGTCCTGGAGGTAGGCGACCTGGTTGACCCGCACGCGCGGGCCCGTGTCCGGTTCGTACACGGGCGGTTCGGCACCGGTGAGCAACTTGACCTCCGATAGGCAGAGCTGCCACGGCTCGGCGTGGCGGCCGATCTGGAACGCGAGCTGGGCGTCGGTCCAGTCGGCCCCGGCGGTGAAGGAGTAGCTGAAGTCCTGGGCCTCGGCGCCCAGCGCCGGGAACTCCTCCATGGCCGTGGGCCACGGGTCGACGGGGCGCTGGACGAGGGCGCGGACGCTCACGTCCGTCGAGGCCCGCGCGGTGAACTGGAGCTCGTAGGACTCGCCCGCGGCGAGCGGGAGGCCGTCCTGGCCGACGATCGCGTCCCAGGCGTTGGCGGTGCCGCCGGGGACGTCGATGCACCACTCGCCGACGTCGACGGCCCCCGTGAGGTTCGCGGTGGTCCACCAGCCGGTGGTGCCGTTCGCGAAGTCGCCGTTGGTGATCAGGTCGGTCGGTTCGTCCTGCGCCTGCGCGGCGGGCGCGGCGGCGGCCGCCCCGAGCGCGAAGGCGGTCGCGGCGGCGAGTGCCAGGTGTCGGCGCCGGGATCGGATCGGTCGTGCGGGTCGCGGCATGGGGGTGCTCTCCTCGCAGGGGTTGGGAGCGATTCCACGCACATCCTGTCATTGACGGACGTGAATGTCAAGGATGAGCCGTCCACAACCCCCACCCACCACGGGGGACCGTAGTGGCGATGCTCCGCCGCGGGTGTGACAAGAACCGGCTCGCCGCGACCCCGTTCACCCGATCGGGTTAGCGCTGGGTCGGCGGGCCGCTCGTGCCGCGCACGACCAGCTTCGACTCCAGTTTCAGGGTTGCGCCCGGCTCTCGGACGCCCCTGAGCTGCTCGTCCGCGGCCTCGACGGCGAGTCGCGCGAGCCGCGGCACGTCCTGGCGGACCGTGGTCAGGTCGATGTGGCTGAGCCCGGCGATGTGCGAGTCGTCGTAGCCGACGATCGAGACCTGCTCTGGGATCTTCACCCCGGCCCGCGTGAACACGTCGAGCAGGCCGATCGCGCACTGGTCGTTCGAGGCGAACACCGCGGTCGGCAGCACCGCGTCGTCGGCGAGCATCCCGCGCGCGGCGTCCTGGCCGCCCTCCTCGGTGTGGTTGCCGGGGATGATCCGGATGCGGTCGGCGAGGCCGTGGGAGCGCATCGCGTCCCGGTAGGCGCGGCGCCGCTCGGGCGCGCCGGGCTTCGAGCCGCCGTCGACGTGCGCGATGTCGCGGTGGCCCAAGCCGACGAGGTGGTCCACGACCTCGCGGGCGCCGGGCCGGTCGTACGAGGTCACGATGTCGACGGGCGCGCTCTTGAGGTGGCGGCCGAGGACGACGACGGGGAGCCGTGCGCCCAGGTCGGCGATGTCCTCCTCGCTGATCGTGGGACCGCACAGCAGGAGCGCCTCGCTGCGGTGGCCCACGAGCGCCTCGACGGCCTTGTGCTCGTCGCGGCTGGGGACGGCGGCGCTGAGCACCAGGTCGTAGCCGAGCTCCTCGGCGGTGGGGTAGATGGCCTCGACGAGGTCCACGTGGTGGGGGTTGCGGGCGGTGAAGAGCACGCCGAGCACTTTGCTGCGGCCGCGGGCGAGGAGCCGCGCGGCCATGTCGGGCTTGTAGCCCAGGCGCGAGGCGGCCTCGAAGACGCGCTCGCGCGTCTCGGGGCTCGCGCCGGGCTGGTCCCTGAAGACCAGGGAGACGAGGGCGCGGGAGACGCCGAGCTCGGCGGCGACGTCCGCCATGGTGGGTTTGCGCGACCGCGGTGCCGGGGTGCGGTCGGCGCCTCTGCGCGGGTTCGGGGGGGTCATCGGGTCGTGGTCCTTCCGATCTGCTCGTGATGAAGTTTTTCATACGCGACCCCTTGACCGGGTGACGTGGCGCATGCCATTCTATCCGTACTAGCGCGCTCTAGTAGCGCGCGCTAACCAGACATTTCCGTACCAACGCCGACCGCCCTCCCCGGCGGCCGCCCCACCATGCCCCCAGAGGAGGCACCGTTGGCCCCGCAGCGGCGAACCGGTCCGAGCCCCTTCGCGGTCGTCACCATGGGCCGCATCGGGGTCGACCTGTACCCGGCGCAGACCGGCGTCCCCATCCCCGAGGTCGAGTCGTTCCGCAAGTACCTCGGCGGCTCCCCGACGAACGTGGCCGTCGCGGCCGCCAGGTACGGGCGCCGCGCCGCCGTCGTCGCGAAGGTCGGCGACGACCCGTTCGGGGCGTACGTGCGCAAGGCCCTGGGGGAGTTCGGGGTCGACGACCGCTTCGTGGGGACCGACCCGGCCAACCCCACGCCGATCACGTTCTGCGAGGTCTTCCCGCCCGACGACTTCCCGCTGTACTTCTACCGCTTCCCCAAGGCCCCCGACCTGAACGTCACGACCGAGGACCTCGACCTCGCTGCCATAGCTTCTGCGGACGTCTTCTGGGCCACTGTCACCGGCCTGTGCGCCGAGCCGAGCCGCACCGCCACTCTCGCGGCCCTCGAAGCCAGCCGCCCCTGCCGCTTCACCGTCCTCGACCTGGACTGGCGGCCGATGTTCTGGGACAGCCCGGATGAAGGGCGGCGGTGGGTGGAGAGGGCGCTTGAATTCGCCGACGTCGCGGTCGGGAACCTCGATGAGGTGGAGGTCGCCGTCGGCACCCGCGACCCCCGCGAGGCCGCGAAGCGCCTGCGCGACAAGGGCGTCAAGCTCGCCGTCGTCAAGCAGGGCCCGAGGGGCGTGCTCGCCGTGGACGACTCCGGCGAGGTCGAGCTCCCGCCCGCGCCCGTCGAGGTCGTCAACGGCCTCGGCGCCGGGGACGCGTTCGGCGGGGCCCTCGTGGACGGGCTCCTCTCCGGCCTCCCGCTGGAGACCGTGATCGCCCGCGCCAACGCCGCCGGAGCGATCGTCGCGGGCCGCCTCGCCTGCTCCTCCGCCATGCCCACCGCCGCCGAAGTGGACGCCAAGCTCGCAGAGGCAGCGGTTGAAAGCGGCACCGATGCGCGCTGACGAACTCGCCCGCCTCACCCGCACCCGCGTCGAGCGGCCGGACGCCGTCGCCGAGGCCGCCGCCGCGCGCACCCGCGCCGCGAGCCCCGTCGGGCCCTCCGGCAAGTGCTTCGTCATCGCCGCCGACCACCCCGCCCGCGGCGCCCTCGGCACCGGCGGCGACCCCCTCGCCATGGCCGACCGCGCCGACCTCCTCGACCGCCTCCGCACCGCCCTCGCCGACCCCGGCTGCACCGGCGTCCTCGGCACCGCCGACATCCTCGAAGACCTGCTCCTCTTGGGCGCCTTGGAAGGCAAGAGCGTCTTCGGGTCCATGAACCGCGGCGGCCTCGCCGGGGCCGCCTGGGAGATCGACGACCGCTTCACCGGCATGACCGCCGCCGGGATCGCGCGCCTCGGCTTCGACGGCGGCAAGACCCTCACCCGCATCGACTTCGCCGACCCCGCCACGCCCGCAGTCCTGGAAGCCACAGCGCACGCGATCGACGACCTCGCCGACCGCGGCCTCATCGCCATGGTCGAGCCCTTCATCTCCACGAAGCGCGACGGCAAGACCGTCAACGACCTCTCCACCGAAGCGGTCGTCCGGTCCGTCGCCATCGCCTCCGGGCTCGGCACCACCACCGCCCGCACCTGGCTCAAACTCCCCACCGCCCCCGACCCCGCCCGCGTCGCCGCCGCGACCACCCTCCCCGTCGTGCTCCTCGGCGGCGAGGTCGCCGACCTCGACGCCCAGCGCGACAAGTGGGCGCAAGCCCTCGAAGCACCGAACGCGATCGGCCTGACCGTGGGACGATCCCTCCTCTACCCGGCCGACGGCAACGTCGCCGCGGCCGTCCGGAAAGTGGTGGACCTGCTGTGAACCGATACCACCTGCCCGCCCGCTCCACCGAGGACGGCCTCTACGACACCGTCGTCACCCCCGAGTCCGCCGGCTGGACCTACTCCGGCCTCAAGATCCTCGAACTCGAACCCGGTGCGTCCCATACCTTCACCACCGGGGACGCCGAGCACCTCGTGCTCCCGCTCTCCGGCTCCTGCGAGGTCGCCTGCGACGGCTACGCCCTCGCCCTCCGCGGCCGCCCCGACGTCTTCGCCGCCGCCACCGACTTCGCGTACGTCCCCCGCGACGCCGCCGCCACCGTCACCACCCTCACCGGCGGCCGCTTCGCGCTCACCTCCGCGGTCTGCGAGCAGCGCCTCCCGTTCCGGTACGGCACCGCCGACGCCGTCCCCGTCGAGGACCGCGGCGCCGGGACCTGCGCCCGCCAGGTGCGCAACTACTGCCTCCCCGGCACCTTCGACGCCGACCGGCTCCTGGTCTGCGAGGTCGTCACCCCCGGCGGGAACTGGTCCTCCTACCCGCCGCACAAGCACGACGAGGACCGCGACGGCGAATCCGTGCTCGAAGAGGTCTACTACTTCGAGATCGACCGCCCCGAAGGCTTCGCGTTCCACCGCGTCTACGGCACCCCCGAGCGCCCCATCGACGTCAACGCCGAGGTCCGCTCCGGCGACGTGGTCCTGGTCCCGCACGGCTGGCACGGCCCCAGCGCCGCCGCCCCCGGCTACGACCTGTTCTACCTCAACGTCATGGCCGGACCCGGCCCCGAGCGCGCCTGGCGCATCACCGACGACCCCGCCCACGCCTGGATCCGCACGACCTGGGAGACCGACCGATGAGCACCGTCCGCCTCACCACCGCGCAGGCCCTCGTCCGCTTCCTCGCCAACCAGTGGACCGAGCGCGACACTGAGCGCCGCCGACTCGTCAACGGCACGTTCGGCATCTTCGGTCACGGCAACGTCGCCGGACTCGGCCAGGCCCTCCTCCAGGCCGCCCGCACCGGCGAAGCCGACATGCCCTACTTGCTCGCCAGGAACGAGCAGGCCATGGTCCACGCCGCCGCCGCATATGCGAAGGCCACCGACCGCCTCTCCACCTACGCCTGCACCGCCTCCATCGGTCCGGGCTCCACCAACATGGTCACCGGCGCCGCGCTCGCCACGGTCAACCGGCTCCCAGTTCTACTCCTGCCCTCCGACATCTTCGCGAGCCGCGCGCCCGACCCCGTGCTCCAGCAGCTGGAGGACCCCCGCGCGGGCGACGTGTCCGTGAACGACGCGTTCCGGCCCGTCTCCAAGTACTTCGACCGCGTCTGGCGCCCCGAGCAGCTGATCCCGTCCGCGCTGGCGGCGATGCGGGTCCTCACCGACCCGGTCGAGACCGGCGCCGTCACGCTCTGCCTCCCGCAGGACGTGCAGGCCGAGGCCCACGACTGGCCCGCGGAGTTCTTCCGCGAGCGCGTCTGGACCGTGCGCCGTCCCGAACCCGACGCCGCCGAACTCGAAGCGGCCCTTGCGGTCCTGCGTCAGGCGCAGCGACCGCTCATCGTCGCCGGAGGCGGGGTCGTCTACTCGCGGGCCACCGAGGAGCTGCGGGCCTTCGCTGCCGCGCACGGCGTCCCGGTCGCCGAGACCCACGCCGGGCGCGGCTCGGTCCAGTGGGACCACCCGCAGGCCGTGGGCGCGCTCGGCTCCACCGGTTCGCGGGCCGCGAACCTCCTCGCGGCCGAGGCGGACGTGGTGCTCGGCATCGGGACCCGCTACTCGGACTTCACGACCGCGAGTCACACCGTGTTCGGGGACGCGCGGTTCGTGAACCTGAACGTGGCGGCCCTCGACGCCGCCAAGCACAGTGCGTCCATGCTCGTGGCCGACGCCCGCGCCGGGATCGACGCGCTCGGCCGCGGCCTGGGGGAGTGGCGGGCCGACGCGGCCTGGACCGCCCGCGCGCAGGGCCTCGCGGCCGAGTGGCAGGGCGTCATCGACCGCGCCAAGGACCTGGGGCACGAGCCGCTGCCCGCGCAGACCGAGATCTTGGGGGCGCTCAACGACGCGATGGGCGAGCGCGACGTGGTGGTCAACGCCGCCGGGTCGATGCCCGGCGACCTCCAGATGATGTGGCGCTCAAGGGACCCGAAGCAGTACCACGTGGAGTACGGCTACTCCTGCATGGGCTACGAGATCGCGGCCGGGCTCGGCTGCAAGCTCGCCGACCCGGTCCGGGACGTGTACGTGCTCGTCGGCGACGGCTCGTACCTGATGCTCGCCTCGGAGATCCCGACGCTGGTCTCCGAGGGCCTGAAGGTCGTCATCGTGATCGTCCAGAACCACGGTTTCGCCTCGATCGGCGCGCTCTCGGAGTCCCTGGGCTCCCAGCGCTTCGGCACGAAGTACCGGTACCGGGACGCCGAGTCCGGGCTCCTCGACGGGGACGTGCTCCCGGTCGACCTGGCCGCGAACGCCGCCAGCCTCGGCGCGAACGTGCTCACCGCGAGCAGCCTGGAGGAGTTCAAGGCCGCCTTGGCGACCGCGAAGGCCGCCACCGGAACCATTGTGGTCCATGTCGAGACCGACCTCCACTCGCCGGGCCTGCCGCAGAGCGCCTGGTGGGACGTGCCCGTCAGCGAGGTGTCCGAACTGGACTCGACGCGCGCGGCCTTCGACGCCTACATCGACAATCGGCGCGCCCAGCGCCACTACCTCTGAGGGACCAGCGATGACGACCATCGAACACTGGATCGGCGGGGCCTTCACCCGCGGCGCCGCAATGAGGACCGGCACGGTCCGCAACCCCGCCACCGGCGCGGCCACCGGGGAGGTCCTGCTCGCTGAACCGGCCGATGTGGACGCGGCCGTGGCCGCCGCCGCGAAGGCCTTCGAGGCTTGGGGCGACTCGTCGCTCTCGCAGCGCACCAAGGTCATGTTCCGCTTCCGGGAGCTGCTCGTGCGGCACGAGGACGAGCTGGCGCGGCTCATCTCGGCCGAGCACGGCAAGGTCGTGGAGGACGCCCGCGGGGAGATCGTCCGCGGGCGGGAAGTGGTCGAGTACGCGTGCGGGATCGCCGACGCGCTCAAGGGCTCCTACTCCGACCAGGTCTCCGGCGGCGTGGACGTCTTCAACTTCCGCCAGCCCCTCGGGGTGTGCGCGGGGATCACCCCGTTCAACTTCCCGATCATGGTCCCGATGTGGATGCACCCCATGGCGATCGCCACCGGGAACACGTTCATCCTCAAGCCCTCCGAGCGCGACCCGTCCGTCTCCAACCGGATCGCCGAGCTGTACGCCGAGGCCGGGCTCCCCGACGGGGTGTTCAACGTGGTCCACGGCGACAAGGCCGCCGTGGACGCGATCCTCGACCACCCCGGCATCGCGGCCGTCTCGTTCGTCGGCTCCACCCCGATCGCCAAGTACGTCCACGAGAAGGCCACCGCCTCCGGGAAGCGCGTCCAGGCCCTCGGCGGCGCGAAGAACCACGCCGTGGTCCTCCCGGACGCGGACCTGGAGTTCGCCGCCGACCACCTGACGGCCGCCGCGTTCGGCTCCGCGGGCCAGCGCTGCATGGCGATCTCCGTCGGCGTCGCCGTCGGCGAGGCCGGGGACGCCCTCGTGGAGGTGCTGCGCCGCAAGGCCGAAGCGGTCAAGGTCGGCCCCGGCGACGACCCGGCCTCCGAGATGGGACCCGTCGTCACGGCCGCGTCCCGCGACCGGGTCACCGCGCTCGTGGGCGCCGGGATCGAGCAGGGCGCGGTCCCCGTCGTGGACGGCCGCGGCCTCACCGTGCCCGGCCACGAGGACGGCTTCTTCGTGGGCCCCACCGTGCTCGACAAGGTCGCGCCCGGCATGGCCGCGTACGACGAGGAGATCTTCGGGCCGGTCCTCGCGGTCGCCCGCGCCGCCGACGTGGACGAGGCGATCGCGCTCATCAACGCCAACCCGTACGGCAACGGCACCGCGATCTTCACCTCCTCGGGCGCGGCCGCGCGCCGCTTCCAGCGCGAGGTCAAGGTGGGGATGATCGGCGTCAACGTCCCCATCCCCGTTCCGATGTCCTACTACTCCTTCGGCGGCTGGAAGGACTCCCTCATCGGCGACTCGCCGATCCACGGCCCCGAAGGCGTCCGCTTCTACACCCGTGCCAAGACCGTCACCTCCCGCTGGCCCGAGGTCAAGCAGAGCGTGGACGCGGCCTTCCACTTCCCGACCGCCAGCTGAACGGAGCACGTCAATGCCGACACCCACCGCCCCGAACCTGCGCCTCGGCTCGGCCCCCGACTCGTGGGGGGTCTGGTTCCCCGAGGACGACCGCCAGCTCCCGTACACGCAGTTCCTCGACGAGCTCGCGGGCTCCGGCTACGAGTGGCTCGAACTGGGCCCCTACGGCTACCTGCCGACCGACCCGGCCGTCCTCGCCGACGAACTCGCGAAACGGAACCTGAAGGTCTCCGGCGGCACCGTCTTCGGGAACCTCCACCGCCCCGAGCAGTACGAGGCCACAGTGGACCTCGTGGGGAAGGTCGCGGCGCTCACCGCCTCGCAGGGCGCGAAGCACGTCGTGTTCATACCGCCGCTGTTCCGCGACGAGAAGACCGACGCCGTCAACGACGTGGTCGAGTGGGACGCCGGGCAGTGGAGGACCGTGCACGCCACGGCCAACCGCATCGGCAAGCGGATGTTCGAAGAGCACGGCATCCGCATCGCCCTCCACCCGCACGCCGACACGCAGATCTGCACGCAGGCGCAGATCGAGACGTTCCTCGACGGCACCGACGCCGACCACGTCTCGCTGTGCCTGGACACCGGCCACGTCGCATACGGCGGCGGCGACAACCTCGACCTCATCGCCCGCTACGCGAGCCGCATCGGCTACGTCCACATCAAGCAGATGGACCCCGAGATCCTGCAACAAGTCCGCGACGAGGGCCTGGGCTTCGGCGAGGCCGTCAAGCGCGGCGTCTGCGTCGAGCCGCCCGCGGGCGTCCCGAACCCCGCCGACATCGTGACCGCCCTGTCCGGCCTCGACGCCGAGCTGTTCGTGATCGTCGAGCAGGACCTCTACCCGTGCGAGCCCGACGCGCCCCTCCCGATCGCGCGCCGCACCCGCGAGTACCTGAACGGGTGCGGGCTCGGCGCCCGGCCCCGGCAGAATTGACACACCACATAGGAAAGGTCTGAGGCCCATGAAGATCGGCTTGATCGGCACCGGCTGGATCGGCGAGGAGCACGTCAGGCGCCTCTCCGGCCAGGTCAGCGGCGCGGAGGTGGTCGCCGTGTCCGACATCGACCCCGAGCGCGCCGCCGCCGTGGCCGCCCCCGCCGGGGCCCGCGTCCGCGCCACCGCCGAGGAGCTCATCGCGGACCCCGAGGTCCAGGCCGTCGTCGTGACCTCGTGGGGGCCCGCCCACGCCGGGCAGGTCCTCGCCTGCATCGCCGCGGGCAAGCCCGTGTTCTGCGAGAAGCCGCTCACCACCGAGGCCGCCGACGGCCTGCGCATCCTCGAAGCCGAACAGGCCCACGGGAAGCGCCTCGTCCAGGTCGGGTTCATGCGCCGCTACGACGCCGGGTACCGCGCCATCAAGGCCGTCCTCGACGAGGGCGGCATCGGCGCCCCGCTCATGGCCCACTGCGCCCACCGCAACCCGACCCAGCCCGAGTCGTACCACTCCGACAAGCCGATGGTCGACACCGCCGTCCACGAGATCGACGTGCTGCGCTGGCTCCTCGGCGAGGAGTTCGCGAGCGTCCAGGTCGTGGTGCCCCGCTCCACCTCGAAGCGGTTCCCGCACCTGGTGGACCCGCAGATCCTGCTGCTGGAGACCGAGTCCGGCGCGCGCGTGGACGTCGAGGTGTTCGTGAACTGCCAGTACGGCTACGACATCCAGTGCGAGGTCGTCGGCGAGACCGGCACCGTGCGCCTCCCCGACCCGGCCGCGCCGCTGGTCCGCACCGCCGGGCGCGCCTCGACCGCGGTCGTCCAGGACTTCCCGAGCCGCTTCGCCGACGCGTTCGACGTGGAGCTCCAGGAGTGGGTCGACTCGCTGCGCTCGGGCGAGCCCGCCGGGCCCAGCGCGTGGGACGGGTACGCTGCCACCGTCGTCACCAACGCCGCCGTCGAGGCCCGCCGCACCGGGACCGTCGTCCCGGTCGACCTGCCTGAACGACCGGCCTTCTACAAGTAGGACAACGACTTTGCTCTGGGGTTAAGAGGGACGGGCCCGGCCGCTCAGCCGGGCCCGTCCCCGCCTCACCCGGTCGGGATGCCGCCGTTCGCGAGCGGCACCGGCGCGGCCTCGACCGCGCTCACGTGCCCGACCTCCACCTCGTACGTGGTCCCGGAGTAGTCCTGGACGCCGTCCTCCACGGTCATGATCCCCACGGTCCCGTACCCGCCGTGGTCGGTCTCGCTGAACGCCAGCGGCACGATCCCGTTGCCCACCACCGCGCCCGACTCGACCGCCGCGATCAGCGACTCCCGGGTCGGCGCGTCCCCGGCCTTCGCGAGCGCCTCCGCGAACAGGTACCCGACACTCATGCCGAGGACCGTGTTCGCCGTGAACGGCGCGCCGTCGTTGTACTCGTCGTTGATCTGCTCGAACAGGGCCGTCCACTCGCTGCCGGACCCGAACGGCAGGAAGTTCACGCACACCATGCCCTCCAGGAGCGGCGCGGCGGCCTCCCCGCCGAGGTGCCCGACCAGTGTCGGGTAGTCGGCGCCCGAGGACGACACGTACCACTTCGGCGCCCAGTCCATCTGCGCGGCCGTGCCGACCGCGAGGGCCGTGTACCCGTTGATCGTGGCGAGGATGTTCACCTCGCACCCGGCGGCCTTGAGGGTCCCGATCTGGTCGGTGAGGTCCTGCGAGGCCGTCGTGTACGTCTGGATCTCGGTGATCTCGTTGCTGCCCATGACCGCCTCGACCCCTTCGAGGATGCCCTCGCCGTAGTCGTCGTTCTGGCCCAGGACGCACACCGTCGCGCCCGGCTCCTGCTCCACCGCGTACTGCGCGAGCGCCGCGCCCTCGGTCGTGTACTCCGCGTTGTACCCGAACGCGTTCGGGTACAGGGCCGGCTGGTTCCACACCCGCGAGCCCGACGAGATGAACAGGTCCGGGACGCCCTCCTCGGCGAGGTAGTCCAGGACCACCGAGTGCGTGGGCGTGCCCAGGCCGTTGACGACCGCCAGCACCTCGTCGTCCTCGACGAGCTCGGTCACCACCTCGTTGGTCCGCTGCGGCTCGTACCCGTCGTCCTTCACCAGGTACTCGATGGTGCGGCCGTTCACGCCGCCGTGGTCGTTGACGTACGCGAAGTACGCCGAGGTCGCCGCCGAGACCGCCGAGTACCCGGCCGCGGCCGGTCCCGTCAGCGGCTGGTGCGTCCCGATGGTCACCGTGTCCTCCGTGACGCCGGGGGTCGCGGCGGCCTCGTCCTCGTCTTCGGGGGCCGTGCATCCTGCCAGGCCGAGGGCCGCCGCGACCGCCAGGGCCGCCGCAGTCCTCGACGTCTTCGCGGGGGTCCGCATGTCGATCACCTCTTCGTGGTCGTCGCGGGCGCCGCACGATGGGGGAGCGGCACCCGTACCCAGGGATACTAGGCGGTAACTTGCGTTGCCGCAGCCCCCGAAACCGCGCCGACCGGCCAGAACGGCCTCAGCCGTCCGGTCAGGACCCCTCCCGTTCCAATTCCTGGGAGGCGCGTCCCACCAGGGGCGGGGTCACACCGGCCCGGGTGGCAGACTTGACGCGTGTTGCGATGGATGACAGCTGGAGAGTCCCACGGCCCCGAGCTCGTGGTCACGATCGACGGCCTGCCCGCCGGTGTCGAACTGACCAGTGAGGCGGTCGCCGCCGAACTGGCCCGGCGCCGCCTCGGCTACGGCCGCGGCGCCCGCATGAAGTTCGAGGCCGACGTCGTGAACTTCATCGGCGGCCTGCGCCACGGCCGCACCCTCGGCTCGCCCCTCGCGATCCGCGTCGGCAACTCCGAGTGGCCCAAGTGGGAGACCGTCATGTCCCCCGACCCGGTCGACCCCGCCGCGCTCGACGGCGTCGCCCGCAACGCCCCGCTCACCCGGCCCCGGCCCGGCCACGCCGACCTCGCCGGCATGCAGAAGTACGACCACGGCGACGCCCGCCCGATCCTGGAGCGCGCCTCCGCCCGCGAGACCGCCGCCCGCGTCGCCGGGGGCACCGCCGCCAAGGCGTTCCTCAAGCAGGCGTTCGGGATCGACATCGTCTCCCACGTCAAGGCCCTCGGCCCCGTCCGCGCCAAGGACGGCCTCGTGCCGACCCCCGCCGACGCCGCCGCCGTCGACGCCGACCCGCTGCGCTGCATGGACCCCGACGCGTCCGCCCGCATGGTCGCCGAGGTCGACGCCGCCAAGAAGGACGCCGACACCCTCGGCGGCGTCGTCGAGGTCCTCGCCTACGGCCTCCCGCCCGGGCTCGGCTCCCACGTGCAGTGGGACCGCAAGCTCGACGCGCGCCTCGCCACCGCCCTCATGTCGATCCAGTCGGTCAAGGCCGTCGAGATCGGGGACGGCCTCATGCAGGCCGCTGTCCGAGGCTCCTCCGCCCACGACGAGATCGTCCCCGGCCCCGACGGCGTCGAGCGCCTCACCGACCGCGCCGGCGGCCTCGAAGGCGGCATCACCACCGGCCAGCCGCTCCGCGTCTCCGCGATGCTCAAGCCCATCTCGTCCCTGACGCGGCCCCTGCGCACCATCGACACCGTCACCGGCGAAGCCGCCGAGGCCATCAACCAGCGCTCCGACGTCTGCGCGGTCCCCGCCGGGGCCGTCGTCGCCGAGCACATGGTCGCCTACGTCCTCGCCGAGGCCGCCCTGGAGAAGTTCGGCGGCGACTCCGTCGGCGAATCCCGCCGCAACTACGAGAACTACCTCCAGAACCTGCGGGTGAAGTAATGGCCCCGCGCCCGCCGCTCGCTTCGCCCGCTTCCCCGAAACGGAGGAGACGCTGATGGCCCTGGTCGTGATCGTCGGCCCGCCCGGCTCCGGCAAGACCACCGTCGGCCGCGCGCTGGCCGAGGCGCTCGGCGCGCCGTTCCGCGACGCCGACGCCGACATCGTCGACACCGCCGGGAAGCCGATCGCGGACATCTTCGTGGACGACGGCGAAGACCACTTCCGCGCGCTCGAACGCGATGCGGTCCGCCGGGCCGTGGCCGAGCACGACGGGGTCCTCGCCCTCGGCGGCGGCGCCGTCCTCGCCGAGGCCACCCGCAAGCTCCTCGCCGACGTGCCGGTCGTCCACCTCCGCGTGGACCTCGCCGAAGCCGTGCGCCGCAACGAGATCGACAAGGGCCGACCGCTCCTCCAGGTCAACCCCCGCGCCACGCTGCGGCGCCTCCTGGAGGAGCGGCTGCCGCTCTACCGCGAGGTCGCCGACATCGAGGTCGACACCACCGGAAGGGACGTGGCCGACCTGACCGCCGAGATCGCCGCGAAGCTCGCCGTCCGCACCGTCGTCGTGGGCGACGCAGAGGCCCCCTACCCGGTCCTCATCGGCCGCGGCACCGTCGAGCGGCTCCCCGAGTTCCTCGGGAAGGCCGCGCGCGTCGCCGTGCTCCACACCGAGAGCACCGCTCTCCTCGCGGAGCGGGTGGGCGCGCTGCTGCCCGACGGCGTCGAGGCCACGCTCATGGAGCTGCCCGACGCAGAGGACGGCAAGACCGTCGCCGTCGCCGAGCAGTGCTGGGACGCGCTCGGCGCCGAGGGCTTCACCCGCACCGACCTCGTCGTCGGCGTCGGCGGGGGCGCGGTCACCGACCTCGCCGGGTTCGTCGCCGCCTGCTGGCTCCGCGGCGTCGCCGTCGTCCACGTCCCGACCTCGCTGCTCGGCGCGGTCGACGCGGCCGTCGGCGGCAAGACCGGCGTCAACACCGCCGCCGGGAAGAACCTCGTCGGCGCCTTCCACCCGCCGCGCGCCGTCCTCGTGGACCTCGACAACTTCACGACCCTCCCGCGCCGCGACCTCGCCGCGGGCCTCGCCGAAGTCGTCAAGGCCGGGTTCATCGCCGACCCGGTCATCCTCGACCTCGTCGAACGCGACCCCGAGGCCGCGCTCGACGCCGCGAACCCAGTGGTCGCCGAGCTGGTCGAGCGCGCCATCGCCGTCAAGGCCGCCGTCGTCGCCTCCGACCTGAAGGAAGGCGGCCTGCGCGCGATCCTCAACTACGGCCACACCTTCGCGCACGCCATCGAGAAGCTCGAGAAATACCGCTGGCGCCACGGCGACGCCGTCGCCGTCGGCATGGTCTACGCCGCGCACCTGAACGCGCTCACCGGCCGCGTCGACCTCGTCGACCGCACCAAGGCCGTCCTCGAATCGCTGGGCCTGCCCGTCACGTACGAGGCCGGGCGCTGGGACGACCTCCTCCAGGTCATGAAGATCGACAAGAAGAACACCGGCGCCACCCAGCGCTTCGTGCTCCTCGACGCCCTCGCGGCCCCCGTGGTCGTGGACGACGTGACCGCCGCCCAGCAGCGTGAAGCCTATGAGAGGCTCGTGGGATGACGACACTGGTGCTCAACGGCCCCAACCTGAACCGGCTCGGCAAGCGCGAACCGGCGATCTACGGCTCGCAGACCCTCGCCGACCTCGAAGCGCTCTGCGTGAAGACGGGGGAGGAGCTGGGACTCGACGTGTCGTTCCGGCAGACCAACCACGAGGGCGAGATGCTGGAGTGGCTCCACGAGGCCGCCGACAACGGGTACCCGGTGGTCCTCAACTCCGCCGCCTGGACGCACTACTCGATCGCCGTCGGCGACGCGTGCGCCCAGCTCACGGCCCCGCTCATCGAGGTCCACCTCTCCAACGTGCACCAGCGCGAGGAGTTCCGGCACCGCTCGTTCGTGTCCGCGCACGCGAAGGGCGTCATCGCCGGACTCGGCTTCGACGGGTACACGGCGGCCCTGCGGCACATCGCCGCGCTCACCGCGTAGCCGCGCCGCTGGTCACAGCCGACGCGGCCTGCGCCCTGACCAGCCGGGGCGACCGCTACCATTGACGGTCGGCCCAGTCAGACCTCAACCGAAAGAGACGAACGCCCGTGGCATCCACGAACGACCTCAAGAACGGCTTGGTGCTCAACCTGGAGGGCCAGCTCTGGCAGGTGCAGGAATTCCAGCACGTCAAGCCCGGGAAGGGCCCGGCGTTCGTGCGCACCACCCTCAAGCAGATCCCTTCGGGCAAGATCGTCGACAAGACGTTCAACGCCGGCACCAAGGTCGACACCGCGAACGTCGACCGCCGCACGATGACCTACCTCTACAAGGAGGGCGAGGACTTCGTGTTCATGGACTCGGACACGTACGACCAGATCCCGCTCACCCCCGGCGTGGTCGGCGACGCGGCGAAGTTCCTCCTGGAGAACTCCGAGGCCACCGTCGCCATGCACGAGGGCAAGGTCCTCTACATCGAGCTGCCCGCCGCGGTCGAGCTCGTCGTCACCTACACCGAGCCGGGCCTCCAGGGCGACCGCTCCTCCGGCGGCACCAAGCCCGCCACCGTCGAGACGGGCGCCCAGGTCCTCGTGCCGCTGTTCATCGACAACGGCGAGAAGATCAAGGTCGACACCCGCGACGGCAAGTACCTCAGCCGGGCATAGGCGTGGCGAACCAGCAGAGCGGACCTGAGCGGCTCACCGCCCGCACCAAGTGGCGGATGCGGGCCGTGGAGATCCTGTACGAGGCCGAGTCCCGCGGCGAGGGCGTCAAGCGCGTCCTGGCCGAGCGGGCCGACCGCGCGTTCACCGACCCCGAGGCGCCCCGGCTCCCGAAGTACTCCGAGGAGCTGGCGCGCGGCGTCGACGAGTACCGGTACGAGCTGGACGAGGCCATCGGCCGCGCCGCCGACGGCTGGTCCGTCGAGCGCATGCCCGCGGTCGACCGGAACGTGCTGCGCGTGGCCCTGTACGAGATCATCTACGTCGAGGACGTCGACACGCCCGTGGCCATCAAGGAGGCCATGCGCGTGTGGGAGCAGATCGGCTCCACGGACGACACTAAGTTCGTGAACGCCGTCCTCGACTCCGCGGCCAAAGCCGAGGAGTAGCTCAGACGCGAACGAAGAACGGCCGAGCCCTCGGGACTGGAAGCACAGTCTGGGCCCGGCCGTTTCTCGCGCCGGAGGCGCAACGGGAAACGGCCGAGCCCTCCGATCCTGGGCCCGGCCGTTTCTCGTTGTCCTGCTTGCTTACTCGCCGTCCGAGGCGAAGAACGCCTGGAGGTCGTGGACGAGGACGCCGAAGTCCTCCAGCTTCTCGATCAGGCCGGACGGCGTGGTCGAGTACACCACCGCGAGGGTGTACAGGTCGTCGGCGCGGATCGAGAGGATCCGTCCGTTGTAGTCCCCGCGGCGCTGCTGGATGGAGCGCGCGAGCTTCGCGACGTGCTCCAGCTCGGGGTCCGGGTGGTCGTAGAGCGCCTCAAGGTTGAGGACGATCTTCTCGGCCTGCTCGACCGGGAGCGGGACGCCCTCCGGAAGCAGCTCCGAGACGGGGATCCGGTAGAAGTCGGCCAACTCGGCGAGGCGGCTGACGGTGATGGACCGGTCGCCCCGCTCGTAGGAACCGATGACGACGGCCTTCCACTTGCCGCCGGACTTGTCCTCGACGCCTTGCAGGGAAAGACCCTGCTGCATCCGGATGTCGCGCAGCCGGTTGCCGAGCGCCTTGGCGTAGTCAGATGTCGCCATGCTGGGATCAACTCCAATTTTCGGTACGAGAGGAATCCTATTGTTGACTACGGTCGGTGACCATCGGCCGTTGGGGTGCCCCCAAACAGTGTTCTTCGTCGCGTGGGGCCCGAAAGACTGACGGGCAAATCATGGCATACAAGTCAAATATGCAGCTAATGGCGCCGTAGTTTTGGGACTCGGGTTTACGCTCCGTCACCGGCGGCGTAGCATCGTCCGCGACGAAACCGTTCTTTAACAGACCGTCCAGTGAGGCGGAGAAGGAGGTTCGCGTGGTTTCCCCTGCCCTCAGGCAGACCGAGGAAGACCCGTCGGGCAAGCAGATCATCTCGGGCGACGACATCGGCCGGATCCTCGACCGCATCGCCCACCAGATCCTGGAGAAGACCAAGGGCGCCCCCGACACCATGCTCCTGGGCATCCCCACCCGCGGCGTCGCGCTGGCCGGACGGCTCGCCGACCGCATCCGCCGCTTCGCCGACCTCGACGTCCCCGCCGGGACCCTCGACATCACGCTCTACCGGGACGACCTGCGCCGCAACGCCCTCCGTGCCCTCGGCCCGACCGAGCTGCCGCCCGGGGGCGTCGACGACCAGCGCGTCATCCTCGTCGACGACGTGCTCTACTCCGGACGGACGGTCCGCGCCGCGCTCAACGCGCTCTACGACCTCGGCCGCCCCGCCAGCGTCCAGCTCGCGATCCTCGTCGACCGCGGCCACCGCGAGCTGCCCATCCGCGCCGACTACGTCGGCAAGAACATCCCCACCGCCCGCGACGAGAACGTGGCCGTGCGCCTGACCGAGTACGACGGTTTCGACGCGGTGGTCCTGACCGGAGGCCGGGAGCGATGAAGCACCTGCTCACCACCAAGGAACTGTCCCGCGACGAGGCCGAGCTGATCCTCGACGTCGCCGAGCAGATGGCCGAGGCCGTCACCGGCCGCGAGGTCCCGAAGCTCCCGGCGCTGCGCGGGCGCACCGTCGTGAACCTCTTCTACGAGGACTCCACGCGCACCCGCACCTCGTTCGAGACCGCGGCCAAGCGGCTCTCCGCCGACGTCGTGAACTTCGCGGCGAAGACCTCCAGCGTCAACAAGGGCGAGAGCCTGCGCGACACCGCGCTCACGTTGCAGGCCATGGGCGCCGACGCGGTCGTCATCCGCCACCCCGCCGCGGGCGCCCCGCAGCGGCTCACCGAGTGGCTCGACGGCGCGGTCCTCAACGCCGGGGACGGCACCCACTCGCACCCGACGCAGGCGCTGCTCGACGCGTTCACGATGAAGCGCCGCCTCGGCGCCGTCGAGGGCCGGACCGTCGCGATCGTGGGGGACATCCTCCACTCGCGCGTGGCCCGCTCGAACGTGTGGCTGCTGTCGAAGCTCGGCGCGAACGTGCGCCTCGTGGGCCCGCCCACCCTGCTGCCCAAGGACATCGAGGGGTGGCCGGTCGAGATCGGGTACGACCTCGACGCGTCACTCAAGGGCGTCGACGCGGTCATGATGCTGCGCGTCCAGCGCGAGCGCATGCACGCCGCGTTCTTCCCGACCGCCAACGAGTACTCGCGCCTCTACGGCCTCGACGAGCGCCGCATGCGGCTCCTGCCCGACCACGCGATCGTCATGCACCCCGGCCCGATGAACCGCGGCATGGAGATCGCGGCCACGGTCGCCGACTCGCCCCGCGCCACCATCACCGAGCAGGTGACCAACGGCGTGTGGGTCCGCATGGCCGTCCTCTACCTGCTGTTGACGAACGGAGAAACCCGGTGACCGACCTCCTGATCAAGTCCGCCGACATCGTCGGGAAGGGACGGCAGGACGTCCTCGTCCGCGACGGCCGCGTCGCCGAGATCGGCACCGTCACCGCGAAGGACGTGCAGACCGTGGACGCCGACGGCCTGGTGCTCCTGCCCGGCCTCGTCGACCTCCACACCCACCTGCGCGAGCCGGGCCGCGAGGACGCCGAGACCGTCTACTCCGGCACCCGCGCCGCCGCCAAGGGCGGGTACACCGCGGTGTGCGCCATGGCGAACTCCTACCCCGTCGCCGACACCGCCGGGGTCGTGGAGCAGGTCGCCGCGCTCGGCAAGGCCGCCGGGTACGCCGACGTGCAGCCCATCGGCGCCGTCTCGATCGGTCTCGAAGGCAAGCAGCTCGCCGAGATCGGCGCGATGGCGCACTCGGCAGCGGCAGTGCGAATGTTCTCCGACGACGGCCACTGCGTCTCGGACCCGATCCTCATGCGCCGCGCCCTGGAGTACGTGAAGACCTTCGGCGGGCTCATCGCCCAGCACGCCGAGGAGCCGCGCCTCACCGAAGGCGCCCAGATGAACGAGGGCGCCGTGTCCGCGGAGCTCGGCCTGCCCGGCTGGCCCGCGGTCGCCGAGGAGGCGATCATCGCCCGCGACGTGCTCCTCGCCGAGTACACCGGCGCGCGCGTCCACTTCTGCCACGTCTCCACCGCCCGCTCGGTCGACATCATCCGCGAGGCCAAGGCCCGCGGAGCGAAGGTGACCGCCGAGGTCTGCCCGCACCACCTCCTCCTCACCGACGAGGCCGCGCGCACCTACGACCCGGTCTACAAGGTCAACCCGCCCCTGCGGCGCGAGTCCGACGTCGCGGTCCTGCGCGGCGCGCTCGCCGAGGGTGTCATCGACGCCGTCGCCACCGACCACGCCCCGCACGCCCCGCAGGACAAGGACTGCGAGTGGGCGGCCGCCCGCCCCGGGATGCTCGGCCTGGAGACCGCCCTGTCGATCACCGTCCTCGCCCTCGGCGGACCGTCCGGCGTGGACTGGGACACGGTCGCGGAGCGCACCTCCCGCACGCCCGCGCGCATCGCCGGGCTCGAAGCCCACGGCCGCGACCCGCAGCCGGGCACGGAAGCGAACTTCACGCTCGTCGACCCCGCCGCGAAGTGGACCGTCGTCCCCGCCGACCTCGCGTCCCTCTCGCGCAACACCCCCTACGCCGGGATGGAACTCCCGGTCACCGTCCAGGCGACGTTCCTCAGGGGACGCGCCACCGTACTCAACGGCAAGATCGAAGAGGAGACGACCGAATGAGCAGCAGGGCACCAGCGATCCTCGTGCTTGAGGACGGCCGCGTCTTCCGCGGCGAAGCCTTCGGCTCCGTCGGCGAGACCTTCGGCGAGGCCGTGTTCAGCACCGGCATGACCGGCTACCAGGAGACCCTCACCGACCCGTCCTACTACGGCCAGGTCGTCGCCCAGACCGCGCCGCAGATCGGCAACACCGGCTGGAACGACGAGGACGACGAGTCCCGCCGCATCTGGGTCGCCGGGTACGTCGTGCGCGACGCCTCCCGCGTCTCTTCCAACTGGCGCGCCAAGCGCGGCCTCGAAGACGAGCTCGCCTCCCAGGGCGTCGTCGGCATCTGCGAGGTCGACACCCGCGCCCTCACCCGCCACCTCCGCGACAAGGGCGCCATGCGCGTCGGCATCTCCTCGCGCACCACCGACGCCGAGGAGCTCCTCGCGAAGGTCCGCAACACGCCGCAGATGGCCGGCGCCAACCACGTCGGCGCCGTCACCGCCTCCGAGCCCTACACCTATGAGGCCAAGGGCGTCCAGAAGTACACCGTCGCCGCGATCGACCTCGGCATCAAGCGGAACACGCCCCGCCGCCTCGCCGAGCGCGGCATCACCACCACCGTGTTCCCCGCCTACGCCGACGTCGACGCCGTCCTCGCCGACGCCCCCGACGCCGTGTTCCTCTCCAACGGCCCCGGCGACCCCGCCACCGCCGACCACCAGGTCGAGCTCACGCGCGAACTCCTGCGCCGCCGCGTCCCCGTCTTCGGCATCTGCTTCGGCAACCAGATCCTCGGCCGCGCCCTCGGCCTGGAGACCTACAAGCTGAAGTTCGGCCACCGCGGCATCAACCAGCCCGTCCTCGACCGGCACACGAACAAGATCGAGATCACTGCCCACAACCACGGCTTCGCCCTCAAAGCCCCAGAGGTTTCGGAGGGACAGTCAGGCGAGTTCTTCGAGACCGAGTTCGGGCGCGTCCAGGTCAGTCACGTCTGCCTCAACGACGACGTCGTCGAAGGGCTCACCTGCCTCGACGCCCCGGCCTACTCCGTCCAGTACCACCCCGAAGCCGCCGGCGGCCCGCACGACGCCGACTACCTGTTCGACCGGCTCGTCGAACTCATCGAAAGCACGAAGGGGGCCAAGGCGGATGCCTAAGCGCGACGACCTCAAGCACATCCTGGTCATCGGATCCGGTCCCATCCAGATCGGCCAGGCCTGCGAGTTCGACTACTCCGGCACGCAGGCATGCCGCGTCCTCCGCGAGGAGGGCCTGCGCGTCACCCTCGTCAACTCCAACCCGGCCACGATCATGACCGACCCCGAGTTCGCCGATGCCACCTACGTCGAGCCGATCACCACCGAGGTCATCGAGCAGATCATCGCCAAGGAGAAGCCCGACGCGATCCTGGCGACCCTCGGCGGCCAGACCGCACTCAACGCCGCCGTCGGCCTCCACGACGCCGGCATCCTCGACAAGTACGGCGTCGAGCTCATCGGCGCCGACATGGACGCCATCCAGCGCGGCGAGGACCGCCAGCAGTTCAAGCAGGTCGTCCTCGACGTCGGCGGCGAAGTGCCCCGCTCCGCCGTCTGCCACACCATGGACGAGGTCCGCGACACCGTCAAGGACCTCGGCCTCCCCGTCGTCATCCGCCCCTCCTTCACCATGGGCGGCCTCGGCTCCGGCATGGCCCACACCTGGGAGGACGTCGACCGCATCGCCGGGAACGGCCTCGCCGAGTCCCCCACCACCGAGGTCCTCATCGAGGAGTCCGTGCTCGGCTGGAAGGAGTACGAGCTCGAACTCATGCGCGACCGCAACGACAACGTCGTCGTGGTCTGCTCCATCGAGAACGTCGACCCCATGGGCGTCCACACCGGCGACTCCGTCACCGTCGCCCCCTCGATGACCCTCACCGACCGCGAGTACCAGCACATGCGCGACGTCGGCATCGCCATCCTCCGCGAGGTCGGCGTCGACACCGGCGGCTGCAACATCCAGTTCGCCATCGACCCCGCCACCGGGCGCATGATCGTCATCGAGATGAACCCGCGCGTCTCCCGCTCCTCCGCGCTGGCGTCCAAGGCCACCGGCTTCCCGATCGCGAAGATCGCCGCGAAGCTCGCCATCGGCTACACGCTCGACGAGATCCCGAACGACATCACCAAGGCCACCCCGGCCGCGTTCGAGCCGACCCTCGACTACGTCGTCGTCAAGGTCCCGCGCTTCACGTTCGAGAAGTTCCCCGGCGCGGACCCGACGCTCACCACCACCATGAAGTCCGTCGGCGAGGCCATGAGCCTCGGCCGCACCTTCCAGCAGGCCCTCCAGAAGGCCCTGCGCTCCACCGAGACCAAGGCCGCCGGGTTCTGGACCCGCCCCGACCCCGCGGGCGCCACCCTGGAGAACACGCTCGAAGCGCTCCGGACCGCCCACGACGGCACGCTCTACACCGCCGAGCGCGCCCTCCGCTTCGGCGCCACCGTCGCACAGGTCCACGACGCCTGCAAGATCGACCCGTGGTTCCTCGACCAGGTCGCCCAGCTCATCGAGCTGCGCGACGAGATCGAGGCCGCCGCCGTCGCTGACGCCGCGCTCCTGCGCCGCGCCAAGCGCGCCGGGTTCTCCGACGCCCAGCTCGCGGCCCTGCGCCCCGAGCTCGCCGGGGAGGACGGCGTGCGCCGCCTGCGCCACCGGCTCGGCATGCGCCCGGTCTACAAGACCGTCGACACGTGCGCCGCCGAGTTCGAGGCCCACACGCCCTACCACTACTCGACCTACGAGGAGGAGACCGAGGTCGCGCCCTCGAACCGCCCGAAGGTCATGATCCTCGGCTCCGGGCCCAACCGGATCGGCCAGGGCATCGAGTTCGACTACTCGTGCGTCCACGCCGTCCAGGCCCTGCGCGAGGTCGGCTACGAGACCATCATGGTCAACTGCAACCCCGAGACCGTCTCCACCGACTACGACACCGCCGACCGGCTCTACTTCGAGCCGCTCACCTTCGAGGACGTCACCGAGGTCTTCCACGCCGAGCACGAGTCCGGCAGGGCAGCGGGCGGCCCCGGCGTCATCGGCGTCGTCGTCCAGCTCGGCGGCCAGACCCCCCTCGGCCTCGCCGAGCGCCTCCAGGACGCCGGCCTGCCCATCGTCGGCACCTCGCCCAAGGCCATCGACAACGCCGAGGACCGCGGCGTCTTCGGGCGCCTCCTCGGCGAACTCGGCCTCGTCGCCCCCGACGGCGGCACCGCCACCTCCTACGAGGAGGCCCGCGAGGTCGCCGAGCGCATCGGCTACCCCGTCCTGGTCCGGCCCTCGTACGTCCTCGGCGGCCGCGGCATGGAGATCGTCTACGACGAGGACACCCTCGCCGGGTACATCTCCCGCGCCACCGAGGCCAGCCCCGAGCACCCGGTCCTCATCGACCGGTTCCTCGACGACGCCATCGAGATCGACGTCGACTGCCTCTGCGACGGCGAGGACTTCTACCTCGGCGGCATCATGGAGCACATCGAGGAGGCCGGCGTCCACTCCGGCGACTCCTCCTGCGCGCTCCCGCCGATCACCCTCGGCGCCCGCGTCATCGAGCAGATCCGCGACTACACCGCGAAGCTCGCCTTCGGCATCGGCGTGCGCGGCCTCATGAACGTCCAGTACGCCCTCAAGGACGAGCAGCTGTACGTCCTCGAAGCGAACCCCCGCGCCTCGCGCACGGTCCCGTTCGTCTCCAAGGCCACAGCCGTCCCGCTCGCCAAGGCCGCCGCCCGCATCGCGCTCGGCGCCAAGATCGGCGAACTGCGCGCCGAAGGGATGCTCCTGCCCGAGGGCGACGGCTCCGACGCCGGACCCGAGGTCCCCATCTCCGTCAAGGAGGTGCTCCTGCCGTTCAAGCGCTTCCGCACCGTCGAGGGCTCCGGCATCGACGCCGTCCTCGGCCCGGAGATGAAGTCCACCGGCGAGGTCATGGGCATCGACTCGTCCTTCGGGCTCGCGTTCGCCAAGGCCACGCTCGCCGTCTACGGCAAGCTCCCCACCTCCGGGAACGTCTTCGTGTCCGTCGCCGACCGCGACAAGCGCGCCATCGTCTTCCCGGTGCGCCGCCTCGTCGACCTCGGCTTCACCGTCTACGCCACCGAAGGCACCGGACTGGTCCTCAAGCGCCACGGCATCGACTTCACGCCCGTCGCCCGCCACTCCTCCGGCGAGGCCGTCGACGCCGTCAGCCTCATCGCCTCCGGCGAGGTGGACCTGGTCATCACCACGCCCTCGGCCTCCCCGGGCCCGCGCACCGACGGCTGGGAGATCCGCTCCGCCGCCGTCGTCGCCGACGTGAGCTGCGTGACCACCATCCAGGGCGCCGCCGCCGCCACGCAGGCCATCGAGTCGGCCTCGCGCGGCGAGATCCGCGTCGCCTCGCTCCAGGAGCTCCACAAGCGCCTGCGCGGTGCCGAGCGGGCCGCCGCGGTCTGATATTGCCAGGGCGAAGCTTGCGAGCCATGCGTGATAAATAGAACCGGGTGCGCGCGAACGGCCCGTGGCCGTTCCGCTCACCCGGTGAATTGACGTATACAGGAAAAGACATGCTGTACCAGAATCTCGCCCGCCCCGTCCTCTTCCGGATCGGCCGCGGGGACGCCGAACGCGCGCACGACTTCACGATGCGCTGGCTGACGCGACTGTCCGAGCAGCGGCAGGTGCGGAACGCGCTCATCAAGCTCAACCGGGCGAGCGCGCCCGTCACCGTCTGCGGCATCCCCTTCCCCAACCCCATCGGCCTCGCCGCGGGCCTTGACAAGAACGGGATCGCCGTCGGCGCCTGGCCCGCCCTCGGGTTCGGCTTCGCCGAGATCGGCACCGTGACCGCGCAGGCCCAGCCCGGGAACCCGCAGCCGCGGATGTTCCGGGCGAGGCAGTCCCAGGCCATCGTCAACCGGATGGGCTTCAACAACGACGGCGCGCAGGCCCTCGCGGCCCGGCTCGCCGCTGTGCCCGCCGTCGACTGCCCGCTGGGGATCAGCATCGGCAAGTCCAAGGCCGTGCCCCTCGAAGGCGCGATCGACGACTACCTGACGTCGCTGCGGTTCCTCTACCCGTTCGCCGACTACATCGCGATCAACGTGTCGTCCCCGAACACGCCCGGCCTGCGCCAGCTCCAGGACGCGGGCGCGCTCCGCGCCCTCCTCGGGGCCCTGCGCGCCGAGGGGACGCGCCTGGCGGCCGGTCGCCCCACCCGGCCGATCCTGGTGAAGATCGCCCCCGACCTCACCGAGCCCGCGCTCGCGCAGCTCCTGGAGGTCTGCCTCGACGCCGGGGTCGCCGGGGTCATCGCCACGAACACCACGCTCGGGCGCGACGGGATCGTCCCCGCGGAGGACGCCGTCGCCGCCGAGCCCGGCGGCATGTCCGGCAAGCCGCTCACCCAGGTCGCGCGCGAGATCGTCAGGTTCGTGCACCGCGAGACGAACGGGCGCCTGCCCATCATCGGCTCCGGCGGGATCATGACCCCCGACGACGCCCAGGCCATGTTCGACGCGGGCGCGAGCCTCGTCCAGATCTACTCGGGGCTCATCTACAACGGCCCCGGCGTGGTGCGCGGCAGCGCGCGCCGCTACCTCAAGACCGCCCGCCGCCACCAGTCCATCGCACACTCCGATACGAGGAACCATGCCTAGCAAGGAATTCGGCGCCCGCGCCTTCCGTCTCGCCCAGGAGCGGGGCCCGCTGTGCGCCGGGATCGACCCGCACGGGTCGCAGCTGCTCCAGTGGGGCCTCGACGACGACCTGGCCGGGGCCGAGCGGTTCGCGATGACACTGACGGAGGCCGTCGCCGAGCGCTGCGCGTTCGTCAAGCCGCAGTCGGCGTTCTTCGAGCGGTTCGGCTCGGGCGGCGTCGCCCTCCTCGAGCGGGTCATCGCCGCGTCCCGCCGCGCCGGGGCCCTCGTCATCCTCGACGTCAAGCGCGGCGACATCGGCTCCACGATGGCCGCGTACGCGCAGGCGTACCTCGACCCGGCCTCGCCGCTCGCGGCCGACGCGATCACCGTCAGCCCCTACCTGGGGACCGGCTCGCTCCAGCCCGCGTTCGACACGGCCGCCGCGCACGGCAAGGGCGTGTTCGTCCTCGCCCGCACCTCCAACCCCGAGGGCAAGTACCTCCAGATGGCGAAGCGCCGCGACGGCCGCTCGGTCGCGCAGAGCGTCATCGATGAGGTGAACGAGCACAACGGCGACGCCGATCCGATGGGGTCCTTCGGGATCGTCATGGGAGCGACGATCGGCGCGTGCGCGGCCGAGGGCGAGGCCCGCCTGCGTGAGTCGACTTACGGAATCACCCACACCACGGTGAGCCAACGTGACTCCGCTCACGACCTCTCCCAGTTCAACGGACCCATCCTCGTACCGGGCATGGGAGCCCAGGGCGGGCGCCCCAGTGATCTTCCGCGCGTCCTCGGGGCCGCGACGAAGTTCGCAATACCGTCCTACTCCCGACAAATCGCGCAGCCGGGCCCTGCCGCGGCGAGCATTCGCACCGCCGTCGAGGCGTTGCAGGAGGAATGCCGCGCCGCCATGGGGGAATAAAACCGCCGGTTTCCGGCCCCGGAATTTGCCCGACCCCCGGTCGCAGGCGTGTCGGTAGGTGGGGTTACCGTCTCCGAGCTGGGTATGCTTTGGCGATACCCGCACGTCAAGGTCCACAGGGACGAAACCATCGACTGCAAGGAGACCCCGTGCCGCTCCCTAAACTGACTCCGGAACAGCGCGCAGCCGCCCTTGAGAAGGCGGCGGCGGCCCGCAAGGCCCGCGCCGAGCTCAAGGAGAAGCTGAAGTCGGGCGAGACCACCCTGGAAGCGGTCCTCAAGTCCGCTGCCACCGACGACATCTCCGGGAAGATGAAGGTCTCGGCCGTGCTCAAGGCCCTCCCGGGCATCGGCGACAAGCGCGCCACCCAGATCATGGAGAAGCTCAAGATCGCCGACTCGCGTCGGCTGCGCGGCCTGGGCGAGCACCAGCGCGCCGCGCTTCTGGATGAATTCAAGGGCGACCAGGCCTAAGTTCGGGTAGTAGTAGTCGCGTGAGCATCGATCACCACCACGCCGCCCTCGCCCAGCGACTGACGGTCCTCTCCGGCCCGTCCGGCGTTGGCAAGGGCAGCGTCAAGGCACTCATCCAGGAGTACTACCCGTGGGTCTGGCTCTCCGTGAGCTGCACGACCCGCAAGCCGCGTCCTGGTGAGGTCGACGGCGCCGACTACCACTTCGTGTCGACTGAGCAGTTCGAGTCGATGATCGCCGCGGGGGAGTTCCTTGAATGGGCCTCCTACGCGGGGAACCTCTACGGAACCCCCCGCGGCCCGGTCGAGGAGCGCCTGCGCGCCGGACTCCCGGCGCTGCTGGAGATCGAACTGCAAGGGGCCCGCCAGGTCCGCCGGGCCATGCCCGACGCGCAGCTGGTGTTCCTGGCCCCGCCGTCGTGGGACGAACTCGTCCGCCGCCTCACCGGGCGCGGGACCGAGGACGCCGCGACCATCGCGCGCCGGCTGGACGCCGCGCGCGAAGAGCTCGACGCCGAATCCGAGTTCGATCACACAGTCACGAACGTGTCGATCGAGCAGGCGGCCTCCGAGCTGGTAGAGTTGCTCAGTTCTCCGGCCGTAATGAAGACCGGAGCACGGTAGCAACACCCGAGTCACACGAAGGACAACACGTGTCAGGGACTGTCGCCGACCCCGTCGGCATCACCAACCCGCCGATCGACGACCTGCTGAAGAAGAGCCAGTCGAAGTACCAGCTGGTCATCTACTCCGCCAAGCGGGCCCGTCAGATCAACGCCTACTACTCGCAGCTCGGCGAGGGCCTGCTGGAGTACGTCGGTCCGCTCGTCGAGACCACGCCCGAGGAGAAGCCGCTGTCGATCGCCATGCGCGAGCTCGACAAGGGCCTCCTTGAGACGAAGGCGTTCGACGACAACGAGGCGTAAGCCCGGTCGTTGAGAGGGACAGTTGAACATCGTCCTGGGCGTGTCGGGCGGCATCGCCGCCTTCAAGGCGTGCATCCTGCTCCGCCTCCTCAAGGAGTCCGGCCACGACGTGACCGTGATCCCCACCGAGGCGGCGCTCAAGTTCGTCGGTGAAGCCACCTGGGAGGCCCTGTCGGGCCGCCCGGTGGCTTCCGGCGTGTTCTCCGAGGTCTCCGAGGTCAAGCACGTCAGGCTCGGCCGCGAGGCCGACCTCGTCGCCGTCGTCCCGGCCACCGCCGACCTGCTCGCGCGGGCCGCGCACGGCCGCGCCGACGACCTGCTCACCTCGACGCTGCTCACCGCGACCTGCCCGGTGGTGTTCGCCCCGGCGATGCACACCGAGATGTGGCTGCACCCGGCCACCCGCGCGAACGTCGCGACGCTGCGCGAGCGCGGCGTCCACGTCGTCGAGCCCGACTCGGGCCGCCTCACCGGCGCCGACACCGGCCCCGGGCGCCTGCCCGAGCCGGAGTCGCTGTTCGCCCTCCTCAAGGGCTTCCTCACGTCCCCTGCACGTGACTTGACGGGCCGCAAGGTCCTCGTCACCGCCGGGGGCACCCGCGAGCCGATCGACCCGGTCCGCTTCATCGGCAACCACTCGTCCGGCCGCCAGGGCATCGCCATCGCCGCCGCGGCCGCCGCGCGCGGCGCCGACGTGACCCTCATCGCCGCGCACATCGACGCGCCGCTGCCCGCGGGAGTCCGCGTCGAACGCGTTGCCACGACGGGCGAACTCCACGAGGCCACCGTCAAGGCCGCCGCAGAGGCGGACGCGATGGTCCTCGCCGCAGCCCCCGCGGACTTCACGCCCAAGGAGACCTCCGACCGCAAGCTCAAGCGCAAGGGCGACCTGGACCTCGCGCTCACGTCCACCCCGGACATCGCCGCGGCCGTGGGCCGCGCCAAGCGCCCCGAGCAGGTCCTCGTCGTGTTCGCCGCGGAGACCCACGACGGCCCCGAGCACGCGAAGGCCAAGCGCGAGGCGAAGGGCGCCGACCTGGTGGTGCTCAACGACGTCTCCGGCGGGGCCGTGTTCGGGAAACTGGAGAACTCCGTCACGGTGTTCGACGCCTCCGGGCCGGTCGCCGCGCTCTCCGAGGCGTCGAAAGAACTGGTCGCGGACGCCGTCTGGGACGCAGTGGCCGCCCGGCTCCCGCTGGTTGGACGCGACTGACACCTCGGCCGCGCAGCGAGGCGGCTTGGTGGCATGATCTTGAGCGCATAGACTTGTGAGCTGCGAAGTCAGTCGAGGAGCGCCGCTGGGCGGCGTGGATGGTTTTTAGGAGTGCCGTGGCACGTCGCCTGTTCACCTCCGAGTCGGTCACCGAAGGCCACCCGGACAAGATCGCGGACCAGATCTCCGATGGGATCCTGGACGCCCTGCTGTCCCAGGACCCCGGGAGCCGCGTCGCGGTCGAGACCCTCATCACCACCGGGCAGGTGCACGTCGCGGGCGAGGTGACCACCAACGCGTGGGCCGACATCCCGCGGATCGTGCGCGACACGATCCTCCGGATCGGCTACGACTCGTCCAAGAAGGGCTTCGACGGCGCGTCGTGCGGCGTGAACGTCTCCATCGGCGGCCAGAGCCCCGACATCGCGCAGGGCGTCGACAAGGCGTGGGAGTCCCGTGTGGACTCTGCCGTGAACGACGAGCTCGACCTCCAGGGCGCGGGCGACCAGGGCCTCATGTTCGGCTTCGCGTGCCGCGAGACCCCCGAGCTGATGCCGCTGCCGATCGCCCTGGCGCACCGGCTGTCCCAGCGCCTCACCGAGGTCCGCAAGGACGGCACCGTCCCGTACCTGCGCCCCGACGGCAAGACCCAGGTCACCATCGAGTACCAGGGCAACCGGCCCGTCCGCCTCGACACGGTGGTCGTCTCCAGCCAGCACGCGCCCGACATCTCGCTCGACTCGCTGCTCTCGCCCGACGTCGCCGAGCACGTGATCGCGCCGGTCGTCTCCGGGCTCGACCTCGACATCGACGACTACAAGCTCCTGGTGAACCCGACCGGCCGCTTCGAGATCGGCGGCCCCATGGGCGACGCCGGCCTCACCGGCCGCAAGATCATCGTCGACACGTACGGCGGCTACGCCCGCCACGGCGGCGGCGCGTTCTCGGGCAAGGACCCGTCGAAGGTCGACCGCTCCGCCGCGTACGCGGCCCGCTGGGTCGCCAAGAACGTCGTGGCCGCCGGGCTCGCCGAGCGCTGCGAGGTCCAGGTCGCCTACGCGATCGGCAAGGCCAAGCCCGTCAGCGTCGCCGTCGACGCCCAGGGCACCGAGACCGTCGATCCGGCCCTCATCGAGAAGGCCGTCCTCGAAGTCTTCGACCTCCGCCCCGCCGCGATCATCCGCGACCTCAACCTGATCCGCCCCATCTACTCCAAGACCGCCGCCTACGGCCACTTCGGCCGCGAACTCCCCGAGTTCACCTGGGAGGCCACCGACCGCGCGGCAGCCCTGAAGGAAGCCGTCAGCTAGCGGCGCAACGGTCTCGCGCCGGGCGCCTCCGACGTCGGAGGCGCCCGGTACTTTTATCGGATGGAGCAGTCGCCGGTGAGTTATGCAGCAGTGTGCGTGGACCACCCGCTGCCGCAGCTCAACCAGCTCTTCGACTACCGCATCCCGGTGGAGCTCCTCGACGACGTGGAGCCCGGCTGCCGCGTCACGGTCCGGTTCAGCAACCGCAAGCTCAAGGGCACGGTCCTCGCCGTCCGCGACCGCGCCGAGTTCGCCGGGAAGATCCTCCCGATCCTCGACGTCGTCCCGCCCGGCCCGGTGCTCGCCCCCGAGGTCGCCGTGCTCGTGCAGCGGATCGCCGACCGCTACGCGGGCAACCTCGCCGACGTCCTGCGCCTGGCCCTGCCCGAGCGGAAGGTCCGCGTGGAGAAGGAGCCGCCCGCCGAGCGGCTGCCCGTGGCCGCGCCGCCCTTCGATCACTGGGATAGATATAACGCGGGCGAGGCTTTCCTTCGCGCGCTGCGCGCCGGCAAGGCCCCGCGGATCGCCTGGAGCGCCGTGCCCGGCGAGGACTGGGCCGCGCGGCTGGCCGAGGCCGCCGCTGCCGCCGCCGCGGCGGGCCGCGGTGCACTGCTCGTGGTCCCCGACCAGTACGACCTGGAGCGCCTCGACAGGGCGCTCACCGCGGTGCTCGGACCCGACCGGCACGTGACCATCGCGAACTCGACGGGCCCGACGCCCCGGTACCGGTCGTTCCTCAAAGCCCTGCGCGGCGACGTCCGCATCGTCGCCGGGACCCAGGTCGCGATGTTCGCGCCCGTGGTCGACCTCGGGCTCGTCGCCGTCTGGGACGACGGCGACAAGAACCTCGTCAGCCTCCACGCCCCCTACCCGCACGCCCGCGAGGTCCTGCTCACCCGCGCCGAACTCGCCGGGGCCGCGTGCATCGTCGGCGGCTTCGCGCGAACCGCCCAGGCGCAGCTGCTCGTCGAGACCGGCTGGGCCGTCTCGGCCCCGGGCCGCCGCGAGGCCCTCCGTGCCGCCTCGCCCCGCGTCGTCCCCATCGGCGACGACGCCGACCTCGCCATCGACCCGTCCAGCTCCACCGCGCGGCTGCCCTCGGTCGCCTGGGAGGCCGCCCGCAAGGCCGTCGCCGCCGACCTCCCCGTGCTGCTCCAGGTCCCGCGCCGCGGCTACGTCCCGGCCGTCTCCTGCCAGCGCTGCCGCTCCCGCGCGATGTGCCCCGAGTGCACCGGCCCGCTGCGCCTGACCGGTCCTCGCCGCCCGCCCGTGTGCACCTGGTGCGGGCGGGTCGACGACCCGCACCGCTGCGCCGAGTGCGGCTCGAACCGCATCCGGGCCGTGGTCATCGGGGCCGCGCGCACCGCCGAGGAGATCGCCAGCGCGTTCCCCGGGATCGAGGTCGTCGAGTCGAACGCGTCAGAGCGCCTCGACGCGATCCCGTCCGGGGCGCGGGTCGTCGTCTCCACGCCCGGTGTGGAACCCGTTGCGCCGCAGGGCTACGGTGCGGTGCTGCTGGTGGACACGTGGGCGCAGCTGACCCGGGCCGAGCTCACCGCCTCCGAAGAGGCCCTGCGGATCTGGATGAACGCGGTCGCCCTGTGCGCCCCGACCGGCACCGCGGTGGTCACCGCCGACGGCGGGCTGCCGGTGGTCCAGGCGCTGATCCGCTGGGACGCCGCGTGGTTCGCGGGCCAGGAGCTGGAGGACCGCCGCGAGCTCGGTTTCCCGCCCGTCATGAGGTTCGCGGCGCTGACCGGCCCGATCGGCGAGGCCGAGAAGCTCGCCGCGGACCTGCCCGGCGACCTGGGCGTCGAGGCGATCGGGCCGATTCCCGTCGATGAGCACACCGAGCGGCTGCTGCTGCGCGTGCGGCGCCGGGACGGGGCCGCACTCGCGGCGACGCTGGCGAAGGCGACTGCGGAGCGGGCGGGGGCCAAGGCGGAGGCGGTTCGGGTGCAGATCGATCCGCGGGAGATCGCGTGAGGGCTAGGCGCGCTTGAGCTTGGCCTTGACGAGGGTCCAGAGGTGCTTGAGGCGTTCGCGGAAGAAGTAGGCGGCGGCGATGGCGATGAGGACGAAGGGGATCGCGATCGGGAGGACGGTGGTGAAGCCCAGGATGACGACGAGGGCTTCGACGCCGATGAACGAGATGACGCCCATGTAGCCGAAGACCGTGACCGTCTGGATCTTGACGATCAGGGTGATGAGGGCGGTGCGGAGGCGGTTCACCGGGCGGGGGCTCCGCTGACGCGGTCGAGGTAGGCGGCGATGGCGTCGCGGTTCTTGAGGACGCATTCGGCCTTGCGGGTCATGCGGTCGCGCTGCTCGGCGAGTTGGGCGAGCATCTCGGGGTCGGGGACCGGGAAGTAGATCTGGCCGGGGCCGTCGAGGCAGGGGAGGATCTGCTTGATGATCTTGACGGGGACGCCCGCGTCGAGGAGGCCGCGGATCTGGCCGACGCGCTCGACGGTGGGCTCGGGGAAGTCGCGGTAGCCGTTGGGGGAGCGGTCGGCGGCGATGAGGCCGTGCTGCTCGTAGTAGCGGAGCATCCGGGCGGGGGCGCCGGTGCGCTCCGCCAGTTCGCCGATCCTCATGTGGGCCGCCTCACTCGTACTGGACTCTGACATTAGTGTCAAGGTTAGACGCTTCTCCCCATGAGTGAAACGACGCTGTCCCGGCCCGCGGCCCCGCGCCGGGAGCGGCTGCCCCTGTCGGGGCTCCTGGCCCTGTCGACCGCCGTGTTCATCACCGTGATCACCGAGTCGCTGCCCGCGGGCCTGCTGCCGGGGATGCGCGCGAGTCTCGGCGTCGGCGAGGCCGCCATGGGGCAGGCGGTCACGGTGTACGCGATCGGCACGGCCCTCACGGTGATTCCCCTGTCCGCATTGACCATGGGGTGGGGCCGCAAGCCGGTCCTGCTCATGGCGATGGCCGGGTTCGTGGCCGCCAACACCGTCACCGCCGTCTCGCAGGACTACGCGCTGACCATGGGCGCCCGGTTCGTCGCGGGCATGGCCGCGGGCCTGTCGTGGGCCCTCATGGTCGGGTACGCGCGGCGGCTCGCCCCGAAGGGCATGGAGGGCAAGGCGATCGCGATCGTCATGGCGGGCATCCCCCTGGCGCTGGCGCTCGGGGTCCCGGCCGGGACGTTCATCGGCGGGGCGCTGGGGTGGCGCGAGTCGTTCGGGGTCATGTCCGGCCTGGCGGTGCTGTCGATCGTGTGGATCACCCTCGTTGTCCCCGACTTCCCGGGGCAGCGCGCCGAATCGCGGACGCCGGTGCTGCGGGCCGCGGTGATCCCCGGGGTCCCGGCGGTCCTGGTCGTCATCGCGGTCTACGTGATCGCGTACAACGTGCTGTACACGTACATCGCGGCGTTCCTGGAGCGGTTCGGGATGGGCGGGTCGGTCGACCGGGTGCTGCTCGTGTTCGGCGTCGCGTCGATCGCGAGCATCTGGATCACCGGCGCGCACATCGACCGGCGGCTGCGGCACCTGACGATCGCCGGGGCGGTTCTCACCGGGGCGGCGGCGGCCGCGCTGGCGGTGTTCGCCGAGGTCCCGGCGCTCGTGTACGTCGCGGTCGGACTGTGGGGGCTGGGCCACGGCGGGGTGCCGACGCTGCTCCAGACCGCGGCCGGGCAGGCGGGCGCGAAGGCCGCCGACACGGTGCAGGCCCTGGTGGTGACGTTGTGGAACGCGGCGACCGCCGCGGGCGGGGCCCTCGGCGGCCTGCTGCTGGTCCGGTTCGGGCCGCTGTCGCTGGCGTGGACCGTGGCCGCGCTCGGCGTGCCGGTCCTGCTGGTGGCGGTGCTCGCGCGCAGGCACGCGTTCCCGGCGCAGCGCCGGCCCGCTCCGCAGGACGGGGCCTAGGCGAGGCGCTCGGCGAGCTCGGCCCTGCCGTAGGTCCCGAGCCTCTCGTGGAGGCGCAGCGCCCGGGTCCACTCGGCCCGGGCTGCGTCGTCCTCGCCGCGGGCGGCGAGCGCGTCGCCGATGCCGTGGCGGGCGCGGGCCTGCTCGTACAGGTCGGGGACGGCCTCGGCGAGGTCGAGGGCTTCGCGGTGCGCCCGTTCGGAGGCGGTGAAGTCGCGGACGGCGCCGTACGCGAACCCGGCGTTGTTGAGGACCTCCAGGGCCAGTTCGGGGCTGGAGGTGGCGACGGCGGCCTCGGCGGCGCCGCCCGCGAGGCGGGCCGCGGCCTCGCGGTCGCCGAGCTGGGCGTGCGCGAGGGCCTGGAGGGACTGCACGTAGATCGCGCCGAGGGGGTCGCCGCTCTGGCGGTACGCGTCGAGGGACTCGGCGAGGAGGGCCGCGGCGCTGTCGGCGTCGCGGTCGCGCAGGCGCAGGCGTGCGAGGCCGGCGAGCGCGGAGGCGAGGTTCTGGATCCAGCCGCGGTCGGTGAAGGTCTTGACGGCGCGGTCGAACCCGGCGCGGGCCTCGTCGTCGTTGCCGACGAGCATGTCGACGTGGGCGACGTCGTCGAGGGCGTTGACCTCCCGGTCGGCGTCACCCATGTCGTGGAAGACGCGCGCGGCCTCGGTGGCGCGGGTGCGGGCCTCGTCGAGGCGCCACTGCTGGATGTGCAGCTGGGCCAGGGCGACGAGGGTGAGGGCGGCGGCCTCGGTGTCGTCGAGGTCGGTGGCGAGGCGCAGCGACCGGTCGTGCGCGTCCTCGGCCTCGTCGAGGCGGCCGAGGGCCTTGAGGGTGTTGCCGAGCTGGCGCAGGAGCTTGACCTGGTGGGCGCGGTCGCCGGTGCGGCGGTCGGCGTCGAGGGCGATGCGCAGGCACGCCTCAGCCTCGCCGCGCACGCCGCGGATGTACTGGTAGCGCCAGAGGGCGTGGGCGAGGCGGGCGGCGTGCCAGTCGCGGCGCCCGGCGGCGGCGTGGCGGATCATCTCGCTGAGGGCGCTGTGGCGCGGGTCGAGCCAGGCGAGGGCGGCCTCGGGGCCGTCGAAGGCGGGGACCGGGACGTCGGTCTCGGGGACCGTTTCGGGTTCGAGGCCGAAGATCGCCTCCCAGGTCCCGGCGACGGCGGCGAGGTGCCAGTCGTAGAGGCGGCCCAGGGCGGCTTCGTGTTCGCCGCGGGGGCGGCGTTCGGCGTGCTCGCGGGCGTAGGCGCGCACGAGGTCGTGGACGGTCCAGCGGCCGTCCCCGGCTGCCGCGGCCAGGTGGACCCCGGCGAGGCGGTGCAGGGCCGCGTCGGCGTCTGCGACGGTGGTGCCGGTGAGGGACGCGATGCCGGCGGGCTCGAACTCGGTCGCGGGGTGGAGGCCGATCGCGTCGAGGGCGTCCCGGGCGGCGGCGTCCAGGCGGGCGCGGGTGAGGTCGAGGCAGGCGCGCAGGCCCGCGGCCTCGTCGCCGGGGAGGTCGAGGTTCGCCAAGGGCGCCTCGGCGATCCGGTCGCGCAGCTCGCCGATGGTCTGCTCGGGGTGGGCGAGGGTCTGGCACGCGGCCAGGCGCAGCGCGAGCGGCAGGTCCCCGCAGGCGGCGGCGAGGCCGCGCGCGGCCTCGGGGTCGGTGGCGACGCGGCCGCGGCCGATCATCGCGTCGAGGAGGTCCATGGACTCCTCGCGGGTCAGCGGCGCGAGGCGCAGGTGCGGGACGCCGTGCGTCGCGGTGAGCCCGAACAGGTCCGTGCGGGCGGTGATGAGCGCCGTGGAGCCGCCGGTGCCGGGGAGGAGGTCGCGCAGCTGCTCGGGGCTGCGGGCGTTGTCGAGGACGACGAGGACCCGCCGGTGCCCCAGGAGCGAGCGGAACATCGCGGCCCGCTCGTCCGCGTCGGCGGGGACCTCCTCGGGGCCGGTGCCGAGCGCGGTCAGGAACCGGTGCAGGACCGGGCCGGGCGCGAGCGGGTCGGTGCCGGAGAACCCGCGCAGGTCCACGTACAGCTGGCCGTCGGGGAACGCGTCGAGCGACCGGTGCGCCCAGTGCAGGGCCAGCGCGGTCTTGCCGATCCCGGCCGGGCCCGCGAGGACGACCGAGCGCGGGGACGCGGCCTGGAGGTGCTCGTCGATGAGGTGCAGTTCCCGCTCGCGGCCGGTGAACGCGTGCGGCGGGCCGGGGAGCTGGCGGGGGACCTGCCCGGTGTCGGCGACGTCGGCGGCGCTGATGCGCGCGCACTGCGCGAGCCAGGTCTCCACGGCCGCCTCGTCGCCGCCGCAGGCGCGCACGAGCGCGGCCACGACCTCGGCGCGGGGGACGGCGTCGCGGTTGAGGACCGCCGCGAGGGTGCTCGTGGGGAGCCAGTCGCCGCGGTCGCGGGCTCGTCTGCTCACTTCCCGGATGCTCAGCCCGGAGGCCGCCCGCAGCTCGCGCAGCAGCGCCACGAGCTGCGGCGCCGAACCGGCCGACGCGGGGTCGAGGCCGTCGAGGGATTGACGCACGTCACGATCCTACCGGCGCCCCCGCCCCCTGTCCGCCCCGTCCCGGACGGACCGGGACACCCGGGGCCCTTGCCGCGCAGCGGGTTCGGTGATGCACTCGGTGCAGATCCCTTGTGCAGTGAAAGGCGGTGCGCCGTGGCCGCGTACATCCCCGGGCCGGACCACATGGCCGCGAACGTGAAGCCCGCGCTCGACCGCTTCTGGGAGGCGCTCATCAAGCGGTGGCAGAAGGAGGCCGCGGTGTCCTTCCTCAACCAGCAGGACATCCGCACCGGCATCGTCGAGAACCCCGGCGGGACGCTGGACTGGCCGTACCTGCGCAAGCCCGCCACCGACCTCCATCGCGGCGAGTGCGACTTCCGCGACTGGGCCCAGGGCCCCGACGGCACCGCGACCCCGGTGTCCTGCAGCGGCCGCATGCCCGCGGGCGCGCCCGCGACGATGCCCGGCCGGGTCACCTGCCCGCTGCCGCAGGTCATGACGGCCGTGCACGGCTGGGCGAAGACCGAGCGCGACGCCATCGAGAAGAAGGTCCCGAAGTTCGACGCCCAGGAGCTGCCCGCGCTCGACGCGGCGTACGCCGGGCTCAAGGGCCTCTACGAGGCCATCGCCGAGGCGGGCCCCGCGCCGGACCGGAGCCGGACCGCCCGTGGCGGCAGCCTGCCGGAGAGGATCGCCGACCTGTCCGACGGGGACGGCACCTCGCAGCACTGGTGGGTCGAATGGACCGGGCTCGCCGCCGACGGGTTCAGAGGCGGGTTCCTCCAGTCGACCGGGCCCACTCTGGACAACCACCGCGTCCTCGCGGCCGAGCTGGCGAAGCTCGTCAACTACCGGTCGGGGATCATCCAGATGGGGCGCAACGACACCCTGCACCTCATCGGCCAGGCCGCGACGGCGCTCGGCGCCACCGGGACCGCGCAGGGGGCGAGCGGCTGGGTGGTCCTGGAGGGCCTGGCGAAGGTCCTCGCGTTCGCCAAGGGCCCCGCGGAGGCGGCCGGGAAGGTCCTCGACCTGATCGCGTTCCTCGGCGAGGAGCTGCTCCCGACGCACCCCGCGGTCAAGTACACCGGGGACCACCGCGCGATCGTCAAGGCGCTCTCGCAGCACATGGACGCCCTGCGCGACGGCGTCGACGCCAAGGAGCTCGCCTACCGCAAGGGCACCGGCGACCTCCGGTCGATGCTCGACGGCGTGGGCTCCTTCGACCTGGAGCTCTACGACCTGACGGAGAACCGCGCCACCGGCACGCCGAAGGGCGAGCGCAAGGGGTTCGCGGCCGACACGACGAAGCTCGTCGAACTCGCCGGGAAGATCGGCCTCGTCGCGGGCGCCTACGAGCAGCTGCCCGGACGGCTCTCACCGGTCCAGGCCGCCGCCGGCCACTTCGCCGACCGGGAAGGGCACGCCACGGGCGCCGACCAGGACGTGCTCGCGATGGTCGAGGAGTTCCGCGGCTTCCTCAGCACCGCCGCGGCGCGCTACTACACCGCGCGCGACCAGGTCGCCAAGGCCGCCGAGGACTACGAGGAGTCCGACAACAAGGTCTCCAGCGCCTTCACCGACCTCCTGGAGCGGTTCCGCCGCAGCGAGGGCGGCACCCGGCAGCCCGCCGACGGATTCGACACCGAGCACGAGGCCGCGGACACCGGCCGCGCCGCCACCGCCGACAAGGACCCGTACTCGAACGCCGACGGGCAGGTCTACGAGACCGCCGACAACATCGAGAACGCCGCCTAGCAGACCGGGCCCGGAGCCGCCGTTCAATGTAGCCGCCGGAACCGATGAATCCGGGCCCGCGGGCTCGTCTCAACTGGTGCAATCGGCTGTAGGCGTACAGCCCAGGACCCGTTCGGAGGACGCGAGCAATGCAGAAGATCGTCACCAACATCTGGTACACCGACGGCGCCGCCCAGGAGGCCGCCGAGTTCTACACCTCCCTGTTCGAGGACGCCAGGATCACCGGGAGCATCCCATTCGTCGAGGACGCCCACGGCAAGGCCGGGACCGCCATGGTCGTCAACTGGGAGCTCGCCGGACAGCAGTTCACCGGCATCAACGGCGACGCCTCCGCCAAGCACGACCACGCCATGTCCCTGCTCGTCAACTGCGACGGCCAGGCCGAGATCGACCGCCTCTGGGACGCGTTCCTGTCCAACGGCGGCAAGGAGATCGAGTGCGGCTGGATCGCCGACAAGTGGGGCGTCAACTGGCAGGTGTGGTCCACCGAGGCCGAGCAGTACGTCGGCGGACCCGACAAGGCCGGCGCCGAGCGCGCCGTCAAGGCCATGTACGGCATGAAGAAGATCGACCTCCAGGGCCTCAAGGACGCCTACGAGGGCAGATAGCGAATGCGCACGGCGGCCGACCCGGTCCCCCGCGCGGGGGACCGGGCCCGCACCCGCGAGGGAGGCGCCGCCCCGGGGACGCGGTGCACGCTGGAACCGTGAACGTCCGCTGGCACAATGGCCCCATGCGCCTCCTCGCCCCGCTCCGGTCCGGGGCCACCTACCGCGGGTGGGTCTGGCTCATCCTCGGCGGCGCCCTCATGATGCCGTTCATGGTGGTCGGCGCCCTCGGCTACAACTGGTTCCACCCCGACGCCGGGTTCGAGGGCGTCCTCGACCCGCTCGTGTTCGCCGCGGTCGTGCCCCTCGTCGCCGCCGTCTCGCTCCTCCTGCCCGACCGCGAAGTGGAGCGCACCGCCGCCCGCCGCCTCCTCGGCGCCGGATTCGCCTCGCCCGCCGACGACGACTCCTGGAACACGCGCTGGCGCACCGGCTGCTGGTTCACCCTCCACGCGGTCGTCGGGGGCCTCCTCTCGGGGGTGACGCTCGCGCTGGTCCCGTTCGCCGTCTACCTCGTGATCAACGGCGCCCGCAACCTCCTCGGCCTCGACACCTCCGGCGCGTACGCGGGCCGGCTGACCGACTGGGGCCTGCTCACCGGCCCGCTGTTCCTCATCGCGCTCGTCCTCCTCGTCGCCGCCGTCACCGCGGGCATGCGGGCCCTCGCGCCGCACCTGCTCGGGCAGGGCGCCGCCGACCGGCTCGCCGCCTCCCGCGCCGAGACCGCCCGCCTCGCCGCCCGCAACCGGATCGCCCGCGAACTCCACGACTCGGTCGGGCACGCCCTGTCCGTGGTCGTGGTCCAGTCCGAGGCCGCCTCCCGGCTCATCACCGCCGACCCCGCGTTCGCCGCGACCGCCATGGCCGCGGTCGGCGAGACCGCGCGCGGCGCCCTCGCCGAACTCGACGCCGTCATCGGGGCGCTCCGCGAGGACCGCGAGGAGACCCGCGGCCCCCAGAAGGACCTCGCCGACCTCGACGCGCTCGCCGCCGAGTCGGGCGTGCGCACCGAGCTGCGGATCACCGGCGACCCGGAGACGCTGGGCCGCCTGACCTCCCGCGAGACGTACCGAATCGTCCAGGAGGCCCTCACGAACGTCCTGCGCCACGCCGACGAGCCCTGGGCCGCCGTGGACCTCGACGTCGCCGACTCGGGCGTCACCGTCGCCGTCGCGAGCCCCGCCGCGCGGCGGCCCCGGACCCGCCCCGGCGGGCGCGGCCTCATCGGCATGGCCGAGCGCGCCGCCGTCCTCGGCGGCACCGCCGAGGCCGACTGGGGCGCCGGGACCTGGACCGTCCGCGCCACCCTGCCCGACCACTCCCCGAACAGCGACGCTGCTTCGGACGACACCGCCCCGGAGGGGACCGCATGACCGCGCCGCTGCGCATCGCGCTCGTCGACGACGAGGCCCTCATCCGCTCCGGGTTCGCCGCCGTCATCGGCGCCGAACCCGACCTCGACGTGGTCGCCGAGGGCGCCGACGGGATCGACGCGCTCGCCATCGCCCGCTCCGGGAAGGCCGACGTCATGCTCATGGACGTGCGGATGCCGAAGGTCGACGGCATCGAGGCCACCGCCCGGATCACCGCCGAACTCGCCGCCCCGCCGAAGATCCTGGTGGTCACCACGTTCGACAACGACGACTACGTGTGGCAGGCGCTGCGCGCGGGCGCCGACGGGTTCCTGCTCAAGCGCACCCGCCTCGAAGACCTCCTCGCGGCCGTGCGCCTCGTCGCCCGCACCGACGCGCTCCTGTTCCCCGAGGCGGTCCGCCGCCTCGCCGCGGCCGTCCCCGACCGCAAGGCCCCCAAGGGCATCGGCGACCTGAGCGAACGCGAGCGCGAAGTGCTCACCCTCGCCGCCAAGGGCCTGTCCAACGCCGAGATCGCCGCGGCGCTGTTCCTCGGCCGCGAGACCGTCAAGACCCACCTGAGCAGCGTCTACACCAAGCTCGGGGTGCGCGACCGCACCCAGGCCGTCATCGCCGCCTACGAAGGCGGACTCGTCTAGCGAACCCATCCGAACCCGGGGCTTCCCGCCCCGGGTTCGTTCGTGCTATGGTTCGTTAGTCAAGTAATGAACCTCAGAACCAACCAACCCTAAGGAGGCGAGATGTTCGATGACGGCTCACCGATCTACCGGCAGATCGCCGACCAGATCAAGGCCGAGATCATGAACGGATCGCTCGAACCGGGAGGCAAGGTCATGTCGACCAACCAGTACGCCGCGTTCTACCAGATCAACCCGGCCACGGCGCAGAAGGCGTTCCGGGAGCTGGTCGACGAGGGCGTCCTCTACAAGCAGCGAGGCGTCGGCATGTTCGTCGCCGAGGACGCCCGCGACAAGCTCTCCGCCGACTTCCGCGAGCGCTTCTTCGAGCGCGTCCTGGCCCCCCTGGTCCGCGAGGCCCGACAGGCGGGCATCCCCCTGACCGACATCATCGACTACCTCAAGACCCAGGAAGGCGCCCTCAAATGAGCTTCTCCGTCACCCTCCGCGACGTGTCCCTCAATTACGGCGCCGAGGCCGCCCTCAGCGGGATCGACCTCGACCTCGAAGCCGGGAAGGTCTACGGCCTCCTCGGCCGCAACGGCGCCGGGAAGACCAGCCTGCTCAGCCTCATCGCCGCGTTCCGCAAGCCCACCTCCGGCGAGATCCTCGTCGGCGGCGAGCCGGTGTGGGAGAACGCCCCGATCGTCTCCCGCGTCGCCCTCATCCGCGAGGGCGGGGACTTCGACGACACCGAGACCGTCAAGGACACCATCGAGTCCGGCGGGATCAGGCCCTCGTTCGACGCCGAGTACGCGTACAAGCTCGCCGACCGCTTCGAGGTGCCGGTGAAGAAGCGCGTCTCGGCCCTCTCCCGCGGCAAGCGCTCCGTCCTCGCCGCGATCTGCGGGCTCGCCGCCCGCGCCGAGCTCACCATGTTCGACGAGGTCCACCTCGGCATGGACGCGCCCACCCGCGACGCGTTCTACAAGGAGCTCCTCGCCGAGTACATGGAGCGGCCCCACACCCTGGTCCTCTCCACCCACCTCATCGACGAGGTCGCCAACTACCTCGAAGAGGTCGTCATCGTCGACCGCGGCCGCGTCCTGCGCCACGCCGACATCGAGACCTTCCAGGGCATGGGCGCCACGCTCACCGGCCCCGCCGACGCGGTGGACGGCCTCGGCCTCGACGCCCTCGCCGAGCAGCGCCTCGGCGGCACCAAGTCGATCACCGTCGCCGCGGCCCTCGACGCCGACGTGCGCTCCCGCGCCGCCGCGGCCGGGATCGAGATCGGCCCGGTCGGCCTCCAGGACCTCTTCATCCACCTCACCGACCCGAACCGGAACGGAGCCTGACGCCATGACCGCCCCCAGCCTCGCCAAGCGCCAGTACGCCCTCGGCGCCGGACTCGCCGGCTCCGCGCTCAACTACTTCAAGTACTGGGTCGTCGCCGCCGCCGTCCTGTGCTTCGTCGTCCCGTTCATCGTCGCCCAGTACGCCGACGTCCAGCTCTCCGCCTGGTACTACGCCGTCAACTGCGGCAAGTGGTTCACCGCGTTCGTCGGCGGCGGCTTCGCGTTCACGCTGCTGCCCCAGTACGTCGCGGCCGGCCTCACCCGCCGGGAGTTCGCCGTGTCCCAGGCCGTCTTCGGCGTCGTGTGGTCGCTCTGCCTCGGCGCGATCGGCTTCGCGGGCCTGTTCGCCGAACGCGCCTACTACGACGGCCTCGGCTGGTCCCAGGGCTTCGACGTCGGCGACACGGTCGTCCCCATCGGGACCGCCGCCGACACCGCCCAGTTCGCCGCGTACCTCCCGCTGCTGTTCCTCTCCTACTTCGCCGCGGGCACCGTCATCGGCGTCGCCTCCTACCGCTGGGAGCACACCGGCTGGCTCCTGGTCGTGCCGATCCTCCCGATCGTCTTCGGACTCGACGTCGCGCTCTACAACACCGAGCCCGTCGGGCCCGGCTGGATCGGGTTCCTCGGCCGGTACCTCGACGGCATGGGCCGCATCCCCGTCGCCGCCGCGATCCTCCTCGCCACCGTCGCCCTCGCGATCGCCGCCCGCCGCATCCTCACCGACATCCCGATGCGCTCGAAGCGGGCATGACCATGACCGCTCTCGACCGCGCCTCGACCGACCGAGCGCCCACCGCGCTGACCGGGCGCCGCTACCGCCTCGGCCTCGCCATCGCGCTCGGCGCCGCCCGCCCGCTCCGGTGGATCCTGCTCGCCTGGATCGTCCTCACCCCGGTCATGTCGCTCCTGCTGGCCGACGTGATCGAGACCGGCCTGTGGCTGATCACCGCGACGGTCTTCCAGTGGTTCGTCGCCTCGGCGGCGGGCCGGTGGCTGTACGCGAACCTGCCCGGCGTGCTCTCCCGCGGCGTCACCCGCCGCGAGCTCACCACCGCCTACCTCGTGTTCGGCGCCATCGCCTCGCTCGCCACGACCGCGATCGTCACCGCCGGGTTCGCCGCCGAGCACGCCCTCCTCACCGCCGCGGGCAACGCCACCGGAACCTGGGGAGGCGCGCTCGCCGACGGCGCCAGGTACCTGCTCATCACCCCGATCTACTGCTTCACCGGCGCGCTCATCGGCGCCGCCGCGCTCCGCTTCGCGGGCAGCACCCTGTTCACCCTGGTCGTCCTCGTCGCGGCCGCCGGGCAGTACACCGGCGTCCTCGCCCTGGAGTTCGGGTTCTTCGACGGCGGCGGGAACCTCGCCGCCTGGGCCGGGATCTGCCTCGCCGTCACCGCGGTCCTCGTCGCAGGACTGGCCGCGACCCTCCGCACCGCCCCCGTCCGAGCGAAATGAGCCCGACCATGACCGCCATCGACCCCGCCGCCCTCGCCCGGCGCCGCTACCGGCTCGGCGCGCGCATGTTCACCGCCGCCGTCCGCTGGCTCCGCTGGTGGCTCCTCGCGGCCCTCGCCCTCGCCGTCCTCGGCGGCCCCGTCATCCACCTCATCTGGGACGCCGACGCGGGCGCCTGGACCGGCACGATCTCGGTCCTCCAGTGGTTCACCGCGATCACCGGCGGCGTGTTCCTCCACAACTCCCTGACCGGCCTCATCTCCCGCGGCGTCACCCGCCGCGAGATCACCGTCGCGTTCCTCGTCTTCGGCGCCCTCGCCTCCGCCGCGCTGGCCGCCCTCGCGATCACCGGCTTCGCCGTCGAGCACTTCATGCTCGGCCTCGTCGCCGCACCCGACGACACGTGGGGCCAGGTCCTCGCCAAGGGCGCCAGGTACCTCCTCATCGGGCCCGCGTACTTCTTCGCCGGGGCGCTCGTCACCGCCGCGGCCGCCCGCATCGGCAAGGAGGGCGCGTTCGTCGTCGTCCTGTTCCTGCTGTTCCCGTCCATGCTCATCGCGGGCACCCTGTCCCTGGAGTTCTTCGGGTACACCGTGGACGCCTTCAGCTGGCAGGCCGCCGCCTGGATCGGCTCGGGCCTCGCGTTCATCGCCGCCATGGTCACCGCGCTCGTGCTGGTCCTGCGGTCCGTGCCGGTGCCCAAGCGGGGCGGCTGAGCCGTGGGCCTCCTCGTCGCCGACGTCCCGTTCCCGGTGCTCGTGGTCGCCGCGTGCATCGCGGCGGGCGTCGTCGCGGGGCTCCTCCTCACCGCGGGCACGCCGCCCGCCCCGCCGCGCGGATCGCCGAGACGCGCCACACGGCCGCCCGACCCCTCACGTGCGGCCCCGGGAGGGTGGGACACTGGTGAACGGCCAGTACACGCTCCGGAAGGTCAGCACATTGTCGATCCAGCCCATCCGCATCTTCGGCGACCCGGTCCTGCGCACCGCGGCGGAGGAAGTCGACACCTTTGACAAGGAACTGCGGAACCTCGTGAAGGACCTGCTCGACACCATGCGCGACGAAGGCGGCGCCGGGCTCGCCGCCCCGCAGCTGGGCGTCGGCAAGCGCGTGTTCTCCTTCGACGTCGACGACGTCATCGGCCACATCGTCAACCCCGTGCTCGAATTCCCCGACGAGGAGGAGCAGGACGGCCCCGAGGGCTGCCTGTCCCTGCCGGGCCTCTACTTCGACACGATCCGCCGCCAGAACGTGGTCGCCAAGGGCTTCAACGAGTACGGCGACCCGCTCCAGATCGTCGGCACCGGCCTCATGGCCCGCTGCCTCCAGCACGAGACCGACCACCTCGACGGCATCATCTTCATCGACCGCCTCGACTCGGAGCGCCGCAAGGCCGCGATGACCGAGATCCAGGCCCAGGACTGGTACAACGAAGACGTCAAAGTCAAAGTCACCCCCCACGACACCAAGGGTGTGTTCTTCAAGCGATGAGGATCGTCTTCGCCGGGACCCCGGAGGTCGCCCTGCCGACCCTGGAGGCCCTCCACGCGTCCGACCACGACGTCGTGGCCGTCCTGACCAGGCCCGACGCCCCCACCGGGCGCGGCCGCAAAGTCCACCGCTCGCCCGTCGCCGCCTGGGCCGACGAGCACGGGATCGAGGTCCTCACCCCCGCCAAGCCCCGTGAGCCCGAGTTCCTGGAGCGCCTCGCCGAACTCGCCGCCGACGTCGTCCCCGTCGTCGCCTACGGCGCGCTCGTGCCGCCCGCCGCCCTGGAGATCCCGCGCCTCGGCTGGATCAACCTCCACTTCTCGCTCCTGCCCGCATGGCGCGGCGCCGCCCCCGTGCAGCACGCGGTCCTCAACGGCGACGCCATGACCGGCGCCTGCGTCTTCCAGCTCGAACAGGGCCTCGACACCGGCCCCGTCTACGGCCGCCTCACCGAGCCCGTCGGCCCCCGCGACACCTCCGGCGACCTCCTCGGCCGCCTCGCGATCGCGGGCGCCCGCCTCACCGTCGACGTCGTGAGCGCCCTCTGCGCCGGCGCCCTCGTCGGCGAACCCCAGCCCGAGGACGGCGTCTCCCACGCCCCCAAGATCACCGTCGACGACGCCCGCGTCCGCTGGAGCGACCCCGCGTTCGCCGTCGACCGCCGCGTCCGCGCCGTCACCCCCGCCCCCGGCGCCTGGACCGACCTCGACGGCCAGCGCCTGCGCCTCGGCCCCGTGACCCCCGACTCCGAAGGGCCGCAACTGGAGCCCGGGGAAGTCGCCGTCGCCAAGAAGACCGTGCACGTCGGGACCGCCACCGAGCCCGTGCTCCTCGGCGAGGTCCAGCCCGCCGGGAAGAAGCCCATGGACGCCGCATCGTGGGGCCGCGGCCTCCAGACCGCACCGAGGTTCGCATGAGTGACGACAGGCCCCGCCGCAACCGCCGCCGCGACGACGACGCCCCGCGTCCCACCGTCAACCCGCGCCGCATCGCCTTCGACGCGATCCGCGCCGTCACCGCCGACAACGCGTACGCCAACATCGTGCTGCCCCGCATGATCAACGAGACCGGCCACACCGGCCGCGACGCCGGGCTCATCACCGAGCTCACCTACGGCACCCTGCGCAGCCTCGGCACCCTGGAGAAGATCCTCGCCGCCGCCTCCGGGCGCGACGTGCGCGAACTCCAGCAGGACCTCCTCGACGCCCTCTGCCTGGGCGCCTACCAGCTCCTGTACATGCGCATCCCCGCGCACGCGGCCGTCGCCACCACCGTCAGCCTCGTCAAGGCCGCGGTCAGCCCCCGCGTCTCCGGGCTCACCAACGCCGTCCTGCGCAAGGTCGCCGCGAAGGACCTCGACCAGTGGTGCGAGGAGCTCGCCACCGGCGACCGCCTCCACGACCTGTCGCTGCGCCACGCCCACCCCGAGTGGATCGCCCGCGAGTTCGAGGCCGTCGTCGGCCCCGAGGAGCTCGCGCCCGCGCTGGCGGCCGACAACGTCGCGCCCCCGGTCCACCTGTGCGCCAAGCCCGGCCGCATCACCAAGGGCGACCTGTCCCGCGAGACCCGCGGCGGCCTCCACGGCAAGTACTCGCCGTACGCGGTGTACCTGCCCGGCGGCGACCCCGGCCGCATCAAGTCCGTCGCCACCGGCCTCGCGCACGTCCAGGACGAGGGCTCGCAGCTCGTCGCCGTCGCGCTCGCCGAAGCGCCCCTGGAGGGCCCCGACGCGGCCTGGATCGACCTGTGCGCCGGCCCCGGCGGCAAGACCGGGCTCCTCGGCGCGCTCGCCGCGCAGCGCGGCGCGCACCTCGACGCCGTCGAGGTCCAGCCCCACCGGGCCGAGCTGGTCGCCAAGGCCGCCAAGGGACTCCCGGTCACCGTCCACACCGGCGACGGCCGCCTCTTCGGCGAGCCGGGCTCGGCGGACCGGGTGCTCGTGGACGCGCCGTGCTCGGGGCTCGGCGCGCTGCGCCGCCGCCCGGAGGCGCGCTGGCGCAAGCAGCGGTCGGACCTCGACGCCCTGGTGCCGCTCCAGCGGGAGCTGCTGGCGGCGGGACTCCGGTTGGCGCGCAAGGGGGGCCTGGTCGCGTACGTGACGTGCTCGCCGGTGCTCGACGAGACCTCGGAGGCCGTGGAGTCGGTGCTCAAGGCCGGGGGAGCGGAGCTCGTGCGGCCGGACTGGCTGCTCGACCGGGTGCCGGATTCGGCGCGGGGCGATTTCGTGCAGCTGTGGCCGCACCGGCACGGCACCGACGCGATGTTCATGGCGCTGCTGCGCAGGACCGGCGACCGGTAACACCCCTGTTCGACCGCGGTCGGGGTGCCGTGCTGCCCTTTTGACGGGTGAGGCCGCTTAAGTATGCTCTTTGGAAGCGCTACCATACATTGACATAAGTGAATGTACTCCGGGCTACCGGCACCTAGACCCCAAGGAGCACCAGATGAACCGACGCAATCGCCTCGCGGCGATCGTCGCGGGAGCGGCCACCGCAGTGGTCGCCGCGCTCAGCGCGGGCTTCCTCCTCAGTCCCAACGCGGGCGCGCAGGACGTCTCCGCCCAGGCGGAGGCACTGTGGACGAACCCGAACACGCAGGCGGCCCGCTGGGTCGCCCAGAACCCCAATGACTCCCGCGCCGCGGTCATCCGCGACCGGATCGCCGAGACCCCCGCGGGCACCTGGTTCACCCAGACCAGCCCCACCGGCGGCATCGCCGCCCAGGTCTCGGCCGTCGTGGACGGCGCCGCCGCCGCGGGCGCGGCCCCGATCATGGTCGTCTACAACATCCCCAACCGCGACTGCGGCGGCGCCTCCGGCGGCGGCGCGTCCAGCCACTCGGTCTACCGCGGCTGGATCGACCAGATCGCCGCCCAGCTCGACGGACCGGCATACATCGTCCTCGAACCCGACGTCATCGCGCACGACTGCTACGGCTCCAGCGAACTGGCCCAGATCAACGCCTCGCTCGCGTACGCCGCGCAGACCCTCAAGGCCGCCGACTCCGGCGTCAAGGTCTACATCGACACCGGCCACTCCAACTGGCTCGCCCCCGCCACCGCCGCCTCGCGGCTCCAGGCCGCGGGCGTCCAGTACGCGGACGGCTTCTCGCTCAACACCTCCAACTACCGCACCACCGCCGAGTCCACGGCCTACGCCAACCAGATCCAGAACACCATCGGGTCCGACAAGGGCGCCGTCATCGACACCAGCCGCAATGGCAACGGGCCCGCGGGGGACCAGTGGTGCGACCCGTCCGGGCGCGCCATCGGGAACTTCCCGACCACCGCGACCGGCGCGAACGGCATCGACGCGTACCTGTGGGTCAAGCTCCCCGGCGAGGCCGACGGCTGCGCAGGGAGCGCCGGCCAGTTCATCCCCGACCTCGCCTACCAGCTCGCCAACAACGCGGGCTCGGGCTGGCCCGGGGACGTCGAGCCGACCGACCCGGTGACCTCCGACGACCCCACCAGCGACGACCCGACCTCGGACGACCCGACCACCGGCGGACCCGCCGGGGACTGCACCGTCCACATCGACACGGTCTCCTCCTGGAACGGCGGCTGGCAGGGCAGGGTCTCGATGACCGCCGACGCGGCCGTCAGCGGCTGGACCGTCCACTGGACCTGGCCGGGCTCGCAATCGGTCCAGTCCAGCTGGAACGTGCAGCTCACGACCTCGGGCTCCACCGTGACGGCCAGCGACGTCGGCTGGAACGGCGCCGTCGGCGCGGGCCAGACGAAGGAGCTGTTCGGCTTCGTCGCCTCCGGCCCGGCCGCGGACTTCGACGTCCCCTGCTGAGCAGAAAGCTGACCTGAGCCACAGAAGGCACCAGGTGTCCGGCCTGCGTCGCGGTTTCGCGACCTACACTGTCCGTGTGGCACAGTTCCAAGCGGCGCAGGCCGACACCGTCATCGCACCCAGCCTCCTGGCGGCCGACTTCGCCCGCCTCGCGGAGGCGGCCGACGCGGTCGAGGGCGCCGTGGACTGGCTCCACGTGGACGTCATGGACAACCACTTCGTCCCCAACCTCACGCTCGGACCCCCGATCGTCAAGTCCCTCAAGGCCGCCACGGACATCCCGCTCGACTGCCACCTCATGATCGAGGACCCCGCGCGGTGGGCCGTCGGCTACGCCGAACTGGGCGCCTACAACGTCACCTTCCACGCCGAGGCCAGCGACGACCCCGTCGCGCTCGCGAAGAACCTGCGCGCCGCGGGCTCCAAAGCGGGCCTCGCCATCGACCGCGACACCCCGGTCGAGGACTACCTGGACCTCCTGCCCGAGTTCGACACCCTCCTGATCATGACGATCAAGGCCGGATTCGGCGGCCAGCAGTTCATCCCCGCCATGCTCGACAAAGTCCGCACCGCCCGCGAACGCGCCGCCTCCGGCCACCTGGAGCTGCGCATCGAAGTCGACGGCGGCATCGCCGCCGACACGATCGCGGCCGCCGCCGAGGCCGGCGCCGACGCGTTCGTCGCCGGGACCGCCGTCTACGGCGCGGACGATCCAGCCGATGCGGCCAGGCGCCTGCGCGCCCGCGCCGACGCGGCGCGATCACCCCAATGAGCCGCGCATGGCCGCAACCACCCCTGACCTGGTCCTCATCGCCGACGCCGACCCCGAGATCGCGGAGTTCCTCGCCTCCCGCCTGAGAGCGGACGGCTTCGACACCGCGCTCGCCCGGGACGGCTACCAGGCGCTCGCCGGGATCGCGCTGCGCCGCCCCGGCATCGTCATGCTCGAAGCCGACCTGCCGTTCATCGACGGCCTCGCGCTCACCCGCCAGCTCCGCGCCGACCCGGCCACCGCGAGCCTGCCGATCATCCTGCTCGGCGCCCAGCCGTCCTCGGCCGACAAGATCGCCGGGCTCAAGGCCGGGGCCGACGACTACATCGCGAAGCCCTTCGACCCCGCCGAGGTCTCCGCGCGCATCGACTCCGCGATCCGCCGCCACCGCGAGGTCCGCGAGTCCTCCCCGCTCACCGGCATGCCCGGGAACGACCGGATCCTCCGCGAGCTCCAGTCGTGGATCAAGCGCGGCGACCCGTTCGCCCTGTGCTACATCGACATCGACCAGTTCAAGGCGGTCAACGACGTGTACGGGTTCGTGCGCGGCGACGAGTTCATCAAGGGCCTCGCCGAGTGCGTCTACTCCGCGGCGGGCGACGCGGGCGCCGCCCCGGTGTTCCTCGGGCACGTCGGCGGCGACGACTTCACGATCCTGTGCGTCCCCGAGCACGTGGAGGCCGTCACCGGCTTCCTCAACGACCACTTCGCGCGCCGCGTGCGCCAGCTGTGCGACCCCGAGGACGCCGAGCGCGGCTACATCGAGCACGCCGACCGCGTCTCCCGCCGCATGACCCGCTCGCGCCTGCCCACCCTCTCGATCGGCGTCGCCCTCTCCACGCAGCGGCGCTTCGCCGACGCGTACGAGGCCGTCGCCGAGGCCACGGCCCTCAAGAGCGTCGCCAAGTCCCACTCCGGGACGTACGTCGCCTACCCCGAGGGCCGCGCGCCGGGCCGCGGCGGGCGCCGTCCCGTGTTCTGGACGAACGACCACTGACACGCCCGGTAGTCAGTAGGGTGCGTCACAGTACGGACCGCGGCGGAATATCGCCGTGGCACAATTCCTTGTAGCAAACGCGCGTCAGCGGGGTCGGTGCAATTCCGAGCCGGCGGTGAGCGGCGAAAGCCGCGAGTCCGCGACCCGTCCGCAACCAGCGGACGGTTGACCTGGTGAGAATCCAGGACCGACGGTCAAAGTCCGGATGGGAGCAGACGCAACGCGGGAGGCCACTGGTGGCCCCTGCGAGCTATTCTCTTGCCCCCGCCTGCGCGCCGCAGAATTCGCAGCAGGTAGGGAGTTCACATCGTGTTCACCGGAATCGTCGAAGAACTCGGCGAGGTCGTCAAGGCCAGTGAAGCGTTCCTGGCCGTCCGCGGCCCGCTCGTCACCTCCGATGCCGCCCTCGGCGACTCGATCAGCGTCAACGGCGTCTGTCTCACCGTCGTCCAGGTCGACGGCGACGTCTTCACCGCCGACGTCATGGCCGAGACCTACCGCCGCACCGCGATCGGCGACCTCCGCGAAGGCGACCGCGTCAACCTCGAACGCGCCGCCACCCTCACCACCCGCCTCGGCGGGCACCTCGTGCAGGGCCACGTGGACGGCGTCGCCCACATCGTCAAGCGAACCCCCGCCGCCGAGTGGGAGGAAGTGACCTTCCGCCTCCCCGCCGGGCTCGCGAAGTACGTGGTCGAGAAGGGGTCCATCACCGTGGACGGCACCTCCCTCACCGTCGCGTGGATCGAGGGCGACGAATTCAGCGTCGGCCTCATCCCCACCACCCTGGAAGCGACCACCTTGGGCCGCAAGCAGGTCGGCGACCCGGTCCACATCGAGACCGACGTCGTCGCCAAGCACGTCGAGAAGCTGCTGGAAGCCGCTGGAGGCACCCGATGAACGACATCCGCCTGAACACCGTCGACGAGGCCATCGCCGCCATCAAGGCCGGCCGGCCGGTCATCGTGGCCGACGACGAGGGCCGCGAGAACGAGGGCGACATCATCTTCGCCGCCGAGGACGCCACCCCCGAACTCGTGGCGTTCACGATCCGCCACACCGGCGGCTACCTGTGCGTTCCGATGCTCGCCGACCGCGCCGACCTGCTCCAGCTCCCGCCCCAGGCCGCCGAGAACCAGGACCCGCGCGGCACCGCGTACACCGTCACGGTGGACGCCCGCCGCGGCATCGCCACCGGCATCTCCGCCGCCGACCGCGCCCACACCATCGGCGTGCTCGCGAACCCGGGCACCGTCGCGGGCGACCTGAGCCGCCCCGGACACGTCGTCCCCCTGCGCGCCAAGGAAGGCGGCGTGCTCGTGCGCACCGGCCACACCGAGGCCGCCGTGGACCTGGCCCGCCTCGCGGGCAAGCAGCCCGTGGGCGTCCTGTCCGAGATGATGAACGACGACGGCACCATGATGCGCCTGCCGGAGCTCCGCGAGTTCTCCGACGAGCACGGCCTCGCGCTCATCACCGTCGCCCAGCTCGTGGAGTGGCGCCAGCGCAACGAGGTCCACGTCAAGCGCCTCGCCGAGGCCCGCCTCCCGCTCGAATCGGGCGAGTTCACCGCCGTGGGCTACCGCGCCGTGTTCGACGGCAACGAGCACGTCGCACTCGTCAAGGGCGACATCGGAGACGGCGAGGACGTGCTCGTCCGCGTCCACTCCGAGTGCCTCACCGGCGACGCCTTCGGCTCGCTGCGCTGCGACTGCGGACCGCAGCTCCAGGCCGCGCTGCGCGCGGTCGAGGCCGAGGGCCGCGGCGTCGTGCTCTACATGCGCGGCCACGAGGGCCGGGGCATCGGCCTGGTGCACAAGCTCCAGGCGTACCAGCTCCAGGACCAGGGCCGCGACACCGTGGACGCGAACCTCGAACTCGGCCTGCCCGCCGACGCCCGCGACTGGGGCATCGGCGCGCAGATCCTCGAAGACCTCGGCATCAAGTCGATGCGGCTGCTCACCAACAACCCGGACAAGCGCGCCGGGATCGAGGGCCACGGCCTGAAGGTCGTCGACCGGGTGGCGCTGCCGACGTACGCCACGCCCGACAACATCGCCTACCTGACCACCAAGCGCGACCGCATGGGGCACCTCCTCGCTGACCTGCCCCAGCTCGCGCCCGCCACCGCAATGGAAGCCGCATAACATGGCCGGACACGGAGCACCAGCAGTCAAGGTCCCCGACGCCGCCGGGCTCACGCTCGGCGTGGTCGCCACGGACTGGAACGCCTCGGTCGTCGAGCAGATGCTCAGGCGCGCGCTCGACGCCGCCGAGGACGCGAAGGTCGCGGAGGTCAAGGTCCTGCACGTCGCGGGCGCCGTCGAGCTCCCGATCGCCGCGCAGGCCCTCGCCCGGAAGTACGACGCCGTGGTCGCCCTCGGCACCGTCGTCCGCGGCGGCACCGCCCACTTCGACTTCGTCTGCAAGTCGGTCACCGAGGGGCTGACCCGGGTCGCGCTCGACGAGTCGACCCCCGTCGCCCACGGCGTCCTCACGGTGGACAACCAGGAGCAGGCCGTGGCCCGCGCCGGGTTCGCGGACTCCACCGAGGACAAGGGCTACGAGGCGGTCGTGGCCGCCCTCGGTGCGGCCCTGGCGATCCGCTCGCTCGACTAGCACGCACGCGAAAGCCGCGCCCGCATTCGCGGGCGCGGCTTTCGGCGTCGCTAGCTGAAGCGCTGGAAGTCCGGCCAGACCTCGTCCCAGGTCTCCCGCAGGCCCGAGCAGACCACGACTGGGGCGCCCTGCTCCTCGTTGTCGACGCCCACGCCGTTGTCGAGCTCAGCCTCCTGGACGCAGTCGTCGAAGTACCTGCTCACGAAGCCGGGATCGATACCGACGAAGACCACCGTGTCGGCGTCCGCCGGGGGAGGACCGTACTGGTGGAGGGCGTTGTGGCCGCTGAAGACCGGCGGCAGGTCCTCGCCGTACCGGTCCAGGGACCCGGCCTCGCCGTAGTTCGCGGTGACGACGGCCCCGGCCTCGGGCGCGGCCGCGACCACGGCCTCGACCTGGTCGGTGTACGCCTGCCAGCCGACCTGGTCCGGCACCGAGTTGTTCATGTCCGGGACCGGCGTCCCGCCGACCTCGTCCACGGCGATGAGCGGCAGTGCCACCACCAGGGAGACGGCGCTGTTCAGGGCCACCGCGCCCACGAGGAGGACCCACCGCCCGCGGCCTCGCGCCCACGCCGCGACCGTGACGCAGCCGATCGCGTAGAAGGCGATGACCAGGCCCATCGGGTAGTAGAACTGGCCGCCGGTGACCAGCACGACCACCAGGAGCACCGGGTAGGCGACCGCGAGCGCGCGGGCCGGGCGCCACTCGGGGCGGCGGACCAGGCCCCAGATCCCCGCGAACCAGACCGGGACGAGGAACAGGCCCACGAGCAGGAACTGGAAGGGCAGCAGGAGGATGCGGTTCTCCTCGCCGTCGGTCTCGCGGATCGCCGAGGCCATCTCCAGTTGCGGCCAGCCGTTCACCGCCTGGTAGACCAGGTTCGGCGACCCGACCACCAGCGCGATCGCCACGCCCGCCCACAGCCACTTCGACGCGAGCACCGTCCGCGGCCCGACGGCCAGCAGCCCGACCGCGAGGCTCACGAGCATCAGCACGATCAGGTGCTTGTTGTAGAGCCCGATCCCGGTGGCCGCGCCGACCGCGAGCCACCAGCGCGGGTCGCGCATGAGGGCCCGGATGACGAAGAGCAGCACCGCGACCCATACCAGGAGGTCCACTGTGGCAGTCGACAGCGTGTGCCCGAACGCGAGCGCCACTCCGGCGAACGCCAGGCCCCAGACGCAGAGCGCCTGCGCGGCCCTGCCGCCGCCGAGTTCGCGGGTGATGAGGGCGGCGAGCCACAGCACGCCGACCATGCAGAGGATCGCGGGGATCCTGAACGCCTGCACCGTGTCGCCGAAGAGCGCGATGGAGGCGTGGCCGAGGAGCGGGGTCAGCGGCGGCTGGTCGACGTAGCCCCACGCGGGGTCGAGCATGCGGAAGTACAGCTCGTCGCGGTGGTAGCCGTACCGGCCTGACGTGACCGCCAGCGCGGCGGCGAGCGCGAGGCTCGCCAAGGCGGGGTGGAGTCGGTGGAGAGGACGCATGGCGGCCTTTCGGGGGTGAGGGGGGCCCGGCGCCAGCGTACCGTGTTCCTCACTCGGCCTTGCGCATCGCCTCGATCGCCTCGTGGAACGCGGGGGTCGCCCGCTCGAAGTGGTCGGTGAGGACCGCGATGTCCTCGGGGGAGGCGGCGGCGAAGACGCGGCCGAGGACATCGCGCGCGGGGGCGAGGGCCTCGTCGAGGTCCTCCTGATCGGCGCCGACCGGTTCGACCAGGACGCGGCGCCGGTCGGCGGGGTCGGGGACGCGGCGCACCATGCCGGCCTGTTCGAGGCGGTCGATGAGGCGCGTGGTGGCGCCGGTGGTGAGGCCGGTCTTGGCCGAGAGCTCCCCGGAGGTCATGCGGCCGTGGAACCCGAGGGTGCCGAGCGCGTAGAGGTCCGTGGCGCCCATGCCCATCGCCTGCGCGGTGGCGAGGCCGTGGAGGACGACGGCGTTGAGGTACTTCGGGTAGACGGCGCCGAGTCGTTCGAGGTCCGGTCTTGACACGCCGGGTCTCCTTCCTTAAGCTAATATCTGCAAGCGTGCAGATAATGTTCTGATGCAACTACTGCATCAGGCTACCGGAAGGAGACCCGTACATGGACACCGAGCGCATCACCGCCCGCATCAAGTCGACCGTCGAAGCCTGGGACGCCGGGGACGGCGCGGCCTACGCCGCCGGATTCACCGCCGACGCGACCTACGTGACCTGGGTCGGGACGGTCTACCGCGGCCGCGAGGAGATCGGCCGCGCCCACCAGGCCCTGTTCGACAAGTTCCTCCAGGGGTCCATCCTGGTGGACGACATCGCCGAGATCCGCCTCCTCGGCCCCGACACGGCCGTCGTCACCAGCCGCGGCGACGTCGGCAAGCGCGGCGCCGAGCCCGCGAAGCTCACCAAGGTCCAGACCTACACGCTCGTGCGCGAGGCCGACGGCGAGTGGCGCATCGCGGCCTTCCAGAACACCAAGCGCAAGGCGCTCATGGAGAAGATCTCCTTCGCCTTCGCGCCCGACACCGCTCCGGCCTGGGGCTAGCGGTTGTCGATCCGCGCGAAGTACGCGTCCACGAGCGGCTTCCCGATCCCGGTCATCCACTCCTCGAACGTCAGCAGGCCCGGGTGGACCGCCTTGAGCGCGGGGATGTCGACTTCGATGCGGTGCTGGTTGATGAGCCCCAGGGTCTTCGCGGTCGAGGGGCTCTGCTCGGCGACCGCGGCGGCGTCGACGGCCACGTACGGCACGTCGCGGCCGGTGACCCGGGAGATGATCGCGACCTTCTCCAGCTGCGTGATGTCGTCCCCGGCGAGCTCGTACGCCTTCCCGGCGTGGGTCCCGGGGTCGGCGAACGCGATCGCTGCGAAGGCCGCGATGTCGGCGGCGGCGATGTGCGGCTCGTAGGTGTCGGCGTGCAGGAGCGAGACGAGCGCGCCGTCCTGGAGCTCCCGGAACGAGTCGAAGGTGTTCTCCATGAACGAGGTCGGCCGCAGGATCGTGTGGGGCAGCCCGCTCGCCTTGATCGCCCTCTCGGCCTCGGCCTTGCGCTGGAGCATGTCCATGTGCGGCTCCAGCGGCCCGCCGACGCCGACGGATGAGGAGTGGACGAGGAACTTCGCGCCCGCGGCCTTCGCCGCCGCGGCGAGGTTCGCCGCCGAGCGCTCCTCGTGCCCGAGGTCGTGGCCGTACGGCCCGCCCTCGTAGGCGCCCGCGTGGACGCTGAAGGCGCCCCAGACGCCCGCGGCCGCCGCCGCGAGCGACGCGGTGTCGTCCAGGTCGCCGCGCACGACCTCGGCCCCGGCCTCCTTGAGCGCCAGCGCCTTCGCGCTCGCGGGGTCGCGGGTGAGCGCCCGCACGCCCCAGCCGTCGGCGAGGAGCCGGGCCGCGACGGCCCCGCCCTGGCGACCGGTCGCGCCGGACACGAGAATGATCTTGTCGGTGGAGGGCATACTGCGGTCCTTTCCGTTCCCGGGGCCGCCGGTTAGTATCGGAGTCGGCGACCCGCTTGCTAAAGCGGAACAGTACACCCGTTTATCGACGGGCGCGAGAGGGGGCACCGTTGCAGACGGCGGTGAAACGAGCGGAGCGCGCTGACGCCCAGCGCAACCGCCGCAAGGTCCTGGACACGGCCGACCGGCTCTTCGGCGAGCACGGCACCGGCGTCTCCCTGGGGGAGATCGCCGCGGCCGCGGGCGTCGGCGCGGGCACCGTCTACCGTCACTTCCCGACCAAGGACGCCCTGCTCGCGAGCGTCCTGGACGAGCGGCTGGCCGCGCTCGGCGACTACGGCGCCGCGATGCTGCGCCACCCCGACATCGAGTACGCCTTCTTCGAGTACCTGCGGTTCCTCAACGAGCAGGCCCTCGCCAACCGCGCCATCTGCGAGGCCCTCGCGGCGCGCGGCGACTGGCAGGAGCCCTCCAAGGGCGACGGCCGCTGCGTCATCGACTCGCCGCTCGCGGCCCTGGTCGCCAAGGCCCAGGGCGCGGGCGTCCTCCGGGCCGACCTCGACACCCGCGACGTGCGGGCCCTCCTGGCCGGGTGCACCGCGATGGCCCAGTCGCTCGGCTCCACGGAGCGCGCCGCGGACCTCGCGAAGCTGTTCTGGGACGGCATGCGGACCGAACGAAACCGCGAGATCCGTAACGAAACCTCGATCGCCACGACCGTCCGTAACGAAATCGCCGTAACGGAAGACGTCTGCCCGGTCTGCGGCACCCCCGTCGCCCACGCCGGGACCGGCCGCCCCGCGAAGTACTGCTCCCCGGCCTGTCGCCAGAAAGCCTTCCGCGACAAGCGGAAGGGCGCCTGAGCAAGGCCCTCGGCAACCGGTTGCAGGCACTCGCCTAGGATCGACCGGAGCCGACCGCGAAGGAGGCCGACATGGCCCGCCGATTCCTCCCGCACGTCCTCCGATCCGTGACCGACCTCGACGGCGTCTGGGACTTCGCCTACCTCGGCGAGGTCGAACCCGACGACGTCGACCCCGCCGCCATCGCCTTCGACGACGTCATGGCCGTCCCCGGCTGCTTCGACGCCACCCCCGCCTACGCGGGCCGCCGCGGCCTCGCCGCCTACCGCACCCGCGTGCGCACCGGGGCCGGGCTCCAGCGCCTCGTCTTCGAGGGCGTGCAGCACTGGTGCCGCGTCCTGTGGAACGGCGAGCCGGTCCGCGACCACGCGGGCGGCTTCACTCGCTTCACCGCCGAGACCGCGTCCGAAGACGGCGAGGCCGAGCTGATCGTCCTGGTGGACAACCGCTTCGGCGAGCGCTCCCCGCTGCACCTGGAGCACTTCGACTGGTACCATTTCGGCGGCATCAGCCGCTCCGTGGCGCTCCACCGCCTCGGCCCGGTCCGCATCGACGCGCTCGCGATCGACACCGTCTCGGTCCAGGACCGCCGCGTCGAGGTCCGCATCGACTACACCGCCGACGCGCCCGCCACCGTGCCGCTCGCGCTCACCTGCGACGGCCGCCCGCTCCTGACCGAGGACGTCGAGCTCGACACCTCCGGCACCCTCACGCGCACCGTCGAGATCCCCTGGGCCGCACCGTGGACCACCGCCGACCCGCGCCTCTCGCTCCTCGCCGCCGAACTCGGCGGCGACGACCTGCGCGAGCGCTTCGGCCTGCGCCGCATCGGCATCGAGGACGCACGCATCACCCTCAACGGCGAGCCCGTGACCCTCCTCGGCGTCAACCGCCACGAGCTCCACCCGCAGTTCGGCCACGCCCAGCCCGCCGCGCTCCTCGTCGCCGACGTCCAGCAGCTCAAGGACCTCGGCGCGAACTTCGTGCGCGGCAGCCACTACCCGCTCGACCCGCTCTTCCTCGACCTGTGCGACGAGGCGGGCCTGCTCGTCTGGGAGGAGTCGATCGGCTGGCAGTACCCCGTCGAGCACCTGACGGCCCCCGGTTTCACCGAGGCCCAGACCGAGCACATCGACGAGATGGTCGCCGCCGGGCGCAACCACCCCTCGGTGATCCTGTGGGGCATCCTCAACGAGTGCCCCAGCTGGTCCGAGGCCGGGTACCCGGTCTACGAGCGGCTCCTGGGGCGCCTGCGCGAACTCGACGCGACCCGCCCGGTCACGTACGCGAGCGTGAACGCCTTCGACGACGTGTGCTTCGACCTCGTGGACGTCGTCTCGGCCAACAACTACCCCGGCTGGTACTTCGGCGACGTCCCCGGCATCCCCGACCAGCTCGACCGCATCGCCGCCCACGTCGACTCGCTCGGCCACGCCGACAAGCCGCTCATCATCTCCGAGATCGGCGCGGGCGCGGTCCCCGGCTGGAACGACGCCAACGGCTCCCTGTGGACCGAGGACTACCAGACCGCCCTGCTCACCACCGTGGTCGACCACGTCATCGGGCACGAGCGCATCTCCGGCCTCGGCATCTGGGTCCTCGGCGACTTCCGGACCACCGAGCACCGCGAGATGCTCCTCAAGCGCCCCCGCGGCGTCAACGACAAGGGCATCGTCGACGAGTACCGCCGCCCGAAGCAGTCGTTCAAGGCCGTGCGGGAACAGTTCCAGCAGCACTGGCGCAACGCCTAGCGGCGCGAAGGGCCTCCCGCGCCTCGCGGGAGGCCCTCACCTCACGTCGTGAGCGAGTAGCTGTTGCAGTTGAAGTTGTAGCCCCCGGCGGAGGACGTGATCTCCCAGCCGAACTGGATCTGGTCGATCCGCACGTTCGGCATGCGCCCTTGGTTCACCAGCCACTGGCAGTGCGCGGTGATGTTCACCGTCGACGTCGTGGTCTGCGTGTGGGCGAGGAAGTTGTACACCGGGTTGGACCCGTTGTGCCCCTGGTAGTAGCCCCAGTTGCGCCCGCCCAGGCTCACGTTCTGGACGAACGATCCGAGCGGCCCCACGTTCGAGGTCCACTTCGTCCAGATCATGATCTCGTGGGCGTGGCCGTTGCCCCACACGTCGTACGCGGTGTTGTACGCGAGCCCGGAGCCTGACGGCACCGTCACGTTGTGGGAGCTGGACACGTTCCCCATGCTGGAGACGTTGCGCCCCAGCGTGTACGAGACGTTCGGGTAGGACTTGATGCCCCCGGTGTTCGGGTGGTTGGCCCACACGCCCCAGTTGGACGCGGAGTTCGCCCAGATGGTCTGCGCGCCCGCGCCCGAGCCCCAGATGTTGTTGTAGAGCGTGTACGCGCCGGTGGTCCACTGGCCCCACTGGTCCGAGGAGGACCAGACGGCGGCCTGCGCCGGGGACTGGAGGGCGCCGACGGCGCCGGCGGTGGCCACGGGGGCGGCCAGCGCGGCGGTGAGGAGCGATCTGCGTCGCATAGGCGGTGCGCCTTTCTCAAGAGTCGCGGTTTCAGCACCGACATCCGAAATTCGACGAATGTCGATACATTAATTAAAACAGACGACCAAACGAATGTCCAGGGCCGTGACCGTCCGTCACCGCCGCCGCGTGATCCCCGTCTCGGCCGTCCCGCACTGCGGTAGCCGCGCCGCGTCGGCGGCGGTCCGGCCCGGTCCGGCGCGTAGAATTCGGCAGCGTGAAGACCTTCGAGCAGCTCTACGCCGAACTTTCCGAGAAAGCAGCCACCCGACCCGAGGGCTCCGGCACCGTCGCCGCCCTCGACGCCGGCGTCCATGCCATCGGCAAGAAGATCGTCGAAGAGGCGGCCGAGGTCTGGATGGCCGCCGAGTACGAGTCGGACGAGGCCGCGGCCGAGGAGATCTCCCAGCTCCTCTACCACCTCCAGGTGATGATGGTCGCCCGCGGCATCAGCGTCGAAGACGTCTACCGGTACCTCTAGAAAGGCCCATCCGAATGCTCCGCATCGCCGTGCCCAACAAGGGCGCGCTCTCACAGGGCGCCACCGACATGCTCACCGAGGCCGGCTACCGGCAGCGCCGCAGCAGCCGCGACCTCCAGTCCGTGGACGCCGCCAACGGCGTCGAGTTCTTCTACCTGCGCCCCGGCGACATCGCCACCTACGTCGCCTCCGGCGACCTCGACCTCGGCATCACCGGGCGCGACCTCGCCGTCAACTCCGGCGCGGAGGTCGAAGAGGTCCTCGCGCTCGGCTTCGGCCGCTCCACGTTCCGCTACGCGGGCCGCCCCGGCGAGATCGACTCCGTCGCGGGCCTCGACGGGAAGCGCATCGCGACCTCCTACCCGGGCGTCGTCCAGCGCGACCTGGACGCCCAGGGCGTCAAGACCGCGATCGTCGAGCTCGCGGGCGCCGTGGAGAACGCGATCGCCCTCGGCGTCGCCGACGCCATCGCCGACGTCGTGGAGACCGGCACGACCCTGAAGCAGGCCGGGCTCGCCGTCTTCGGCGAGCCGATCATGCACTCCGAGGCCGTGCTCGTCCGCAAGGCCGGCAACGGCACCGGCGCCGCGATCGAGCAGCTCCTGCGGCGCCTGCGCGGCGTCCTCGTGGCCCGCTCGTACGTGATGCTCGCCTACGACGTGCGCGCCGAGCTCCTCGAAGCGGCCGTCGAGCTCACTCCCGGCATCGAGTCGCCGACGGTCTCGCCGCTGCATCGGGAAGGGTGGGTCGCCGTCCAGTCGATGACCGAGCGCGCCGACCTGCACCGCGTCATGGACGCCCTCTACGAGCTGGGCGCCCGCGGCATCCTCGCCTCGAACATCGACGCCTGCCGCCTGTAGTTCAGGAGGCGCTGCGCCGCTACGACAGCCGCGGCCGCTCCAGTGCGGCCGCGGCGTCGGCGCGGTCCCGCAGCTCCGACGCCATCGCGACCGCCTCGCGCGCGTCGCGGTGCACGGCCACGGCGTCGTGCCCGACGCCGCCCGCGGCCATCGCCCGCACGGTCGCCAGGCCCTGCATCCGCTGGATGCGGCCCTGCGTGACCCTCACCGACTGGATGCGCGCGTACGGCACGGCCACATGGACGTTCACCCACAGGCCGTGGCGCACCACGAACGCCCGCTCGGTGAGCGCCGCCCCGGTCTTCTTCCACCGCAACGGCATCCGCCACTTCGCCCGCAGCGGCGGGCGCTCCGTCTCGAAGACGCTCGGCAGGTCCGGCACGGCCTCCGCGGCCACCAGCGCCACCTGGTCGGGCTCGCCCACCGGCAGCGCCGTCGTCGACCGCGTCGCGGTCGCGCTCTGCTGCGCCACCGCCGCCGTCCACACCTCGACCCGCTTCCACTGCCGCGATCGCCACAGGACCGGCTCCACGAAGCTCACGCCCGTCACCCGGTCCACCGGGACGGTCTCGTGGCTCGTGTCCGTCAGGCCCCGCTGGATGAGCAGGTTCGTGCCGTCCCGCGCGATCCGGAACCGGCCGTTGCGCAGGAACCGGTTCACCGCCGCGATCGTGCTCTGCGCGTAGCCCACGAGCGCCGGGGCCAGGAACCCCACCCACAGCGTGGTCGCAACTGTCGTGAACCCGAAGATCGACCCGGTCACCGCGAACGCCGTCCCGAACACCGCCAGGAACGTCAGCTGCACCGGCAGGACCTCCAGGAACGAGGCCAGCGCCAGGCGCCGCACGGTCAGCTGGGGGACCAGCAGCCCCGCGTCCCGGTCCGGCACCGCCTCGGCCTCGGTCCCGGTCTCGGACTCCGCCGCCTCCGCGACCGGCGCGGCCGGTCGCCCCGCGATCGCCAGCAGCTCCGCGCGCAGCGCCAGGGCCCGGTCGGCCTTCAGGTACGCCAGGCGCGCGTCCGTGCCGTCGCCCCCGGCGACCTCGATGTTCAACTGCGCCAAGCCGAACAGCCGCGCCCGGATGGGCCGCACCAGGTCCACGGACTGGAGCCGGTCCAGCGGGACCGTGCGATGGCTGCGGGTGAACACGCCGCCGTAGATGTGCAGTTCGCGGCCCCAGATCACGAAGCCGCGGTACTGGAGCGCGATGAGGCTCGCGATCCCGCCGATCACGGCCGCCGCGAGTGCGATATAGAGGGCGAACAGGAAGTTCCGCGAGGTGAACGCCTGGAGGCCCGCCGCCGCGGCCGCGGCGGTCAGGAACCGGAACGACTCCAGCAGCGGCGTGAGCGGGTGCAGGCGCTGGCGCTGGACGCCCTCGGGCGGGGCGCTCGGCGCCGCGGGGGCCGCCTCGGGCCCGTACGGGGTCTCGGCCAGCGGGGGAGCGGGCTCGTCGCTCACAGGCCCTCCCGGACCTCGGCGGCCCGGAGGGCGAGCCGGTCGCGCAGCGCGGACGCGATCGCCGGTTCGAGGCCCGGCACTTCGGACGTGGAGCCGAGGGCCGCGGTGCGGACCTGGACGGTGGTCAGGCCGAACATCCGCTCGATGGGCCCGGCCGACAGGTCGATGAGCTGGATGCGGCCGTAGGGCACGATGTTCAGGCGCCGCGTCAGGAGCCCGTGGCGCACCAGCAGGTCCTCCTCGCGCTCGGCGTAGCCCCACGTCGAGACCGTGCGCGCGACGGCCCAGGCGCGCAGGCCCGCGAGGACGACGTATCCGCCGAGGGCCCACAGGACGCCGCGCCAGCCGAGCCAGATCGTCAGGGGCACGGCCGCGACGACGGCGAGTATGAAGAGGTTCAGCAGGCTCCGCAGCACCCACACGGTGCGCAGCTTCGGCGACATGGGCTGCCAGGTGACCTCGCCGGGCCACAGGTCCCACACCGGGACCGTTTTCGCGCTCATCCCTTGATCATTCCACTCTCTGGGTCTCGCACGGGAATCCGCGCGCGGTGAGGAAGTCGCGCAGGACCGGCAGGTGGTCCTCGCAGGCGGCCCAGCGCTTGACGCGCTCGGGGCCGTGAATGCGCGGGTTGCGCCACAGCAGCATCCACGCCGCCTCCCGGCGGCAGCCGCGGGACGAGCACACGGGCGGGCCCTCTGCGGACGGTGCGTTCTCTTGGGACACGTTGCGATTGTGCGTCATGCGGTCAGCCGTGGCGAGGCCACACGGCTGTGTCGATGAACGCCTCGACCGCCTCGATCACGTCGGCGAGCGCGTGCGCGGAGTCCACGAGCGGGCGCCCGCGCAGGAACATGCCGTGGTCGGCGCCGCGGATCTCGAACACGTCGCCGGGCAGCTCGCGCGCGAGCGCGCCGTTCCAGGCCGGGTCGGCGGTGCCGCCGATGAGCAGGAACGGGGCGGTGGCGCGGCGCAGGGCCTGGACGATCGGGTAGTCCTTGAGCAGCGGCGTGAACCAGATCGCCGGGAGCCCGTGGTGGGCGGCGAGCACGGCCGCGGCGGTGCCGAGGGACTTGCCGACGAGCAGTGGCGGGTCGTCGTTGTGGACGCGGTCGAGGACCGCCTCCGTCTGCTCGCAGACCCCTTCGATCATGGTCTGCTCGTCGGCGGCGAGCCGGTCGACGTCCGTCCACTGGATCGGGTAGGTCCGCGCGCCGCGCGACTGCAGGGCGACGTGCGTGTACATCAGCAAGGGCCCCTGGACGCTGTAGTTGCGTCCGGGCAGGAGCAGGGCCTGGCGACGGCGGGGCATGAGAGTGATTCTAGTTGCGTCGGTCGCGTCGTCCGGTACCTGAGACGGACCGGGTCCGGGGACGGAAAGACCCGCACGACCACGGGGGAAGTCGTGCGGGTTGGGGAAAGCATAGCGCTCCGACATTTCGCAGCAACGGATTGAATCCGCGCGGCGTGTCACTCTGCGGGGCAAAAACCCCCTGGGGGTTTGCCGCCGCGGGCCGCGCGCAGTCTAGACCTGCTGTGCCCCAAGGGGTTCGGCAAGAACTGTCGGGTTCCCGACAAAACCCGGTGCGACACCCCGAAACGGGTCCCTCCGGGCCCCTGCGTCTCTGAGGAGCGCGCATTACCATCGACACACCGGACGACACCGCGAAGAACGACACGCCGTCGAACATGAGAGCTGGAACCGATATGGGATCACCCGAGGGATCGGGCGCGAACGGCCTTCCGACCCCGGCGGAGAACGCCGCGCTGCTGGAGAAGGCCCTCTTCGAGATCAAGAAGGTCATCGTCGGCCAGGACGCCCTGGTGGAGCGCATGTTCGCGGCCCTCCTCGCCCGCGGCCACTGCCTCATCGAAGGCGTGCCCGGCGTCGCGAAGACCCTCGCGGTCGAGACCATGGCGAAGGTCGTCGGCGCCGAGTTCAACCGCATCCAGTTCACCCCCGACCTGGTGCCCGCCGACATCGTCGGCACCCGCATCTACCGCCAGTCCTCGGAGTCCTTCGACGTCGAACTCGGCCCCGTCTACACCAACTTCGTGCTCGCCGACGAGATCAACCGCGCCCCCGCGAAGGTCCAGTCCGCGATGCTCGAAGTCATGGCCGAGCAGCGCATCTCCATCGGCGGCCAGACCCACGTCCTCCCCAAGCCGTTCCTCGTCATGGCCACCCAGAACCCCATCGAGCAGGAGGGCGTCTACCCCCTGCCCGAGGCCCAGCGCGACCGCTTCCTGTTCAAGGTCAACGTCGGCTACCCCACCGACGCCGAGGAACGCGAGATCGTCTTCCGCATGGGCGTCGACTCCCCGATCCCCGAACGGGTCCTCGACACCGACGACCTCCTGCGCCTCCAGCAGGCCGCCGACGGCGTGTTCATCCACAACGCCCTCGTCGACTACGCCGTCCGCATCGTCATGGCAACCCGCAACCCCGCCGCCGCGGGCCTGGGCGCCATCGCCCGCCACATCCAGTACGGCGCCAGCCCCCGCGCCTCGCTCGGCCTCATCCGCGCCACCCGCGCCATCGCGCTCCTGCGCGGCCGCGACTACGCGCTCCCGCAGGACCTCGACGACATCGCACCCGACGTGCTGCGCCACCGCCTCGTCCTCTCCTACGACGCCATGGCCGACGGCATCACCGCCGACCGCCTCGTCGCCCAGCTCCTCGCCGCCGTCCCCGCCCCCACGGTGACGCCCCGCCAGGACGCCGCGCCGCGCCCGGCCGAACCGTCCCCGACCTACCAGCAGCCGCAGCAGCCGGGGGCCTGGTAGCCGCGTGAACGCCGCCGACCTGCGCGCCCTCGACCGCCTCCAGCTCCTGGTCACCCGCCGCCTCGACGGGCTCCTGCACGGCGACTACCTGGGCCTGCTCCCCGGACCCGGCTCCGAGCCCGGCGAGGCCCGCGAGTACCGGGCCGGGGACGACGTGCGGCGCATGGACTGGCCCGTCACCGCCCGCACCACGACACCGCACGTGCGCACCACGATCAGCGACCGCGAACTGGAGACGTGGCTCGCGATCGACCTCTCGCCGAGCCTCGACTTCGGCACCGTCGGGATGCTCAAGCGCGAACTCGCCGAAGGCGCCGTCGCCGCCTTCTCCTACCTCGCCGGACGCGGCGGCAACCGCATCGGCGCCGTCGTCACCGAAGGCGGCCCCGCCAAGGCCATCCCGCCCCGGCCCGGCCGCGGCGGCGCCCGCTCCCTCCTGCGCACCGTCACGAGCCTCCCGCGCGGCGAAGGGGCCGGGAACCTCGCCGAGCTCATCGACAAGACCCGCCGCCACGCCCGCCGCCGCGGCCTCGCCATCGTCATCTCCGACTTCCTGGAGGATGAGGAGAACCCGAGCGACTGGTCCCGCGAACTGCGCCGCCTCGCCGTGCGCCAGCAGGTCCTCTGCGTCGAAGTCCTCGACCCGGCCGAACTCGCGCTCCCCGACGTCGGCGTCCTCGACCTCATGGACCCCGAGACCGGCGCCACCGTCGAAGTCCAGACCGGCAACGCCCGCTTCCGCGCCCGCTACGCCGAGGCCGCCGCCGAGCAGCGCGCCCGCATCGCCGCCGGCATCCGCTCCGGCGGCGCCGCGCACCTGCGCCTGTCCACCGGCTCCGACTGGCTGCGCGACATCGCCGCGTTCGTCGCCGAACGCCGCCACCTCGCCGCCTACCGCTGAACGCCAACTACGCCAAGGAGAACCGTTGATCCGCCTGCTCGAACCCGCATGGCTGCTGGCGCTCGTCCCCGTCGCGGTCCTCGCGGCGGTGTACGTCTGGGCCCAGTTCGCCCGCAAGCGGATCGCCGTCAGGTTCGCCAACGCCTCGCTCCTCGCGAAACTCGTCCCCAAGCTCCCCGGCTGGCGCCGCCACCTCCCCGCGGGCCTCCTCGTCATCGCGCTGGCCGTCCTTGTCGGCGGCATGACCCGCCCCGCGGTCGACGTCGAGGAGCCGCAGGAGCGGGCCACGATCATCCTCGCCATCGACGTGTCCCTGTCGATGATGGCCTCGGACGTCGACCCGACCCGCATCGACGCCGCGAAGTCCGCGGCCTCCGACTTCGTCGCCGAACTGCCCGAGCAGTACAACGTCGGCCTCGTGTCCTTCGCCGGGTACGCCTCGGTCGTCGTGCCCCCCACCAAGAACCGCGCCGAGGTCACGTCCGCGATCAACGGCCTCACCCTCGCGGAGGCCACCGCCACCGGCGACGCCGTGTTCGCGTCCCTCCAGGCCGTCCAGCAGGTCATGCCCGACGAGTCCGGGCAGCTCGCGCCCGCCCGCATCCTCCTGCTCTCCGACGGCTACCGCACCGCCGGGCGCACCGTCGACGAGGCCGGGGAGGCCGCCGCCGCGGCCGAGATCCCCGTCTCCACCGTCGCGTTCGGCACCGACGAGGGCGTCATCGAACTCGACCAGGAGCTCGTCTCCGTGCCCGTGGACCGCGAGGCCCTCGCCGGGCTCGCCGAGGACACCGGCGGCGAGTACTACGAGGCCGTCACCGCCGAGCAGCTCCGCGCCGTCTACGAGGACATGGGCTCGTCCCTTGGCTACCGGACCATCGCCGAGGACGTCTCGCAGTGGTTCATCGGCACCGCGATGATCCTCCTGTTCGCCGCGGCCGGGCTGAGCCTGGCGTGGACCTCCCGCCTCACCTGAGTCCGGCACCACACGGTCCGTGAAGGCCCCTTCGCCCCTGAAGTGGCCCGTCGCTACGATCGTCGGTGGCTTCGTACAAAGAACATGAGGGAGTTCGGACAATGGCGCGCACGGTCCTGGTCACCGGAGGCAACCGCGGAATCGGCCTGGCGATCGCCAAGGCGTTCGCGGCCCAGGGCGACAACGTCGCCGTCACCCACCGCGGCTCCGGCGCCCCCGACGGCCTCTTCGGCGTCCAGTGCGACATCACCGACACCGCCTCGGTCGACGCCGCGTTCACCGAGGTCGAGGACAAGTTCGGCCCCGTCGAGGTCCTCATCGCCAACGCCGGGATCACCGACGACACGCTGCTGCTGCGCATGAGCGACGAGCAGTTCGAGCGCGTCGTGGACACCAACCTCAAGGGCGCCTGGCGGGTCGCCAAGCGCGCCTCCTCGAAGATGCTCCGCGGCAAGTTCGGCCGCATGATCTTCATCTCCTCGGTCGTCGGCCTCTACGGCAACGCCGGGCAGACCAACTACGCCGCGTCCAAGGCCGGGCTCGTCGGCCTCGCCCGCTCCATCACCCGCGAACTCGGCTCGCGCAACATCACCGCGAACGTGGTCGCCCCCGGCTTCGTGCAGACCGACATGACCGATGCGCTCCCCGAGGCCCAGCGCAAGGCGTACCTCGACTCGATCCCCGCGAAGCGCTTCGGGGCCGTCGAGGAGATCGCCGGAGCCGTCACCTGGCTCGCGGGCGACGGCGCCGCCTACGTCAACGGCGCGGTCATCCCCGTCGACGGCGGCCTGGGCATGGGCCACTAGGCCCGGATAGTTTTCAAGCACCGATAACGCACGGAGGAACACACATGTCTGGAATCTTGGACGGCAAGAGGCTGCTCGTCACCGGTGTCATCACCGAGCAGTCCCTCGGCTTCGGCGTGGCCAAGTACGCGCAGGAGCAGGGCGCCGAAGTGGTCCTCACCGGTTTCGGGCGACTCTCCCTGGTCGAGCGCATCGCCAAGAAGCTCCCGACGCCCGCCCCGGTGGTCGAGCTCGACGCGACCGACCCCGAGCAGCTGGCCGGGCTCGCCGACAAGGTCCGCGAGCACGTGGACGGCCTCGACGGCGTCCTCCACGCCATCGCCTTCGCCCCGCCCGGCGCCCTCGGCGGGAACTTCCTGAACACCGAGTGGGCCGACGTCGCCAAGGCCGTCGAGGTCTCGACGTTCTCCTACAAGTCCCTGGCCGTCGCCTGCCTGCCGCTCATGGAGAACGGCGGCGCGATCGTCGGCCTCGACTTCGACGCGCAGCAGGCGTGGCCCGTGTACGACTGGATGGGCGTCGCCAAGGCCGGCCTGGAGTCCGTCAACCGCTACCTCGCCCGCGACCTGGGGCCCAAGGGCATCCGCGTCAACCTGGTCTCCGCCGGTCCGCAGCGCACCATGGCCGCCAAGTCCATCCCCGGCTTCGTGGCCTTCGAGGAGGCGTGGACCAAGCGCGCCCCCCTCGGCTGGTCCCTCACCGACTCCGAGCCGGTCGCCAAGGCGTGCGCCGCCCTCCTGTCCGACCTGTTCCCGGCCACCAGCGGCGAGATCGTGCACGTCGACGGCGGGTTCCACGCCGTCGGAGTCGAGCGCACAGAGCAGTAGCGGAGCCGCGTCATGACAGCCATCGACAACACGGACGGCTACGACGCCGTCCTGCTCGTCTCCTTCGGGGGCCCCGAGGGCCCCGGCGACGTGCTGCCCTTCCTGCGCAACGTCACGCGCGGCCGCGGCATCCCCGACGAGCGCCTCACCGAGGTCGCCGAGCACTACTACCACTTCGGCGGGATCTCGCCGATCAACCAGTGGTGCCGCGAGGTCATCGAGGCCCTCCGCCAGGAGTTCCGCAAGAACGGCATCGACCTGCCGATCTACTGGGGCAACCGCAACTGGCCGCCCATGCTCGTCGACGCCGTCACCCAGATGACCGGCGACGGCGTGAAGAAGGCCCTCGCCCTGTGCACCAGCGCGTACGGCTCCTACTCCTCGTGCCGCCAGTACGTCGAGGACATCAACGCCGCCCGCGCCGCCGTCGGCGAGACCGCGCCGCAGATCGACAAGATCCGCCACTTCTTCGACCACCCCGGGTTCGTCGGCGGCTTCGCCCGGCAGCTCAAGGGCTCGCTCGACCAGATCGAGGACCAGTCGAAGACCCGCGTCGTCTTCACCGCGCACTCCATCCCCGACGTCATGGAGGAGTGCTCCGGCCCCGAAGGCGCCCGCTACTCCGACCAGGTCGCCGAGGCCGCCGCGCTCGTCGCCGAGCACGCCGGCTGGACCGGGCCCTTCGACGTCGTCTGGCAGTCCCGCTCGGGCCCGCCGTCGATGCCGTGGCTCGCGCCCGACGTCAACGACCACCTGAAGGTCCTCGCCTCCGAAGGGGTCGACACCGTCGTCGTCAGCCCCGTCGGGTTCCTCTCGGACCACATCGAGGTCCTCTGGGACCTCGACAACGAGGCCAAGGACACCGCCGCCGACCTGGGCCTGCGCTACCTGCGCGCCGGGACGCCGACCGTCGACGCCGACCTCGTCGGCATGTTCCGCGACCTCGTCGCCGAACGCGTCCAGAACGCGCCCATCCGCCGCCTCGGCAAGCTCCCCGTCTGGGACCCGACCGTCGAGGGCTGCTGCCCCGCGCGCCGGCCCCCGGCACCGGAGAAGCGGGGCCGCTGACCGCACCGGGCCCGCGCACGGAGCCGCTTGCACCGCATCGCGAGCCGCTCCGTACGCGGGCCCGGACCGTCGTCCCCGCAGGTGTCCGCCACGTGACATGCTTAACGGGTGGACGACGTATTCATCTGGATCATCGTCGCCGTTATCCTCGGCGCGGTCGAACTCTTCACCGGCACCCTGGTCCTCGCCATGGTCGCCGTCGGAGCCGTGCTCGCGGGCATCGGGGCCGCCGTCGGCGCCCCCCTCTGGCTCCAGGCCGTGCTCTTCGGCGTCGGCTCCATCGGCTCGATCTTCGGCCTCCGCCCCTTCCTCAAGCAGGCCCTCGAATCGGACACCGGCGCCCAGGCGCACCGCCCGTTCGGCACGCGCGCCATCGAGGGCGCCGAGGCCCGCGTCATCGAGACCGTCGACCTCTCCGGCGGCCTCGTCGAGATCGCCGGGGACAACTGGACCGCCTACCCCCTCGAACCCGACCAGCTCCTCGAACCCGGGGACACCGTCACGGTCGTCGAGATCAAGGGTGCGACGGTCATCGTATGGAAGCAGTCGTTACCGGCAGGCGGCCGTTCAGTACCCTCGTGCCCATAGCCCGCCCGATCCGCCAGACCACTGGAGGCTGAGAAACCATGGAACCCGTAGGCATACTGCTCCTGATCGTCGCGTTCTTCCTGATCATCGTGCTGTTCCGATCGATCAAGATCGTGCCCCAGCAGTGGAACTACATCATCGAGCGCCTCGGCCGCTACCGCCGCACGCTCGAACCCGGGCCGCGCCTCCTCGTCCCCTTCGTGGACTCCGTCCGCGCCAAAGTGGACCTCCGCGAGCGCGTCGTGAACTTCCCGCCGTCGAGCGTCATCACCGCCGACAACCTCGGCGTGCAGATCGACACGGTCCTCTACTACATCATCACGCAGCCCACCGCGGCCGTGTACAACATCGACGACTACCTCGCGGGCGTCGAGCAGCTCACCACCACCACGCTCCGCAACGTCGTGGGCTCCCTCGACCTGGAGAAGGCCCTCACCAGCCGCGAGGAGATCAACGCCCGCCTCGCCGCCGAGCTCGACAAGGCCACCGACAAGTGGGGCCTCAAGGTCACCCGCGTCGAGCTGCGCTCCATCGAGCCGCCGCTGAGCATCCGCGACGCCATGGAGAAGCAGATGCGCGCCGAGCGCGACCGCCGCGCCGCGATCCTCAACGCCGAGGGCACCAAGCGCGCCGCGATCCTCAACGCCGAGGGCGAGCAGCAGTCCGCCGTCCTCCGCGCCAAGGGCGAGCGCGACGCCGCGGTCCTGCGCGCCGACGGTGAGGCGAAGGCCATCCAGACGGTCTTCGCGGCGATCCACAAGGCCAAGCCCACCGACCGCCTCCTCACCTACCAGTACCTCCAGACGCTGCCCACGATCGCCCAGGGCGACGCCAACAAGGTCTGGGTCGTCCCGGCCGAGCTCACCAAGGCCCTCGGGAACATCGGCGACGCGTTCGGCGGCGGCGACAAGTCCGGCCAGGCCGCGGAGGAAGAGGTCGAGGTCGACACGAGCGCCCTCGAACTCGACGACTCCGCGCTCCAGGCCCTCGAAGCGGCCCAGCAGGCCGCCCGCGAGGTTCAGGACCTCGGCGACGGCAAGAAGGACCGCGGCGAACTCCCGCCCGCTCCCGCGTAAGCACACGTGACGGTCGGGACCCCCTGACGGGCGGTCCCGGCCGTTTCGCTCGCCATGGGGCACAATGACCGCGTGCCCGCCACCGACATCACCGACCCCGAAGACGAGCGCCTCGCCGACTACCGGGCCCTCACCGACCTGGCCCTGCGCACCCGCTTCGAGCAGCCCCACGGCCTGTTCATCGCCGAAGGCCACCAGGTCATCGGCCGCGCCCTGCGCGCCGGGTACCGCATGCGCTCCATGCTCATCGACGCCAAGCGCGTCGACCAGCTCGCGCACCTCGCCGAGGACGCCCCCTGCTACGCCGCCGGACCCGACGTCCTCGAATCCGTCACCGGCTTCCACGTCCACCGCGGCGCCCTCGCCTCGTTCCACCGCAAGGAACTCCCTGCGCCGGCGCAACTGCTGACCGCGGTCAGGCGACTCGTCGTCCTCGAAGGCATCAACAACCACACGAACATCGGCGCGATCTTCCGCGTGGCCGCGGGCCTCGGCTTCGACGGCGTGCTCCTCGCGCCGGACTGCGCCGACCCGCTGTACCGCCGCAGTGTGCGCGTCTCGATGGGGGAGGTGTTCGCCGTCCCGTACGCCTACCTCGACGAATGGCCCGCGGGCCTCTCCCAGGTCCGCGAAGCGGGGTTCACGCTCCACGGCCTCAGCCCCTCGCGCGGCGCGATCGACATCGGCCAGGTCACCGCCGCCGAACGCGAGCGCCCGGCGCTCCTCTTCGGCGCCGAGGGCCCCGGCCTCACCGGGGCCGCGCTCGACGCCTGCGACCGCACCGTCGTCATCCCGATGCACGCGGGCGTCGACTCCCTGAACGTGGCCGCGGCGACCGCCGTGGCCTGCTGGGAGCTGTCGCAGCCGACGCCGCGCTAGAGGCTCACCGTCGCGAACTCCGACTCGCAGGGCGGGCCCCACGTGTAGGAGAACTTCAGCGCGTCCAGCTCCAGGTGCGCGGCGAGCGCGGTGTGGGTCCGCAGCTCCTCCGGGTCGCTCTCGACGGGGTGGCGGCACAGGCCCAGCGGCCCGCCGTCGTGGTCCCGCATGGCCGCGTGCAGGTGCTCCGTGGTCACGGGGCTCTCCTTGGCCAGCAGGTGCTCCATCCGGTCGCACCGGTGGTACGTGGAGACCCGGCCGGTCTCCAGCCAGCTCTGGTACACCCCGAGCGCCTCGGGGTCCCGGAAGTGGTTGGCGTGCACCAGGGGAGCAGTGCCGTCCTGGTAGATCACGCGCGACCCGAGCGGCGAGGTCTCCACGGTCGCGACGCCGGAAGCGGCGCTCCCGATGAAGAAGTTCGCCGAGCAGGCCGGCCTCGGCGCCACCGCATGACCGACGGCCTCGGCGAGCGTGCTCGACTGCAAGATCCGCCACGTCCGCAGGTGGAAGGGCACGGAGTCGATGTTCCAGTCGTCGACGCTCGCCCCGAGTCCGTTGACGCACAGGCCGATCCCGGCCGAGTTGATCCCGATCTTGGTCCCGGCGACGCCGGCCTCGGTGAACCCGACCACGGTCGTCTCGCCGTGCTTCCACTGGAGGAGCGCCCCCTCGACTCCGGTGAACCAGTCCCAGTTCTGCCCGATATGGGTCCCACCGGCCGCGAACACGCCATCCGCTCCACCGAACGAAGTGCACTCCGACCGAATCGACTCGATGGTGGGCCGCCCGAACTCGCTCCAAGCGCTGTACAGCAGCTCGTACCGGGCGTTCAGCAGGGCGATGTCGAGGATGTTCTGCCCGGACCCGTCGGCGATCCCGTCCATGATCGCGCGGTACTGCGAGTCCTCCTTGGTGAAGATCCCGAGGTAGTGCTGCGACCGCTCGGCGAGCGAGTCCTCCGGGAGCCCCGAGGTGAGCATCCGAGACCGGTACACGGCCACGTTCGTCGCGATCTGCTCCCTGAGCTGCTCGCCTTGCTGCACGCCCTGGCGGTAGGGACTTCCCTGGAGGTGGATGAGGGGCAGTTCAGTCATGCGAGTCATTGTGACAGAAGCGATATCGCCCCGCCACCGCGAATTCTCAGCGGCCCATGAGCGACTGCTCGACCTGCGAGTAGTGGATGGTCCACCACTTCACGAGCCCGGTCTGGCCGGGCAGCAGGTGGTCGCAGGCGGAGTTGTGGCGCACGTAGTGCCACTCGATGACCCAGTTGTCCGTGAGCCGGTCCCACCACAGCTGGTGCGTGGCGAGCCCGATCTCTGGCTCCCCGACGTCGAACACCGACCGGTAGCCCCCGGCGAACGCCCGGATGCGCTCGCAGTCGAGACCTCGCTCGTCCCCGTACGTGAAGTAGAACACCGCGGCACGGGCCATCTCCCGTGCATAGGACGAAATCGTCAGCCGGTCCCAGTCCAGGATCGCGGAGATCCGATCGTCAGGCCCGTGCAGGACATTGTGAGGATGCAGGTCGCCGTGCGTGTACCCCGTGTACTGCGGCGCCAGGTCCGGCGGCCGCCGGTCCCCGAGCCGCACCAGCAGCCCCCGCTTCAACCGCAGCGTCTGCTCCGCGGTCGCCTCGAACCCGGTCTTGTCCCCGCGCCCGGCCGCGACCAGCTCCAGCAGCCGGTCGACCTTCTGCAAGGCGGCCTCCGTCGTCGGAGGATTCTCGACCTTGGGAGCGCGGTCCGCCGGGATGGAAGCATGGAGGGTCCGGTGCAAACGCCCGATAACAGACCCCAGGTCCCGGCACGCATCACGGGACATCGACAACCCGCTCCGGTGCCGCCCCCCGACCCACGGGAAGACGCCGAACTCCTCGCCCTCCAGGAAGATGGTGGTGCGCCCGTCCCTGCTCAGCACCGGCAGGACCACCGGGACGCCGTTGCCCCCCAGGGTCTGCAGCACATGGAACTGGAACTGGAGTTCGGGCCCCGTGACGTCCCTGAACAGCTTCAGCAGGTACGACCCGCTCGACGTGTCCACGCGCCAGGACCGGTTCATCAACCCGGTCTGCACCCGCTGCATCTGGTAGATCTGCCCCAGATCCCAATGCGCCAGCGCCGCGTCGGGGAGTCGAGGCGCGGTCACGGTCATACCCCCAAGCGTAGCCGCCGCCCGCCCCCCGCCCCGACCGCGAACCCCCCTTGCGCAACCCCCGGAACCGTCGTGTAAAGTTTCGTCTCGTGCCGGGGCAAGCCAAAAGGCCCACCTGGCAGCCAAAACAAACTCCATATACACTCTCAGTGTGCACGCGCGGGTGGCGGAATGGCAGACGCGCTAGCTTGAGGTGCTAGTGTCCTATTATGGACGTGGGGGTTCAAGTCCCCCCTCGCGCACACTTCAGAAGGCTCCAGGTATCTGGGGCCTTCTTTTCTATGGCCAAGACGGCTCCTTTCCTTTGGTGCCTGCTAACGACCAGCCGAAAAGACAGCCCCGTTTCGGCAGCATAAGAGCCCCTTTTGGACAGATCGGTGCTCGCGGATCGCGTCGTTCATCAGATCGGCACCCTGCCTGACGCGAACGTATGGCGCAGCTCCCGCGGCGTCCACGAACCCTGGATCCCCGCCCTGGCGACACGATCCCGCTCGACTTCCAGCCGCGCCGTGCCCGCCACTTCTGCTGCCGCACCTGGTGATCGAGAAGCATCTCCAAAGCAAGATCGGGGATCGCGACCGTACGCCGGCTCCCGGGCGTCTTCGTTTCCCCACCTGCTCGGACCGAGTGCCAGATCTCCACATGCGGCACCGAGTCCACCTCGTGCTCGCGACCGCAGGAGCAGATCTGGCCCACGAGCGGGTTGAGATGGAGGTGGCGTCATTCGAGCGGCCACGCTACCTCGGTGCGGATGCTGGCGAGCGCCGACAGGGCGATGTGGACCCCGATCAGCTGTATGGCGCTGGCTTCGAGCAGTGCATAGACCTATCCGAGCGTGAGCGCCTTGCTCGGCCTCCCGGGGCCCGTCCCTCCTGGCGGGTCGACGAGCTCGGCGACGTTCCGATCGACATGGTTGTGTGCTTCCGCGAACCGGATGACCCGCCGCAGCGTGCTCACGCGCCGCTTGACCGACGATGGCGACAGCTCCGCAGCCATCGCGTCGATCCATGCCTCGAAATAGTCGGCCCGCAGCCGCTTCAGCCTCGCGCGTCCCGTCGGCGAGGAAGTCCCTGCAGGCGTCCGCGAGGGTGTACTTGTCGCCGAGTTCGATCCCGTTGTCGTATTCCCTCCGAAGCTTCTCCAGCTTCGCCGAGACCTCTGCGATGCTGCGGCCCTGGACAGACGGGCGGATCCTGCTCCCATCGGGTCGCGTGCCCAACGAGAGCGCCCCGATGAACCGTTGGTTGCGAGTGACCCAGTAGATCGAGCCGGCGCCTTTCCTGGCTGGTCCTCCGACCACGCAGCGAACCAGACAGGCATCGAAGACGCCCGCCGTTGGCTTACTCGCGAACAACCCGGCGGCGGCGTGACAGGGCGGTGAGACCGGGCACGATCAGCGTCGAGGGAGAAACATTCGCAAGCCCGCGGGTGTTGCGCGGCATATGAGGACTCCGCAGCCCCTTCGGCTCTCACTGCTGGACCGCGCCGTCATTGCCGAGGGTCAGACGGCCGCTGAGACCCTACGGGAGGTGGTGAGCCACGCCAAGCAGGCCGAGGAACTGGGCTTCCACCGCTACTGGGTGGCCGAGCACCACAGTGTCCCCGGCATTGCCGGTTCGGCGCCCACCGTGCTCGCAGCCGCCGTCGCGGCAGCGACCGGCCGCATTCGGGTCGGCACCGGCGGCGTGATGCTGCCCAACCACCGGCCGCTGGTAGTCGCCGAGCAGTTCGGGGTCCTGGAGTCCCTGTTCGAAGGTCGCATTGACATGGGCCTGGGCCGCACCCTCGGGTTTGTCCCGGCCGTCCGCGCGGCACTGGGCCACGACCTGGACGACGGCGACGACTTCGACGACCTCCTGACCGAACTCCTCGGCTATTTCACCGGCGAGCAGCGATCCCACCCGGGCGTGCACGCGCGGCCCGGCGAAGGGCTGCGCCCCGAACCCTTCGTCCTGGCGGTGGGATCAGGCGGCGAGTACGCCGCCAAGCACGGTGTAGGCCTGGTCATCGCCGCTTCGAAAGAGCTCGCGGCCACACGCGCCAAGATCGACGACTACCGGCGCGGTTTCCGGCCCTCCGCGTGGCGATCTGGACCGTACGTCGTCGTGGCGCAGACGGTCGCCGTCGCCGCGACCCGCGAAGCGGCCGAGGACCTGCTGCTCCCCGAGTACTGGTCCACCGCGCAGTCCCGCACCAAAGGCGAGTTCGGGCCGCTGCGGCCCCCGGCCGAGATCCGGGCGGCCGCGAAGACCCGCCGCGAGTCCATGTACCTCGAACAGGCGCTCGCGGGCGCGGTCTACGGTACCGCCGACGAGGTCGCCCCTCGTCTGGCGGGCCTGGTCGAAGCGACCGGTGCGGACGAGCTCCTCATCGGCACCACTTCCTACGACCGCAAGGCCCTGTTCGACTCCCACCGCCGACTCACCGAACTCACCGACCTCACAAGCCACTAAGGTCTGTTTTCAGGTTCATTGGCGACGGTTAGTACGCCAGGGAGACTTCTCCTCGTCGCGCTCCTGGCCGCCGTCGAGCTCGCCGTCCTCGCCGGTGCGGGCGCTCGGCTGGGGCCTGCTCACCGTCAGCCCCTGGATCATCTACGCGCTCGGACGCCTCCTCGCGCGGGCGTCGAGGACCACGGCGGGATTCCTCGCCGGACGCCGCCTCGCCGACGACCTCCCGACCGTCTGGCTCCTGGAGGAAGGCATCGTCCACGGCCTCCTGATCATGCCGGTCGCCGCGCTCCTCGGCCTGGCGGCCATGGTCATCGACGCGATCGCACGCGTGCTCTCGCAACGGGACACCCTGCTGGGCATGCATCTGGCCGACACGCCGCAGCGCGTCCTGCTCGCCGCGCAGCGCCGCGAGATGCTCCTGCCGACCGCCATCCTGGGTGGCATCGCCCTCGTCGCGGGCCGCCGCCGGCTCCACGCTCGGCGCCGTGCGCCTGCTCAATCCCGCCACCATCGGCGTCCTCGCGGGACTCCTCGCCCTGGCCGCCCTCGCGTGGACCGCCGCCGACCGGGCCGTGCGCCCGGTCCTCACCCGCGTCAGCACCGACCTCACCGAGCGAGAATGACTACATGCAACAGGCCGGACAAGCGTTCCAGAATGCCTTCCCGATCGGATGTTCCTGCCGTGATCCCGCCGGTAACCAGCCTGGTAAAGACCGCTTCTCTCCACCAGAGTCATCTTGAAGACCGCTCGTTCCGGTCGACCCGCTCTGGGCGGTCGGCCGAGTGCCGAGCAGGTCCCCTCCTGTGTCGACAGTTGGCGACACCATTGCAGCGGAAGGAAAGCGATGTCTAAGAACACCGTCCTCAAGAGGAACACGGCACGCGTCTCGGCGATGCTCACCGGCCTCGCGATCGCGGCGACCATGGCGGGGTTCACGATCTCCGGCGCTGCCTCTGCGGCACCCGCGCCCGTCCAGAACGAGACGTCGACCGCCGCCGGTGAGTACACGGCCCAGGCCAAGTTCTTCGGCAGCTTCAGGACCTCCACGCTGTGCGTGGAGAAGGCGCGCTGGGTCGAACTCAACGGCACCGCCGTCACCGACGCCTGGTGCGTGCAAGGCAACGCCATGGGCACCATCTGGCACCTGTACTACGAGGGGCGCCTCTAACCGACCGGCTCGACCCCGCGCAAGACCCCGAAGCGACGGCTTCGGGGCGGGGTTTCACAGCCCCAACTTGTCATCGGCGCGCTGGCTTGAGGCTCGCATGTCGTCGAGGTAGGCGCAGAGCGCTCGCAGTGCCCCGGTGTCGGTTCGGTACAGCCGCCGGGCGCCGTCACACGCTCGACGAGGAGCCCGGCGTCCCTCAGGACTCGGAGGTGCTGCGAGACCGCCGGGGCGCTGACCTCGGCAAACCGTCTGCTGATCTCTCCCGCCGAGAGTTCGTCCGTCGGCAGCAGTTCGAGGACGCCGCGGCGGCGTGGTGCTCCGAGCACCTGGAGCGCCCGTCCGCTGTCGAAGCTCATGCGGCACTGAGCCGGCGGCGTGGAGCGGGGCCGGGCGCCCCGCTCCAGGGATGCTCTCTGCGAGTCCGGTGTTCCTCCATCAGCCCGCCGGCGCCGGGCTCGGCTCGCTGCCTGATGCGTCAGGCGTCGAGGGGGACGTCGGCGACAAGGGGGAGGGTCGGTGTCGGTGAGCCTCCTGCGGGTTCTTCGGTCACGGCGATGACCTCGATGCCGCTCGTGCCGTCGATGAGCATGGTCGCCGAGGAGTCGCCGGGGTTCATCACTCCCGCCGAGACCGGTGTCGCGCCCTCGACGGCCCACACCTGGTAGGCGCGGTCGGCGCCGGTGTCGGGCAGGCCCGAGACCACGACCACCGCTTGGTCGAGTCCGGCCGAGGAGATGACGGTGACGCTGCCGCCGCCTTCGGCGCCGGTGAAGGCGACCTCGGCGTCGGGGGCCGCCAGGACGGCCGATACGCGATCGGATTCAGTGGGTGCGGTCCGCGGCAGCAGCGACCAGGTGGCGAACACCCCGGCGAACGCGGCGGCCACGGCGAGTCCGGCCGCGCCCAGCGCCAGCCGCAGGCGCCTGTGGCCCATGGCCGGCCGCGGCCCGCGCCGCTGTGAGAGGCGGGCGGCTCTGCTGCGCGCCGCTCGCGTATCGGGCCGTTCGGGCTCGGGGGCGCGCGTCGCGGGTGCCTCCTGGCGCGTGTGGTGGACCCGGGCGAGGACGGTTGCGCGCAGGCGCATCGGCGGGTCGGCGTGCGTCGAATCGGCCAGGCGGGCAACGGTTTCGCGCATTTCGTCGGCCTCCTGCGCGCACGAGGCGCACGAGTCGAGGTGGCCTTGGATGCGGTCGCGCTCGTCGGGGTCGACGGCGTCGAGGGCCCAGGCGCCGATCAGGGCGTGGTCGTCGGTGCTCATCGGGCCGCCTCCAAGCAGTCGCGCAGCTTGATCAGGCCGTCCCGGATGCGGGACTTCACGGTGGGGACCGGCGCGTCCAGCAAGGTCGCGACCTGCCCGTAGGTGTGCCCGCCGTAGTAGGCGAGGGTGACCGCCTGGCGTTGCAGCTCGGTCAGGGTCTTGAGGCAGCGGCGGACCTGGCGGTGCTCCAGGCGGCCTTCGGCGGCCTCGGCCACCTGGTCGTACTCGACCTCCACCGACTCGGCCGCGACGCGCCGCTCCCGGTCCCCGGCGGCCTGCGCCGACCGGACCCGGTCGACGGCCTTGCGGTGGGCGATCGTGGTGATCCACGCCTTGGCCGAGCCGCGGCGCTCGTCGAAGCGGGTCGCGGTGCGCCACACCTCGACCATGGCCTCCTGGACGACCTCCTCGGCCTGCGCGGGATCGCGGACGATGCGCAGGCACAGCCCGTACACGCGCGGCGCGGTCCGGTCGTACAGCATCGCGAACGCGTCCTCATCGCCCAAGGCGGCGCGGTGGAGGAGGGACTCGGGAGTGTCGGGGTCGATGCCCGACACCGCCGACAAGTGCGGGCGGTCCTCCCTGCGATGGGTGTGGGCACCCTGTTCGAACATCAACGCGCTCCCGTGGTCGATCGGTCAAGTCCCCACCGATTCGGAGCCGGGGCGACCGCGGATGGGTGCCGAGCCGAAATCGCGTCCGACGGGGTGATGCCCTCCGGTGCGACCCATCCGTGCAGGCGGCGGCTTCGAATGAAGGGCAGAAGGACTCAGCGACAGGGGTGGGACGATGACCGCACAACGCACCACGGCACGGTGCCATCCGCGGCCCACCGCTGCTCGTCCCCTCCCCGCGGCGGGGGCGACCGGAGGGGCCCGATGAGAGAGGCGCACTCCCTGATCGGCGCCTGGGTCCTCGATGCGGTCGACGCCCGCGAGCGGGCCCTTGTTGAGGCGCACCTCATCGACTTCCCCTCCTGCGCAATGGAAGCGGCTGAGCTGCTGGAAGCGTTCGCACGCCTGGCCGACACCACCGATACAGAACCGCCCGCGCGGCTGCGCGGCAGGGTCCTCGCCGCCGCCCGCCGCACCGAGCAGGCGACACCGCAACCCCGCCAAGTTGCGTCGAGCCCCGCACCGCCGGTCCAGAAGGGACGAGCGCGAAGAGTGCCACGCTGGGCCTCGATGCTGGCCGCGGCCGCGCTCGGTCTGGCCATCACGATGGCCGGTGGGGTCCTGACCTGGTCGCAGCTCGCCTCCAGCGAACCGGACGCATCACCCGAGCACTTCAGCGCCGTCATCGACGCCGCGGACGCGACCGTCTCCTCCGCGACCACTGCCGACGGCGGCCTGATCACCGTGACGGCCTCGGCCGAACTCGACCAGGCGGTCATCACCATGGAGGGACTCCCTGCGATCGGGGACGACCGCTCCTACGAGATCTGGCTGATGGAGCCCGACGGCCCGGTCGCCGCAGGCATCCTCGACCCCGGCGAGACTTCAGCGACCCTTCTCGTCAACGGGCTGGCCGACGCCGCGGCCATCGCCCTCACCGAGGAGCCCGCGGGTGGTTCGACCGCCCCGACGCGACCGGCGATCGCGCACCTTCCTATTGGCGTCCCCGAAGCACCCTGAGGTGAGGGGAACGCGAAGCAGCGCCAGCCGGAAGGGCTTCCGGCCGGCGCTCTCGCGCCGCTGCTCGTGTCCCGGCCTGCCGCAGCAGACAGGAAACCAAAACGAGGACGCGTCTTGTGTGGTGGGAGTGTGTTAGGCGGGCATGAGGACGGTGTCGATGATGTAGACGGTGGCGTTGGCGGTCTGGACGTTGCCGCAGACCACGGCGGCCTCGCCGTTCACGGTGAAGTCCTCACCGGCGCCCTCGACCGTCAGGCTCTCGCCCTGGAGCGTCGCGTGCTCACCGGCCAGGTCCTCAGGGGCGAGGCGCCCGGCCACGACGTGGTAGGTGAGGATCGAGGTGAGGGTCTCGGTGTCGGCGAGGACGGCCTGGAGGTCGGCCTCGGGGATCTTCGCGAACGCCTCATCGGTGGGCGCGAACACGGTGATGTCCTCGGCGGTGTTGAGCGTGTCGCCCAACCCCGCCTCGGTCACCGCGGTCACCAGCGTCGACAGCACCGGGTTGTTGCCCGCCGCGGTCGCGACCGGGTCGTCGGCCATACCGGTGAAGGAGCCCTCCCCGTCGGCGGGCACCGCGGAGCACGCGGCGCCGAACTCGCCGGCCGGGGTCATGGCCTCGGTGGTCTCCTCGGGCATGGACTCCTGGGTGGCGGAGGTGTCCTCGGCGGCGTCGTCGCTGCCGGCGTCGTCCGAGCACGCGGACAGCGCGATCGCGCATCCCGCGGCCAGGGCGAGTGCTCCGGCGCGGGTCAGGAGTCGATTGCTCATCTGGATTGCCTCTCTCATCGGGTACCGGGCCCAGACGCCTTCGGCGCCCTGCCATGCCCCAGATTCGGCACCGGGATGACCGCGGATGGGTCCCCACCCAAACATTTCTTCCACCCCGCCCGGCCGACAGGCCGGTCACTGCCGCTCATCCGTTTGCCTGGTGCAGACGTGCAGCAGGAGCGCGATCATCGTCAGGCCCGCGGCCATCGCGACGAGGTGCTCGGCGATGGCGACGACCGGTGTCTTCAACGGCTCTTGACTGGTGACAGGGAAGACCACCCACAGGACTCTCCAGGCGTTCCAGGCGAAGAGGGACCCCGAGGCCACGAAGCCGACGGTCACGGGCATCCAGAGGCGAACCCGCGCCGGGCCCGGGCCGGACAATGCCCACACGCTCCAGACGCCGAGTACCGCCCACAGTGCGCTCGTGGCCGTCAGGAGTCGCACATCGAGGTTCCACAACTCCCGTGCCGCAGGATTGAGGCCGGCGGTTCCCCCTGCCGCCCAGTACATCCACGCCACCGCCGAGACGCCCGCCGCCACCGAAGCCGTTACCGAGAGCGCCCGCGGGGGCCGCGCTGCCGGACGGAGGCCGCCGGTGGTGCCGGTGAACGCGCGGGGCCAGCGCTCGCGCATGTAGAGCGGCACCGCGACGAGCAGTCCGAGCGCCATCCCGGCGAAGCCGACGGTGATCAGCGCCGTCTCCCATGCGGGGAGCACCGACTCGCCCGCATCGGGACCGCTCGGAGCTTCCGCGCTGATCCCGGCCGCGTCGAGGAGCGCGGACAGCACCGTGTACGGCAGCAGGGAGACGAGGAACCCGGCTGCGGTCCAGGCGAAGAGCAGCACCAGCGGTGCGGGGATGCGCATGCCCCACGGCTGCGCCAGCGCGAGTCCGAGCGTCACGCCGAGCACGGCCATGGCGATGGTGACGGTGTTGAGGGCGATCCAATCGGACAGGTCCGCTTCCAGTTCCCGTGGTGCGGCTCCGGCGAGGGTGCCCAGGACCCATACGGCCTTGACCGCCAGGTACAGCGACATCGAGGCGGCCGCAGTGAAACCCGCAGTGCGGCGGACTATGACCAGCCGCGGCGGCGACTCCGAAGGGGCTGGGGCCGTGCCGTTGTGCTTGTCGCTCATGACGACGAGTCTCGCCGCCGGGCCGCGACCCGTCCTCACCCCGGCGAGGGTCACGACTCACTCGCGCGGGGGAGGTGATCCTAGGAGACCGGGTACCCCCGGTTCGGCCACCGGCCGCCGTCCTGGAGCCTGCCTATATCAATACAGAGCTGTATTGTATTGTTTTAGGATGAGCACTGCCGACCGCACTCCCGGCCGACCCCGCAGCATGGAGGCCGATGCCGCGATCCTTCAAGCCGCCCTTGACCTCCTGATCGAACGCGGGGCCGAGGCGACCAGCATCGAGCAGGTCGCCCGGCAGGCCGGGGTCACCCGGGCGACGGTGTACCGGCGCTTCCCCACCAAATCGGAGCTGCTGATCGCCGCGGTCGAAGCCTCGTACGGCAACCCGTCCGCGACACCGGAGATCCGGGACGTCGAGCACCTGCTGTCGGGCTGGGCGTCGGTCCTCGCGGCGCCGCGCCAGCGCCGCCTCCTCAGGCGCCTGTACGGCGCCTTCGAGGACTTCCCCGAGATCGCCCGCGCCTACCAGGACCAGCTCGGCCGGCAGCGAAGCGACGTCCGCCTCGAAGTCCTCGAACGGGCCCGCAAGCGAGGGGAACTGCCCGAGTCGACCGAGCCCGAGATCCTGCTCGACATGCTCACCGGCGCGGCCTGGCAGCACCTGGTCACGCGCCCGGACACCTGCACGCCCGCGGAGGCCGAGCAGTACCTGCGGGCCGTGCTCCGCCAAGCCGGCTACCGCCCCACCGAGAAGGAGCAATAGGAATGAAGACCGCCAGCATCGAAGCGCAGCAGCGCTCCCGGGCGTTCGCCCGAGTCATCGGCCCCTACGTCGCCGCGTTCACCACCCTCTACGCGATCCGCCTGCCCGACGGCATCGACGTCCTCGACGACCTGTTCACCCAGCCCGGCCTGGTCATGCTCCTGGGCACCTTCATGTTCCTCGCCGGACTCATCGTCATCGGCCTCCACCGCAACTGGCGCGGCCCCCTCGCGATCACGGTGTCCCTCTTCGGTTGGTTCGTGGCCCTCCGCGGCTTCGCCCTCATCATGTCGCCTGACGCCATGCAGGCGGGGGTCGAAGCCACCATGGGCAATCCGACGACGGTCACCGTGGCCCGCATCGGCTTCGCCGCGATGGCGGTCATGGGCCTGCTGCTGACCTATGCCGGGTGGTTCTCCAGGCCGGCGGCCACGAATTCCGCGGCACCGTCCTCGACCGTGACGCCGTAGCGGCCGAGTCTCGTTCGCATCGGCCCTGCGGACCGTGTTAGGATACGACCCGTGACGTATCCTAATGATCAGCCGAGGCCGCCGGGCCGGCCGCGGGACGAGGCGCGCGAGGCCGAGATCCTCCGCATCGTCCTTGCGCTCCTCGGCGAGTCCGGCATCGACGGCGTGACCTTCGAGGAGGTCGCCCGCCGCGCACAGGCGTCGAAGAAGACCCTCTACCGGCGGTGGGCGACGAAGCAGGAGATGGTGGTGGCCGCGATCAAGGCCGGGCCGGCGGCGGGGAACCGGCCCGATCCGATCGACACCGGCTCGCTCCGCGGCGACCTCCTCGCGCTCCTCGAACGCCTGGAGGCGACCATGGACGCGGGCTCGTCCGTGAGCCTCACCATCCTCCAAGCGGGCCTGCGCGATCCCGAACTCTGCCAGTACATCGAGGACTCCGCGGGCCCGACCGGCGCCCGCCTCACCGAGACCGTCAGGCGCGCCGCGATCGAACGCGGCGAACTCCCGGCCACGGCCGACCCGTTCACGTACGAGGAGGTCGGCGCCGCAGTGCTCGTCCTCCGCAAGCTCAACGGCCTCACCACCGACGCGGCCTACCGCGAGGCGCTCGCCGACGCCGTCCTCATCCCCGCGCTGCGAAGCGGCGTCGCCGCAGGCCAGCACGGCATCTTCTCCGGCCGGCCGACCCCGGCCACCGACCGAAAGGACCAGTGATGACCACGATCCCAGGCTTCGCCTACGACCGCCTCCCCGGCGCCGACGGCGTCGAACTCAACGTCGCCCACGCGGGCGAGGGCCCGCCCGTGGTCCTCCTGCACGGCTTCCCGCAGACCCACCTGATGTGGAGCGCCGTCGCCCGCGACCTCGCCCGCGACCACACCGTCATCGCCCCCGACCTCCGCGGCTACGGCGACAGCGACAAGCCCGAGGAGACCGCCCCGGACACGTACGCCAAGCGCACCATGGCGAACGACGTCATCGCGGCCGCCGCCCGCCTCGGCCACGACCGCTTCGCCCTGATCGGCCACGACCGCGGCGCGCTCGTCGCCGTCCGCGCGGGCCTCGACCACCCCGAGATCGTCTCCCACCTCGGCATCCTCGACGTGCTCCCCACCCTGGACACCTGGGACGTCCTGCACGGCGCCGACGCGAAGGTCGCCTGGCACCTCTACCTCATGGCGCAGCCCAAGGGACTGCCCGAGAAGATGATCGCCGCGGTGGCCGAGGAGTTCTTCGCCTCGTTCCTCGACGCGTGGGACCCCGCCGGGACCACGTTCTCCGCCGAGGTCCGCGAGCACTACCTCCGCGCCTCCGTGAACGCGGTGCCCTCGATCGTCGCCGACTACCGCGCCACCGCCGGGATCGACCTCGACACGGACCGCGCCGACCGCGCCGCGGGCCGCACCCTCGCCATGCCCGTCGCCGCGATCTCCCAGGACTGGGGAAGCGCGCTCGGCTTCGACCCCGAGAAGATCTGGGCCGCCTGGGCCCCCGACTTCACCTACGAGCCGATCGACGCCGGGCACTTCATGGCCGAGGAGGACCCGGACCGCATCGCCGCGTTCACGCGGGCCCTCATCGCCCGCTAGCGGAACGGAATGCGAGGAATAGCCATTTCCTGACGTTTTCCGGCGTTACGATCAGCCTGATTGGCGGCCTGCGGGACCGGGGGCTCTGCCGGGCTTCGCGGCCGTCTCCAGGTCGAACGGAGGCAGGACGATGGCGCAGAACAACAGCCGAGCGGCATGGGCGGCGGGAGGAACGACGCTCGCCGCGTGCTTGATGATCATGGTCGGCGTCTGGCAGGTCCTCATGGGCCTCGCCGCGATCGCCGAGGACGCGATCTTCGTGACCACGCCGAACTACATGCTCCAGCTCGACCTCACCGGCTGGGGCTGGACCCACCTCATCATCGGCGCACTCGCGGCCGTGACCGGCATGTTCATCTTCACCGGCCGCGCGTGGGCGCGCTGGCTCGGCATCATGCTCGCGGTGCTCTCGGCGACCGCGCAGTTCTTCTGGATGCCGTACCAGCCGCTGTGGGCGATCACCGTGATCGCCGTCGACGTGTTCGTGATCTGGTCCCTCGCGGTGTCCGGCGCGGCCGCCGACACCGGGAGCGACGGCTACCGGGCCGCCGAGCCGTCCGACTGGAGCACCAAGGACACCCAGCCGGGCGAGCCCTTCGCGAACCCGAGCCGCACCATGTACGACCGCCAGACCGAGGACGCCCCGGCCGAGCAGGCCGAGTCCATGACCCGGCCCGCCCAGCGGCCCATGGACTCCGAGTGACGACCTAGCCGCCGTTGTGGCGTTCGGCGAGGCGCTCGACCTGGTCGGCGCCGATGTCGGTCGTCCACTCCCAGCCGGGCTTGGCGGTGGGGCCGACCCGGGGGTCGCCGGGGACGCGGCCCGCTTGCAGGGCGAGGACGTAGGCCCGGTCCTGCTCGATGCGGGCGTGCAGCTCGTCGGCGCCGCCGACCGACCCGTGGCCGGGGACGACGACGTCGACCCCGCCCGCCACGGCTTCGAGCCGCTGGAGCCCGAGCAGGTACTCCGCGATCGGATCGTTGGCGTCGTCGAGCGTGTCGAGGTTCGGCACAAGGACGTCGGAGAGCATGTCGCCCGCGATGAGCACTCCCTGCTCCTCGACGAGCAGCGCCGCATGGCCCGGGGCATGTGCCGGGTGCTCGATGATCCGGACCCGCGTTCCCTCCCAGGGGATCTCGGTCGCCCCGGGGGGCAGGCCCGTGAGGAGTCCGAACAGGTCCAGCGGGGTGTCGTCGGCGATCTCCGGGGGCAGCCCCTCGGCGGCGAGAGCCCTCCAGTCGGGGTTCGACCGGAAGTCCCGCATGCGGGCCGCGCACCGGGCGGTGCCGTATCGGGGCGCGTCGCCGAGGTCCGGGTGCCAGAGCACGTGGTCCCAGTCGGGGTGCGTCGCGAAGCCCGCCGCGACGCTCCGGCCCGACTTGCGGAGGTCTGCTGCGAGGCAGGCCATCTCGGCATCGGTCAGCCCGGGGTCGACCAGCAGCACGCCGGACGGGCCGTCCACGACGACGGCGTTGTTCTCCAGAAGCGCGCTCTGGTGGACCAGCACGCCTTCCGCGACCTGGCTCAGCATGGGATGCCTCCTCGGGATGCTCGGCCACCGCTCCACTCGGACGGTACGCCAAGCCTCGCATACGGGCGGGGGAGGAGCCGGGTCGCGGAGTGAGCGAGAGGCTAAGCCTAGTGTGCGAGCACCGCCAGGTACTCGTGGTGCTCGCGCAGCATGCCCGCGTCCGAGGCGTGGTCGACGGCCGGGTCCACGGGCTCACCACCGGCCTCGATGCCGGTGAGGGCCAGCCCGGTGCCTTCGAGGAGCAGCCGCAGGTCGGCGGGGCTGTAGCAGCGCAGCCGCTGGGTGATCACCCGCTCGGGCTCGTCCGCGTCCCACCATGAGTCGACCGCGACCGCCGCGACCGGGTCATAGGCCATGCGCTGGTGCAGTTCGTGCCGGTACCCGCGTTCAGGCGCGGGATGCAGGACCTCGGTGTCCCCGTCCCAGCGGGCCCATACGAGGGGGTTGTACACGTCGAGGAGTGCGGTCCCGCCGGGGGCGAGCCAGGCGGCGATGCGGCGCAGGAGCCTGCGCTGGTCCGCGTCGGTCCCGATGCCGAAGCCGTTCCAGTACGTCACGGCGTCGAAGGGCCCCGCGACGGGCACCTCGTAGAAGTCCCCGCGCACGACGTCGAGGCGTCCGCCGCTGCGTTCGGCGTGCGCCCGCGCGTAGTCGGCGCGGTCGGACAGTTCGACGGCCGTGACCCGATGGCCCGCCTCGGCGAACGCCGCAGCCGTGTTCCCGTAGCCGCATCCGAGTTCGAGGACCCGGTGCGGGCCCGGCCCGCAGATCGCCTCGAACCGTTCGGTCCTGGCGCGGTCGCGCGGGCCGACGCCCGATTCGGCCTCGCCCCACCAATGCCCGGTCCGCGAGTAGAAGTCCTTAGCCCATTCCATGGACTGAGGCTAGGAATCCTTGGCGTGCAGGGCAACCGCTTATCGAATGACCGCCGGCTCCGTGACCGCGGCGGTCACCGGAGGGGGCGGAAGAACTCGGTGATGTCGTCGGCGAGGAGGGCGGGTTCCTCGTGGGCGGCGAAGTGTCCGCCGCGGGGCATCCGCGTGTACCGGGTGACGTTGTAGGTCCGCTCAGCCCAGGCCCGCGGCGGGTGCGTGAGGTCGGCGGGGAACACGGCGACGCCGGTGGGCACCTCGACCCGCTCGACGCGCCGGGTCAGACCCTGCGCGTACTCGTAGTAGGGCCGGAACGAGGTCGCGATGGTGCGGGTGAACCAGTACAGCGACGCCTGGGTCAGGACGAAGTCGTCGGAGAAGCGGGCGGCCAGGTCGCCGCCGGAGTCGCTCCAGGCCCGGTACTTCTCGACCAGCCAGGACAGGAGCCCGGCGGGCGAGTCCGACAAGGCGAAGGCCAACGTGAGGGGCCGGGTGTTCTGCTGGTGCTGGTACCCGCCCTCCTCCGCATTCCACGCGGCCGCCTCGTCGAGATAAGCCCCCTCCTCGGGGCTGAGGCCCGCCGGGTCGTACGCGGCCGGAGCGGCGACGGCCAGGAGGTGGATGCCGAGGACGGACTCCGGGTGGGCCTCGCCCAGGCGGGAGGTGATGCCCGCGCCGAGGTCGCCGCCGTGGGCGCCGTAGCGGTCGAAGCCGAGCTCACCGCGCATGAGGCGATGCCAGATCTCATGGGTCTGGAGCACCGGCGGCAGCGACGGGCGCTGCGGCGACAGGCCGAACCCCGGCAGGGACGGGACGATGACGGTGAAGGCGTCGGCGGCATCGCCCCCGTACCGCGACGGTTCGGACAGGCGCCGGGCCATGCCCGCCAGCTCCAGGAACGAGCTGGGCCAACCATGGGTCGCGATGAGCGGCAGCGCACCCGGACGCTCGCCCTCGAACCGCAGGTAGTGGACGGGAGTGCCGTCGATGTCGGCGTGATGCGAGGGCAGGGCGTTCAGCTCCGCCTCGTGGACGCGCCAGTCGTAGCCGTCGGCCCAGTACTCCACCAGCCGACGCAGTACCGCGGCATCGGTGCCCGCCGCCCATCCGTCGAGCGGCCACGCGGTCGGCCACCGGGTGGCGCGCAGCCGCGCCCGCAGGTCCGCCAGATCGGCATCGCTCACCGCGATCAGCTTCCCAGGATCGTCCATCAGGCGGTCCCGGTGCGGAACGGGTCGGCGGTCGGGACGAAGGCGACGGGGAGGTCGGGGAGGAGCTCCGCGAGGCGGTCGGCCGTCTCGGACATGCCCTCCTGCTCGGAGGGCACGTGCCCGATGACAATGAGCCCCTTGGCGAGGCCGGCGCTGACGGCGTCGGCGGCGTATGCGGCGGTCTCCCACTCGTTCGACTCGCCGATGAGGAGCACGTCGACATCGGGGCGGGCGAGCACGGCGCGGTTCTTCTCGAAGCCCCAGAAACCGGGCTGGATTCCGGCGGCCGAGACCGGCAGGTCGGGGTCGCCGATGTAGCGGAGGGCGCCGGCGCCGAGCGCCTGCGCGGTGTGCTCGGCGAGCCGGCCGAGGGTCGTGGCCGGGATGTCGAAGACCGTCGGCAGGTCGGCGCGCTCGAAGCCCTTCCAGCCCAAGGCATGCGCCGCGCCGTTGACGATCCGGTCGGGGCGCGTGTCGTGCACCGCGTCATGGAGGCGGCGTACCACCAGCCGATGCCGCGCAATGAAATCGGACTTCGCGCGGTGGACCGGGTCGTCCTCGGCCGCGAGCATCGCGGTCCATTCCTCGCGGTGGTTGAAGTACAGCGGCTCGTGCGTGATCACCAGGTCGAGTCCCTGCGCGACCGCGCGCTGGAGCACGTCGAGGGTCGCCATCATCGTGAACGCGACGCCGTGGACCTCCTGGTCCGGCCCGCCCGCAAGGTACTCGTCGACAGTGGACTCGCGTCGGGGCACGTCCAGGTGCCTGTCGAGGAGGTCCACCACGTCCTGAGCTGTCATCGCCACACCCGAACTCTATCCGCCCTCGACTCCGCGGCCCGAGTCTCGGCGCCCTGGTCACTCCATGATCAAGAGGGCAGTCGCTGCCATCTGGCAGTGACTGCCTATAATGAGTTTATGGACACCGATCCCCCCGCCCCGTCGGCGGCCCCGGCCGGAACGCCGGGTCTCCAGGCGCGCAAGAAGCTCGCCGCGATGCACCGCATCCAGGAGGCGGCGCTCGGCCTGTTCGAGGAGCACGGCTTCGATGCGGTCGCGATCGAGGCGGTGGCCGCGGCCGCCGAGGTCGCGCCGCGGACCGTGTACCGCTACTTCGGGGCGAAGGAGATGCTCGTCATCTGGGACGAGGCGGACGAGCACGCTTCGAGCCCGCTCACCCCGCAGTTCGCCGCGGCCGACCCGGTCGACGCCCTCCGTGCGGCCGTCCGTGCGGGCTTCGCGGCCATGAGCGACGCCGACCTGCGGCTGATCCGGCGGCGGGTCGCGCTCATCTACCGCGTCCCGGCGGTCGAGGCCGCGTTCACCCTCCACTCCTACGAGAAGTCGCGCGCCATCGCGGCCGCCGTCGCACCCGATGCAGGGGACCGCCTCGACACCCAGGTCTTCGTGCACGCCTTCGTCGGCGCCTTCCTCGGCGCCCTCCGGCACTGGCACCTCACCGACTTCGACGCGAACCCGCTCCCCTTCGTGGACCGGGCGCTGACCCTTCTCGCGCAAGGCTTCACCGACACCGACTGAAAGCGAGCGACCCCTCCATGACCGCAGTACGCAACGTCCTCATCTCCGGCGCGAGCATCGCCGGACCCGCACTCGCTCACTGGCTCGGGCACCACGGCATCCGCGCCGTCCTCGTCGAGAAGGCCCCCGCCCGCCGCACCGGCGGCTACGCGATCGACTTGCGCGGCAAGGCGATCGACGTGGCCGAGCGGATGGGCGTGCTCGAAGGCGTCCGCGCCGCAGCCACCGGCATCGAGCACGTCTCCACCGTCGACGCCCGCGGCCGGATCCGCGCCCGGTTCGGCACCGGCCTGGTCGCGCCCGAGGACCGCTCGCTGGAGATCCTCCGCGGCGACCTCGTGGGCCTGCTCCACGACGCCGCCCCCGGCGCCGAGTTCCGGTACGGGGACACGATCACCGAGCTGCGCCAGCGGGACGACGGCGTCGTCGCCTCCTTCCAAGGGGCCCAGGCCGAAGGCTTCGACCTCGTCGTCGGCGCCGACGGGCTCCACTCGAACACCCGGGCGCTCGCCTTCGGCCCCGAGCCGCCCTTCCGCCGCTTCCTGGGCGCCCACGTCAGCATCGCGACCGTCGGCGACCACCTCGGCCTCGGCGACGAGGTCCGCCTCTTCAACCGGCCCGGCCGCCTCGCCGCCCTCTACCGGACCCACCGGGCCGAAGGCGCCAAGGCGCTGCTGCTGCACCGCCGCCCGACCGAGAGCGACATCGACCGCCGCCCGCCCGCGGAGCAGCGGCGGCACCTCCGGGACGTCTTCGACGGCATGGGATGGGAGACCGACCGGATCCTGTCCGACATGGAGGGGTCCCCGGACTTCTACTTCGACTCGGTCACCCAGATCGACATGGACGCCTGGCACCGCGGCCGCGTCGTGCTCCTCGGCGACGCCGGGTACTGCCCGTCGCCCATGTCCGGGCAGGGCACCAGCCTCGCCCTCGTCGGCGCGTACGTGCTCGCGGACGAACTCGCGCGCCACGACGCCGTCGAACCCGCGCTCGCCGCCTATGAGCGGCGCATGCGGCCCTTCGTCGCCGCCAACCAGGCCATCGCGGCGCCCGGGCTCGCGTTCCTCGCCCCGCGCACCGCCTTCGGCATCGCCGCCCGCGACGGCATGCTCAAGGCCGGTCCGCTGCTCGCCTTCCTCGGCCGGTTCGACACCAAGCTCGCGAAGGCGTCCGAAGCGATCGCGCTCGACGCCCGCTGAACCCGCCCAGATGACGTGAATTGCGACAGCAGTCACAGGAGGTGTTCGAGGGGCCGGGACCAAATCCGACCCTGGGCGTGTTGTGCCCAGTGAGCGCCTGTCGAGGCGCCCGGACCAGTACGAAGGAGCGCCAGCCATGACCAGCGGCATCACCGACACCGGAGCCATCACCCGCCAGCCGGGCACCGAGACGGCCGTCCTCGCCGGCGGCTGCTTCTGGGGCATGGAGGACCTCATCCGCCGCCAGCCGGGCGTGCTCGCCACCCGCGTCGGCTACACCGGGGGCACGAACGACCACGCGACCTACCGCAAGCACCCCGGCCACGCCGAGGCGGTCGAGATCGTCTTCGACCCGGCGCAGACCACATACCGGGACGTCCTGGCGTTCTACTTCCAGATCCACGACCCGACCACGCTGAACCGCCAGGGCAATGACCGCGGCACCAGCTACCGGTCGGCGATCTTCCCGCTCAGCCCCGAGCAGGAGCGCATCGCGCGCGACACGATCAGTGACGTCGACGCCTCGGGCCTGTGGCCGGGCCAGGCCGTCACCACGATCGAGCCGGCCGGCCCGTTCTGGGAGGCCGAGCCCGAGCACCAGGACTACCTGGTCAACTACCCGAGCGGCTACACCTGCCACTTCCCGCGCCCCGGCTGGGTCCTCCCCGCCCGCGCCACCACCACCGACTGAGCGGCAGCGGCCCGGGGACGTTCGCCGTCAAGCGGCCGGCGTCCACCAGCGGGTCATGCGCCCTGCTGGAGGTCTCGTTCGGCCTTGCGGCGGTGTTTTTCCTGGATGAGGGCTTCGGCTTCGGCGGCGGGGACTTCTTCGTAGTCGTAGTCGATGTGGCCGCGGTCGTGGTCGAGGAAGAAGGTGGTGCGCTCCCAGGCGGAGTTGTGGAAGTCGTACTCCTCGCTCTGGGTCCTGCCGCCGTCGCGGTACTTGCGGAGGAATCCGGCGGGGTTGGACCTCGGCCAGCGGTGATTGGTCATCACGTAGTACCTAAGATCCTCCACCGAAACTCCCATCGAACGTCTTCAGGTCCTGCACGTTGTTCGGATGCGGCACTTCGTTGAAGATCTTCTTCTGCTCCGCGTCGAGGGCCGCCTTCCGCGGGTCCCCGTCGTCGAGGACCTTCATCTGATCGTACAGATCGTGGGTGCCCTCGTCCTTGGCCCAGAAGCTCCGGTCGGTGTGGTGCTGGACCTCGAACTGGGTGCCGGTCTCGGGGTCCCGCCAGGTGGTGTTGATGCCCTGGTACTTGCCGTCCTGGTTCCACTTGTACTTGTACTGCTTGGGATCCGGCTCGAATCCGGCTTCCTTCAGGGTCTTCTGGGCTTCCTTCACGCCGTCGGTGTACTTGTCCTCGGGGTGGCCCATCGTGTACCTGACGGAGTCGTTGATGTCCGCGATGGCGTCGTCGGCGGTCGCGTCGGGGTTGCGCCGCTGGATCCTCGCGATCTTCTCTTTGAGGGAGTCCTCGGTCTTGAGCCGGTGGTCGCGCCCGATGAGGTCCGAGCCGGTCTTGTCGGCGATCTTGTCCATTTCGGGCGTGATCTTGGATTCGGCGAGGCGGGAGCGTTCCAGGAAGCGGTCGACCGCGGCGTTGTCCTCGGGGCTGAGCTTCACGTCGGGGTGCTTGGGGTGCGTCCAGCCCTTGGGCGCGTCCGGCGTCGGGACGTCCGGCTTGGGGTCGGGAGTGGTCACCGCGTCGCCCGGCTTCTTCTTGCGGCTCAGGGCCTTCCGGAACGAGCTGGGCAGCCTGAGGACCCGGTTGACTATCGTGCCGGCCGCTTTGCCGCCGGCGTTCCCGCTCGGCTTGGAACTAGAGCTACCCATTCAGCACCGCGTTCGTCTTCTTCCTGGAGTCCGCCGCTCCGAATATGAAGCAAAGTCACCATAGCGCACGGGAACCCCAGTAAACGGACGACCGGATGCGTTCCGCTGCAACAGGGTTGACATCAGACACTCCAGTTGCGCCTGGGGTCGGAGGGGTCGAGTAGGTGTTGTGGGAAGTGCGGGTCGTCGGGCTGCTGAGAAATCTTCGGACGCCGACCCATCCGGTGCGATCACGGCGACGAATACCCCGTGTATCGACTCGCATTACGACAAGGGAGCTTCTCATGTCCTCCTCACATGCCCAGGTCAGCACCCGCCGCGCACCGGTGCAGACCGTGACGATGGTGATCGCGTCCGTCTTCCTCCTCGTCGGTGTCCTCGGGTTCGTCCCCGGGATCACCACCGGCCTCGACCAGCTGACCTTCGCCGGTCACCACTCGGGCGCGGCGCTCCTCGGGATCTTCGAGGTGTCGGTCCTGCACAACCTCGTGCACGTGCTGTTCGGCGTCGTCGGGTTCCTCATGGTCCGCACCGCCGGGGCCGCGGTCACCTACCTGCTCACCGGCGGGGCGATCTACTTCGTGCTCTGGCTGTACGGGCTGGTCATCGACCTGGACTCCATGGCGAACTTCGTGCCCGTGAACGACGCCGACAACTGGCTCCACCTCGGCCTCGCCATCGGCATGCTCGCCCTCGGCTTCCTCTTCTCGCGCCAGCAGCGCCGCGCCGCCGCCTGAACGCGTCCGCCGTCCGCCCCGTCCGCCCCGCGTCCCCCGGGCGTTCGCCTGAAACCGGCGTCCGGGGGCGGGCGGCGGGGTAGCGTCCAGCCAGGACCGGGCCCGGGTGCGGCCCGTCCGGGGAGGCGGACATGGAAGGCAAGGGACCGGTGGACCTCGTCCTCGTCGAGTTCTCCGGAGGACGGTTCGACGGCGGCATCCTCGCCGAGCTCGAATCGCTCATCGCCGCCGGGACGATCACCGTCCTCGACGCGCTGCTGGTCAGCCGCGGCGGCGACGGGTCGGTCGAGTGGGCCGAGGCCGCCAGCGCCGACGAGCGCCTCGCGGCCATCGTCGGCGAACCGGCCGGGCTGCTCGCCGCGGAAGACGCCGAAGCCGTCGCCGAAGAGCTCCAGCCGGGCACCGCGATCGGCATGCTCGTCTTCGAGCACACCTGGGCGGGCGCGCTGGCCGCGTCGATCCAGAGCAGGGGAGGGCGCCTGGTCGACTGGGAACGCGTCCCCGCCGCCGCCCTGACCGCACTCGCCGCGACCTGAGGAGCCACGCCATGCCACGACGTATCGGACGCCCCGGCCTGCTCGGCACGATGGCGCGCACCGCCGTCATCGCCGGGACCGCCGGAGCCGTCAACCGCTCCATGGAACGCGCCGCGTCCGGTCGCGCCCAGACCCAGGCCGACGCGCAGGCGTACCGGCAGCAGCAGGCCGCGCCCGCACCGGCCCCGTCCGGAGGCGGGGACGACATGCTCGCGCAGCTCGACCGCCTCGGCCAGCTGCACGCGAGCGGCGTCCTGAACGACGCCGAGTTCGCCGCCGCCAAAGCCAAGCTCCTGGCCTGAACGGGAGGCCGCCATGCGCTTCCTGATCCGCACGCTCATCACCGCGGCCGCCCTCGCGCTGGCCGCGCTCCTGATCGACGGCATCCACGTCGACGCCTCGGGCCCGGTGCGCAACACGCTCACCCTTATCGGGGTCGCGCTCGTCTTCGGCCTGGTCAACGCCACGCTCAAGCCGCTGTTCCGCCGCGCCGGCGGGTGCGTCTACTGGGTGACGCTCGGCCTGGCCGCGCTCGTGGTGAACGCGCTGCTGTTCCTGCTGACGGAGTGGATCGCGGGCCTGCTGGGCCTGCCGTTCAGCATCGACGGATTCTGGCCCGCGTTCTGGGGCGCGATCTTCGTCGGCGTCGTCTCCTGGATCGTCGGCCTCGCCGTTCCCGACCGCACGCCGTCGTCCTAGCGGGCGGCCCGGGGTCAGAGCCGCTCGGCGGCCGATTGCAGGGACGTCACCAGCAGGTCGAGGTACGGCTGCACGGCCGGGATGCGGCGCCGGGCGACCGCGATGCCGACGTGCCGTGAGGCCGTCGGCGGAGCGAGCGGGACCGCGGTGAGGCCGGGCGGGAGCTGGTCGAGCGCGAGTTCCGGGAGCATTGCGATGCCGACGCCCGCGTCCACCAGGGACGCGGCGAAGAAGTAGTCCGTGGCGCTGCATGAGATCCGCGGCTCGAACCCGGCCATAGCGGCGAGGCCGCGCAGGTGGTCGGCGGTCTTGAGGCAGCCGAGGACCCACCGCTCCTCTGCGAGGTCGGCGAGGTGGATCTCGGGCGCGTCGCCGAGCCGGTGGGTGCGGGGGAGTACGAGCCGGAGCGGGTCGTGCGTGAGCGGGGTCCAATCGAGGCCGCCGCGGTCGCCCGGGCGCGCCGGGGGCGGGCCGTCGAAGTGGTAGGCCAGGGCGAGGTCGGCCTGGCCCGCGCGCACGAGCGGCAGGGCGTCCTCGGGTTCGTGCTGGAGGATCGTCACGTCCAGGTCGGGGAACCCGGCGCACAGCTCCCGCAGCGCGGCAGGGAGCAGGCGGCGGCCGCCGCTGGTGAACGTGGCGATCGTGAGCTTGTCGGCGCCCGTTGCGAGGTCGGCGATCTGGCGCTGCACGTGCTGGAGTTCGGCGGTGATGGCGTCTGCTGACTCGACCAGGAGCCGGCCGGGCTCGGTGAGGCGGACGCCGCGGGTGCTGCGGCTGACGACGTCCGCGCCGAGGGTGCGCTCAAGGGCGGCGATCTGCTGGGACACGGCGGAAGGCGTGCAGAGCAGGGCCGCGGCCGCCTTGTTGAAGCTGCCGTGCCGGGCGACCTCGCGGAGGACGCGCAGCCGGTGCACCTCGATCATCAGTTCTCCTTACGACGTGCCGACCAGATCGGCACTTCCGCTTGGGACCGTAGCAAGGGAGGCTGGCGTCATGGACATGTGCATCATCGGCGGCAGCCGCTACTTCGGCCGCCGCCTCGTGGAACTCCTGCTCGGCGACGGCCACGCGGTGACCGTCGTCAACCGCGGCTCCGTACCCGCGCCGCCGGGCGCGGCCCACGTGATCGCCGACCGCGACGAGGAGCGGGCCCTGCGCGCGGCGCTGGGGTCGCGGCGCTTCGACGTCGTCATCGACCAGGTCTGCTACACGCCGCTCCAGGCCGCCGTCGCACGTCGTGTCTTCGAGGGGCGCACCTCGCGGTACCTGATGACCTCCACGGTCGAGGTGTACGACCCGCGCAGCTCCTCCCGGATCGCCGAGCGCCCGCCCGGTTCGCCGGTCCCCGAAACCGCGGTCGACCCCGCCGACTGGCCCGTCGACCCCGCGCTGCCGTGGACCGACCCGGCCTTCGCGGACGCCCACTACGGCGAGGGCAAACGCCAGGCCGAAGCCGTGCTCTCACGCGCGGCGTTCGACTTCGCCTCCGTGCGCTGCGCCCACGTCCTCGGCGGCACCGACTTCACCGGCCGCCTCGCCCACTACCTCGACCGCACCGCCGCCGGAACGCCGATTGCCGTCCACCCGGTCAACCGCCCTGCGTCCTTCATCCACCACCACGAGATCGCCGAGGTCCTCCACTGGGCCGCAACGGAATCCTTCACCGGACCCCTCAACGCGGCCTCCACCGGCGAACTCGACGTCACGGACCTCTGCGCGGCGATCGAAGCCGCCGGCACCGGCACCCCGCACCTCACCGCGACCGACACCCCTGACCCCTCCCCGTACGCCTTCGACCGCTACTACGCCATGGACACCCACCGCGCCACCACCCTCGGCTTCCGCTTCAGCGAAACCCGAACCTGGCTCCCCGAGGTCATCGCCGAGGCCCTCAAGACTCCGGCCTCCGAAGCGGTCTAGGCGGGGGCGGGTTCGGGGAGGGGGAGTGCCGGCTTGCGGGTTCTGATGCTGCCGAGGAGGACGCCGCCGACGACGAGGATGCCGCCGAGGGCTTCGGGGAGGGTGACGGTCTCGCCGAGGATGAGCCAGGCCGCGGTCATGCCGGTGACCGGGACGAGCATGGAGAACGGGGCGACGACGCCCGCAGGGTGGCGGGACATGAGCCAGGTCCACAGGCCGGAGCCGAGGATCGTGCCGATGAGCACGGTGTAGAGCAGGCCGAGCACGGCCGCCAGGGCGCCCGGGTCGCTGAAGTCGGTGAGGGAAACTGCGATCCGCGAAGGGCCCTCCCAGACCAGCGCGAGCGCGAGCATCGGCAGGGGCGGGACCACGGACATCCACAGCGTCAGGTGCAGCGGGTTCGCGGCCCGCGCCTGACGGTTGGAGATGTTGCCGATCGCCCAGCCGAGGGCCCCGGCGAGGGTGAGGAGGAACGGGATGACGCTGGCGTGCTCGGCGCGCTGCCAGCCGACGACGGCGAGGCCGCCGACCGCGACGAGGATGCCGATGAGCTGGGGGCCGGAGACGCGCTCGCGCAGGAACGTCGCGCCCAGGAGCATCGTGAACGGCCCGGACGCCTGGAGGACGAGGGACGCCAGGCCGGTGGGCATCCCGGCGGCCATGCCCCAGTACAGGAACAGGAACTGGAGGGTGCCGAAGCCGAGGCCGTACCCGATGAGCCAGCGCAGCGGGACGTCGGGGCGTTTGACCAGCAGGAGCGTGGGGATCGCGATGAGCGCGAAGCGGAGCGCGACGAGGAACATCGGCGGGAAGTGCTGGAGCGAGGCGTCGATCGCGATGAAGTTGAGGCCCCACATCACGGCGACGGCCATGGCGAGCAGTACATGGCGGACGGGCATTGGTCCATGATGACCGCGCCGGACGCCCGCGGCAAACGCAATAGGACGTGACCTTTACCGGGGGCCGCCGGTCCCGTCAGGTGGAACCGAGGCCGCTCGCGCGGAGCGTCAGGTTGAGCCGCCCGGTGAGCCCGAGCCCGGAAGGGGCGGTGCCCGGGAGGACGCGCGGGACGCCGTGGAACGCGAGGCGCGAGGGCCCGCCGAACACGAACAGGTCGCCGCTGCGCAGCTCCAGGTCGGTGTAGGGCCGCGAGCGCATCTCGGTGTTCCCGAACCGGAAGACGCACGTGTCGCCGAGGCTCAGCGAGACCACCGGCGCATCCGAGCGCTCCTCGCGGTCCTGGTGCATTCCCATGTGTGCGTCGGCGTCGTAGAAGTTGACGAGCGCCATGTCGTACTCCGCGCCCGGCGGCTCGCCGTACGCCGCGTCGAGCGCGCGGCGGGCGAGGGCGCCGAGCTCGGGCGGGAACGGCTTGACTGGCGCGCCGTCGTCGGTGGTCCGCGAGTACGCGTACGGGCGCCAGTGCCAGCCGAGGCAGACCTGCTTGGCGGTCATCGTGCCGCCGCCGGGCGTGCGGACCGTGCGCATCCCCGCCGGGCCGCGCGCCCAGTCGCGGCAGGCGGCGACGAGGTCGCGCTGGCGGTCGGCGCCGAGCCAGTCCGGCACCAGGACCGCACCGGGCGCGACCTCGGTGCGGGTCCTGGGGAACAGCTCGTCGCTCACGGGGCCGCCGCGGCCCAGTGGCGCTGGTGGGCCTCGACCGACCAGGCCGAGATGCGGTCCGTGTCGGGGTCGGCGGGGAGCGGGGTCCGGCCGGTGTCGAGGAGGGTCTCGATGCGGTCGCGGGCGGCGGTGATCTCGGTGAGGACGGTGTCGAGTTCGGGGACGCGGCCGGACTTGACGGCGAGCACGCGTTCGCGCTGGTCGGCGGGCATGGGGAGGGTCAGGCGGGCGTGCTCGGTCATCTCCAGGCCCTGGAGGCCGAGGCGGAGGGCGTGTGACGCGAACTTGGTGTCGTAGCCGTGTGCCGCAACGAGTTCGGGGCGCTTCGGCATGTCCTTCTGGCGGCCGCGGCCCAGCAGCATGGCGACCTGGCCGTCGAGGTACCCGATGCAGCGGCGGGCGGCGTGCCGGGAGAGGAACGCCGGGCCGAGGGCGCGCAGCTCGTCGCCGAGGGGCGTCGAGTGGTACACGGACTCCTTGGGCGCGTTGAGTACCAGCAGCAGGTTCGGGTTGCCCGCGACGGCGAGGCGCAGGAACTTGCGCAGCGAGTAGAGCGTGCACTCGCGGTCCCCGGCCTGGGAGCGGGCGCCCTCGGGGCGGTCGCGCCACGCGTGGTGGTCGAGGGCCCCGGCCAGGCCGAAGACGTGCTCGGCGGGCTCGATGAAGACGCCCGCCTCGTCGTGGTCGCTCACGCCCGCGATGGCGAGGCCGTGGACGCCCGAGCCCGCCTCGGTCCGCAGGATCTCGTTGGCGCGGGCGGTGGTGCCGGGGTCGGCGGTCTCGTGCTCGGTGGTCACGTCGTCTCCGTTCACAGCCGCGGGTCGACCGGCTCGGATTCGAGGGCGAGGATCGCGAACACGTACTGGTGGATCTGCCACAATGGAGCGTTCTTGGCGACGAGGTCGAGCGCCTCGACGCCGAGGGCGTACTCGCGCAGCGCCTGGGACCGCTTGTGGTGCAGGCGGCGCTGGCGCAGGTCCGCGAGTCGCTCGGGATCGGTGTAGTCGGCGCCGTAGATGATCCGCAGGTACTCGCGGCCGCGGACCTTCAGGCCCGGTTGCAGTTTCGGGCGGTCCTCCAAGACGGGCTTGACGACCATGCCCTCGCCGCCGGCGGCGCACAGGTCGAGCCACCACTGCGTCGCCTCGTCCTCGTCGGCGGTGCCGAGCGTGACGAACCGCCGCCGCGTCTCCAGCAGCAGCCCCGAGGCGTCGGCGGCGTTGAGCGCGTCGATGACCTCCAGGTGCCGGTCGTGCCGGTGGTCGGCGAGGTTGCGGCCCTCGGTCGCGAGGACCTGGAACGGCGCGAGCCGCACGCCGTCGAGTCCCTCTGTGGGCCAGCAGTACCGCTGGTACGCCTCCGCGAACGCCTCCATGTTGGCGTGGCGCGCGGCGGTCCGCCCGGCCAGGGCGGCCACGTCGAGACCCCGTGCCGCCGCGGCGTCCAGGACCGCCGAGGCGGCCGGGAGCGCGGCGAGGCCCGCGGCCGCGACGCCCGCGAACTGGTCCGCGATGAGGTCGCGGGCCTTCGCCGACCAGGGGAGCAGCTCGCAGTCGAGGAGCATCCAGTCGGTGTCGAGGCGCTCCCACAGGCCCGCGGCCGAAGCGGCGGCCGCGACGCGGTCGAGAAGTTCATTGGTGAGCACGTCGTCCTGGAAGAACGCGCGCCCGGTCCGCGTGAGGAGCGCGCCCCAGGGCGCCGCGTCGATTCCGAAGCGGCGTTTCGCGGTCGCGGCGTCGCGGCACACGAGCGCGACGGCCCGCGAGCCCATGTGCTTCTCCTGGCACACCACCCGCTCGGCGCGGCCGCGGTACTGCGCGAACGCCTGCGCCGGGTGCTCCAGGTAGCCGTCCGCATCGGAGGTGTCGACGGGGGCCATGGTCGGCGGCAGGTACAGCAGTCGCCGCGGGTCGTCCGCGAAGCGGCTCATGACCTCCAGTGCCGCCGCCGCGTTCTCGGCCCGCACCTTCACCGTGCCGACGAGGCCGGTCTCCAGGTGCCGGTCGCCGGTGACGTCGGTGATGTCGAGCGTCGCCGCGTCCCGCTCGACCACGGCGGGGACGAGCGGGCGGACCGGCTCGTACCACTCGCGCTCGGCGTCGACCGCGACGAGCTCCCGCTCGGGGTAGCGCAGCGCGGTGAGCTTCCCGCCGAAGCAGGCGCCGGTGTCGAGGCAGATCGTGTTGTTGATCCACTGGGGATCGACGGTGGGCGTGTGGCCGTAGACGACCGCGGCCGCGCCGCGGTACTCCTCGGCCCACGGCAGGCGCACCGGCAGCCCGAACTCGTCGGTCTCGCCGGTGGTGTCGCCGTACAGCGCGAACGAGCGCACCGCGCCCGAGGCGCGGCCGTGGAACTCCTCCTTGAGGCCCGCGTGCGCGACGACGAGGTTCCCGCCGTCGAGAAGGAGGTGCGCCCGCAGCCCGTCCATGAACGCGCGGGCCTCCTCGCGGAACGCCTCGTCCTCGGCGCCGAGCTGGTCCAGCGACTCGGCCAGGCCGTGCGCGACGGTCACCTTGCGGCCGTTGAGGGCCCGCACGAGCTTGTGCTCGTGGTTGCCCTGCACGCACAGCGCCGTCCCCGCCTCGACCATGCCCATGACCAGGCGCAGCACGCCCGGCGTGTCGGGCCCGCGGTCGACCAGGTCGCCCACGAACACCGCCTTGCGGCCCTCCGGGTGCGCGGCGCCCACGGCGCGGCCCCGGTCGTCGCGCTCGATCGCCCAGCCCAGTTCCGCAAGCAGCGCTTCGAGTTCGGCGCGGCAGCCGTGCACGTCGCCGACCAGATCGAATGGGCCGGTCTCCTCCGTGCGGTCGTTCCAGGACTTCTCGGTGACGACCTTCGCGGCCGCGACGGCCTCGGCCCCGGCGAGGTGGTGGACGCGCCGGAAGCCCTCCTTCTTCAGGTGCGTGAGGCTGCGCTTGAGGTCGCGGTGGTGGCGGCGCACGACGGCCTCGCCGAAGTTCCGGTCCGGCCGGGACCGGTTGCGCTCCACGGCCACCGACGGTTCGACGTCGAGGACGACCGCGTCCACGAGGACGTGGTGCTCCCGTGCGAGCTTGACCAGCTGCGCGCGGGCCTCCTTCTGGACGTTCGTGGCGTCGACGACGGTGAGCCGGCCGAGCCGCAGCCGCGTCCCCACGATGTGGTTGAGCAGCGCGAACGCCTCGGGCGTGGCGGCCTGGTCGGCCTCGTCGTCGGCCACCAGGCCCCGGCAGTAGTCCGAGGAGACCACCTGCGTGGGCTTGAAGTGCGCGGCGGCGAAGGTGGACTTGCCGGACCCGGAGACGCCGACGAGCAGCACGAGGGACAGCTCGGGGACGCTCACCACCGGAGGTGCGTCAGTCACGGTCGAACACTCCCATCTGAGTCGGGGTCCCGGCGTCGGGGTCGGCGGCGCCGACCCCCTCGATGCGGACCCGGTAGCCGTGGCGGGCGGCGGTGTCCCGCGCCCACGCGGCGAAGCGGGCCCGGTCCCACTCGAAGCGGTGGTCGGCGTGGCGCATCTGGTGCGCCTCCATGCCGTACCGGGCGTTGTACTCGGCGTTCGGGGTCGTCACGACCACGGTGCGCGGGCGGGCCTCGGCGAAGACGACCCGCTCCATGGCGGGCAGCCGCCCGGGGTCGAGGTGCTCGATCACCTCCATGAGGACGGCCGCGTCGTATCCGGCGAACCGCTTGTCGCGGTAGACGACCGAGCCTTGGAGCAGGTCGAGGCGCTGCCTGCGGCGCTCGGGCATGCGGTCGAGGTGGAGCGACTTCTCGGCCATGTCGAGCGCCCGGGACGAGACGTCGACGCCGGTGACGCGGGTGTACCGCGCGTCCTTGAGCAGCTGGGCGAGCAGTTTGCCCGAGCCGCAGCCGAGGTCGAGGACGGAGGCTGCGCCGGCGTCGCCGAGCGCTTCGAGGACCGCGCCGATCCTGATGCGGTGCAGCGGGAGCGACCGCTCGGTCTCCTCCGCGGCCTCCTCCTCGACCATCGCGTCCTCTTCGGTCTCAGCGGTTTCGGCGAGCTCGGCGAGGCGCTCGGCCGCGGCTCGCTCGTAGGACCTGCGGTGCGCGAGGTACCGGCGGGCGATGAGGCCGCGCCGCGGATGGGCGGCGAGCCACTCGCCGCCGGAGCGCACGAGCTTGTCGACCTCGCCGATGTCGACCCAGTAGTGCTTCGCGTCGTCGAGGACCGGCAGCAGCACGTACAGCTGGCTCAGCGCGTCCGAGAGGCGCACCTCGCCGCGCAGCCGCACGTCCACGTACCGCGAGTCGGCGTCGAAGCCCGGCAGCGGCACCGCGTCGGCCCCGACCTCCCAGCCCAGGGGCTCGAACAGGTCCCGCACCAGCTGCGGCCCGCCCTTGCACGGGACGGCCGGCAGCGCGATCTCCAGGGGCATCGCCGCGGCGGCCAGCTCGGGCCGCTCCTCGCTGACGCCGGTCCTGGCGGTGGAGAAGACCTTCCCGAGGGCCACGGCCAGCAGCGACGAGGCCGCGTACGGCCGGTCGTTCACGTACCGGCTCAACGAGTCCCCGCCGGACGCGCGCGAATGCGAGCGCGCCAGGCGCGCGGCGTCGACCTCCAGCAGGAGCGCCGCCGTGCACCGGTCCTCGCCCGCCTCCGGATAGCACACCCACGCGGTCCCGAACGTCTGCTCGAAGGACTGGACCCGGTCGGGGTGCTTGCGCAGCAGCCGTCCCAGGTCGGTCGCGGGCTTCGCGGTGGTCGTGATCGTCAGCAGCACCCGCCGATCATGCCACCCGGTCCGCACCCTCCGCGACCTGGTTTCGGACCCCGGTCAGGGGAGCAGTTCCGCGATGAGCGCCTCGACGCGGGCGCGGATGTCGTCGCGGATAGGGCGGACCGCCGCAACGTCCCGGCCTGCGGGGTCGTCGAGCTCCCAGTCCAGGTAGCGCTTGCCGGGGAAGACCGGGCAGGCGTCGCCGCAGCCCATCGTGACGCACACGTCGGCGGCCTCGACCGCGTCCGCGGTGAGGAGCTTCGGGGTCGCGGTGGCGATGTCGATCCCGACCTCGGCCATCGCCGCGACCGCCGCGGGGTTGACGTCCGCGGCGGGGGCCGAGCCCGCCGAGCGGACCTCGATGCGGTCCCCGGCGAGGTGGGCGAGCCATCCGGCGGCCATCTGGGAGCGGCCCGCGTTGTGGACGCAGACGAACAGGACCACCGGTTTCACGCGGCCTCCAGGAACGCCCGGACGCCGGCGACCACCAGCTCGTGGTCGTCCATCGAGGACAGGCCCGAGGCGGTGGCGGCAGCGACCACGCCGACGCCGCGCACCCGCACCGGGAACGAGCCGCCCGTGACCGCGTACACGGCCGGGTCGAGCCAGCCGGTCGCGCCCGGGTCCACGCCCTTCGCCTTGATGCGCTCGTTGACGAGCGCGCTGCTGGCCTCCATGCGCAGCACGACCGCGGACTTGCGCGCGATCCACGACTCCTGGTCCGGCCCGCTGCCCGGCAGGGCCGCGCGGAACAGGATCAGGCCGGGGCGCCGGATGTCGATGCCCACGCCGTGCCCGGCGTCCCGTGCGGCCGCGGTGATGAGCGAGCCGAGCGCCCACGCGTCGTCGTGGTCGAACCGGTCGAAGACGAGGTACCGCTCCTGCTGCTCCAGCGCGGTGATCAGATCGGCCATGAACGCTCCCCAGTGCTCCGCGGCCCCCGGCCGGGTCGCCGTCCCCCAGCAGCGTAGCCGCCGGGTCCCGCCCGCGGCCCGTCCTAGCCGTCGAGCGCCGCGATCCTTGCGCGCACGGCCCGCGCGTCGGGGTGGTTCAGCTCGTCGAGGATCGCGAGGCCCCGCTCCCAGGTGCGGCGGGCCTCGGCGCGGTCGCCGTGCTCGTGGTGGGCGTCCGCGAGCTTGAGGACCGTCGACGCCTCCTCGTGGCGGTTGCCGAGATCGCGGTAGAGGTCAAGGGACGCATGGAAGTACGCGACGGCCTCCGCGTGCCGCCCGAGCCCGCGGAACGCGTGCCCGAGGCTGTCGAGGGTCGCGGCCTGGCCGTGGCGGTCGCCGGTGGTCCGCATGAGGGCCAGGGCCTCCTCGCAGTAGCCGATCGCCTGGGCGTGGTCGCCCGCGAGGGAGTGGTTCCAGCCGATCGCGTTGAGCGCGTTGGCCTTCCCGACCTCGTGGCCGACCCGGTGGTACAGGTCGAGCGCCCGCAGGTCGCTGTCCACGGCCTCGGCGAACCGGGCCTGCCGGTGGAGGAGCCGCGCGTGCACGTACCAGGTGTGCCCCTGCTCCAGGAGGTCGCCGCGCTCGCGGCACAGCGCCTGCGTGCGGTCGAGGATCGCGGCGGCCTCGCTGTGGCGGCCGAGGCAGCTCAGGGCCTCGGCGAGGAGGCGGCCGGTCTTGACCTGCGCGGGGCCGTCGCCGAGCCTGCGGGCGGCCTCGATCGCGATGCCGAAGACGGCGGCCTGTTCGTGCCGCCGCCCGCGGTCGAGGTAGTCGCGGAGGGTCCAGGCGAGCTGCCAGCAGTGCCGGTCGTAGCCGTGCTCGGCGGCGAGACCGACTGCGGCCGTGAGTACTGCGCTCTCGGTGTGGAACCAGTCCATGGCCTCGGCGGCGTCCGCGAACACGGCGGTGACGGTCCCATCGAGGGCCGGGACGAGGTCGAGCGGGTCGCGGTGGGGGTCGAGGAGGAGGTTCGCGGCGTGCGCGGTGTGCAGGCACTCGTCGAGGAGCCTGCGCACGGCGTCGCGGCGCTCGGTCGCGGCGAGCTCGGCCGCGTAGGCGCGGGTGAGGTCGTGGAAGCCGAAGCGGCCGGGGCCGGACTCGTTCAGGAGGTTCGCGCGGGTCAGCTCGGTGAGCAGCAGCCGGGTCTCGCGGGCCGGGGCGGCCGCGACGGCCGCGGCACCCGCGAGCGCGAACGTCGGTCCGGGGTGGACGCTGAGGAGCCGGAACAACCGCGCCGCAGCGGGACTGAGGTCGCGGTAGGAGCACGCGAAGACCGTGCGGAGGTCCGTGCTCCCGTCGGGGTCGGCGAGCGCGTCGAGGCGCCGCTCCGCGGGCCGCAGCTCCTCGGCAAGGGCCGCAAGGGGGAAGGCCGGGTCGTTGACGGCCCGTGCGGCGGCGACCGCGAGCGCGAGGGGGAGTCCGGCGCACGAGGCGATGATCTGGCCGAGGGCCTCGGGTTCGGCGGTCGGGCGCCGGTCGCGCAGGCGCTGCCGTATGAACCGCTCGGCGTCGGCGGTGTCGAGGACCGTGAGGTGGAGGGGCTTGGCGCCGCCGGCGGTGAGCGCGGAGAGGCGGTTGCGGCTGGTGACGAGCACGAGGCTCTCGGCGGTGCCGGGCAGGAGCGGGCGCACCTGGGCGGCGTCGCGGGCGTTGTCGAGGACCATGAGGACGCGCTTGTCGGCGAGGACGCTGCGCAGGAGCGCGGACTGCGCGTCGGCGCCGTCGGGGAGGTGCTCGGCGGGGACGCCGTGCGCGTCGAGGACGGCCCGCAGCGCCTCGCCGGGGTCCATCGGGCCCGCGGCGGGGTCGAAGCCGCGCAGGTCCAGGTGGATCTGGCCGTCGGGGAACTTCGCGGCGACGCGGTGGGCCCAGTGGAGCGCGAGCGCGGTCTTGCCGATCCCGCCGGGCCCGGACAGGACCGCGACGGCTTCGCCGCCGTCGGTGAGCAGACCGTCCAATGCGGCGAGTTCCGTCGCGCGCCCGGTGAAGTGCGCCGAGGCGGCGGGGAGCTGGCGGGGGACCGGGGCGCGCCGCCCGCGTGCGGTGGGCTGGAGCCCGGGGTCGTCGGCGAGGATGCGCCGGTGCATCAGGCGCAGCTCCCGGTCGGGCCCCGTCCCGAGTTCGTCCACAAGGGTCTCGCTGGTCTCCTGGAAGACCGCGAGCGCCTCGCTGCGCCTGCCGGAGCGGAACAGCGCGAGCATGAGCTGCGCGGCGAGGTGCTCCCAGAGCGGTTGGCGCGCATGCCAGGTGCGCAGTTCACCGACGAGCTCGGCGTGGCGCCCGAGGTCGAGCCCGGTGGCGGCGTACCGCTCGAACGCGAGGTCGCGCCGCTCCCGCAGCGGGGTGCGCACCTCCTCGAAGCTGCCGCTGCCCTCGATGTCCTGGAACGGGTCGGCGCGCACCAGCGCGAGCGCGGCCCGGTACGCCTCGGCCGCTTCGGCGAGCCGTCCTTCGTCCCGCATCCGCTGGGCCTCTGCGGCGTGCAGGTCGAACTCCCAGACGTCCAGTTCGCCGGGCGCGACTCGCAGCCGCAGGCCCTGGTCCCACACGATGCGGGGCTCGGGGTCGGCGGGATCGTGCAGGGCCGCACGGAGTTTGGAGACGTAGCCGCGGAGGTTCACCGCCGCGGACGGGGTCGGGTCGTCCCACACGAGGTCCATGATCCGGGCGCGGCTGACGGGCTCGTCCGGGGCGGTCAGGAGCGCCGCGAGGACGGCGCGCTGCCGCGGGCCGCCGAGGGGGACCGTCCGCCCGCCGGTCTCGACCCGGAGCGGACCGAGTACCGAGAAGCGCATACGGCCACAGCCTCAAGGGATCGAGCCCCCGTCCGGTCCGCGCGGGGGCGTGTCCTCGCCGCGCGCCCGACGGCCGCGGCGGCTCCCCGCACTCGGCTCCGGTGTCGGCGTCGAGTCCGAAAGGGGCAGCGGCCACTATATCCGCGGCCGGGCGGGCGCGGCGACGCGGCGCCCGGCTCCCGCAGCGATGGGAGCCGGGCGCCGGCGGCCGAGCAGCCGTTCTGGGGAGGTTCCGGTTGAGCGGCAGCCGCTTCCGTCACTCGCAGGAGGCCGCGGCGGCGAGCGACTGCACCTCGGAGAGCGCGGCCTCGTCAGGTTTCGCGTCCTCCAGGGCCGTGACGAGCGCGTCGGCGCCCTCGCCCGCGAGGACCTCCTCCACGCCCTCGTCGACGTGGATGTCCTCGTCAGCCGCGAAGGCCGCTGCGGACTTGACGGTCCCCTCGGACTCGCCGTTGCCGAGCGTGCCGTCGTCGAAGGGGATCTCGGAGCCCTCGCCGAGACCGCGCCACTGGGCCGGGCGGTAGTCGCCGCCCGCGGTGCACACGGCCTCCTCCCAGCGGATCGCCATGACGTACCGGTGGCCGACCTCGACGCGCGGGAAGCCGTCGAGGGCCATCTCGATCGGGTCCTCGGCCTCGGCGTTGAAGTGCCAGCCGAGGGCCGAGTACTCCCAGGTCTCGGGGGCCGCCTGCGGGGCGCCCTCCCGCGACCACAGGACGTCCTCGATCGTGAGTGAGACGGTGCGGCCGATGATGCCCTCGCCGCGGTCGAGCTCCTCGGCCTCCGGCTCGACGGCCTCCTCGGCCACGGCCTCGACGACGATCACATGGTCGGCGTAGGTCACCCAGTCGGCGGCGGTGATGCTCGGGAGGTGGTCGCTGCCCTGCGCGAGCAGGATCTCCTCGGTCTCGGGTGCGGTCTCGTCGGCGGCCGGCGCGCCGAGGGCGGCGACGGCGATGCCGGTGGCGGAGGCGGCCGCGATGACGCCTGCCGCCGCTGCGATGCGGGTCCGGATGCGCATGGGTCCTCCTCAGTAGGTGGCGTTGATGTTCTCGATGTTGTTGGCCTGCAAGCCCTCTTCGTCGCTGGTCGGGGTCTCCATGCACCCGAGGAGCTCGTCGGAGTTGGACCGCATCGGGGACGACTTGTTGCCGTGGAGCAGGCCCACGGCGTGGCCGGTCTCGTGGCAGGTCAGGCCCTTGACGTAGTGGCCCGCGCCGCGGATGCGGATGTACTGCTGGTCGCACTTGAGGGTGGACGCGGCGTTGTTGCAGAAGGTGACGCCGTCGGCGCTCGCGGACATGCCCACGGCGCTCTCCTCGTAGACGATGTCGGTCTCGGCGCTGCCGGAGAACTCGGGGGTCGTGTCGAGGGAGACGGTGAAGTCGGTGGGGGCGTACACGCTGTTCATCACGCTGATGACGACGTTCCGGTCCTCGGTCTCCAGCATGTTGGAGCCGCCGCTGTCCATGTAGTACGTGAGGGTCGCGTTGTCGGTCTGGCAGGAGACCTGGCCGTCGGGGCCGCTCTCGCTGAAGCACCCGGACTGCTCGTACTGGGTGGGGTACATGTTGTCGGTGTACGCCGCCCAGGCGACCCCGGCCGTGACCGCCACGGTCGTGAAGACGGCGGCGGCCAGGCACACGGCCCTGACGCCCAGCCGCTTCGCTGAAGGTATCGACATAGGACATTCCCTTCCGGCCGGTCCAGGGGCGACACGGCCTCCGCCAGCGTAGGGAACGGGGTGTACACGCGCAGTACACGAAACGTACAGACCAGCGGGTCCGCGCTCCCCGGGCCGCGCGCCGCGCGTGCGCCGGGATACCGTGCTGCCATGTCCGATCGACCCGTGGTCTTCCGGGTGCTGGGGCCCCTCGAACTGGAGATCGCGGGCCGCGCCGTCCCGCTGCACGCGGCCAAGCCGCGGGCGCTGCTGGGCCTGCTCCTGTTGAACGCCAACGGGTTCACCGAGTCGGACCGGCTCATCGACCAGCTCTGGGCCGGTCGCCCGCCCGCGAGCGCCGACACCACCCTCCGCTCCTACGTCTACCAGCTGCGCCGCCGCCTGGAGCCCCTCGACGGAGCGTCCATCGAGGGCCGCAGCGGCGGCTACCGGCTCGCGGTCCGCGAAGGGCTCGTCGACGCCGACCGCTTCACGTCCCTCATCTCCCTGGGCCGCAAGGCGTTCCAGGACGCCGAGTACGCGGCCGCGGCAGCCGCCTACCGCGAAGGGCTCGCGCTGTGGCGCGGCCCGGCGTTCGACGGACTCGACGTCCCGGCCGTCCGCGACCGGGCCCGGACCCTCGACGACCTGCGCGGCGAGGCGCTCGAAGCGTGCATCGGCATCGAGATGGAGCACACCGCGGCGCCCGCCCCGCTGGCCGAACTGGAGGCGCTCGTCGCCGCGCACCCCCTGCGCGAAGGACCCTGGCGCCTCCTCATGCTCGGCCTCTCCCGGGCCGGACGCCAGGCCGAGGCGCTCGACGCCTACCGGCGCCTCTTCCGCATCCTGGACGAGGAACTCGGCGTCCGGCCCTCGGACTCCATTGAGGAGCTCCACCGCGAGATCCTCACCGGCGCCGTCCATCCGCAGCCCCGCACTGCCGCGCCCGCCGTCCCCCGCCAGCTCCCCGCCGCCGCCCCCTACTTCACCGGCCGGGCCGCCCAGACCGCCGAACTCGACGCGCTCCTCCCCGGCGGCACCGGCGACCGCGACGCCCACGCCGCGACGGTCGCCCTGGTCACCGGCACCGCCGGGATCGGCAAGACCACCCTCGCCGTCCAATGGGCCCACCGGGCCGCCGACCGCTTCCCCGACGGCCAGCTCTACGTCAACCTCCGCGGCTTCGACCCCGCCGGGACGCCCGCCGAACCGACCGAGGCGCTCATCGGGTTCCTCCGCGCGCTCGGCGCCCTGCCCGAGACCCTCCCCGAGGGCCTCGACGCCCTCGCCGGGGCCTTCCGCACGCTCACCGCCGACAAGCGCGTCCTGGTCGTCCTCGACAACGCCCGCAGCTTCCAGCAGGTCCTGCCGCTCCTGCCCGGCGCCCCGCAGAGCATGGCCCTCGTGACCAGCCGCAGCCGCCTCTCCGGCCTCATCGCCCATGGCGCCCAGCCGATCCCGCTCCCGATCCTGGACGACGCCGACGCGATGCGCTTCATGGACCGGCGCCTGCGCGAACCGCGAACCGCGGCCGAACCGGAGGCCGCACGCGCCATCGTGGACGCCTGCTCAGGGCTCCCCCTCGCGCTCGCCATCGCGGCGGCCCGCGCCTCCGCCGACCCGCACTTCCCCCTCGCCGACCTCGCCGCCGAGATGCGCGGGGCCGGCGACCGGCTCGACGCGCTCGCCGACCCCGACCAGGCCGCCGACCTTCGCGCCGTCTTCTCCTGGTCCTACCGGGCCCTCACCCCCGACACCGGCCGCCTGTTCCGGCTCCTCGGCCTCCACCCAGGCCCGGACTTCCCGACCGCCGCGGCCGCGGCCGCCGCCGGGACCACGCCGCGCCGGGCGACCCGGATGCTCACCGAGCTGACCCGCGCCAACCTGCTCACCGAACCGGCGCCGGGGCGCTTCGCCTTCCACGACCTGCTCCGCGCCTACGCCGCCGAGTGCGCCGAAGCCGAAGACCCGCAAGCGGACCGCGCCGCCGCGGCCCGCCGAGTGCTCGACTTCTACCTGCACACCACCTATGCCGCCCAGCGGATCGTCGCCCCGGCCCGTGATGCCATCGACCTCGTTCCGGCCTCACCGGGAGTCGAACCGGCACCGATCGCCGACGTCCCCTCCGCCGTCGCCTGGTTCACCGCCGAGCACGCCACCCTCATCGCGGCCGTCGGGTATGCGGCGGACCGGGGCCTCGACTCGCACTGCTGGCAGCTGGCCTGGACGGTGCGCGACCTCATCGACCGGGCCCGCTGGCACGGCCTGGCGCCGCTGTTGCGGACCGGACTCGACGCGACCCGGCGGCTCGGCGACCGGGCCGCCCGCGCGCGGCTGTGCAGCATCCTCGCGCAGAACTTCGCGCACCTCGGCGACCCGGACGACGCGAGCGCGCACGCGGACGAGGCGCTGGCCCTGTGCGAGGAGCTCGGCGACCGGGCCGGGCAGGCGCACGCGCTGCACGTCCACGCCCGCATCCGGATCCGCCGCGGCCGGATCGACGAGGCGATCGCCTGCGGCATGCGCGCGCTCGACCTGTATCGGGCCGCCCGGCACGAGGCCGGAGAGGCCCACGTGCTCAACTCGATCGGCTGGTGGCACTGTCTGTCGGGCGACCACGAAGCGGCCCTGCACTACTGCGGACGGGCGATGTCCGTCATGGAGCGTATCGAGGACCGGATCGGCCAGGCCGACACCGCCGACAGCATCGGCCACGCCCACATGATGCTCGGCCACCACACCGAGGCCGTCGAGCGCTACCGGCACGCCATCGGCATCTACCGCTCACTCGGCGCGCATCAAGCCGAGGCCCTGACCTGCGAGAAACTCGGCGACACCCTCCACGCGGCGGGTGATCGCGCCGCCGCCCGCGAGAGCTGGCGGCACGCGCTCGACACGTACGCCGTGCTCGAACCCGCCGACGAGAAGTCGCTGCGCGCCAAGATCGACGGCCTCGCCGCGGCCGTCCCGGAGGGCTGAGGGCCGCGTCGGCCCCCAGCCCCGCGAACTACTGGACCCGCGTGTACGGGAGCCCGCCCTCGCCGGGCGTGCCGACGTCGATCAGGTCCTCTTCCGCCTCATAGCGGAAGACCCACTCGGTCAGCGTCTGATCGTCGAGCGATTCGAGCTGCACGGCGTGGTCCGTGGCCTCGCCGATCGTGAGCGCGCCGATCCAGTCGCCCTCGGGCGCACTGTAGGAGACGTCCCCGTCGCCGTCGATGCAGAACGTCGAGCCCTGGCCCTCGGAGTCGCTCAGGAACGACTCGCCGACGGCGGTCCAGGTCCCCACCACCGACTCCAGCCGCGGGTCGCCGGGTTCGGCGTCGGTCTCCAGATCGCAAGGGCTGAAAGCGGACTCGGTCCCCTCGGTGCCGCCCTCCGCGGTCTCCTCAGCCGTCGCCTCCGCGCTGCTCTCGGCCACCTCGACCGACTCGGTACCGGACGCCGCACCGGCGTCGCCGTCCTCGCCCGCACCGCAGCCGGTGAGCCCGAACACGACGGCGCACACGCCGACCGCGGTCACCGGCCGCAGCACGGCCCGCACAGATTGCCTCATATCGATCGTTCCTCAAGAAGTCGGAGCGGACGGGCGCCCGGTCACCGGGCCCGCCCGCGAAAGGGGCGGAGGGACCGGCGCCGAGCCGCCCCCTCCAGATGCGGGCCGATCATGCGCCCCTTGCGTTGAGGCGGCGTTGAGCGAACGTGGAGCGGCCCCGGCGCGTCCGCGCCCGGATCACTGGAAATCCGGACGAAATACTGGTAAACCAGTACCGGAGCGGCGGCACCCGCGAGACGCAGAACACATTCGCTCGTAGGAATTGAGGTATCTACCTACATCAAGCCCCGTGCGGCGGCCCGCCGCGCGGCGCCGGACCCCCTGCCCTACCCCCGGCCCCCGCGGCCGACCAATCGGAGGACCACATGACCACCCCCGACAGCACCAGATCCCGACCGAGCTGGCGGTCCATCCTCATATGGACGGCGATATCCGTCGCCGCGGCCGCCGCCTGGGGCGTCATCGCCCTGGTCCGCGGCGAAGAGGTCTCCGCGTTCTGGCTCGTCCTCGCGGCCCTCGGCTCCTACGCCATCGGCTACCGCTTCTACGCCCGCTTCATCGCCACCAAGGTCCTGCGGGTCGACGACACCCGCGCCACGCCCGCCGAACGCCTCGACGACGGCGTGGACTTCCAGCCCACCGACCGCCGCGTCCTCCTCGGCCACCACTTCGCCGCCGTCGCGGGCGCCGGACCGCTCGTCGGCCCCGTCCTCGCCGCGCAGATGGGCTACCTGCCCAGCACCATGTGGATCATCATCGGCGCCATCTTCGCCGGCTGCGTCCAGGACATGGTCGTCCTCTTCATCTCCATGCGCCGCAACGGCAGGAGCCTCGGCCAGCTCGCCCGCGACGAGATCGGCCCGATCGGCGGCGCCGCCGCGCTCATCGGCGTCTTCTCCATCATGATCATCCTGCTCGCGGTGCTCGCGCTCGTCGTCGTCAACGCGCTCGCCGCGTCCCCGTGGGGCACGTTCTCGATCGCGATGACCATCCCGATCGCGCTCCTCATGGGCTTCTACATGCGCACGCTCAGACCCGGCAGAGTGCTGGAGACGAGCCTCATCGGCGTCGCCCTGCTCGTCCTCGCGATCATCGCGGGCGGCTGGGTCCAGGCGTCCTCGTGGGCCGACGCGTTCACGCTCAGCCCGCAGACCCTCGTGTTCTGCCTGGTGATCTACGGCTTCCTCGCCGCGGTGCTCCCGGTGTGGATGCTGCTGACGCCGCGCGACTACCTGTCCACGTTCATGAAGATCGGCACGATCGGGCTCCTCGCGATCGGCGTCCTCATCGTCGCCCCGATCCTCCAGACCGAGGCCATCACCGACTTCGCGGTGAGCGGCACCGGACCGGTGTTCGCGGGCAAGCTGTTCCCGTTCGTGTTCATCACGATCGCGTGCGGCGCGCTCTCCGGGTTCCACGCGCTCATCTCCTCGGGCACCACCCCGAAGATGATCCAGAAGGAGTCGCAGGTCCGCATGATCGGCTACGGCGCCATGCTCATGGAGTCGTTCGTCGCCGTCATGGCCCTCATCGCCGCGTGCATCCTCGACCCGGGCCTCTACTACGCCATGAACGCCCCCGCGGGCGTCCTCGGCACCACAGTGGAGTCCGCCTCGACCGCCGTCGCCAACCTGGGCTTCACCATCAGTCCACAGGACCTCCAGGCCGCCGCCGACGCGGTGGGGGAGGAATCCCTGGTCGCCCGCACCGGCGGCGCACCGACGCTCGCCGTCGGCATGTCCGAGATCCTGTCCTCGGTCTTCGGGGGCGACGGGCTCAAGGCGTTCTGGTACCACTTCGCCATCATGTTCGAGGCGCTCTTCATCCTCACCACTGTGGACGCAGGCACCCGCGTCGGGCGCTTCATGCTCCAGGACACCCTCGGCAACGTCTGGAAGCCCCTCGGCCGGGTCTCCTGGAAGCCGGGCATCTGGGCCACCAGCGCGGTCGTCGTCCTCGCGTGGGGCTACTTCCTCTACGCCGGCGTCAACGACCCCCTCGGCGGCATCAACCAGCTCTTCCCGCTGTTCGGCATCGCCAACCAGCTGCTCGCCGCGATCGCCCTCACCGTCGCCACCACCGTCCTCGTCAAGAGCGGACGGCTCAAATGGGCGTGGGTGACGGCCGTGCCGCTCGCCTGGGTCGCCATCGTGACCCTCACGGCCAGTTGGCAGAAGGTCTTCTCCACCGACCCGCGCATCGGCTTCTTCGCCCAGCGCGAGCGGTACGCCGACGCCCTGAACCAGGGCGAGGTCCTCGCCCCGGCCAAGGACCTCGACCAGATGCAGACCGTGGTCACGAACTCCACGGTGGACGGCGTCCTCGCGGCGTTCTTCGCGCTGCTGGTGGTGATCGTCATCCTCAACGCGGCCTGGATCTGCTGGCGCGCGGTGCGGGCGACCGAACCGCTCCCGTCGACCGAGGCGCCCTACGTCGAGTCGAAACTGCTCGTCTCGGCCGGGCGCTTCTCGTCCACCAAGGACACCGACGCGGCCGAGGACCGGCCGTGACCGTGCGCCGCCTGCTCGGTCTAGTCCGGTGGTACCTGCGGGAACTCACCGGCGAGACCGCCTACGACCGCTACGTGGAGCGCCACCGCCTCGCCCACCCGGGCGTCCCGGCCATGCCCCGGCGCGAGTTCGAGCGCTGGCGGACGGACCGGGGCGACGAGCATCCGCGGGCGCGGTGCTGCTGACATCCCCGGTCGTCCGGGAATGACGAGTTCGGCGCGGCCGCATCGCGGCCGCGCCGAACTCGATCTGCTCAGGCCATCACGCGCAGTCGGGGAGCAGGTAGGCCGCCGTCCCCTGCGCCTCCGTCCGGGTGGTGTCCTCCAGGATCCACCTCGTGCCCTGGTCGGGCTCGGCGAGCGTCATGGAGGTCCCGGACCCGGCGCGGCCGTCGAGGGTGAGCGCGAGTCCGTTGGCGGCGTTGACGAGCACGCCGTCGAACGGGTTCGCCTCGGTGGCGGTGGCCGCGATGAACTCCCACCGCTGCGCCGGATCGCGCTTGTCCGGTTCGACGCCGAGGTAGGCGACCTCGGTGTCCGATGCGGCGGCCAGGACGCCGCTCCCGTCGGCGGCGCTGATCGTGTACTGCCCGTGCTTGCGCGCGAGCTTCCACACGCCGTCGCCCCACTTGGCCCACACGACGACGTCCCGCTCCGGATGCTCGGCGTCGCCCGCGTACTGGTCGATCTGGTACTCGGTGCCGAGGCTGTCGGTGGCGATCCTGAAGAGGTCATTGCGGAGATCGACGTGCTCGGCGGCCTCGCGCTCGGGCAGCTGCGGCTCCTGCGTGAAGTCCCCGTGGTAGTCGTCGGGGCCCGGCACATCCCAAGGGGCGGGGAGGATCTGGTCGGCGGGGTAGACCTTCGCGAAGAACGCGTAGGCCATCGGGTCGTACGCCTGGAGCTCGGCCCTGGTGTTGATGGGGCTGCGCACGCCGTCGCTCCAGTCGGGCTTCTCGGCCATGGCGTCGAACCAGACCGAGGAGAGGGTGGCGAAGTACTCGTCGATGTTGGAGATCGCGTAGGTGTTGGGCCACAGGCCGGTTTCGTAGGCGTTCTCGTAGACGGCGTACAGCTCGTCCGAAAGGGACTCGTCGTCCTGCGTCTCGATGCCGACGAGCCTGACGGCGTGGCCGAACTCGTGGACGAGGATGTTCTCGTTCGGATAGGCGGTGTTGAGGAACGCGTTGGCGTTCCCCCTGGTGCGCAGGACGTTCCGCTCGGAGATCGAGGAGACGCAGTTGTTCCAGGTGCTCCCGCCGAAGCCCTCCACGTCGTACGACTCGGGGTTGTACCCGTCGCGGTGCTCCGGCACCAGGTAGGCGTTCTCGCGCGCCGCGTACACCGCGAGCGAGCACCCGAAGTCGGCCATGGTCTCGGCGATGCCGTTCCCGCCCTTGCCGAGCTCGACGTCGACCTGCGCGGCTGCGAGGTCCAGTGTGGCCGGATCGACCCGCGGTGCGGCCTTGACGACGATCCCGGTCGCGGTGGTCGTCTGCTGCGTGTAGTAGTCGAGCATCGGAATCCCGGCGTACGTCGCGTCTGCGGCCGGTCTGCCTTGCGCGTCTTCGATGTTCGACCCGGAGACGGTGAGCGTCAGGGGCTGATCCGGATCGATCGTCCCGGTGTAGGCGATGCTCGCGAGGTGCAGGTCCTCCGGCAGCCGGGCCATGCTGTTCGCGTCGGTCCCGGCGATCTGCCGGTTGTCCTTGTCAAAGAAGATCGTGTCGGTGGCCCCGCTCGAAGGCTTCGCCTTCAGGTCGATCTCGGTGCCGCCGTTGGTGAGCACCAGGTTCTCAGGACTGACGACCGCTTCCTCGTCGACGTACCGGTCCCAGTAGACCTCAAGGAACTTCCCCTCGTTGATCACCCTCACCTCGGTGATCTGCGGCCCCGCGAACGACGGATCGACGACGACCCGCCCGTCCGCCCCGACCTCGACCACCGCCGAACTCTCAGCGAACGCCGGGCTCGCCCCTACGAGCAACGCCACCAGCGCCGCCCCTGCGATCAACGCACTTCCACTGCGGTTCTTCACTTGTCACGCTCCGAGTCTGCTGGGGGTCGAGCAGTGCCAGTAATATGTAACATATTACAAAGCCCATGTAAACCCGCTGGCCCCCAAAGCGCCTCAGGCGCCGCCCTCAGTCATGGCCTCAGATTCTGGATCATCTTCTGGAGGCTGGTGACGGTCGCTTCGTATTCGCCCTCCTCCAGGCCGGTGAGGATCTGGCCGCGGATGGCGTGGACGTGAGACTTAGTGGTGGTGAAGCGTTCTCGGCCGTGGGCGGTGAGGGAGCAGACGTCGCCTTCGATGGCGATGAGCCCCTGGGCGGCGAGGGGTTCGAGGTGGGGGAGGGCGGTTTCGGCGGCGGCCGTGTCGAGGAACGGCAAGACCGCTTCGGTCAGGTCGTCGATGGTCGCCGGGGCCCGGTCGAGGGTGTTGAGGAGCTGCCATTGGCGGCGGGTGATGCCGTGGGCGGCGATGGCGTGGTCGAACTGGTCGTTGATGAGGCCGTCAAGGGTGACCAGGAGCTTTCCGATGGGCGGCAGGGCCGCCTTATTAGTTGTCGTCATACAACCAGTGTATTGCGGCAGCGGTAGTTGTCAAGTGGCAACTGTTGTAGGGTGGGTTCATGGGTGAGCGCGGACCTGATGAAGTGATCGAGCAGGCGCTCGTGCGGATTCGGCGCGACCAGCAGGCTCGGGGGCTTCAGCGGCGCACGGCCGATGGGGTTGCGGCGCAGGCGTCTGCGGCCAGTGCGGCGCGGTTCCGGTATCTCGATGCGCTCGACGGGCGGGCCGAGGGCCAGGCGATTTCGCAGATCGCCGAGGCCATCGACGTCGACCGGCCCCGGGCCAGTCGTCTCACCGCGGCGCTGCTCGCCGACGGGCTCATCGAGCGCGAGGCGGCCCCCGGCGATCAGCGATATGCGACCATCCGCCTCACCGCCGCGGGCCGGGACTTCGTCGGGCGCGTCCACGCCGCCCGCCGCCGCAGTGTCGCCGAGGCGCTCGGCGGGTTCAGCGAGGACGAGGCGCGGACCCTCGCCGCGCTCCTGGAGCGCTTCGTCGATGCCTGGCCGCGCCACCGGGGTTGAGTCGGGCCGGGTCGCGAATCGGGGCAAAGGGGGGCGAGATTTATTGACAGGTTTGTATCTGTATGCAAACCTTAATGAAATTCGCCCGACCTTTCGCAAAGGAGCGCGTATGCCCCTGAAGACCCTGTTCGCCGCCGCTGGGACGGTGGCGTTGATGTTGACGCTGGCGTTGGACACGCCGGCGCCCGCGGCGGAGGAGCACTCCCATCCCGACAACGTGCTGACGCTGAGCGTCATCACCGACCCCACGCCGGAGCAGCAGGAGGCCGCCGCGAGTGCGGACCTCGGGGTGCTCAACCACGGCGACAAGGGGCACACGTACCCGCCGGACCTCGACGGGAACGTGCCGACGTACTACGGCGGCGACTGCTACGACAACGTCCTCGCCTACGCCACCTGGTGGTCCGAGGGCGACTGGTACATCGTCTACGACAAGTGCGAGATGGAGCGCTACGGCGCCGGCCAGCAGGACTGGGACCGGGTCGGGCGGCACGAGAAGGCGCACACCGACGGCTGGGGCCACGGCGAGGAGCCGCGGGACCGCAACGCGGCCTTCGACCCCGGCATCGTGATCTGCGGCTGCTAGCAAGAGAGAGCGCTCTCTGAGGTGCCGGGAGGCACTTCGGAGAGCGCTACTGCGTGCGGGGGTGTTCGGCGGGCTCGCGGGCGGGGAGGCCGCGGAGGAGGACGTCCAGGTAGAGGTCGAAGCGGGAGGTCTCGGGGCCCAGGTCGAGGCCCGCCTCCGCGCCGCCGAGCCATTGGACGACGCCGAGGCCGAAGATCCGCCAGGACTGCTCGGCCATGGCGGGGGAGCAGCCCGCGGCCGTGAACGCGGCGCGGGCCCGGTCGCGCAGGAGACCGAACGAGGCCGGGTCGTGGCGGTGCGGGCGGGCCACATGGGAGGCGAAGCCGGGGACGGCCAGGAACTCGTCGTGCATGGCCCAGGCCAGGGCCGCGAGCCACTCGCGCCAGGTCGCGGCGGTCGGCTCGGTGGCGGGGACGATGCGCTCGACGATCGCGGCGCTGACCAGGTCCATGAGGGCGTCGCGGTCGCGCACCCACCGGTAGAGCGCCGCGTGCGAGACGTCCAGGCGCGCGGCCAGTTCGCGCATCGTCAGCTCCGCGAGGCCGCCGTCGAGCGCGGCGGCGACGATCCGCTCGCGGCTCAGCCGCGCGGGCCGCCCCGGCCTGTTCCCTGTCACGGTCGCGAGTCTAGTGCAGCCCGGGCCGCCGACCCCGCTCGTTAGTGACCAATGGTCACTTATTATGTTAGGCTCGCCTAACTTCCAAACGATCGGAGGCCCGTCCCCCATGTGGATCCTCGCCGGACTTACCACCCTGACCGCAATCCTCTTGCGCCGCAACGGCAACCGTGCCGCCGCGACCGGGCCCGTGCTCTTGCTCGCCGTCCTCGGCGTCGCCCTCGCGCAGACCGTCGTGCTCGCCGTCCTCCCCGCCTTCGGCGCCGGGCTCGGCGTGCCCGCCGCCGACGCCACCTGGCTCCTCACCGCGTTCATGCTCGCCTCCGCGGTCGCCGTCCCCATCGCCGGACGGCTCGGCGACCTCCGCGGCCACCGCCGCGTCCTCACCGCCGCGCTCGCGGCCCTCGCCGTCGGCAGCGCCGCCGCCGCGGCCGCCGACCTCGCCGGATCGTTCCCCGGGCTCCTCGCCGGACGCGTCCTCCAAGGGCTCTCCGGCGCCGCCTTCCCCGCCGCGTTCGGCCTCGCCCGCACCGCGGTCCCCGCCGACCGCCTGCCGCGGCTCGTCGCCGGGATCAGCGCCATGTTCGGCGTCGGCGGCGCCCTCGGCATGGTCGCCGCCGGACCCCTCGCCGGGACGTTTGGCACGCCCGCGCTGTTCTGGACCACGCTCGCCCTCGCCGTAGTCGCGCTCGCCGGGACCCGCCTGCTCCCCGCCGAACCCGGCACCGCGACCGGCCGCGGCCTCGACCTCCCCGGCGCCGCGGCCCTCTCGGCGACCCTCGTCGCCCTGCTCCTCGCCGTCAGCCGCGGCGGCACCTGGGGCTGGACCTCCCCGGCCACTCTCGGCCTCGCCGCGGCCGCGGTCCTCGGCGGCGCCGCGTTCTGGCGCATCGAGGCCCGCACCGCCGCGCCCCTCGTCGACCTCGGCCTGCTCCGCGACCCCGCGATGCGGGCCGCGAACCTCGCGACGCTCAGCGTCGGCGTCGGCATGTTCGCGGCCGTCACCCTCATCCCGCGGCTCGTCCAGGACCCCGCGTTCGGCTTCGCCTACACGCCCGAGCGGACCGGACTCCTCATGGCGCCCATGGCCGTCACGATGGTCGTCGGCGCCCCGGCCGCCGCCCGCCTCGCCGCCCGGATCGGCGACACGGCGGTGTTCCGCCTCGGGGCCGCGCTCGCGGTCCTCGCGCTGGCCGGGCTCGCGTTCGGGCACGCACACGCGTGGCAGCTGTACGCGGCGGGCTCGGTGATGGGCCTGGCGTACGGCCTCGCGTTCGCCTCCCTCGGCGCGATCGTCGTCGGCGCGTCCGGTCGCGAGAGCACCGGCGCCGCAACGGGTCTCAACACCATCTTGCGGACCGTCGGCGGCGCGGCCAGCGCCCAGGTCGCGGCCGTCGTCATCACCGCGGTGCCCGGGAGCACCGGCTACACCGCAGCGTTCCTGGCCGCGGCCTGCGCCGCGGCCGCCTCCATCGGCCTCGCTAGCCCGCGACGGGTTCGCGGAGTCGCCGCCGGACCAGGGCGCCGGTTCGGAGTGTCAGGAGGATGAGGACGAGGCCGTTGAGGGCGTGGACGAGGAAGAGGGACTGGCCCCAGAGGGTGCCGGGGACGTTGACGAGGGCCAGGGCGTGCTGGAGGAGGACGAGGAAGGTGCCGAGAGCGGTGAGCCATACGGGTTTCGGGCCGATGCGGGCGGCGAGGGCGAGGAGGATCGCGGCCGCGTAGAGGTACAGGAGGGCGTCGCCGTTGCGGAAGTGGAGCTCGAAGCCGGGGCCGATGCCGCCGCCGTAGCCGACGCCGAACCCGGCCAGCGCGAACTGGACGACCAGGAGCACCAGCAGCAGGATCATCCACGCGCGCAGGATCATCGCGAAGGGCCGGTTCATGCGGCGACCGCCTTTGCGAGGGCCTTCTCGGCGCGCCTGGCGTCGACCGCCTGCTTGGCGAGGCGGGCGACGGCGAGCTGGATGAGGAGGACGCCGAGGCCGTTGGCGGCGTGGAGCGCGATGCCGACGCCGCCGAGCACGCCCTCGGTGCCGAAGCCGTACGCGAGGGCGCCCTGCATCCAGATCATGAACGTGGACAGGGCCGTGAGCAGCACCGCCTTGAGCCCGGGGCGGGCGATGAGGGCGAGGATCGTCGACAGCAGGAGCCAGAACATGAGCAGGCCGCCGTTGCCCGCGTGGACGATGAACCGCTCGATGCGCTCGCCGCCGGTGGAGACGGCGCCCCACCCGGCGAGTCCGATTTGGAGGACGAGGAGGACGACGACGAAGCGCGTCCACCCGAGGAAGACCAGTTTCACGCGGGCCAGTCTGCCGCCGCGCCCGCGCCGCGGGATCGGCCCCGAGTCGTCAATCGCGCTACACCGCAGGAGGTACGGCCCGCGCGGGGCGTACAACCGCGAACACCCGGAGCAGGACCAGGGCCGCCGCCGCGGCGGCGAGGTCGCCGACCGCGAGGCCGGTCCACACGCCTGCGGGGCCGAGCGCGCTGAACGCGAGGACCGCCGGGATCTTGAGGACGAGGAGCGTCCCGATCGAGATGAGGTACGACGGGAGCGGCGCCCCCACGGCCTGGAAGTACGCCGAGACCAGGAGCGGGACGCCGGAGGCGGCGATGCCGATCGCGATGAGCCGCAATGCCGTCGCGGCCTCCGGTGAAGGCGAGCCGAGGAGCGCGGTGGTGATCGGCCCGGCCAGGAGCGCGGCGAAGGCGGCCGCGGCGGCGCTGTAGGCGACGGTGGTGCGCAGTGCGAGCGTGCGGGCGCGGTCGACGCGGTCGGGCCGGCCGCGGCCGGTGTTGAAGCCGACGATCGGCTGCATGCCCATGCTGATGCCCTGCTGGGGCATGACCGCGAAGACCTGGACGCGCGCGGCGACCGCGTACGCGGTGATGAGGAGCCCCGCGAGGAGGTTGTTGACCAGGAGCGTCAGGGCGGTCGCGCCGAGCCCGGCGAGCATCGACGGGGCGCCGACCGCGAGGAGCGACCGGAGCGTGGGCCAGTGGGGGAGCAGGTCGGCGGCGCGCACGCGGTAGGGCCGCTCGCGCTGCCAGAAGAAGAACCACAGGCTCATCGCGGCCGAGACCGCCTGCCCGCCCGCGGTGCCGAGGGCCGCGCCGCGCACGCCCATGTCGAACCCGTAGATGAGGACCGGGTCCAGGACGATCTGGACGAGGACCGGCACGACCCACTGCATCGTCGCGAACCGAAGGCGCCCTTCGGCTCTGATGAGGCTGGAGAACCCGGTGCCGACGAGCGTCGAGGCGAGGATGAGGACGGCGTAGTCGCGGGCGTACCCGCGCATGTCGCCCTCGGCGCCGAGCGCGCTCAGCAGCGGTTCGAGGAGCACCAGGCCCGCGATGGCCATGGCGAGGGCGCCGGTCCAGAACAGCAGGAACGAGTTCCCGGCCGCGCGCGCCGCGCCCGTGGCGTCCTCGGCGCCGAGCCGCCGCGACACGAGGGACGCCCCGCCGACGCCGACGGTGGTCGACAGGGCGCTGAGGACGAGGAGCACGGGCGCGACGAGGTTGACCGCGCCCATCGCGGTCGGGCCGACGCCGTGGGCGACGAACGCGGCGTTGGTGAGCGCGTAGATCCCGTAGATGCCCACGGACATCGTCGCCTGCGCGGTGCCGTGCCACAGGAGGCGCCCGACCGGGGCGTCGGCCAGGGCCTCGACGCCCTCGGTCTTGGCGCTCACGCGTCGAACACGGCCATGAGGCCGTCGAGTTCCCTTCGGGCCCAGTCGTACTGCTTCGTGTCGGTGTGCCCGCGGTACTCGGTCTCGATGACCATGACGAGCACCAGGTACAGCCCGTAGAGGCGGCGCCGCGTCCGCTCGGTCGCCGTCAGCTCACCGCGGCCCCAGCCGCGCGCGAACGCCGCGGCGTCGGAGAACGCGGGCAGTTCGGCGCCGCAGAACCCGGCCTCCATGAGCGGGTCGCCCCAGAACGCCCGCTCGTGGTCGATGACGCACGTGATGCGCCCGTCCGCGATCATCGCGTTGGACGGCCACAGGTCCCATTCCACGAACCGCGGCTCGGTCACCTCGTCGAGGCTGTCGGCATGGCGCGCAAGCAGGACCCGCATGCGGTCGTAGCCGTACCCGAGGTCCACGCCGCGGCGCTCGCCGTCGGCGAGGACGTCGCCGAACATGGCCGAGAACGCCGCGCGCCACGTGTCGAACCGCGGGTCCAGGAGCGGTCCGAACCCGGTCCCCTTGATCGCGTTGAGCCCGGCGTTGAGCGCCCCGAGCTGCTCCCAGTACGCCTCGCGCGCTTCAGGATCGAGGTCGTCGGCAACAATCCCGAGGTTCTCGCCCACGACGAACGGCATGAAGAAGTACGGCGCGTCGCACAGCTCCAGGCTCGCGTCCGCGAAGTGCACGTCCGGGACGGGCACGTCGGTGCGCTCGCGGATGAGCACGAGCGACGCCAGCTCGATGTCCATCGCGCCGCGCTCGTACGTCATGACCTCGATCCCCGGCGGGGGCGCGATCTTGAGGACGACCTGCGCGCCGTCGCGCAGTCGCAGCCGGTACGCGACGTTGAACCAGCCGTGCCCGAGCTCCTCGGCGAACCCGTCCCCCTCGGGCACCTGACCGGGCCCGTACGCGCGGGCGATCATGGAGCGCAGGGCGTCCGGGGTCTGGCGGTTCTTGGTGATGCTCTCCATCGGGGGTCTCCTCACGCGGCGGTCCCCGGTGCGAGGCGCCCTCGCGGACGACCGTACGCCGACTGTGTACACCTGTCCACACCTCAGGCGGCGAGGCTCCGGAACCCGCTGCGGTGGAACACCAGCGGCCCGGCCGCGTCCGAGTGGTCGACGGCGTGGAGGCGCAGCAGCACGATCACGTGGTCGCCCGCCTCGACCTCCCGGTACACCGAGCAGTCGAAGCGCGCGAGCCCGTCGTCCAGGGTCACCGCGCCCTCGTCCGTACTGCTCAGCGCGAGCCCGGCGAACCGCGTCGCCGGGTCCCCGGCGAGCTGCCGGCACACCGCCCCGTGGTGGTCGGCGAGCACCGTGAGGCCCAGGTGGCGGGCCCGGCGCAGGTCCGGCCAGGTCTTCGAGGACACGGCGATCGAGAACGACACGAGCGGCGGGTCCAGGCTCACCGACGTGAACGAGCTCGCCGCCAGCCCGGTGACCCGCCCGTCCACAGCGGCGGCCACGGCCACCACCCCGGTCGGGAAGGCGCCGAACGCCTCCCGCAGCCGCCGCGGGTCGAGGTCCTGGTTGGTGCTCAGGGACATGGGGTGCCTCCTAGGGGTTCAGTTCGCGAACGGGACGGCCGCCGCCCGGGCGCGCGGGGGCGCCGGGTGCGACCACAGGCCGCGCCGCTCCAGCTCCGGCAGCACGCCTTCGCCGAACCAGTACGCGCCCTCCAGATGCGGGTAGGACGAGAGCACGAACTCCTCGATCCCGACCCGCCGGTACTCCTCGATGAGGTCCGCGACCTCGGTGTGCGAGCCGACCAGCGCCGTGCCCGCGCCGCCGCGCACCAGCCCGATCCCGGCCCACAGTCCTGGATGGATCTCCAGGCCGGACTTGCTGCCGCCGTTCAGGTCCAGCATCCGGCGCTGGCCCTCGGACTCGGAGCGGCGCAGCCCGGCCTGGACGCGCGCGATGTCGTCCTCGCCGATCCCGGCCAGCAGCCGGTCCGCCTCGGCCCACGCCTCAGCGCTGGTGTCGCGGTTGATGACGTGGACGCGCAGCCCGAACCGGATCGGCCGCCCGCCCGCGAGCCCCCTGATCCAAGCCACCTTCTCGGCTACGGCCGCCGGCGGTTCGCCCCAGGTCAGGTACACGTCCGCGTGCTCGGCCGCGACCCGCCCGGCCGCCGGGGACGACCCGCCGAAGTAGACGTCCGGCACGGGGTCGGGGAGCTGCGCGAGCCGCGCGCCCTCGACCCGCAGGTGCTTCCCCCCGAAGTCGACGGCCTCCCCGGCCCACAGGCGCCGCACGATGTGCAGGAACTCCCCGCACCGCTCGTACCGGGCCTCCTTGTCCGCGAAGTCCCCGTACATGCGCTGCTCGTGCGATTCGCCGCCGGTGACCACGTTGAGCAGCAGCCGCCCGCCCGTCAAGTGCTGGAACGTGCCCGCCATCTGCGCGGCGAGGAACGGCGAGACGACCCCAGGGCGGAACGCCACGAGGAACTTCAGCCGCGCCGACACCTGCGAGAGCATCGCCGTGGACACCCACGCGTCCTCGCACCACGCGCCCGTCGGCGTCAGCGCCCCCGCGAACCCGTTGTCCTCGGCCGCCCGCGCGACCTGCCCCAGGTACGACACCGACGCGGGCCGGGACGACGCGCCCGCGCCGACCCCGTGGCCGCCGTCCACGACCTGGCGGCCGTCGCCGCCGTTCGTCGGCAGGAACCAGTGGAACTGCAACGCGCTCAATGCCCTCTCCTCATTCCCGTCGGTCTCACGGCCGGTCCTCACAGCTGCCCGTGGCGCGGCGGCGGCGCCCCGTCGAGGGCCCACCGGCCCAGGTGCTGGACCTTCCACGCCGCCGGGTCGTGCAGGGTGTGGACGCGGGCGTTGCGCCAGTGCCGGTCCAGGTTCAGGCCCGCGAGGGCACTGCGCGTCCCCGCGACCTCGAACACCCGGCTCGCGGTGTCCACCGCGGCCGTCGCGGTCGCCGCCCGCGCAGCCGCGACCGCCAGGGACGCCCGCGCCGCCGACCCCTCCGTCAGGTCCGCGTTCGCGTCGTCCACAGCGGACGCCGCCTCCTTCAGCAGCGCCTCGGCGCCGCGCAGCGCCAGCTCCATCTCCCCGAACGCGCGCACGGTGAGCGGGTCGTCCGCGGCCCGCTCCACGCCCGCGTCCGGGTGCGGCCGCGACTTCGTGCGCACGAACTCCGCGGCCTCCTCCAGCGCCGCCCTGCCGATCCCGGCGTCGATCGCCGCGTGTAGGACCTGCGCGAACGCCCCGTACGTCTGCGGGCCCTCGAACGTGGCCGCGTACGGGGTGATCCACTCGTCCGCGACCGAGACGTTCTGGAGCCGAACCGTGCCGCTCGCGGTGGTGCGCTGGCCGATCCCGTCCCAGTCGTCCACGACCTCCACGCCCTGCGCGTCCCGGCGCACCCACGCCACGTGCATCGGCCCCTCGATCCCCAGGTGCGCCAGCACCGGGATCCAGTCCGCGAACAGCGCGCCCGTGCAGTAGAACTTCGTGCCGTTCAGCCGCCACCGGCCCGGCCCGTCCGGTGTCAGCGCGGTGCGGTGGTCCCGCACGTGCTTCGTGCCGAACTCGGTCTGCGCGTTCCCGAACCGCTTGCCGCGCAGCACCTCCGCGAACAGGCGCCGCTGCTGGTCCCCGTCGCCCTGCAACCGCAGCTGGTTGACGTACACGAAGTGGCTGTGGGGGATCTGCGCGAGGTTCGGGTCGCCCACGGCGAGGCGCCGGAACACCTCCGCGACCACCGCGGTCGGGAGGTCCGCGCCGCCGTGCTCCTGCGGCACGGTGATCGCGAGGAGCCCCGAGGCCGCGAGGCGGTCGACCTCGGCGTACGGGAGGGTGCGGCGGGCGTCGCGCTCGGCGGCGCCCGCCGCGAACTCCCCGGCCAGCCCCGACGCCGCGCCGAGCGCGGCCGCGGCGTCGAGGACGCGGCAGACCGATTCGCTCACGGCACCCGCTCCAGTTCCGCCGCTTCGAGTTCGCGCACGATCGGCAGCACGTGCCGCCCGAAGTGCTCGACGTCCTCCAGGTAGTGCAGGAACCCCAGGAGCAGCAGGTCGGCGCCGCGGCGCTTGTACTCCAGGATGCGGCGGGCGATCTGCTCCGGCGTCCCGATCAGGCCCGTGCGGAACCCGTCGTTGTACTGGACCAGGTCCTCGAACCCCGAGTCCTGCCACATGCCCTGTCCATCGCCTGTGGACTTCCCGGCCTGCTTGACGGCCGCCCCGAAGCCCGCCACGGCCTCCCGGTCGGCCTTGTCCACGATCTCCCGCAGCACCGCCCGCGCCTCGGCCTCCGTCTCCCGCGCGATGAGGAACCCGTTGACGCCGAAGCGGACCGTGCGCCCGTGGACCGCGGCCACCTCCCGCACGTCCCGGATCTGCGCCTCCACGCCCTCGGGGGAGTTCCCGTTGGCGAAGTACCAGTCCGAGACCCGCCCGGCCATGCCGCGCGCGTCGACCGAGTTGCCGCCCTGGAACACCTCCGGGTGCGCCCTGCCCTCACCGCTCACGGGCTTCGGCTTCAGGTCGAAGTCGTGGAGCCGGTAGAAGTCGCCGTGCAACTCGGCGTGCTCGCTCGTCCAGATCTCCTTGAGGTACCGGATGAACTCCTCGGAGCGCCGGTATCGCTCGCCGTGCTCCAGCCACGGCTCGCCGAGCTTCGTGAACTCGTCCTTGAACCAGCCCGAGACCACGTTCACCGCGGCCCGCCCGCCCGACAGCTGGTCGGCGGTGGCGATCCACTTCGCGAGGACCCCCGGGTGCCACAGTCCCGGATGGACGGCGGCGATCACCTTGAGCCGCTGCGTCGCCAGCAGCAGCGCCAGGCTGAACGAGGTGGACTCGTGCTGGTACGCCGCCCCGTACGAGGCGATGTAGCGGACCTGCGAGAGCGCGTACTCGAACCCCGACTCCTCGGCGAGGCGGGCGAGCTCCACGTTGTACTCGTAGCTCCAGTCGGTGCGCTGCTCGATCTTCGAGACCACCAGGCCCCCCGAGACGTTCGGGACCCAGTACGCGAATTTCAGCGGTTCAGTGGACGGTGTGCTCATGTGCGGCTCCAGACGTGGGGATCGGATGGTCGTGAAGGGACGGTCACGTGTACCAGGTCGGCTCGGGCAGCTCGCCCGTCAGCGCGTACCGGCCCACCTCGGCCCGCTTGTGCGCCACCGGGTCGTGCAGCGAGTGCGTCCTGATGTTGCGCCAGAACAGGTCCAGGCCCACCGCGTTCGCGCTCGCCCGCGCGCCGGTCACCTCGAACACCCGCGTGCCGATCTCCAGCCCCGCGTCGATCGCGGTCTGCTTCGCGGCCGCGATGACCACGGCGGCCTCGCCGCGCTCCTCGGGCGTCACGTCGTCCGCGCGGGCATTGATCTGTTCGACGAGCCCCGCGGCCCGCTCCGCGAGCGCCTCGGCGGCCCACAGCTTCGACTGGAGGTCCCCGTACGCCTCCTGCACGTAGAACTCGTCGACCCCGCGCTCCTTCCGGTCCGCCGCGTATGGCCACGCCCGGGTCTTCTCGCGCGTGTACGCCGCGGCCGTCTCCAGCGCGCCCTGCGCGATCCCGAGGTAGAAGTTGGTGAACACCAGCTGGATCAGCGGCACGTTCAGCGTGTTGTAGGTGCGCGGCACGAACTCGTACCCGTCGGCCCGCGGCACGTACCCGGCGGCGGCCGCCCACGGGACGCGCACGTTCTCGATCACCGCCGAACCCGATTCGGTGAGGCGCTGGCCGAGGTTGTCCCAGTCGCCGGCGAAGACGATGCCGTCCTGGTCGGTGGGGACGATCGCGAACACGTGCTTGCCGGTGCCCTCCAGGACCCCTTCGAGCACGGTGACGTCGGAGACCTTCCCGCCGGTGGAGAACGTCTTGCGGCCGTTGAAGACCAGCTCGCCGTCCTCCTCGCGGATCACCAGGTCGTCGTCGCGGGGGTTGACGGCCCCGCCGAAGAACCAGCCCTCCTCGGCGGCCTGGCGCTCGACGGCCTCGATCTGCGCGGGGGTGCCGACCAGTCTTGCGGCCCAGGCCCACAGGTAGTGGTAGCCGAGGAGCTGCCCGATGGAGCCGTCGCCCGCGGCGACGGCCCGGATCACGCGGTACGCGGTGGTCCAGTCCTGCCCGCCGCCGCCGTACTCGGCGGGGGCGAGGAGCGGGACGAGTCCGGCGTCCTTGAGCAGCTCGACCTCCGCGTACGGGGTCGCGCCCTCCCGGTCGCGCACTACGGCGTCGACCGCGAGCCTGGCGGCCACCTCGCGGGCGCGGGCGACCCACCCGTCCGGCGTCGCGGGCGGCGTGGACCAGTCGGGCGCGTCCTGTCCGTTCGTCATTGTGCTGAACCCCTTCCTCGGAGTAATCTTTTCCTATCAAGTTACTAGGAAATGAAATCGAGGAACAGCTCTCGACCATCGGATCGGCCGATGACCCCATCGGCCGCACCGAAGACCGGAGGCGGGCGGCGCATGCGCATCGAACAACTGGAGTACGTCGCGGCGGTCGCGCGGCACGGGTCGCTGCGGCGCGCGAGCGAGCACCTGCACGTCTCGCAGCCCGCGCTCAGCGAGGCCGTGAGCAAGCTCGAACGCGAACTCGGCGTCACACTCCTGGAGCGCCGCCGCGACGGCGCCCGGATCACCATGCGCGGCAAGGAGCTCCTGGAGCACATGGTCGGCGTGCTCGACGCCGTGGACCGGCTCCAGTCCGCCGCGGCGACCACCGCCGCCCGCGCGATCCGCGTCGGCACCGTCAACGCGGGCACCGCGAGCCTCCTGCTCCCGGCGATCCGCGACTTCCGCGCGGGCCGCCCCGGCGCCCGCGTCGAGGTCCGGGCCCTCCAGCAGGACGAGATCGAGGCCGGGCTCGCCGACGGCTCCCTGGACCTCGGCCTCGTGAACGTCCTCGGCGACGCTTCTGTGCCCGCGAACCTCCAAGGGGCCGAGCTCAAGCGCGGCCGTCCCGTCGCGGTCCTGCCCGGCGCCCACCCGCTCGCCGCGCAGGCCGAGGTGAGCGCCGAGGACCTGCGCGGGGAGACCTTCGTGGGGATGCGCGCGGGGTACGTGATGCACCGGTTCGCCATGCGGCTCTTCGGCTCCCGCCTGCCCGCGGTGTGGCACAGCGTGGACGGCGCCGAGATGGGGAAGATGCTCGTCGCCGAGGGCCTCGGCGCGACGATCCTCCCCGACTACTCCGTCCACGGCGACCCCCTCGCCCGCGGCGGCCTCATCACCGCGCGCCCCATCAAGGACGACCGCACCCCGGTCGCGATGTGGCTGCTCCGCAGGAAGACCGTCCGGCCCCCGGCCGCCGTCGACGAACTCGCCGCCCTCCTCGCGGCCCGCTCCGCCGACCGCGGCGACGCCGCGCCGTTCCGCGGCTGAAGGCGCCCTTCGACACCTCACTGGCCACTCGCATACCCTGTGGGCCCGAGGGCCCTTACCCGGAGGGTCCCGGGAGCGACCGAAGGAGGCCGGATGGAACAGACCGAGCGAGTGGTGGTCGGCGTCGACGGATCGCCGGTGTCGATGGAGGCGCTGGACTGGGCGCTGCGGTACGCCGAGAAGACCGGGGCCGCCGTGGCGGCCGTGTACGGCTGGCAGCCCCCGGTCGTCTACGGGACCGCCGTGGAGGCCGTCCCGGGGGAGAGCTTCACCGAGACCGCCGAGCGCGCCCTGAACGAGTCGGTGGACGCGGCGGTCGAGGGGCGCGAGGACCTCGTGGTCGAACGCACCGCGGCCCTCGGGCACCCGGCGAAGGTCCTCATCGAGCAGTCGAAGACCGCCGACCTCCTCGTGGTCGGCAGCCGCGGACAGGGCGGCATCAAGGGGACCCTGCTGGGGTCCGTGAGCCTCCACTGCGTCACCAACGCCGACTGCCCGGTCGTCGTGATCCGCGCCGCGGAGTGACCGTCCCGGCGCGGGGAGGCGAGGGTCACGTCCGTGCGCGACACCGCGCGCAGAACGCGACAACCGCGCATGTTATTGCACGCCTTGTGGACAGAACCACAGCTCCCCGCGCCGGACCCTGTAGACAATCCGATTTCAGATGCGCCGAATTTGGCGGCGGCCGCACCTGAACGGATAGGGTCGGGGCCAACTGAATCTTCCCGGGGGTCGTTTGCTAGTCCTACTTGCCTGCTATGCCTTCGCGGCGATCGTCGCGCCCGCCCTCGTCCGGTGGTGGGGCCCGCGCGCCCTCTACGCCGTCGCCGCCGTGCCCGCGGCGACCTTCGCCTGGGCCCTCGCCCAGGCCGAGACCGTGCGCCTCGGCGGCGCCGTCACCGAGACCTACCGGTGGGTGCCCCAGCTCGACCAGGAACTCGCGTTCCGCATGACCACGTTCCCCTGGGTCATGGTCCTCCTGGTCAGCGGCGTCGGCGCCCTCGTCCTCGCCTACTCCGCCCACTACTTCCCCGCCACCGAGCAGGGCCTCGGCCGCTTCGCCGCCGTCTTCACCGCCTTCGCCGGAGCCATGTTCGGCCTCGTCGTCTCCGACGACCTGCTCCTGCTCTATGTCTTCTGGGAGCTGACCTCCGTCTTCTCCTACCTCCTCATCGGACACGACCCCGCCCGCAGCGCCAGCCGCTGGGCCGCCATGCAGGCCCTCCTCGTCACCACCTTCGGCGGGCTCGCCATGCTCGTCGGCTTCATCATGCTCGGCGAGCACGCCGGCACCTACCGCCTGTCCGAAGTGGTCGACGACCTGCCCGGCGGCGCCTACCTCGTCACCGCGCTCGTCCTCGTCCTCCTCGGCGCCCTCTCCAAATCAGCGGTCTTCCCCTTCAGCTTCTGGCTCCCCAGCGCCATGGCCGCCCCCACCCCCGTCAGCGCCTACCTCCACGCCGCCGCCATGGTCAAGGCCGGCGTGTTCCTCATCGGGATGCTCACCCCCGCGTTCGCCACCGACACGCCGTGGCAGCAGGTGATCTGGGTCTGCGGCGGCCTCACGTTCCTCTTCGGGGGATGGACGGCACTGCGCCAGACCGACCTCAAGCTCATGCTCGCCTACGGCACGGTCAGCCAGCTCGGCATGATCGCCGTCGTCCTCGGCTCCGGCTCCTACAACACGGCGCTGGCCGGGGCCGCGCTCCTCGCCGGGCACGCCATGTTCAAGGCCGCGCTGTTCCTCATCGTCGGCATCATCGACAAGACCACCGGGACGCGCGAGATCTACTCGCTCAGCGGCCTCGGCGACCGCAGGCCCGTGCTCGCCGCCACCGCCGTCGTCGCGGTCGCGTCGATGATCGGCCTGCCGCCGACCCTCGGGTTCGTCGCCAAGGAGGCGATGCTCGCCGCGTTCTGGGACGGCGGCCCGTGGGACCGCGCGATGCTCGCCGTCCTCGTCGCGGGCGCCGCGCTCACCGTCGCCTACGGCCTGCGGTTCCTGTGGGGCGCGTTCGCCCGCAAGAGCGACACCGCGCCGACCGAGGCCGCCCCCGCCGGGGCCGGGTTCCTCGCCGCGCCCGTGCTCCTCGCGACCGCGGGCCTGGCCGCGGGCTTCCTCGCCCCCGCCGCCGACGGGCTCCTGTCCCCGTACGCGGACCGGTACCCGCACGCCGGGCACGTCTACCACCTGGCGCTGTGGCACGGCTTCACCCCCGCGCTCGGGTTCTCGCTCCTGGCGATCGCCTGCGGCGCCGCGATCTACGCCGCGACGCACCGCACCAGCGCCTGGCGCTCCGTGAAGCTCCCGCTCGCGTCCGGGACGGTCTACAAGCAGGCCCTCGGCGGCGTCGACCGCGCCGCCGTCGAGATCACCGGCGGCACTCAGCGCGGCTCGCTGCCGTTCTACCTCGGCGTGATCCTCGTGTCCCTCGTGGTCTTCGCGGGCGGGCTCCTCGTCTTCGACGGCCCCTGGCCGCTCCGGGTCCGCCTGTTCGACACGCCGCTGCAGCTGGTCGCGGGCGCCGTCGTCGTCACCGCCGCGATCACCGCCGCGGTGGCCCGGCGCCGCTTCACCGCGATGATCCTCACCGGCGTCTCCGGCTACGGCGTCGCCATGCTGTTCATCTTCCACGGCGCCCCCGACCTGGCCCTGACCCAGTTCCTCGTCGAGACCGTCACGATCGTCATGTTCGTGCTGGTCCTGCGGCGCCTGCCCGCCCGGTTCTCCGAGCGCCCGCTGAAGATGGTGCGGCGCTTCAGGGTCGGCGTCGGCGTGGCCGTCGGGGTGGTGGCCGCAGCGATGGCGTACGTGGCCGTCAGCGGCCGCACCGCACCGCCGATCTCCGAGGAGTTCCCCGACCTCGCCGTCACCTACGGCGGCGGGCACAACATCGTGAACGTCATCCTCGTGGACATCCGCGCGTGGGACACCATGGGCGAGATCGCGGTCCTGCTCGTGGCCGCCACCGGCGTCGCGAGCCTCATCTTCGGGCGCGAACGCCTCCTGATCCGCCGCGGCGGCTCGCGGCCCGCGCCGCCGAAGACCGGCGAGCACGTCAAGTGGCTCGCGCGGCCCGAGACCAGCGGCAGCCACCAGGCGATCATCCTCCAGGTCGTCACCCGGCTGCTGTTCCACACGATCGTCCTGTTCTCGATCTACCTGCTGTTCACCGGCCACAACCACCCCGGCGGCGGCTTCGCGGGCGGCCTCGTCGCCGGGCTCGCGCTCACCTTCCGGTACCTCGCGGGCGGGCGCGCCGAGCTCAACGCCGCCGCGCCCGTGGACGCCGGGCGCCTCCTCGGCACCGGCCTGCTCGTCTCCGTCGGCACCGGCGCGGCCTCGCTCCTGCTGGGCGGCACCGTCCTCCAGAGCGCGATCCTCGACTTCGAGCTGCCCGTGGTGGGCCACGTCCACTTCGTCACCTCCACGTTCTTCGACATCGGCGTGTACCTCGTCGTCGTCGGCCTGGTGCTCGACATCCTCCGCAGCCTCGGCGCGGAGATCGACCGCCACGGCGAGTCCGCCGACCCCTCCCCGGCCCTGGTGCCCGAGAAGGAGCCCGCATGATCCCGAACCTGGTCTACGTGGTCGTCGTGGGCGTCCTGATCGGCGCGGGCGTCTCGCTCCTGCTGGAGCGCACGCTCACCCGCGTCCTCATCGGCGTGGTGCTCGTCGGCAACGGCGTCAACGTGCTCATCCTCATGGGCAGCGAGTTCGGGACCCCGCCGATCGTCGGCGAGACCCCGGTCGAGGGCATGAGCGACCCGCTCCCGCAGGCGATGATCCTCACCGCCATCGTCATCACGCTCGGCATCACCGCGTTCCTCCTCGCGCTCGCCTACCGCAGCCAGCAGCTCCTCGGCCACGACGAGGTCCAGGACGACGCCGAGGACCGCCGCATCATCGACCTCGCCGAACGCGACGAGGGGCCGCACGCCAAGGAGAGCGGCGACGACGACCTCCCCGACCCCGTGTACCACTGCGCCCCGGGCAAGGAGGGCCGATGACCTTCCTCGTCCCGCTCCCGGTCGTCATCCCCCTGCTCGGGGCCGCCCTGACGCTCATGCTCGCCCGGCGCCCCGGCATCCAGCGCACCGTCAGCCTCACCGCGCTCACCGCGACCCTCGCCGTGTCCTCGATGCTGCTGGCGCTCACGGTGACCGACGGCCCGCAGGTCGTCGCGGTCGGCGGCTGGCCGCCCCCGCTGGGGATCGTCCTCATCGCCGACAAGCTCGCCGCGCTCATGCTCGTGGTCTCCACCGCGGTCACCCTCTGCGTCCTCGTCTACTCCATCGGGCAGGGCTCGGCCGACGGGGACGAGGAGACCCCGATGTCGGTCTACCACCCGACCTACCTGGCGCTGACCGCCGGCGTCACGAACGCGTTCCTCTCGGGCGACCTGTTCAACCTGTACGTCGGCTTCGAGATCCTCCTCGTCGCCTCCTACGTGCTCCTCACCTTGGGCAGCACCGAGAACCGCATCCGCGCGGGCACCACGTACGTCGTCGTCAGCCTCCTGTCCTCGGTGATCTTCCTGAGCGCCCTCGGCCTCATCTACGGCGCCACCGGGACGCTCAACATGGCGCAGCTCGCCGGGCGGTTCGACGCGCTCCCCGACAACCTGCGGCTGCTCCTGCAAGGGATGCTGCTGCTGGCGTTCGGCATCAAGGCCGCGGTGTTCCCGCTCGGGTCCTGGCTCCCCGACTCCTACCCGACCGCGCCCGCGCCCGTCACCGCCGTCTTCGCCGGGCTCCTCACGAAAGTCGGCGTGTACGCGATCATCCGCACCGAGACGCTCCTGTTCCCCGACGGGCGCATCGGCGACGTGCTCCTGGTGATATCCCTGCTCACCATGGTCGTCGGCATCCTCGGCGCGGTCGCCCAGTCCGACATCAAACGGCTCCTGTCGTTCACGCTCATCAGCCACATCGGGTACATGCTGTTCGGCGTGGCGCTCGCGACCGAGGCCGGACTGAGCGCCGCGATCTTCTACATCGCGCACCACATCACGATCCAGACGACGCTGTTCCTCGCCGCCGGGCTCGTGGAGCGCCGCGGCGGCTCGACGGCGCTCGACCGGCTCGGCGGGCTCGGGAAGATCGCGCCGGTCCTGGCCGTGCTGTTCTTCATCCCCGCGCTCAACCTCGCGGGCATCCCGCCGTTCTCGGGGTACCTCGGGAAGCTCGGGCTGCTCCAGGCGGGCGTGGAGGCCGCGAGCCCGCTCGTGTGGGCGGTCGTCGCGGGCGGGGTCCTCACGAGCCTCTTGACGCTGTACGCGATCGGACGCGTATGGAACCTCGCGTTCTGGCGCACGCCGCACCCGGAGATGCCGCGCGACGACGCCGACTTCGACGGCGGGGCGATGCTGCCGAAGCTCATGGTCGCGCCCACGATCGCGCTCGTGACGTTCAGCGTCGCGCTCACCGTCGTCGCCGGGCCGCTCTTCGCCGTGACCTCCGAGGCCGCGGCCGACCTCATCACCCGCACGCCGTACATCGAGGCGGTCTTCCCGGACGGTGCCCCATGAGCCCCCTGACCGCGCTGACCAAGCGCGAGCGCCTGCGCAGCCGCATCACCGCCGTCATCGGCCTCGTCCTGGTGTGGAACCTGCTGTGGGGCGCGTTCACCTGGCTGAACACGATCACCGGGGCCGTCATCGCGGTCGCGATCCTCATCGTGTTCCCGCTGCCGCCGGTGAAGTTCGGCGGGCGGCTGCGGCCGGTCGCCGTCGTGAAGTTCTTCGCGCGCTTCTTCCTCGACCTCACCGTCGCGAGCTTCCAGGTGGCGCTGCTGGCGTTCCGGCCCGGCGAGCCGAAGAGCGCGATCGTCGCCGTCCAACTGCGCGTCAAGTCCGACCTGAACATGACGCTCGTCGCCGAGGCCGTCTCGCTGGTGCCCGGCAGCCTCATCGCCGAGGCCGACCACCAGACCGGGACCCTGTACATCCACATGCTCGGGGTCCGCGACGCCGAGCACCTGGAGCACCTGCGCGCCGAGGTGCTGCGCCTGGAGGCGCGGCTCGTGCGCGCCATCGGGTCCGACGCGGAGCTGCGCCTGGTCGAGGCGCGCCCGCCCACCGAACCGGAAGGGGCCCCGGCATGACCTACGCCGCCGTCGCCATCGCCGTGCTGCTCACCGCCGCCTGCGCGATGACCCTGGTCCGCGTCGTCCGCGGACCCACCACACTGGACCGCATCGTCGCCACCGACGTGCTCCTGGCGATCACCGCCACCGCGATCATCGCCGAGGCCGCGTTCAGCCGCGACCCCACGGCCCTCCCGGTGCTCGTCGTCGTGTCCCTGCTGGGCATCACCGGCTCGGTCGCCGTGGCCCGCTTCGTCACCCGGGAGAAGCAGTCATGACCCTCGAAGGCGTTCTCGACGCGGTCGCCGCGGTCCTCATGGTCACCGGCGCGCTCCTCAGCCTCGCCGCGGGCGTGGCCCTGCTGCGCTTCCCCGACCTCCTGAGCCGCATGCACGCCGCCGCGAAACCCCAGGTCCTCGGCCTGCTCCTGATGCTCACGGGCTGCGCGATCCGCATCGCGACGGTCGTCGACATCACCACGATGGTCCTCATCGCGGTCTTCCAGCTCGCCACCGCGCCCGTCGCCGCCCACATGGTCGGCCGCGCCGCCTACCGCGACGGCCAGACCCGCACTGACCTGCTCCTCACCGACGAGCTCGCCCCGCACATGGAGCGCTTCAGCGACAAGCCCGACGACGCCCCGAGCCGCTTCCCCGCGACGCCGCCGAGCTGAGCGGACCGCCGGGGCTCGCGCCCCGGCGGCCCGGTGGCTCAACCGACCGAGAGGAGCCGCTCGGTCGTCGCGGACGGCGCCGAGGCGTCGCCGCCGCAGAGCGCCGCGGCGATGAACTCGTCCTGGGCCTCCTGGAGCGCGTCGGGATCGACGGTGCCGTGGGAGTTGTCGAGGTTCCATGTCAGGGTCACCTGGCGCTGGCCGTCGAGGGAGTGGAACGAGTACGTGGTGTGGCCGACGCCGCCTCCGGTGTGGCCCATGAACATCTCGTCGGGGTTCCCGGGGCAGCCGGGCTTGAGGCCGGTGAACCCGAGCCCGTAGTCGAAGCCCCAGTGCGTGTCGCGGAAGTCCACGGCCTCGGTGAACTGCTCGGCCGTCAGCAGCGTGCCGTCGGCGGCGGCCCGGTAGAACGCGTTCACGTCGTCCACATCGGCCACGACCGAGCCGCCGGACCAGAAGACGCTGTGCGAGTAGCTGGTCGTGTCCAGGTAGGGCCGCGACGGGTCGCCGGTGGTGATGTACGGCGTGGTGTGGTCGCCGCGGAACCCGGCGGTGTTGTCGCGCGGGAAGTACGCGTCGTCCATGCCCGCGGGCTCGAACACGCGCTCCTTGAGCTGGTGGCGCAGCGAGTCCCCGGTGAGGTCCTCCACGAGCAGGCCGAGCACGAGGTACCCGGTGGTCGAGTACGACCACCCCTCGCCGGGCGGGAACAGCAGCGGCACGTCGGTCGCGATCGCGATGAGCTCCTGGGGCGTGTGGTGCTCCGCCTGGTGCGCTTCGAGATCGGCGATGCTGCCCTCCAGCAGCGACGGGTACAGCTTCCAGAAGTACTCGCCCAGGCCGGCGGTGTGGCCCAGGAGCTGGCGGATCGTGATCTCCTCCTCGTAGGGTAGGACGCCGGGGAGGTACTCGTCGATCGGGTCGTCCAGGTCGAGCTCGCCCTCGGCTTCGAGCTGGAAGACCACGACGGCCAGCATCGACTTGGTGAGGCTGGCGATGCGGAAGAGGTCGTCGTCCTCGGCCTCCTCGCCGCCGCCCACGGTCCGGTTCCCGGCGGCGCCGGTCCAGGAGTCGTCGCCGTCGGCGACGGCCGCGAGTGCGGCGTAGTCGCCCACGGCCGCATACGCTTCGAGTTTCTCTTCGAGCAGCTCCTCATCGAGCGACGAGCCGTGCGCGTTCGCAGCGGCGGTGGGGGACAGGACGATCGCGAGCGCAGCCAGAGCTGCAACGGGTGTTCGATTTCGCATCCCCCGACCCTAGGGGAGAACGAGCCTGAAGTGAACCCTGTTCCGCCACAAGCTTGTTCGACTTGACGCTAGGCTGGGCCCGGTGACCGAACCTCTGAGCGCCCTCGCCGACCGCCAGCGCGAGCTGATCGGGGCCTGGCTGCCCGGCGCGTCCGTCGAGGCCGACATGGGCTGGGGCCTGGTCGAGACCACGGTCCTGCGGGTCCGCTCCGGCGGTCGGCTCGTCGTGGTGAAGGCGGGCGGCGCCTCGGACGCCCACATCGCGCGGGAGATCCGCGCGCACCGCGAGTGGACCGGGCCGTGGGTGCGCCGCGGGCGGGCCGCCCGGCTGCTCCACGCGGACACCGGTGCGAAGATCCTGGTGACCGAGTACCTTCCCGGGACGCTCGTCCAGGACACCGCCGCGGCCGCCGACCCGGACGTCTACGCGCAGGCCGGTGCGCTGCTGCGCGAGTTCCACGGCCAGGCCGCCGCCGACGACCCCGACTACGAGGCCCGCATGAACGCCAAGGCCCTCGCCTGGCTCGACCGCCCCCACGGGATCGCGCCCGGCACCGCCGCGCGCCTCGCGGCGCTGGTCCGGTCCTGGCCCTCCGGCGGCGCCGCCTGCGTGCCGACGCACGGTGACTGGCAGACCCGCAACTGGCTCCTCGACCACAGCGTTCACGACCGTGGCGTGCTCCGCGTGATCGACTTCGGCCGCGCCGACCTGCGCCCGGCCGCGGAGGACTTCGAGCGCCTGGCCGTCAGGGAGTTCCTGCACCACCCGGGCGCCGAGGAGGCGTTCGTCTCGGGCTACGGCCGCGACCCGCGCGAGCCCGCCGCCTGGCTCCGCCAGCGCGTCCGCTCCGCGATCGGCACGGCCTGCTGGGCCCGCCAGGTCGGCGACGCCGCCTTCGAGGCCCAGGGCCACAGGATGATCGAAGCCGTCCTCGCCGAGGTCGGTGCGTGAGGTCCGGGCATGACGACGGCGCGGTACTGAAGGGGTACCGCGCCGTCGTGTGGTGAGTGGTCGGTTTATACCGACTCGACGGTCTCGAAGGTGCCGTCGCCGTCGGTGTCCGTGGCGGTGGTGTCGATGACCATGTCGCCGTCGGTGTCGGCTTCGAGGGTGTCGACGAAGCCGTCGAGGTCGGTGTCCGTGGCGTACGTGTCGAGGAAGGTGTCGCCGTCGGTGTCGACGAGGAGGGTCTCGGAGTAGCCGTCGCCGTCCGCGTCGGTGTAGACCGTGTCGACCCAGCCGTCGTCGTCCGTGTCGGACTCGACGGTCTCGTTGTAGCCGTCGCCGTCGTTGTCGTAGGACACGGATTCGAGGACGCCGTCGCCGTCCATGTCGGTGTCGGCGGTGGCGGTGTAGACGTCGTCCGTGTAGGTGTCCTCGGAGTAGGACGTGGAGTCGTCGGTGCTGTAGGTGTCCGTGGACTCGGTCTCGTACTCGTCGGTCGAGTAGGAGTCGTCGCCCGCGTTGTCGACGGAGAAGTCGCTCATGATGCTGCCAATCCCGTAAGCGTCGGATGCTTGCGGTGTGAACCATAAGCCCCGCTCGCCAGCGGTCCGCCGCCGCGTGCCGCAGGCGGCACGATCCCGGGAGTCAGGCGCGGCCGCGGCGCCGCTTCAGCAAGGGCCGCACCGGTCCCCGCCGGCCGCGTCGAGGAGCTCCTCGACGCGGCCGTGCGCGGCACCGCGGGGGGCACGGTCCCCGGCGCTATGCGCTGAGGAACGACTCCAGGTCGTCGAGGATCATGCCCGCGGCGGTGACGCCGATGCCGGTCATCCAGACCTCGTCGTCCACCTGGTGGGCGTTGCCCTCCTGCACGGCCGGGATCGACTGCCACAGGGCGCCGCCGGTGTACTCGGCGAGTTTCGCGTCGCCGTCGTCGCCGTACGCGCAGTAGAACACCACGTCGCCGCCGAGCGTGTCGACCTCCTCGGCCGACACCTCGGCGAAGCGCCGGTCCTCGGCCCCGTTCAACTGCTGGAGCTCGGGACGGGCCAGGCCGGTGTCGCCGAGGACGATGCCGGAGAACGAGTCCGGGCCGTAGACGCGGATCTGGTCGGGCATGAACCGCACCAGGCTCACCTCGGTGGACACGGCCTCGCCGAGGGACGCGCCGAACTCCGCGGCCCGCGCCTCGTACCCGTCCAGCAGCTCCTTCGCGGTGTCGCCGCGGCCGAGCGCCTCGCCGTCGAGGAGGAAGTTCTCCTTCCACGTCAGACCGACCAGCTCGGTGAACACGGTGGGCGCGATGGCGTCCAGCTCGTCGTAGAACTCCTCCTGCCGGAACTTCGAGCCGAGGATCAGGTCCGGCTTCAGCTGCTCGATGGCCTCCAGGTCAGGCTCGGCGCTGGTGCCCACCACGGTGACGCCCGACAGCTGCCCCAGGTAGGTCGGCAGCTCGGCCTCGCTCGCGCGGGCCGCGCCGATCGGCGTGATCCCCAGCGAGAGCGCCGTGTCGATCTTGTCGGTGTCGAGGACGACGACGCGCTGCGGGTCCACCGGGACCTCGGTGGTGCCCATGGCGTGCTCGATGGTGCGGGTCTCGCCCTCGGCGTCGTTGCGCTCAGCGGCCGGGTCGGAGGTGCCGCAGGCGGCCAGCGCGAGCGCGCAGGCGGCCGCCAATCCGGAGGCGACCAGTCGTCTTCTCATTTCGGGTTCCCTTCGTAAGGAGGAGGTACAGCAGGTAGACGCCGCCGAGCGCGGCGGTGAGCACGCCGGCGGGCATCTGGTAGTCGCCGAACGCGGTGCGGCCCAGCCAGTCCGCGAGGACGAGCAGGACCGCGCCCGTGAGGGCCGAGCCGAGCAGCGGCGGGCGGGAGGTGCGGGCGAGGCGCCGCGCGATCTGCGGCGCCGCGAGCGCCACGAACTCGACGGCGCCGACCTGCGAGACCGCCGCCGAGGCGAGCGCGACGCCGAGGACGGCGAGGCCGATGCGCTGGCCGGTGACGCGCACGCCGATGCCGGTGGCCGTGGGGTCGTCGAGGTCGGTGGTGTCGAGGGCCCTTTGCGCCCAGAAGAGCGCGGGCAGCGTGGCCGCGAGGAACACGCCGAGGAACGCGGCCTCGGTCCAGCCGCGGCCGCCGAGCGTGCCGATGAGCCAGATCTGGGCGCGCTGGGCGTCGATGGCGTCGGCGGAGATGAGCAGGATCTGGATGCCGGACTTGAGGAGCACGGTCACGGCGACGCCCGCGAGCACGAACCGCGGCGCGGCGAGGGAGCCGCGGGCGGCCACGAGGAGCACGAGCACGGCGGCGGCGAGCCCGCCCGCGAGCGCCGACGGCGCGAGGAACGCGTACCCGAGCCCGAACGTGAGCGTCGCGGTCGCGGCGAGCCCGGCCCCGGCGGTGACCCCGACGATGTCGGGGCTGGCGAGCGGGTTGCGGGCCACCGACTGGATGAGCGCCCCGCCCAGGGCGAGTGCGGCCCCGGCGGCGACGGCGAGGACGATGCGCGGCAGGCGCAGGACCTCGACCGTGCGGTCGTAGCCGGTGGTCCCGGTGAGGGTGGCGACGACGTCGGCGAACGTGATGTACGTGTGGCCCACGCACAGCGACACGATCACGGCCCCGACGAGCACGGCCAGCAGGAGCACGCAGACGGCGGCGCTGCGCCGGTGCCACGTCAGCGACCGGGCGCCGAGGCGGACCACGGACTTTCCGGGGAGCTTCACGGCGTTCACGCGTTCACCGTCCTGGCGCGCCTGACGAGCACGATGAGCAGCGGCGCCCCGATGACCGCGCAGATGATCCCGGCGGGGGCCTCGCCGGGGACGACGACGCGGCCGATGACGTCGGCCGCGAGGAGCATCGAGGGCCCGAGGAGCAGGCTCAGGGCGAGCTGCGGCCGGTGGGCCGCGCCGACGGCCCACCGCGCGAGGTGAGGGATGGCGAGGCCGATGAACCCGACCGGCCCGGCGGCGGCCACGGCCGCCCCGGTGAGGAGCGCGACGGTGACCGCGGCGGTCCCGCGCGTGAGCCCGACGCGGTGGCCGAGCCCGGCCGCGGTCTCGGCGCCCAGTTGCAGGCCGTCGAGCCCCCGTGCTGCGAGGAACGCGAGGAGCAGGCCCGCGATGAGGAACGGCGCCATGCCGATCACGACGTCGGTGCCGCGCCCGGCGAGGGACCCGACGGCCCAGAACCGGTACCGGTCGAAGGACTGCACGTTGGTGGCGAGGACCGCGTAGACGACCGCGGAGAGGCTCGCGTCGATCGCCGCCCCGGTGAGCGCGTACGTGGCGGTCCCGCCGCCGGTGGCGCGGTTCGCGAGCGTCGCGACGGCGTACCCGACGACCCCCGCGACCAGGGCCCCGGCGATGCCGAGCCACACGTACTGGCCCATGCCGGTGAGCCCGAGGACGCTCATGCCGAGCACGACGCCGAGGCTCGCCCCGGCGGCGACGCCGAAGATCCGCGGGTCGGCGAGGGGGTTGCGGGTGAGGGTCTGCATGAGGACCCCGGCGACCGCGAGCCCGGCGCCGGCGAGCAGGCCGACGAGGGTCCGCGGGACGCGCTGGTCCCACACGACGGAGGCCGCGATCGGGTCGGCGCGGGTGAGGCCGTCCCAGACCTCGGCGGGGGAGAGGTCCCGCGCGCCGAACGCGAGCGACGCGATCAGGATGAGCCCCAGCAGGACCGCGGCCGCAGCGCACACGGCGGCCCGGCCGCGGGCGGTGGCGGCGGGCCGGGGGAGCCGCAGAGCGGTGCGGCGGGGCGGTCGGAGGACGACGGGCACCAGCCGATATTAGGAGAGGCTAACCTCGCCCCGGGCGGGCGGTGCCCCGATGTGACGGGGGCTCGGTTCCGGGGCGGGAGGGGTAGCGAGGACGCGGTCAGTCGTCGAGTCCGGCCAGCTTCGCTCTGATGCTGTCCGCGTCGGGGTGGGCGATGTCGTCGAGGATTTCAAGGGCTTGCGTCCAGGCGTCGCGGGCGGCGTCGGGGTCGTTCAGCGCGAGGTGGGTGTCGGCGAGGTTTGCGAGGGCGGCGGCCTCGCCCGAACGGGCGCCCACGTCGCGGGAGAGGTCCACGGACCGCTCGTAGTGGTCCACCGCGAGGTCGAACCGGCCGAGGTGGTGGTGGACGTACCCGAGGCTGTCGAGGATCGCGGCCTGCCCGGCGCGGTCGTCGGCGGCCTCCGCGAACCCCAGGGCCGCTTCGCAGTCCGCGAGCGCTTCCAGATACGCCCCGTCGACCGTGGCCCGGTGCCACCCGATCGAGTTGAGCGCGATCGCCTGGCCCCCTTGATGTTCCGCCGCCCGGTACAGCTCCAGGGCGCGGCGGTTGCACTCGATCGCCGCGTCGAACTTCCCCTGCCGCCGCCACACGTACCCGCGCAACTGGTGCACATGCCCCTCGCCCCCGGGATTCCCCAGGTCCCGGCACTGCTCCAGCGACCGGTCGAGCAGCTCGTGGGCCTCCTCGAAGCGGTCGAGCAGCGAGTACGCGAACGCGAGGCGGCGCTCCACGCGGACCATGACCTCGCCCTCAGTGTGCGGCCCGGTGCGGGCGCGGACGGTCTCCCAGCTCCGCGCGAGGTCGTGCCAGTGCCCGGCGCGGTGGAGGTATTCGCTTGCGGCCCAGGCGAGCTGCCAGCAGTGCCCGTCCAGCCCGAGCGCCGCCGCGTGCTCGACCAGGGCGAGCAGCACGTCCCGCTCGGCGCCGAACCAGGCCATCGCGGCCCGCCCGTCCGCGAGCGGCTCGGGCGCGGCGCCCGGCGGTGCCGGGGCGAGGGTGATCGCGTCCTGGATCGGCTGGATCAGCCGCATCCCCGCATACGCGGTGCGGAGGTAGTGGTCGAGGGTCCGCAGCACGGCATCCTCACGGTCCTTGTCCTGGGCGGCGAGGTCCGCCGCATACGCGTGGACCAGGTCGTGGAACGCGAACCGGCCCGGCGACGTCTCGTACAGCAGGCTCGCCCGCTCCAGCTCGTCGAGCAGCCGGTGCGCGGGCGGCGCCCCGGTCCCGGCGAGCGAGGCCGCCGCGGCCGCGGTGAAGTCCGGGCCCGGATGCGTCCCCAGCAGCCGGAACATCTTCGCGGCCCCGGGGGATAGGGCCCGGTAGGACCACGAGAACACGGCCCGCACGTCGGCGGCCGGGTCGGGGTCGGCGAGCGCGTCGAGGCGGCGCGCGGCCTCGCGCAGCTCCCGGGCGAGCGCCGCCAGCGCGAAGTGCGGGTTCCCCGCGGCCCGGGCGGTGACCACTGCGAGCGCCAGCGGGAGCCCGGCGCAGTCGGCGGCGATCTGCGCGGCCGCCTCCGGCTCGGCCGCGGTGCGGCGCTTGCGGAGCCGCCGCTCCAGGAACAGCCCGGACTCCGCGGCGCCGAGCTGGCGCAGCCCGATCGGCTGCGCCCCATGGGCCACGAGCCCGGAGAGCCGGTCGCGGCTGGTGACGACCGCGGCCGTGCCGCGCCCGCCGGGCAGCAGCGGGCGCACCTGCGCGGCGTCCCGGGCGTTGTCGAGCACGAGCAGGACCCGCTTGTCCGCCAGCGCACTCCGGTACAGGCCGATCTGCGCGTCCAACTCGCCCGGCACCGTCTCGGGCGCCGTGCCGAGCGCGCTCAAGAGCGACCGCACCGCCTCCCCGGGCGCCACCGGCTGCCCGACCGGGTCGAAGCCGCGCAGGTTCACGTACAGCTGCCCGTCGGGGAAGCGCTCCGAGGCGCGGTGCGCCCAGTGGACCGCGAACGCGGTCTTGCCGACGCCCGCGGTGCCGCTGACGACCGCGACCGGCGCGTCCGGGGACGCCAGCAGTTCGTCCATCTCGGACAGCTGCGCCTCGCGCCCGGTGAAGTGCGCGGGCGGGGCGGGCAGCTGGCGCGGCACGGTCCGCACGCGCACGCTCCCGCCGGGTCGCTGGAGGTCCGGGTCGGCGTCGAGGATCTGGCGGTGCAACCGCTCGACCTGCGGCGAGGGCTTCACCCCGAGTTCGCCGTCCAGCAGCCGGAACAGGCGCCGGTACGCCTCCAGCGCCTCCGCCTGCCGCCCGGACCGGTATAGCGCCAGCATCAGCAGGCGCCACATGCCCTCGCGCAGCGGATGCGCCGCCGTCAGATGCTCCAGTTCGGACACCGCTACCGCCCCGGATTCGAGCTCGGCGCCGAGGCACTCCTCGGTGGCCTCCATGCGCAGCTCGTCGAGCAGCCTCGCCTTGTCCCGCACGGCGGGCACGTCGATCCCCGCGAAGGCCGCGCCCCGCCACAGGCCCAGGCCCTCCCGGAACGCGGCCGCCGCCGCCTCGGATCCGCCCCCGCGCAGCAGTCGGCGGCCCTCTGCCGCGAGCGCCTCGAAGCGGTGCGCGTCCACGGCCTCGGTCGCGACCTCCAGCGCGTACCCGCCGCCGCGCGCGTCGAGCACCACGCCGTTCTCGAAGCGCCCCAGTTCCTTCCGCAGCTGGTACACGTACGCGCGCAGTGTCGCCTTGGCGCCCTCGGGCGGGCGCCCGGCCCAGAGCCGGTCGATGAGGAGGTCGCGCTCGCAGACCCGGTTCACGTCGAGGAGCAGCAGGGCCAGCAGGGCGCGGGGCTTCGCGCCCCGCGGGGTCACGGCCCGGCCGCCGACCGCGAGCTCCAACGGTCCCAGCGCCCGGAACTTCACCGTCTCGGCGGCCATGGCGCCTCCTCAAGGGACGCGTCGCGGCGGACCTGACCGTCCGCCGGATCGCATCGCGGCGCGCGGGCGGGGCAAGGGCCCGCGGGGCCACGGAACCGCCACATTATCACCACCGCCGTCCGCCAGGGTAGATCTCAATGCGCCGAACGATCTCGCTGCGCCACAACAGAAAGCAGGTGAACGTCATGCTCATGACGCGACTCAGGCGGACGGCCGCGGCCGCCGCGGCCGGGTTGATGCTGGCCGGGGTGTTCTCCCTCGGCACCGCGGTCCCGGCCGCCGCGGAAGACGACGTGACCATCATGGGCTGGCCCACCGGCTGCACCGCCCAGGTCCAGGACTGGGGCGCGGTCGCCTCGTGCTCCAGCCACAACGGCGGCTCCTACCAGGCGATGGCGACCTGCAAGGACAACGCCGGGAACACGTTCACGGCCAACGGCACCTGGCGCCAGACCGGCTGGTCCCGGGCGTACTGCCCCGGCAGCTCCCACGGCGTGAGCGCCAACATCTGGACCTCGCCGACCCCCTGACCCCGAACCCCTCCGAGAAAGGACCGACTCTCATGAAGAAGACGATCTACGCGCTGCTCGCCTCGACGGCGATGGCGGTCAGCCTCCTGACCGGGATCCAAGGGGCCGCCGCGGCGGAACCCGAACCCGCGCAGGCCGCCCCGGTCACCGCCGTCGCCGCCGCCGACGACGACATGACCATCATGGGCTGGCCCTCGGGCTGCGCCGACTACCAGTACTACCAGGGCTGGCTCGCCCGCTGCACCAAGGCGAACGGCGGTTCCTGGATGGTCTTTGCGGTGTGCCAGACCGAGGGCGGCGGCCCGCGGTTCACCCGCAACCCCTCCGTCTGGCAGACCACCTCCAACGTCCCCTCGATCGTCAGCTGCCCGCCGGGGAGCTTCGTGGTCGACGGCGGCATCTGGACCTCCAACACCCCGTAGGCCCGTGACGTGGAGCCGCCCACCGGTGACGGTGGGCGGTTTCCGCGTGCTCTCCTGTCACAACTGTTCGGTACCTTTCACGTGGGCGCCTCCCATCACGTCCCCGGCGCCCGCAGTCCCCGAACGAGGAGGAGCATGCCCGCGCCCAGAAGGTTCACGCGTGAGCGGTTGCAGTCCACGGCCCTCGCCATCGTCGACGAGCGGGGGCTGGCGGGGCTGACGATGCGCAGCCTCGCCGCCGAGCTCGGCACGGGCGCGATGACCATCTACAACTACGTCGACGGCCGGACCGGGCTCGAAGCGCTCGTGACCGAGGCGGTCATGGCGAAGTCGACCTGGGAGGAGTCCGAAGGGGACGACTGGCGCGAGGCCCTCGCCGCCGTCGCCGAGGGCGTCCTCCTGACGGTGTGGGACCACCCGAACGCCGTCCCGCTCATGCTCGCCCGCGGCGCCCTGCACGAGTCGGCCCTCGCGCCCGCCGAGGCCATGCTCGACGCGCTGCACCGGGCCGGCTACCGCGGCCCCGAGCTACTGGTGGCGTTCCGGGTCGTCTCGGGGTTCGTCTCCGGGTTCGCGCAGGTCGAGCTGGCGGTCCCGCCGCCCGAGCCCGAACCCGTTCCGGCCGTGGGGCAAGGGGCGGAACTGGACGGGGAGCGTTTTCCGCGGCTGGTCGAGATCGGCGGCGCCGCAACCGCATCGGACCCGCTGTCGCGGTTCCGCGACGGACTGCGCATCATTCTCAAGGGCCTGGAGCCCTAAAGGCCGCGGACCCGGCCCAGGCCAGTGGGCCGGGTCCGCGGCGGCGGGCCCGGCATCGGCGGCTTTCGGTGCGCGCACCGCCGATGCCGGAGACGGTCGGGCGTGGTCGTGCGCGGCATGGCCGCGCAGCCTGTGAGACCGTTTGCTCACCGGAGTACGTACCCCGTACGTGAACGATGCAATTGAATCACGTACTCTGTACCTGAACGGCACGGGGGGTCCGCAAGGGACCAACCCTACGCCAGACCGGATGCGGGCCAACCGAACACCTCGGCACCCGCGCCGACCTCGAAAGACAAAAGACACCACCCCGGCTCGCGATGAGACCGGGGCGGTGTTCACAGTAGACGTCGGCGCCGCTCGCCCCCGCTCAAGCGGGGCGAACGGAGGTCCGCCGCCGCTCGACTCGCGCATCGCTCTGGGGGATCGGATCGTGCTGCGCGAGTCGTTCGGCGTTCCCCTACCGGGGCTTGGGCCGCACGACGGCGCGCACGACCAGGCCGATGCCGCTGGCGAGCGCGAGGACGCCGAACGGGATGGCGAGGAGCCCCAGGCCGATCACCTGGAGGAAGGCGTTCAGGATCGAGCCGCCGACGAACCCGGCCCACAGGGACCGGTTGACGATCTTGTCGTGGCTGAGGCCGCTGCGGGGCGGTGCGGTGCGGAAGTCGTCCATGGCTCCTCCAGGTGTCGTGTGCATGTCTACGACGATATGGCGGAACGCGCTCGCGCCCAATGCCCTCACCTGGTGAAACACGGGTACAGGCTGCTGTACCCCGCGAGTCGGCCCAACCCCCGGCCCGGGACGGGAGGGCGTCATCCCCCCGTCCCGGAGCGCGTCACTCGTACAGCACGGCCTGGATCTCGGCGTCGTCGATGTTCGTCGCGTCGTACCAGTAGAAGCCGGTGTCGATGGTCTCGGGGAGGTCCTCGCCGTTGATGGCGGCGACGGCGGCCTTGACGGTCTCGTAGCCGATCCCGACGGGGTTCTGGGTGATGGCGCCGGCCATGACGCCGTCCCGGATCGCGTCGATCTGGGCCTGGCCGGAGTCGAAGCCGACGACCTGGATCTCGCCGACGCGGTCGAGCTCCTGGACGGCGTTGATGACGCCGATCGCGGAGCCCTCGTTGGCGCCGTAGAGGCCCTTGAGGTCGGGGTTGCCCTCGATGATCGCGGTGGCGATGTTGGTGGATTCGAGCTGGTCGCCGCCGCCGTACTGCACCGACACGATCTCGACGTCGGGTGCGTTGGCCTCGACCCACTCGGTGAAGCCGTCGCGGCGCTGCACGCCGGTGACGCTGGTCTGGTCGTGGACGACGAGGGCGATCTGCCCGGCGCCGCCGATGAGCTCCACGAGGTGTTCGGCGGCGAGGGCCGCGGCGGCGAGGTTGTCGGTGGAGGCGTTGGTCACGGGCACGTCGGAGTCGACGCCGGAGTCGAAGGCGATCACGGGGACGCCGCGGCTCTCGGCCTCGGTCATGAGCGGGGCGGCGGCCTGGCTGTCGAGCGCGGCGAACCCGATGGCGTCGGGGTCGCGGTCAAGCGCGGTCTGGAGCATGTCGATCTGCTGCGCCACCTCGGACTCGGAGTCGGGGCCCTCGAAGGTGATCTCGACGCCGAACTCCTCGGCGGCCTGCTCGGCGCCCTGCTGGACGGCCTGCCAGAACTGGTGCTGGAATCCCTTGGACACCAGGGCGATGTAGGGCTTGTCGGGGTCCAGGCCCTCGGTGGCGTCGTCGCCGCAGCCGGCGATCAGGAGCAGCGCCCCGGGGGCTCCGGCGAGTACGGCCCTGCGTTTCATCATGGGTTTCTCCGTTTCGAGAGGGACGGTTGCGGGGGAGGACGAGCCGGACTACCTGCCCCTGCGGAGGATGTCGATGTAGACGGCGGCGAGGATGACCAGGCCGATGACGACGGACTGCCACTCCTGCGGGATGGACATGATGCGCAGCCCGTTGGTGACGGTGCCGACGATGAGCGCGCCGATGAGCGTCCCGACGATGGAGCCCTTGCCGCCCTGGAGGGAGGTGCCGCCGATGACGACGGCGGCGATGGCCTGGAGCTCGTACCCGATGCCGAGGGACGGCTGCGCGGAGTTGAGGCGGGCGGCGAGCACCACGCCCGCGATGCCCATGAAGCACCCCGAGAGCGTGTAGACGGCGATCTTCCACTTGCGCACGGCGATCCCGGAGAGGCTCGCGGCGTCCTCGTTGGACCCGATGGCGAACGAGTAGCGGCCGAGGAGCGTCTTGCCGAGGATGAGCGCGGCGATCGCGGTGAGCGCGAACAGGATGAGCACGGCGTTGGGCAGGCGCACGCCGGGCACGAGCGAGGCCAGGGAGATGTCGGTGAACCCGGGGACGTCGGTGAAGTAGATCGGCGCGGTCCCCGAGATGACCAGCGCGAGCCCCTGGGCGATGAGCATCATCGCGAGCGTCGCGATGAACGGCGGGATCTTCAGCACGGCGATGCTCACGCCGTTGACAAGGCCGATGAGCGCCCCGGTGAGGACCCCGCCGAGGACGCCGAGGGGCAGCGGCAGGCCCCAGGAGGTGAGCATGACGCCGGTCATGACGGCCGCGAGCGTCATGCCGGTGCCCAGCGACAGCTCGATGCCGGAGGTGATGATGACGAACGTGGTGCCGAGCGCGAGGATGCCGATGACGGCCGTCGACAGGAGGATGCCGCTCAGGTTCGACCAGGTCAGGAAGTTCGGGTTCGCGATGGCGAAGAACGCGGCGAGGACGATGAGGCTCGCGAACGCCAGCACCTGCTGGAGCTGGCGGCGCACGAAGTTCCACGAGGGCCCCAGGACGCGCGGCGCCGCGGCGGTGTCCGGCTGGTTCATGCGATTCCTCCGTGTGCTCCGGCCCTGGTGGCGTAGTCCATGACGGTCCTCTGGTCGGCCTCGGCGCCGTCGAGGACGCCGGTGACCCTCCCTTCGCACATGACGGCGATCCGGTGCGCCATGCGCAGGACCTCCGGCAGCTCGGAGGAGATCATGATGATCGACTTCCCTTCCGCGGCAAGCTCGTCGAGGAGTTCGTAGATCTCCTCCTTCGCGCCGACGTCGATGCCGCGGGTGGGCTCGTCGAAGATGAGGACGTCGCAGTCCTTCGCGAGCCAGCGCGCGAGGATGACCTTCTGCTGGTTGCCGCCCGACAGCGACCGCACGGGCGTCCGCAGGGACGGCGTGCGGATGCGCAGCGACTCCACGTACCGCTCGGCCGTGCGGCGGCCCTCCGCGTCCCGCATGAGCCCCAGGGGGTTCGCGTGCTCTGCGAGGGACGAGGCGAGGATGTTGAAGCCCACGTCCTGGTCGAGCAGGAGCCCGAAGCGCTTGCGGTCCTCGGAGAGGTACCCTATGCGCAGCCGCGCCGCGTCGGCCGGGGTCCGGATCTTGACGGGCCTGCCGCGCAGCAGGATCGTGCCGCGGTCGGCTTTGTCAGCGCCGCAGATGATTCGCGCGACCTCGGTGCGGCCCGCGCCCACGAGCCCGGCGAATCCGAGGATCTCGCCTTCTCTCAGCTCGAAGCTGACGTCGTCCAGGAGCCCTTTGGACCCGAGGCCCTTGACCTCCAGGACCACCGGCCTCGACGGGTCGCCGGTGCGCGGCGGCCCGCCGCTGCCGGCCAGTTCGCGCCCGACCATGAGCGCCACGACGCGGCGCAGGTCGGCTCCGGCGGCGTCGAGGGTCTCGACGTACTCGCCGTCGCGGAGGACGGTGATCCGGTCGGCGATCTCCTTCAGCTCCCCGAGGCGGTGCGAGATGTAGATGACGCCGGTGCCCTGGTCGCGCAGGTCCCTGATGAGCCGGAACAGGTTCGCGGTCTCGGACTCGGTGAGCGCGGCGGTCGGCTCGTCCATGATGAGGACCCGCGAGTCGAACGACAGGGCCTTCGCGATCTCCACGACCTGCTGCTGCGCCACGAGCAGGTCGCCCACCCGGGCCCGCGGGTCCAGGTCGATCCCCAAGCGCGCGAACAGGTCCGCCGCCTGCCGGTTGAGCCTCCGGTCGTCGGTGAACGGGCCCCGGCGCGGTTCGCGTCCGATGTAGATGTTCTCGGCGATCGTCAGGTCCGGCATCAGCGAGAACTCCTGGTGGATGATGCTGATGCCCAGTTCCTGCGCGGCCCTGGGGTTCTCGATCTCCACCGCCCGGCCGCCGACCTCGATCGTCCCGGCGTCGCGCTGGTGGATCCCGGCGAGGAGCTTCATGAGCGTCGACTTGCCCGCGCCGTTCTCGCCGACGACCGCGTGGACCTCGCCGGCCCGCAGTTCCAAGTGGACGCCCGAGAGGGCCTGGACGCCCGGAAAGCCCTTGGAGATCCCTTCGAGTCGCAGCAGCAGGTCGTGCACGGGTCCTCCAAGGAGTGGGCCATACATCTGACGTATCGAATGGTAATGAGGCCGAACTGATGTGTCAACCATTGAAATTTGTTGATACGTCTGGGTCTTCTCCCGTCCCGCCTGCCAGACGTCTGATGATTCTTGCGCCGGATCGCGGGCCTCGGCGATACTGGCGGCATGTCCCGCACCGACGATGTCGTCAACGGCATCAAGCACATGATCGTCAGCGGGCAGCTGCGCCCCGGCGAGCGGCTGCCCGTGGAGAAGGAGCTCGCCGAGACCCTCGGCGTCTCCCGCGGCTCGCTGCGCGAGGGCGTCAGGGCCCTGTCGATGCTCGGCGTCCTCGACACCCGCCAAGGGGACGGCACCTACGTGACGAGCCTCGACTTCTCAAGGCTCCTGGCGCCCATGGGGTTCATCGTGGACCTGCACGGGGAGGGGCACGCCGAGCACGTCCACGCCCTGCGCCGCCTCCTGGAGTCCGAGGCCGCGCGCCTCGCCGCCGTCCGCATCACCGACGGCTCCCTCGCCGACGCGAAGGCCCTGCTCCACGAGGCGGAACCGTTCCTCGACGGCGCCGGGGACGCGCACGAGCGGCTCATGGAGATCGACATCGCCTTCCACCGGATCATCGCCTCCCACACCGGGAACCCGGTGCTCATCGGCATGATCGAGGCGCTCGCCAGCCGCACCGTGCGCGAACGCCTGTGGCGCAGCCTCAGCGAGGACGGTGTGCTCCACCGCACCCACGAGGAGCACCTCGCGATCTGGCGCGCCCTGGACGCGCGCGACCCCGAGGCCGCGCGCGTCCGCATGGCGAACCACCTGCTCGGCGTTGAGGAGTCCCTCGGGTTCCTCCCCGCCGAGTGAACCGTCCTTAAGCGACCGCCGTCCCCTCCAGCTCCACCAGCTGGCCCGGGACCGCCAGGCGCACCACCCCGAGCATCGTCGTCGCGGGCGCCGCCCCGGCGGCGCCGAGCCGCCCCGCGAGCACCCCGTAATGCGGGAACAGGGCGTCCACATCGGTCGTGTACACGTTGAGCCGCACCAGGTCCGACAGCCCCATCCCCGCCTCCGCGAGCACCGCCTCCAGGTTGTCGAGGCTCAGCGCCAGCTGCGCGGCCATGTCGCCCTCGTGCTCGGGCCGCCCGTCCTTCCCCATCGACGTCTGCCCCGAGCAGTACAGCGTCCGGGTCTGCCCCGACACCAGCTCGCCCTGGTTGAAGCCCAGCTCCAGCGACCACTCCACCGGGTTCACCGCGGTTCGTTCCATTGCCCCATCGCCTCCATCGTCGGATCGGCGCCGGTTCCGGCGCCGCGACAAGGAGCCTCCCAGGAAATCACGACACCTCATGTCAGGTATTCCGGTAGCATTCTCCGGATGCGCGCCGACCGCCTCGTCTCCCTGGTCCTGCTGCTGCGACAGCGCGGCCGCCTCACCGCCGACGCCCTCGCCGCCGAACTGGAGGTCTCCACCCGGACCGTGCTGCGCGACATCGAGGCCCTGTCCGCCGCGGGCGTCCCCGTCTACGGCGAACGCGGCCGCCACGGCGGGTTCGCGCTCCTCCCCGGCTTCCGCACCGAGCTGACCGGCCTCAACCGTGACGAAGCGCTCGCCCTGCTCACCGCGGGCCCCTTCGGCCTCGGCCCCGCCCTCGCCTCAGGCCTGCGCAAAGTCGTGGACGCCCTCCCGGAGTCCCACCGCGCGACCGTGGACGACGCCGCGCAGCGGTTCCTCCTCGAACCCGGCACCGACCTGCTCTCGCGCCGCCCCGCCACTGACGACGTGCCCGCCGCGGTCCTCGGCACCGTCCGCCGCGCCGTCCTCGCCGGACGCCGCCTGCGCCTCCACTACACCGCCGCCGGACAGGACCCGCAGTGGCGCACCGTCGACCCCATCGGCCTCGTGACCGTGCGCGGCAAGTCCTACCTGCTCGCCACCCGCTCCGGCGCCGACCGCACCTACCGGCTCTCGCGCATCGCCGCCGCCGAGGCCCTCGACGAGCCCGCCGAACGGCCCGACCGCGTCGACCTCGACCGGATCTGGAACGAGCGCGCCGCCCGCTTCCTCGCCGACGACCGCCTCCGCGTCCTCGTCCGCGTCGACCCCGCCCGCCGCGAAGAGCTCCTTGACACCGTCGCCGCCGTCCTCACCGAGATCCCCGACCCCGACGGCCACCTCCGCCTCGAACTGGCCTTCCAGGACGCGCGCCACGCCGAATGGGCCCTGTGGCGGCTCGGCACCGACGCCGAGGCCCTCGCCCCGCCGTCACTGCGCACCGCCCTCCGCGACCGCGCCGCCGCGATGGCCGCCCGCTACGCCTGAGGCTCCAACTCGACCGGTACGAGGAGCCGCCGGGGCCGGTTCATCGCCTGGCTCACCCGGTCGGTGCGCTTCGCGCCCGGACCCGGGTACATCTCCACGTCCCGCGGGTGCACCGGCCCGCACGCCGAGCAGTCCGTGGACGGCAGCAGCGCCGCTCCGCACTCGGCGTGCCGGAACAGGCGCGGCGGCTCGCCGCCGATGTGCCGGTACCCCCACACGCCCAGCGCGTAGACCACCGGCCACAGCTCCACGCCCGCGTCGGTCGGCACGTACTCGTACCGCACCGGGGACGCCTGGTACGCGCGCTTCTCCAGCACCCCGCCCTCGGTCAGGCGGGCCAGCCGGTCCGACAGCACCGCCTTCGGGATGTCCAGGCGCACTTGGAAGTCGCTGAAGCGGCGCACGCCGTAGATCGCGTTCTGCACCACGAGCAGGGTCCACCGCTCGCCGAGCATCTCCAGCGCGCGCGAGAGCGAGCAGTCCTGCCCGGGGTAGTCCTTGCCGAGTGCCATGACCGCATCCTACCCCGGTTCATTCACTGAACCAACGGTGCTAGGCTCCGGTGAGTTCATTGACCGAACCTAGGAGTACCCATGACGGCGACCCTCGCCCCGACCCGCCCGACCGTCAGGACCGGACCGGTCCTCGCGCTCCTCTGCGCGGCCCCACTCCTCGTCATCCTCAACTACTCCACCCCCCTCATCCTCGCCCCGCAGACCGCCGCCCACCTCCACGCGGGCGAGACCGGCCAGACCTGGATCATCAACGCCATCTCCCTCGGCCTCGCCGTCCCCCTCCTCACCTCCGGCAACCTCGCCGACAACCACGGCCGCCGCAAAGTCCTCACCGCGGGCGCCTGGCTCTTCGCCGCCGCCGTCCTCCTCGCCGCCCTCGCCCCGAACACCGCCGTCTTCGCCGCCGCCCGCGTCATCCAAGGCGCCGCCAGCGCCGCCCTCCTCACCTCCAGCCTCGGCATCATGGGCGCCGTCTTCACCAGTCCTGACGAGCGCCGCCGCGCCACCGCCCTCTACGGCGCCATGATGGGCCTCGGCGTCGGCGCCGGAGCGGTCCTCGCCGCGGGCCTCGACGCCGCACTCGGCTGGAACGGCCCCTACTGGCTCTACGCGGCCGCCGCCGCGGCCCTCGCGCTGGCAGGGCGCCTCGTGCTCCCCGAGTCCCGCGCCGAGCACCCGCGCCGCGCCGATGTCGCCGGGACGATCACGCTCGGCCTCGGCGTCGCCGCCCTCATGTCCGGCCTCACCCTCGGCCGCCAGGACTGGTCCGACCCCGTGGTCATCGGCCTCCTCGCCGCCGCCGCGGCCTGCACGGCCGTGTTCGTCCTCGTCCAGCTCCGCGGCCGCGAACCCATGCTCGACCCGGCCCTGTTCGCCCGCCCGGCGTTCCTCATCGCCTCGCTCGGCGCGCTGGTCACCGGCATCGCGGTCATCAGCATGATGAGCTACCTGCCCACGGTGTACCAGTCGGACGCGATCCTCGGATCGGTCGAGACGGCCGCGGTGGTCGCCCTGTGGTCCACCGCCGCGTTCCTGGTCTCGTTGCAGGTCAAGCGGTTCAACCTGACGCCCGCGATGCTCCTGGTCCTCGCGCTGGTCGTCGCCGGAGCCGGTTCGGCCCTGCTCACGGGCCTGGCCGACGACTGGTCGTGGTGGCACGCCGCGCCCGCCCTGATCCTCGCGGGGGCGGGCTACGGGGCCGCGAACCCGGCGCTGACGCGCCTGAGCATCGACAGCGTCCCGGCCGACCGCGGCGGCATGGGCTCGGGCGTCAACAACACGATGCGCTACATCGGGACCGCCGCGGGCATCCCGATCGTCGCGACCCTGGTGGACGCGGCCGGCACGGACGGGGCCCTCTGGACCTGCGCGGCCCTCGCGGCGGCCGCCGCGGCCGGCTTCGCGGCCCTCTCACGCCGGGCCTGACGCCGCCGCTACCGCCGGGTGCGGGGGTCGTGGGACGGGTCCGGGTACATCGGGGGCGGGCTGGACCAGGGCCAGAGCTCGAAGTGCCACGGCTCGTTGCGGTAGACCCGGTACAGGCCGTAGGCGGCGCCGTGGTCGGCGAGCCAGGCGCGGGCGTCGGCGGCGAGGTCGATCGCGCGGCCCGCGACGTGCGCGGACGTCTCGGGCGTGGACACCCAGCGGGCGGCGGCCTCGGGGGAGCCGTGCTCGGCGACGGCCTCGGAGAGCAGCTCCCCCTGGTAGGCGGGGGAGCGCCAGCCGCCGTTGACGCGGAAGACGACGCCCTCGCCCGCCGCGGCGGCCGCGGCCCGGCGCAGGGCCGCGAGGAGGTCCGGGTCGAGGTTCGCGACCGCGGGGGCGTCGTCGAAGACGGTGGTCCCGGCGGGGACGGCGCCGTGCGCGGCGCCGAGGGCCCGGCGGGCGGGGGAGATCGTCGAGTGGCTCATGCGCTCCAGTGAACGGACTGCGCGGTTATGGGGCCGTATGCGGTTTTCGATATGCGGGCGATAGGTGCGGGCCCGTAGCATCGTGTTCCTTATGCGCGTACTGATCGTCGAGGACGAACCCCTGCTCGCGGAGGCGATCCGCGACGGCCTCCGCCTGGAGGCCATAGCCGCCGACATCGCCGGGGACGGCGACGCGGCCCTGGAGCTGCTGAGCGTCAACGCCTACGACATCGCGGTCCTGGACCGCGACATTCCCGGGCCGTCGGGCGACGAGGTCGCCCGCGAGATCGTCGCGTCGGGCACCGGCATGGGCATCCTCATGCTCACGGCCGCGGACCGCTTGGACGACAAGGCGTCCGGGTTCGAGCTGGGCACCGACGACTACCTGACGAAGCCGTTCGAGTTCCGGGAGCTGGTGCTGCGGCTGCGGGCCCTGGACCGCAGGCGCGCCCACCACCGCCCGCCAGTGCGCGAGCTGGCGGGCCTGCGCGTGGACCCGTTCCGCCGCGAGGTCTACCGGGACGGGAGGTACGTGGCGCTCACCCGGAAGCAGTTCGCGGTCCTCGAAGTGCTCGTGGCGGCCGAGGGCGGCGTGGTCAGCGCCGAGGAGCTGCTGGAGAAGGCGTGGGACGAGCACGCCGACCCGTTCACGAACGCCGTGCGCATCACCGTCTCGGCGCTGCGCAAGCGCCTCGGCGAGCCGTGGGTCATCGCCACGGTGGCCGGGGTCGGCTACCGGATCGAGGAGCCCGAGCGTGGATAGGAGGCCCGGTCCCTCGGTCCGCTTGCGGCTCACCGTGTCGTACGCGCTGTTCCTCGTGGTGGCGGGGAGCCTGCTGTTGGCGATCGTGTGGCTGTTCCTGCTGCGGTACGTCCCGGCGGAGGCGGTCACGGTCCGCGGCCGGGAGTTCTCCGACGGGACGATCGGCCCGGGCCTGTTCGTCCCCGGCCGCAACGACCTGTGGCGGGCGTTCGCGCCCAAAGCCTTCGCGTCGCTGGTGTTCCTACTGCTCCTCGGGCTCGCGGGCGGCTGGTTCCTGGCCGGGCGCATGCTCGCGCCGCTCACCCGCATCACCGAGGCGACCCGCGAGGCCGCGGGCGGTGCGCTCGGCCACCGCATCCGCCTGCCCGGCCGCGGGGACGAGTTCCGCGAGCTCGCCGACTCCTTCGACTCGATGCTCGCGCGGCTCGAAGCGCACGTCGCCGAGCAGCAGCGCTTCGCCGCCAACGCCTCCCATGAACTCCGCACGCCGCTGGCGATCACGCAGACGATGCTCGAAGTGGCCCGCTCGGACCCGTCCCGCGACCCCGGCGAGCTCATCGAGCGCCTCCACCTGATGAACGCCCGCGCGATCGACCTCACCGAGGCGCTGCTCCTGCTCAGCCGCTCCGACCAGCGGGCCTTCACCTCCGAGCCCGTGGACCTCTCGCTCGCCGCCGAGGAGGCCGCGGAGTCCCTGCTGGAGCTCGCGGAGCGGCGCGGCGTCGCGGTCGAGGTCTCGGGGGACGCGGCGCCCGCGAGCGGCTCCTACGCGCTGCTGCTCCAGCTCGCGGTGAACCTGCTGCACAACGCGATCGTCCACAACCTGCCCGAGGGCGGCCTGGTCCGCGTCGCCACCGGCGTCGACGCCGGGGACGCGTACCTCATCGTGGAGAACACCGGCAAAGTCCTTGCGCCCCAACTGGTCGCGACGCTCACCGAGCGGTTCCAGCGCGGCTCCGGCCGCACCCGCACCGACCACGTCGGCATCGGCCTGGGCCTGGCCATCGCCGACAGCATCGCCCGCGCCCACGACGGCTCCCTGACCCTCGCCCCGCGCGAAGGCGGCGGACTCGCGGCCACGGTCCGCCTGCCCGCCGCGTCCTAGCCTTCGACCGGGAAGTCGAAGTACGTCTCGGGGTAGGGCTCGTCCCGCAGGGTGTAGTGCCACCACTCCCACGGGTAGGCCCGGAACCCGCACGACTCCATGACGGACCTGAGCGCCTGCCGGTTCGCGGCCGCGAGCTCCGGCACGCCTTCGGCGCCATGATGGGAGACCGGGTCCATGAGGTCGTGGTCGCCGCCCATCGGGACCGGGGCGCCCGTGTCCAGGTACGTGAACGTCAGGTCTACCGTGGACCCGCGGCTGTGGCCCGACCGGGGCGCCACGTAGCCGCGCTCGACCATCTCGGTCCGCGCGATGTTCGGGTAGTGCCGGGCCTTCGCCGCGCCGTCCTCGGGCTCCTCGGCCCAGCGCAGGAACGCGTCCACCGCGCGCTGCGGCCGGTACGCGTCCCACACGAGCAGTCCGAACCCGCGCGCTTCGGCCTTGCCCTGCGCCCGCTCCAGTGCCGCGCACAGCTCCACCGTGCCTACGACGCGGGACGCCAGGTACCCGTCGACCGCCCGTCCGGTGAAGTTGTCCGGCCCGGCGTACTTGGCGTCCCAGCGGACGCCCGGGAGCGCCTCGTCGACGAAGGCGAAGCCGTCCCTCAGTGCCACGTCCTTCAGCGCCCCGTCCCCGCCAGCGCCAGCTCGATCATCCGGTCGAGCACCGCCCCCATGCCGAGCCCCGACGCCGCCATCATCCGCGGATAGCGGCTGTAGGAGGTCATGCCCGGCAGGGTGTTCACCTCGTTGAGGACGACCCCGCCGTCCTCCGTGAGGAACATGTCCACTCGCGACAGTCCTTTGCAGCCAAGGGCCCGGTACGCGGCCTTCGCGGTCTCCCGGACGAGCGTCCGCGACGCGGCCGGGATGTCGGCCGGGACGATCGCCACCGAGTTGTCCGAGCCGGTCTCGGGCCGTTCCTCCTGGTGGATGCGGAAGAACCCGTGCGACAGGGCGATCCGGTCCACCTCGCCCGCGACCAGGTCCGGGCCGCTGCCCAGGATCGCACACCCGATCTCCGCGCCGTCCACGGCCTCTTCGACGAGGACCTTCACGTCGTACTCCCGCGCCTCCGCGAGTGCCGCCGCCAGCTCCCCGGGCCCGGCCACCTTGCTCACCCCGAACGAGGAGCCCGACCGGGCGGGCTTCACGAACACCGGGTACTTCAGCGACGCCGGGTCGACCTCCTCGCCTTCGGCGACGATCCGGAACTCCGGCACCGCGATCCCCGCGCTCCGCGCCACCAGGTAGGTCAGCGACTTGTCGATGCACAGCGCCGAACCCGCGATGTCGCAGCCCGCGTAGGGGATGCCCGCCAGCTCCAGGAGCCCCTGCACCGCCCCGTCCTCGCCGTACCGGCCGTGCAGCACCGGCACCACCGCGTCGAGCCGCACCTCCTCGTACTTCCCGTGGTCCAGCACGAGCAGCCCGTGGACGCCCCGGTCCGGCGCGAGCACCGCCGGGCGCGACTCCCCGCGCTCCCAGTCCCCTTCGGGCCCTTCGCAGAGCCGCCACTCGCCGTCCTTCGTGATCCCGATGTAGAACGGCTCGTACTTCGCGGGGTCGAGGTGCTTCGCGACCTCCCGCGCGGACTTCACCGACACGGGGTGCTCCTCCGATGCCCCTCCGAAGAGGACCCCGATCCTCAACCTAGCCATGCTGAATCCTCTCCTCGTAGCGCAGGCAGTTCGCGACCGAGTGCGCGACGGTGTCGCGCAGCGCCCGGTCGGTGTAGTACGCGGTGTGCGGGCTGACGACCACATTGGGCAGCTTCTGGAGCCGCTCCAGCGCGTTGTTCCCGACCAGCCGGTCCCGGCGGTCGGCGTAGAAGACCCCCTCCTCGCCCTCGATCACGTCGAGCGCCGCGCCTCCGAGCCGCCCGCCCTCCAGGGCCGGGACCAGCGCCTCGGTGTCGATGAGCGGCCCCCGCCCGGTGTTCACGACGACCGCGCCGGGCTTCAGCCGGTCGATGCGGCCGCGGTCGAGGAGGTGGTGCGTGTGGGCGTTCAGCGGCGTGTGGAGCGTGATGACGTCGCTCTCGCGCAGCAGCCGGTCCAGCGGCAGGTACTCCGCGTCCGCCTTGGGCTGCTTGTCGAACGCGAGCACCCGGCACCCGAACCCCCGCAGCCGGTCGATCACGGCCGCCCCGATCCGCCCGGTCCCCACCACGCCCACCGTGAGGTCCCGCAGCTCCCGGCCGCGCTCCTCGTACAGCCGGTAGTCGTGCACGTCGGCGCGCAGCACCACCGACCTGGCGTTGCGCAGCACCATGAGCATCAGCATCAGCGTGTAGTCCGCGACGCCGTCGGGGGAGTACGAGACGTTCTCGACCGTGATCCCGATGCTCTCGGCGTACTTGACGTTCACGTGATTGCAGCCCACGCTCCTGGTCGACACGTACTCGACGCCGGCCCGCTTGAGCGCGAGCAGCGTCGCGCTCGACACGCGGGCCTTGTGCCCGATGCTGATGCACCTGGCCCCGGACGCCAAGGCGGCGTTGGCCTCCGACACGGGCGCGTCGGTGAGCACCGGGTCGATCCGGTCGCCCAGGGCGCGGAACGCGTCGGCCTCGTCGGGCCCGCACCCGTAGACGGCGATGTGGGCGGGTTCGCTCTCTGTCATGCCGAGGAGTCAAGCCCCGTCCGTGTTGTCAGGGCGTATGCGGATTTCCATACGCCCGCGATACGGCCCGCGCCCTTGACTGGCCCGCATGATCCCGAACCGCACCGGAGCCGCCGCATGATCCCGCTCGACCTCCGCGAGATCGCCGCGGTCACCGGCGGCACCGTCGCGGGCGACCCCGCCGTCACAGTCACCGCCCCCGCCGTCCTCGACGGCCGCGACGCCGCACCCGGCGGCCTCCTCGTCGCCTTCGCGGGCGAGCACGCCGACGGCCACGACTTCGCCGCCCAGGCCGGGGAGGCGGGCGCCGTCGCCGTCCTCGGCTCCCGCCCCACGGCGCTGCCCACAGTGGTCGTCGCCGATGCGCAGGAAGCGCTCCAGGCGCTCGCCGCGCACGTGGTGCACGTCTTGCGCGGCAACCTGACCATCGCCGGAGTGACCGGCTCCCAAGGGAAGACCGGCACCAAGGACCTCATCGCGGCCGTCCTCGGCGCCGCCGCGCCCACGGTCGCGACCACCGGATCGCTCAACAACGAACTCGGCACCCCGATCACGATGCTCCGCGCCGACGCCGCGACCCGCTTCCTGGTCCTGGAGATGGGCGCGCGACGCGTCGGCGACATCGCGGCTCTCGCCGCTTTGGCCCCGCCGGACATCGGGGTGGTCCTGAACGTCGGGCAGGCGCACCTGAGCTACATGAAGACCCGCGACGCCATCGCGAAGGCGAAAGGCGAACTCGTGCAAGGACTCGCGCCCGGCGGCACGGCCGTCCTCAACGCCGACGACCCCCGCACGGCCGCCATGCGCACCCTCACCGACGGGCCCGTGCTCACCTTCGGCACGGCGCCCGACGCCGACGTGCGCGTGACCGACCTGACCCTTGACCGCCTCGGCCGCCCGGCCTTCACACTCCGGACCACTGAGGACTCAGCCCGGGTCGCACTCCCGGTCCCCGGCGCCCACCAGGCGGGCAACGCCGCCGCCGCGGCGGCCGTGGGACTCGCCGCGGGCGTGCCCCTCGACGCGGCCGCGAAAGCTTTGGAGACCGCCTCACTCTCCAAGTGGCGCATGGAACTCCGCGAACTCGCCAACGGCGTGATCCTCCTGAACGACGCCTACAACGCCAACCCGGACTCGACCCGCGCCGCCCTCGACGCGCTGGCGGCGATCGAAGGCGGCCGCCGCATCGCGATCCTCGGCGAAATGGCCGAACTCGGCGACGCCGCCGACCCCGAACACCGCGCGATCGGCGCCTACGCCGCCGCCCGCGCTGACGCAGTGGTCGCGGTCGGCCCCGACGCCCGCCTCATCGCCGAGGGCGCAGAAGAACACGCACTCTTCTTGCCCACCAACGCCGCCACCGCAGACTGGCTCCGAGTCCACCTCGCCCCAGGAGACGTGGTCCTCGTGAAGGCGTCCCGAGCGGCCCGCCTCGATGAGATAGCGGAGGCGATCGAAGCCCTCGACCGACGCTGAGGCCCCGCCAGGCGATGCCTCCGGAGGCGCTACGCGACCGGCTGGCGCCTGGCCAGCCCGAAGCGGGCCAGGCCCGCCGATGCGAGGCTGAGTACCGCGAGCACCCCCAGTGCGGCCGGAAGCGTTGCAGCCGTCGCGATTCCGCCCACGAGCAGCGGGCCTCCGGCATCGCCGAGCTCACGGCCGAGTTCGGCGTTCCCCATCGTTCGGCCCATGCGCTCCTCGGGCGTGGCGGCCGCGAGGTGGGCGAAGGCGAGCGGGGTGACCGTGCCGACCGTGATGCCCAGCAGGACCGCCGAACCCAGCAGCGTCGACCAATGCGGCGCGATCGCGATGAGCCCCAACGCGACCGCCGCGAGGACCAGTCCCGCAGCGGTCCCGGTCCGGTCGGCGATCCCGCCGGTGTCCCGCAGCTTCCCGACGAGCGGCTGCATGACCGTCGAGGCCAGCGCCAGGGCCGCGACCGCCGCGGCGCCCATGAGCGCCGGCAGGTCGAGCCGCGTCGCGAGGAGCGGCAGGAACCCCACGGCCACACCGAGCACCGCAGTGGTCGTCGCGAGCAGCGCGGTCGGGACGAGGAACCCGCGCTCCGTGGTCTGCCTGACCAGGTCGGCAAGGGTATATCGGGGCCGGGGGACCACCGGTAGCGCCGGAAGCGCGGCGAGGGTCCACGCCGCGGCGACGGCCGCGAGCGCGGCCAGCGCCACGTACACCGCCTCGATGCCGAACAGGTGCGTCAGGCCCACGCCGATGAGCGGGCCGAGCACGTATCCCAGGCTCTTCCAGGCGCCGTACCGGCCGAAGTACCGCCCGAGCCGCTCCCGGCCCGCCAAGCGCGCGACCGCCGCCGACGACGCGGGGGAGAACGCGGACGCCGCCGCCCCCTGCCCGAGCCGGGCGAGTGCGAACACGAGCGGCGTCGGATCGATCAGGGCCGCAAGCGAAGCGAGCACGAACGCCACGAGGCCGCCCACGATCACCGGCTTGGCCCCCACCCGGTCCGACAGCGCCCCGAAGACCGGCTTCAGGATCACCTCGGCGACGTCGTACAGCGCCAGCACCGCACCGAGCCCCAGAAGCGTGAGACCGATGTCGTCGGACTCGGCGCCCAGCACCGACGCGACACCGTGTGCCCCGAACGCAGTGGTGAACCCCGCCAAGTACAGCGGCCCCATCATCACCCTCGTCACGGCGGCAAATCTAGCAGAAGGGGCGCAATCCGCTCAGGCGGCGACCGGCTCCTCGATGCCGCAACACGGACCCTCCAGCGGCCGGGGTCATCGGTCCTCCCCGATTTCGCCCCGCGGCGGGCTTGACATTGACACGATGACAAGGTGTTCGCTTGATCGCGGAGGTGGTCCCCATGGACACGACACGCACGCCGACCGGCGCGCTCGCCGCCCGCGACGCCTCGGTGCGGTTGAAGGCCGCGCTCGCCGCGGGTACTGAGGCCGATCCGGAGGTTGCGGAGGTGCTGATCGCGCGGTGCGCGGTCGAGCCGGACTTCTACGTCCGCGACATGCTCACGTGGGCGCTGACGCGGCTCCCCGCTGACGTCACCGTCCCGGCCCTGCTCGCCGAGCTGGACTCGGCGAACGTGCAGGCCCGCGCGCAAGCGCTGCACACGCTCTCGAAGGTCGGCGACGCGCGGGCCTGGCCCGCGATCACGCGGGACCTGTTGCGCGACGGCGACGACGAGGTCGCCCGCGCCGCCTGGCGCGCGGCCGTTGTCCTCGTCCCGGAGGGTCAGGAGCGCGCGCTCGCCGAGGAGCTCGCCGCCCAGTTCGGGCGCGGTGAACGCGACGTGCAGCGCAGCCTGAGCCGGGCGCTCGCGGCGCTCGGCGAGCACGCCGAGCCGGTTCTCAAGGCCGCCATGGCGGGCGACGACCCCGTCATAGCGGCGCACGCGGTGGCGACGGAGCGGCTCCTGCGGGACCCGGAGGCCGCGTTCGAGCCCGCCGTGGACGCCGCGAAGCGGATCGCCGCGCTCGGCGGCCGGGAACCGGAGGCGTAATGCTCATCGGCGAGGTCGCGCGGCGCTCCGGCGTCTCCACCAGGATGCTCCGGCACTACGACAACCTCGGCCTGGTGCGGCCCACGGGCCGCACCACCGGGGGCTACCGGGAGTACGCCGACGCGGACATCCGGCGGATCTTCCACGTGGAGAGCCTGCGGACCCTGGGCCTGTCGCTGCGCCAGATCGGCGCGGTCCTCGACGACCCGGGGTTCGCGCCGGCCGCGCTCATCGCCGACCTCACCGCCGCCGCGGAGGCCCGGCTCGCCCGCGAGCAGGAACTCCTCAAGCGGCTCAAGGCCGTCGACGCCTCCGACCCGGAGGGCTGGGAGGACGTGCTCCGCATCGTGGAGCTGCTGCGCGGCCTCGCCTCGCCGAGCGCCGCCCGCCGCCAGCAGGCGGCGCTGGAGGCGGAGCTGCCCGCGCCGCTCCTCGCCGAAGCCGTGCTGGCCGAACGCGACCCGCTCGTGGCCGGGGCCCTCCAGTGGGCCCTGGCCCGCGCCGACTACGGCGTGGCGAGCCTCGTCCCGGGCCTGGCCTCCGACGACCCCGACGTGCGGCTGCGCGCCGTCCAGGCCCTCGCCGAGATCCCCGGCGACGACTCCTCGACCGCGCTCGACACCGTCCTGGACGACGCGGTCACCGCCGTGCGCGGCCGCGCCGCCCTCGCGCTCGGCGCCCGGGGGAGCGCCGCCGCGATCCCCGTGCTCGTGGACATGGTCGTCAAGGGCGCCAACGACGTGGACGCCGCCGAGGTCCTCGGTGCGCTCGCCGCCGACCCCGGGCCGGCCGCGGCCATCGCGTACGACCTCACCGCGGCGCTCGCCGCCGCCGATCCGGACGCCCGGCTGCGCCTCGTCCAGGCCCTCGCCGAACTCCCGACCGGCCTCGCGCTCGACCTGCTCCGGCCCCTCGCCGCGGACCCGGACCGCACGGTCGCCCGGACCGCGGCCGCGCTCGCGGGCGTCGTGGAGGCGCGGGACAGGGCTTGACGCCGGGAAAATAGATTGGCAAACTTCAATATGTTGTTTGGGAGCGCTTCCGCACCCCGAAATCCTCTACCCAGGGACGGCATATGAAGACGCGAAGACGAAGGACGGCGGCGATCCTCGCCGCGGTCACCGCGGCGCTCGGCGCGAGCGCGCTCACCGTCGCGGCGGCCCAGAACGCCAGCGCCGCAGCCGCATGCGACGTCGAGTACGACGTGGTCAACGACTGGGGCTCCGGCTTCCAGGCCAACGTGAGCATCACCGCGGGCGAGGCGCTCGACGGCTGGACCGTGGAATGGGACTTCACCGGCGCTGTCTCCGGCATCAGCGCCTGGAACGTCACCGCCCAGTCCCTCAGCGGGTCGCACTTCACGGCCTCCGACGCGGGATGGAACGGCGCGATCGCCGCGGGGCAGACCCGGGAGGTCTTCGGCTTCACCGCGAACGGCGACTCCGGCGGCATCGCCAACGTGGAGATCGACGGCGTCCCCTGCGCCGAAGCCGGCGGCGAGCAGACCACCGACCCCGAGCCCACGGACCCCGAACCCACCGACCCCGAGCCGACGGACCCGCCCCCCGCGGGCACCCCCGTCGAGGAGCACGGCCAGCTCCACGTCTGCGGCGCCGGCATGTGCGACGAGAGCGGCGCGCAGATCCAGCTCCGCGGCGTCTCCAGCATGTGGCTGCACTGGCAGACCCAGCCGTACGCGCAGAACCTCCAGGCACTGGAGTGGATGCGCGACAACTGGAACATCGAGGTCTTCCGCGTCGCCATGGGCGTCGAGCCCGAGGGCGCCTACCTCGACGACCCCCAGGGCTGGAAGTCCGAAGTGGAGACGGTGATCCAGAACGCGGCCGAGGCCGGCGTCTACGTCATCGTCGACTTCCATGCGCACCAGGCGCACCAGCACCAGGCCGAGGCCGTCGCGTTCTTCTCCGACCTCGCCGACCGCTACGGGCACCTCCCCAACGTCATCTGGGAGACCTACAACGAGCCCGAGCAGGTCTCCTGGACCGGCGTCCTCAAGCCCTACCACCAGGCCGTGACCGCGGCGATCCGAGCGCAGGACCCCGACAACATCATCGTGCTCGGCACCCCGACCTGGTCCCAGGACGTCGACGTCGCCGCCCAGAGCCCGGTCTCCGGCACCAACCTCATGTACACGCTGCACTTCTACTCGTGCACCCACGCCCAGTGGAACCGCGACAAGGCCGACGCCGCCATAGACGCGGGACTGGCCCTGTTCGTCACCGAGTGGGGCGCCAGCGCCGCCGACGGCGGACTGGACGGCCGCGTCTGCCTGGACGAGGCGCAGCGCTGGATCGACTGGATGTCCGCGAACAAGATCTCCTGGACCGCATGGAAACTGGACGTCGGGAACGACTCCACCAACCTGCTGTCCGCCGGGGCTCCCGTCACCGGAGGGTGGGACAACTACCTGCACGGCCACGCGCCCTTCGTGATCGCGAACCTGCCGTAGCGAGCGGGGCCCGGTCCCCAGTGGACCGGGCCCTCACCGCTCACACCGCCGGCGGGTTCAGCCGCGCGAAGCCCTCCTGCCGCTCGTACGGGTAGTACGGGTACGGCGCGGTCCTCGCGCTGGCCTTGTCGAGCCGGGCGACCTGCTCGGCGTCGAGCTCCCACCCGATCGCGCCGAGGTTCTGCCGCAGCTGCGCCTCGTCGCGGGCGCCGACGATCACCGACGCGACGGTGGGGCGGCGCAGGAGCCAGTTGATCGCGATCTGCGGCACCGACCTCCCGGTCTCGGCGCTGATCTCGTCGAGCACGTCCACGACCCGGTACAGGGCCTCGTCCTCCACGGGCGGCCCGAACTGCGCGGTCTGGTGCAGGCGGCTGCCCTCCGGGACGGGCTGGCCGCGCCGGATCTTCCCGGTGAGCCGACCCCATCCGAGCGGGCTCCACACGAGCGCGCCGACGCCCTGGTCCAGGCCCAGCGGCATGAGCTCCCACTCGTAGTCGCGGCCCACGAGCGAGTAGTACACCTGGTGCGCGACGAAGCGCGGGCGCCGGTCGCGGTCGGCGGCGTCGAGGGACTTCATGAGCTGCCATCCCGAGTAGTTCGAGGCGCCGACGTACCGGATCTTCCCGGCCCGCACGAGGTCGTCGAGGACCGCGAGGGTCTCCTCCACCGGGGTGCGGGCGTCGAAGGCGTGCAGCTGGAACAGGTCGATGTAGTCGGTGTCGAGGCGCCGCAGCGCGGTCTCGACGGCCCGCGTCAGGTGGACCCGGGAGGCCCCTGCCTCGTTGGCGCCCTCGCCCACCGGAAGTCCGGCCTTCGTGGAGATGAGCGCCCGGTCCCTGCGGCCCTTGAGGGCCGCGCCGAGGACCTCTTCCGAGGCGCCGTCGGAGTAGACGTCGGCGGTGTCGAACATGGCCATGCCCGCGTCCAGTGCGATGTCGACCATGCGGCGGGCCTGGGCGGTGCCGGTGTCGCCCCAGGCGCCGAACAGCGGCCCGGAGCCGCCGAAGGTCCCGGCGCCGAAGGACAGGGCGGGGACGAGGAGGCCGGAGCGGCCGAGACGGCGGTGTTCCATGGCGGTTTCCCTTCTAAAGGAACTTCAGTTCCGTTAATGTTGGGTCTAAGCTAGCTCAGCAACCGCCGTTAATGCAACTGGAGTCCCGTTATGAATCAGGCCACTGGCGCCCCCGGCACCGCCCGGCCCGGCGGACGCACCGCCCGCGTCCGCGAGGCCGTGCTCCGCGCCGCCGGAGACGCACTGGCCGACAAGGGCATCGGCGGGGTCGACCTCGCCGAGGTGGCCCGCCGCGCCGGGGTCGGCAAGACCACCGTCTACCGCCGCTGGGGCACCGTCCACGGCCTCGTCGCCGACATGCTCGCCGAGATGGCCGAGTCCTCGCTGCCCCGCGCCGCCACCGGCGCCCTCGACGGGGACCTGGCCGCCCTCGCCGCCCTCATCCTCAAGACCCTCACCGACGACCGCCAGGGCCCGCTCTTCAAGGCCCTCATCGCCGCCGCGGCCTCCGACCCCGAGGCCGCCGCGGCCCTCCACCGCTTCTACCGCCTCCGCATCGACGAGTGGTCCCCCTGCGTCACCGACGCCCTCGCCCGCAAGGAGATCCCCGCGGGCACCGACCCCGCCGAGGTCATCCGCGCCCTCTCCGCCCCCCTCTACTACCGCTTCCTCGTCTCCGGCGACCCCCTCGACCCGGACACGGCGAAGCGGGCGGCCAGCGCAACCGCGGCCGCCGCCCGCTCGGGCGCCTACGTCGTCTAGACCGCGGTCAGGTGGATCAGGACCGCCTGCACGGGCCACAGGCCCGGGAGCTGGAGGCCGATGCCGGTGAGGACCGCGCCGGGGACCGTCAGGGGCTCGCCCGCGAGCCACGGCGGGGTGGTCCAGCCCCACCGGGCCTCGCCGATCTCGCTGCGCACGTTCACCTTGTAGTGCCGTGCGGGGTCGAGGCCGTCGAGGAGGAGGCGCTCGGGAAGGGCCTCTTCGAGGGACGCGACCGTGGCGACGGTGAAGACCGCCTCCGACCTGTCGGCGGCCACGACGCCGCGGACGCGCAGGGCCGGGTCGATCGTGTCGGGGTGGACCACCGATCCGGTGTGGAGGAGGCCGCGCAGTTCCTTGTAGAGGGACGCGAACTCGGTGATCTGGGCGGTCTCCTCCTCGTTGCAGGACAGGAGGTCCCACTCGAATCCGGCCGAGCCCTGGAGCGAGGTCGCGATCCGGTAGGGGAGCGGCGTGGCCCGGCCCGAGGAGTGCGCGGGGGAGGGGCCCACGTGGGCGCCGATCATCTCCGGGGGGAGGACCAGCTCGGTCCAGCGCTGGATGTCCTGGCGCTCGACCGGGTCGTTCGAGTCGGAGGCCCAGACGCGGTCGGTGCGCTGGAGGACGCCCAGGTCGGTGCGGGCGCCGCCCGAGGAGCACGACTCGATCTCCAGGCCGGGGTGGTCGGCCTTGAGCCGGTCGATGAGGCGGTACGCCGCGAGGGTCTGCGCGTGCGTCCCCGGGGCGCCGTCGTGGACGGCCTCGACGAGGTCGCGGTTGTGGTCCCACTTGATGAACGCGATGCCGAGCCGCTCGACCAGTGTGGACATTTGCGAGCGCAGGTGCTCGAACGCGTCCGGGTTCGCCAGGTCCAGCACGTACTGGGTCCGGAACGACAGGCCCTCCGGCGAGGGCACCGACGCCGGGTTGGCGAGGACCCAGTCCGGATGCGCGCGTGCGACATCGGAATCCAGGTTCACCATCTCCGGCTCGAACCACAGCCCGAACTGCATGCCGAGCGAGCGCACGAGCTCCGCGAGCGGTTCGAGGCCCTCGGGCCACACCGCCGGGTCCACGACCCAGTCGCCGAGCCCGGCCTTGTCGTTGCGGCGCAGGTGGAACCAGCCGTCGTCCAGGACGAACCGCTCGACTCCGACCTCAGCGGCGCGGCGGGCCAGCCGCTCCAGGCGGGCCTGGTCGTGGTCGAAGTACACGGCCTCCCACGTGTTCAGCACGAGCGGGCGCGCCGTCTTCGGGTGCTGCGGCCGCGAGCGCATCCAGGTGTGGAAGCGGTCGGCGACGCCGTCGAGCCCGTTGTCCGCGTAGGAGAAGTACGCGGTCGGCGTCCGGTACGACTCGCCTGCTGCGAGGCGGATCTCGCCGGGGCGCACCAGCTCCCCGGCGCCGAGGGCGGTGCCGTGCTCGGTGAGCCGGTCGGTGCGGTGGCGCACGTCGGCGCTCCATCCGAGGTGGACGGCCCAGACCTCGCCGGTCCGGTTGCGCGGCAGACCCGCTGAAGCGAACGTGACCCAGGGGGCGTCGTGGCCGCCGCGCCCGCGCCGCGACTCGCGCACCGTGGCGCCGCGCGGCATCGGAGCGGTCAGCGGGGCCTTCTCGCGCGCCCACCGGCCGGAGAACGCGGTGAGGTGGTCGGCCGACTTCGCCACGGGCAGTACCGCTTCGAGCCACGCGACCTCCACGCGGTCCCCGCCGTCGTTCGTCAGCTCGTGGTCGAGGAGCACGAGCCCGCCCGCGCCGATCTCCAGGCGCGTCCGCAGCGTCAGGCCCGCCTCGGCGTCGGTCGCGGTGATTGCGACCGCCGCATCGCCCGTCCGCTCCACCGTCGCGTCCCAGCGGGGGAAGAGCGGGCGGCCGTCGCGGGTGGCGAGGAGGGCCGGGCGCCCGGCCCAGCCGTCCGAGTCCTGCGGGACCAGCGGCACCCGCCAGGCGGCGTCGAGGGTGCCGGGCCGGGTCTGGCGGGCCGTCGCGGCTTCGAGGGCGGCGATCCCGGCCGCGTCGAGCGGTCCGAGGTCGCGGCCCCAGTGGAGCACGGGCGGCAGGCCCGCCTCGGCGGCCGCCAGGACGAGGGCCACGCCGTCGCGGCGCAGGAGGGTCGGTGAGTTCACGGTGCTCCTTCGGAACAGTGGGTTCGGAACAGCGGGGTTGCGGGCATTGGGAATAGCGCTTGCCGTCGGCGCCCTACCGTAGTCGCCCGGGCATCGCGAGACCAGGCGGTTCCCATCCGGCCTGGTCGGAGGCGAAACCCGAGCCCGAGTCAGTGGTATGTGATATGTGATATGTTACTGCGAACCGACGCTTCCGAGGCATTGGCCAGACGGCCCCGTGAACACCCGCCCCCCGGGAATGCGGCCCGTCGTTCGGCGCACAAATGAAGGACCTCCCCCATGTTGAAGAAACTGACAAGGGCGCCCGCGGCACTCCTCGCCGCGGCCCTCCTCCTCACCGGCTGCTCCGGCGGGCAGACCGACTCCGCGGGCACCGCGGGCGACGACCCCGTCTCCGGCGGGACCATCCACATGCTCCAGAACGCCGACTTCTCCTACCTCGACCCGGCCCGCGGCTGGGACGGCGGCGTCAACGCGTTCTACCGCCTCATCTACCGCGGCCTCACCATGCAGGCCGCGGGCGACTCCGACGACCCGAACGCGATCGTCCCGGACATGGCCGAGAGCCTCGGCACCGCGTCCGAAGACGGCCTCACCTGGACCTACACCCTCAAAGACGGCCTGAAGTTCGACAACGGCGACCCCATCACCTCCACCGAGCTGGCCTTCGGCATCTCCCGCGCGTGGGACCCCGAGATCGGCATCGGCTCCCCGTGGCTGAAGAACACGATCGCGGCCCCCGATGACTACCTCGGCCCGTACCAGTCCGGCGAGCACCCCGGGATCGAGACGCCCGACGAGAAGACCATCGTCTTCCACCTCATCGCGCCGTTCCCCGAGTTCGACAGCGTCCTGGCGCAGCCGAACGCGGTGCCGTTCCCGGTCGGGACCGGCGCGGGCGACGAGTTCATCAACGACGTCATCGCCTCCGGTCCGTACACCGTGGACACCTACACGCCCGGCAGCCTCATCAAGCTGGTGCGCAACGAGAACTGGGACGCCGGCACCGACGACGTCCGCAAGGCGTACCCCGACGCCTGGGAGTTCGAGATCGGCCTCGACGGGGCCACGATCGACGAGCGGCTCATCGCCGGGCAGGGCGCCGACCAGAGCGCCATCGCCGGGAAGGTCCAGCCCGCGACCCTCGCGCGCCTCCAGTCCCCGGACCTCGCCGAGCGCGCCGAGACCGCCGAGGCGTACTGCGTCACCTACATGGGCATGGACACCACCGAGGCGCCGTTCGACCAGCTCGAAGTGCGCCAGGCGATGAACTACGCCATCGACCGCACCTCGCTCCAGACTGCCTCGGGCGGCAACCAGCTCGCCCTCCCGGCCACCACGATCATCCCCGACGCGGTGAACGGTCACAAGGACTTCGACCTGTACCCGAGCGAAGGCAACAACGGCGACCCCGACAAGGCGCTGGAGCTCCTCGCCGCGGCCGGCCTCGAAGACGGCTTCTCGTTCACGCTCGACATCCGCTCGCAGCCGATCATGCAGGCGCAGGCCGAGTCGATCCAGCAGTCGCTGGCGAAGATCAACGTGGACGTGCAGCTCAACGTCATCGACACCTCCACGTACTACGAGACCATCGGCACGCCCTCGCAGATGAGCGACGCCGCGATCACCGGCTGGTGCCCGGACTGGGCCTCCAGCTCCTCCACCATGGTCCCGCCGCTGGTCGACGGCCGCGTCATCACCGACAAGGGCAACACCAACATCGGGCTGTTCGACGACCCGGCGATCAACGCGCGCATCGACGAGATCCGCGCGATGACCGACCTCGACGCGGCGAATGTCGCCTGGGGCGACTTCGACGAGCAGGTCATGGGCCTCGCCCCGATGGTCCCGCTGCTCCAGGAGCCCAGCGTGTTCCTGCCCGGCGAGAACATCGCGAACTACATCCCCAACACCAGCATGACGGACCTGACGATCATCGGGCTCAAGGACCCGTCCGCAGGCTGATCACCGATGACCTTCACTCCGACAGAACTCGAAGCTGAAGGCGCGGCGGGCGGTGAGGCGACGGGCGACCCCGCGTCGTCCTCGCCGCCCGCCTCAGGGCGACGCCTCGCCCGCGCCTTCATGCGCGACCGCGCCGCGGTCGCCTGCGCCGCCTACATCCTCGTCGTCATCCTCATGGCCCTGACGGCCCCGCTCCTGGTCAAGCTCTCCGGCTACGGCCCCCTGGAGTTCGACCAGGCCGCCGTGGACCCGAACCTCGGCGGGCTCCCGCTCGGCTGGGGCGGCGGCATCGGGACCGACCACTGGTTCGGCGTCGAGCCCGGCAACGGGCGCGACATCTTCGCGCGCATCGTCTACGGCGCCAGGGTGTCCATGACGATCGCGCTCCTCGCGACCGCGCTCACCTCGACCCTCGGCGTCGTCTTCGGCCTGATCGCCGGGTACTTCGGCGGGCGCACCGACATGGTGATCTCCCGGATCATGGAGTTCCTGATGGCCTTCCCGGCCCTCATCTTCATGATCGCGGTGCTCTCGGCCCTCCCGGCCGAGAACCGGCAGGCCCTCCTGGTCGTCGTGATCTCCTTCTTCGGCTGGCCCTACCTGGCCCGGATCGTGCGCGGCCAGACCATGTCCCTGAAGCAGCGCGAGTTCGTCGAGTCCGCGAAGGCGTCGGGCGCCTCCAGCGCCCAGATCATCTTCAAGGAGATCCTCCCGAACCTCTCCTCCACCATCATCGTCATGACCACCCTCGCGGTCCCCGGGTACGTCGGCACCGAGGCCGGCCTGTCCTTCCTCGGCGTGGGCGTCGTCCCCCCGACCCCCTCGTGGGGCCAGATGATCGCGTCCTCCGTGTCCTGGTACGCCGTCGACCCCGCGTACTTCCTGTTCCCGGGCGCGTTCCTGTTCCTGCTCGTGCTGTCGTTCACCGTCCTCGGCGACCGCATCAAGAAGATCGCCGAGTCCGGGGAGGGCCGCGCATGATCCGCTTCCTCGCCAACCGCCTGCTGGGCATGGCCGTCGTGCTGTTCCTGGTGTGCCTGTTCACCTACGTGATCTTCTTCCTGCTCTCGCCCGACCCGGCGGTGCAGATCTGCGGCAAGAACTGCACGCCCGAGGCCATCGACCAGATCCGCGCCAACCTCGGCCTCGACGAGCCGTTCCTCGCCCAGTTCTGGACGTTCCTCTCCGGCCTGTTCGTCGGCCGCACCTACGGCACCGGCGCCAACGCGATCGACTGCGTCGCACCGTGCCTCGGCTACTCGTTCCAGTCGAGCCAGCCGGTCACGGACATGATCCTCCAGCGCCTCCCCGTCTCCGCCACCGTCGCGGTCGGAGCCGCGGTGCTGTGGCTCCTCGCGGGCGTCTCCGCAGGACTCGTCTCCGCCGTGCGCGAAGGGAAGTTCACCGACCGGTTCATCACCGGCCTCACCCTCACCGGCATGTCCGTCCCGAACTACGTCCTCGCGCTGTCGCTCCAGTTCCTCCTGGTCGTCACGCTCGGATGGCTCCCGTTCCCGCAGGCCGTGCCGTTCAGCGAGGACCCGCTCCAGTGGTTCATGAACTTCCTCATGCCCTGGATCGTGCTCTCCATCGGCGCCGCCGCCGTCTACACCAGGCTCACGCGCGCCAACGTCATCGAGACCCTCCAGGAGAACTACGTGCGCACCGCCCGCGCGAAGGGCCTCAGCCCCGGCCTCGTGTGGCGGCGCCACGCCCTGCGCCCGGCCCTCACCCCGATCGTCACGATCTTCGGCATGGACTTCGCCGGGCTCCTCGGCGGCGCCCTCATCACCGAGACCGTGTTCGGCCTCAACGGGGTCGGGAAGCTCGCCGCCGACTCCATCACCAAGAACGACCAGCCCGTCATCATGGGCGTCACGCTCCTCGCGGCGTTCCTCGTCGTCGTCGGCAACATGGTCGTCGACCTGCTGTACACCGCGATCGACCCGCGGGTGCGAGTCGGGAGCGCGGCATGACCGAGACACCGCTCCTGCGCGTCCGCGACCTCACCGTCGGCTTCCCCACCGCCGCAGGGGACGTCGAGGTCGTCAAGGACCTCGCCTTCGATCTGCCGCGCGGCGGCGCCCTTGGCATCGTCGGCGAGTCCGGCTCCGGCAAGTCCATGACCAGCCTCGCGATCATGGGCCTGCTCCCCAAGGGCGCCAAGCGATCCGGCTCCATCGAGCTCGACGGCACCGAACTCACGACCCTGCGCGAGCGCGAGATGCGGTCCGTCCGCGGCGACCGCATCGCCATGGTCTTCCAGGACCCGCTGTCCTCGCTCAACCCGTACTACACGGTGGGCACCCAGATCGCCGAGGCGTACCGCTCGCACCGCACCGGCGTGACCCGCCGCGAGGCCCGCAAGGTCGCGATCGAGGCCATGGAACGCGTCCACATCCGCGACGCCGCCCGCCGCGTCGACCACTACCCGCACCAGTTCTCCGGCGGGATGCGCCAGCGCGTCATGATCGCGATGACCCTGAGCATGGAACCCGACCTCATCATCGCCGACGAGCCCACCACCGCCCTCGACGTCACCGTCCAGGCCCAGATCCTCGACCTCCTGGCCGAGATCCGCCGCGACACCGGCGCCGGGCTCATCCTCATCACCCACGACCTCGCCGTCGTCAGCGAGGTCGCCGACCAGATCGTCGTCATGCGCGAAGGCGACCTCGTCGAGCAGGGCACCGCCGAGCGGGTCTTCTGCGACCCGCAGGCCGACTACACCCGCATGCTCCTCGACGCCGTCCCCCGCATCGACGACGAGATCGGGCTGCTGCGCACCACCACCGAGGAGGACCGATGAGCGAACCCCTGCTCCGCGCGAGCAACCTCGTCAAGGAGTTCGCGGTCCACGGCGGCGGCCTCCTGGGCCGCACCGCGAAGCTCCGCGCCGTGGACGACGTGTCCCTGGAAGTGGGCACCGGCGAGACCCTCGCGCTCGTCGGCGAGTCCGGCTCCGGCAAGTCCACGACCGCGCGCCTCATCGCCCGGCTCATCGACACCACCGAGGGGACCATCGAGTTCGACGGCCGCGAGGTCCACGCCCTCACCGGCAAGGACCTCCACGCGTACCGCTGCGAAGTCCAGATGGTCTTCCAGGACCCGTACTCCTCCCTGAACCCCAAGCACACCGTCGAGCGGATCGTCACCGCCCCGCTCGTCTACCAGAAGCGGCCGATCCCCGGCGGCGCGCGCGCGTTCACCAAGGCGCTCATGGAAAGGGTCGGCCTCAACCCCGACCACTCCGCGCGCTTCCCCGCCCAGTTCTCCGGCGGACAGGCCCAGCGCATCGGCATCGCCCGCGCGCTGGCGGTCTCGCCGCGGCTCATCATCGCCGACGAGGCCGTCTCGGCCCTCGACGTCTCGGTGCAGGCGCAGGTCATCAACCTGCTCAAGCGCCTCCAGGACGAAGAGGGCTTCAGCTACCTGTTCATCGCGCACGACCTGGCGGTGGTGCGGCAGATCGCGACGCGCGTCGCGGTGATGAACGAGGGCCGGATCGTCGAGCAGGGCGGACGCGACGCGGTGTTCGGGGACCCGCAGGACCCGTACACCCGCAAGCTCCTCGCGGCCGTCCCTAGGATCAGGCCGGAATGGGACGCCGCACGGCGCCGCAACGAGGCGGCGCGGCGGGACCGACAGGAGGCAGGGAAATGACGGCAGTGGAGTACTCGATGCCCGGCATGCGGGTGAGCGAGCGGTACGTGGACGTGCCGCTCGACTGGGCCGACGCCTCGCGCGGCACGATCGAGGTGTTCGTGCGCGAACTGGTCGACCCCGACCGGCGCGAAGCCGACCTGCCGCTGCTCACCTACCTCCAGGGCGGCCCCGGCGGCGCGAACCCGCGGCCCCTCAAGGCCGACGGGTGGATCGAGGAGGCCCTGAAGGACCACCGGGTCGTCCTCGTGGACCAGCGCGGCACCGGCCGCAGCACCCCGCTCGACGCGCAGATCGTCGCTGAGATCGGGGACGCCGAGGCCGGGGCGGACTACCTCGCGTGCTTCCGCGCCGACTCGATCGTCCGCGACCTCGAACACGTGCGCACCTCGGTCTACGGGGGCCGCAGGTGGACGACGCTCGCGCAGTCCTACGGCGGCTGGCTCACCCTCGCCTACCTCTCCCACGCGCCCGAGGCCCTCGCCGCCGCGTACGTGTGCGGCGGCATCCCCGGCAACCCGATGAGCGCCGACGAGGTCTACCGCCGCACCTTCGACCGCGTCGCCGCCAAGACCGCCGAGTACTACCGGCGCTACCCGCACGACGCCGACGCCGTCGCGGCCGTCGCCGACCGGCTCGCCGCCGAGCCGGTGCTCCTGCCGGACGGCGACGTGCTCACCGTGCGCCGCTTCCAGTCCCTCGGCATCGACTTCGGCATGAAGCCCGGGTTCGAGCGGATGCACTGGCTGGTCGAGAACGCGTTCATCCGCGGCGGCCGCCTCTCCGAGGGCTTCCTCGCCGACGTCCTCGCCCGCACCTCCTCCGCGTCCAACCCGCTGTTCTGGACCCTCCAGGAGTCCATCTACGGCGACGGCGCCAACGGCCCCACCGCGTGGGCCGCGCAGCGCGAGCGCGACCGCCGCCCCGAGTTCGAAGAGGACGTGCGCCCGCTCCCGTTCACCGGTGAGATGGCGTTCCCGTGGATGTTCGAGGAGGTCAGGCTCCTGCGCGGCTTCGCGCCCGCCGTCCACGCCCTCGCCGAGCGCCGCGAGTGGAGCCGTGTCTTCGACGCCGACCGCCTGGCGGCCAACGAGGTCCCCGTCGCCGCGGTCGTCTACTTCGACGACATGTTCGTCGACTCCGGCCTGCAACTGGACACCCTGAACGGCCTCGGCAACGCCCAGGCGTGGGTGACCAACGAGTTCGAGCACGACGGCATCGGGTCGGGCCGGGTCCTCACCCGCCTGCGCGACCTGGTCCGCGACCGAGGAGGAGAACGGCGATGACAAGGCCCCCCTACGCCGGCACCCGCTACCCGCGGCTGACCGAGACCCCCGCGTTCACCGACTACATCGCGACCGGCTGGGGCACCGACCCGGTGCCCGCCGCCGCGGTCCCCGGCGCCCCCGAGGCCGCCGCGGCCCACCGCGACCGCCTCAGCGCGCGCCTCCCCGGCGAGATGATCCTCGTCGCGGCCGGGACCGCGCCGGTCCGCAACGACGACAACGACTACGCCTTCCGCGCCGACAGCTCCTTCACGTGGCTCACCGGCGCCCAGATCGAAGCCGCAGTCCTCGTCATGACCCCGCGCCCCGGCGGCCACGACGCCCGCCTGTTCATGCCGCCGCCGTTCCGCCCCGGCGACACCGGGTTCTTCGCGAACGCCGCCCACGGCGAACTCTGGGTCGGCGCCTCCCCGGGCCTGCCCGAATGGGCCGACGCCCTCGGCCTGACCGTGCGGCCGCTCGCCGACCTCGACGGCCTCGACCTCACCGGCGCCCTCGCCACCGCGACCGGCGCCGCCGCCCACGGCCTGGAGGCGTCCCCGCTCCTCGACCGCACCCTCTCGCAACTGCGGATGGTCAAGGACCACTGGGAGATCGCGCAGCTCCGCGAGGCCGTGGACGCCACCGTCACCGGCTTCGCCGCGGTCGCCGCCGAGATCCCGCGCGCCGTCACCGAGGGCCTCGGCGAGCGCTGGCTCCAGGGGACCTTCGACCGCCACGCCCGCACCCACGGCAACGGCACCGGCTACACCACCATCGTCGGCTCCGGCCCCCACGCGCCCACCCTCCACTGGGTCCGCTGCGACGGCCCGGTCCTCCCCGACGAGGTGCTCCTCCTCGACATGGGCGTGGAGGCCCGCAGCCTCTACACCGCCGACGTCACCCGCACCCTCCCCGCCTCCGGGACCTTCAGTCCCCGCCAGCGCGAGGTCCACGACCTGGTCGAGAAGGCCCACCGCGCCGGACTCGCGCAGATCAGGCCCGGCGTCGAGTACCTCGACTTCCACTACGCCGCAATGGAGGTCATCGCCACCGGCCTCCACGACTGGGGCCTCCTGCCCGTCTCCGTCGACGAGGCCCTGTCCCCGGAGGGCCAGCAGCACCGCCGCTACCTCGCCTGCGGCATCGGCCACCACCTCGGCCTCGACGTCCACGACTGCTCCAAGGCCGAGTACGAGGACTACATGGGCGCCGACCTCGAAGCGGGCGTCGTCATGACCGTCGAACCCGGCCTGTACTTCCACGCCAACGACCTCACCGTCCCGCCGGAGCTGCGCGGCATCGGCGTGCGCCTCGAAGACGACGTGCTCGTGACCGCCACCGGCTCCGAAGTCCTCTCCGCGGGCCTCCCGATCGACGCGGAGGGTCTTGAAAAATGGACAGCCGAGTCCTGGACGAAGGCCCAGCAGTGACTGACCTGTTGCAGCCCTTCCCGCTCGGCGCCGCCCGCATCGACGATGCGAGCGTCTTCGCCCGCGCCCGCACCGAACTGCTCCACCTCGCCCGCGCCTACCCCGTGGACCGCCTCCTCGCGGTCTTCCGCCGCAACGCCGGACTCGACACCCGCGGGGCCCTCCCGCCCGGCAACTGGGAGGACTTCGGCCACCCCAACGAGGACGCCTGGGGCGAGCGCGACTACCCCGGCCGCGAGCACGCCCAGACCGCGAACCTCGTGCGCGGCCACTACGCGGGCCACTTCCTCTCCATGCTCGCCCTCAGCGCCGCAGGCGAGGACGACCCGACACTGCGCGCCAAAGTGGACGACCTCGTCGCGGGCCTCGGCGAGGTCCAGGCCGCGCTGGCCGCCACGGGCCGCTACTCGCACCCCGGCTTCCTTGCGGCGTACGGCGAGTGGCAGTTCTCACGCCTGGAGGACTTCGCGCCGTACGGCGAGATCTGGGCCCCGTACTACACCTGCCACAAGCTCATGGCTGGGCTCCTCGACGCCTACGAACTCGTGGGCAACCGGCAGGCCCTCGGCCTCGCCGTGTCGATGGGCCACTGGGTCCACGGCCGCCTCGCCCGCCTCGAACCCGAACGCCGCCAGCGCATGTGGTCGCTGTACATCGCGGGCGAGTTCGGCGGCATGAACGAGACCATGGCCCGGCTCAGCGCCGCCGCCGACGAGCCGCGCTTCCTGGAGACCGCCAGGTTCTTCGACCAGGACCACCTGCTCGACGCGGGCGCCTCCCGCACCGACGTGCTCACCGACATGCACGCCAACCAGCACCTCCCGCAGCTCATCGGCTACGTGGACGAGTACGAGCTGACCGGCGAGCGCCGCTACCTCGATGCGGCACTGGGCATCTGGGACCAGATCGTGCCCGGTCGCACCTACGCCCACGGCGGCACCGGCGAGTCCGAGCTGTGGGGCCCGCCCGGCACGGTCGCGGGCGACGTGGGCCACCGCAACGCCGAGACCTGCGCCAGCTACAACCTGCTGAAACTCGCGCGGCGGCTCTTCGCGCACACTCGCGACGCCCGCTACATGGCGTACTACGAGCGCACGGTCCTCAATCACATCCTCGGTTCGCGCCGGGCCGCCCGGTCCGACGTCAGCCCCGAGGTCACGTACATGTTCCCGGTCCACCCAGGCGCGCTGCGCGAGTACGACAACGTGGGCACCTGCTGCGGCGGCACGGGCCTGGAGAACCACGTCAAGTACCAGGACACGGTCTTCCTCGCCGCCCCCGACGGGCTCTACGCGAACTTCGCGGCCGACGCGGACCTCGACTGGTCCGAGGCGGGCCTGCGCGTGTCGCAGCGCTCCGGCTTCCCGCTCGGTGAGTCGGTGTCCCTGCGCTTCACCGGCTCCGGCGATGGCACCGAGCGCACCGTGCGCCTCCGCGTCCCCGCCTGGGCCGCAGGCGTTCCGGAGCTGCGCCTCAACGGCGACGCGCTCGACGCCCCCACAGTGGGGGAGTACGCCGCGGTCACCCGCGCCTGGCGCGACGGCGACGAACTGACCCTGACCACGCCCGTGTCGCTGCGCGCCGAGGCCGCGGTGGACGACCCGCGCCAGTGCGCGCTGTTCCTCGGAGCGACGCTCCTCCTTGCGCAGTCCGAGGCCACCACCGGCCTCGCGTTCGGCCTCAACGGGCGCCGTGCGTTCGACGGGAGCCTCATCACCGGCCGCACCGGCGCGCAGCTCCTCGCCGAACTCGGCCGCGACGGCGCGATCCGGATCGAAGGCACTTCCTTCGAGCCGTGCTGGTCCGGCGAGGACGGCCGGTACCACATGTACGTCCGGTCCGCCGACGCCGAAATCGCGTTCGGCGGCAACGGGACCGGCGTCCCGAACCGGCAGCGTGCCGACGGCTCCACCTTCCTCGACGAGCTGTGGGCCCCCGGCGCCTTCACCGACCGGACCGCGTTCCTCGCCCGCGTCGCCGACACCGCCCGCCGCGTGCGCGCCGAAGGGCTCCTCGGCCGCGACGAACTCACCGCAGTGCTCGCCGCCGCGGCCGCGTTCGACGGCGCCACGGGCACGCCCCGCGCCGACGGCCGCCTCGACGTCCCGGTCCTGAACGACCCTGCTCTGAACGACGCCGGGAAGGTCCCGCCCGCGGTCGCGATCGAGGTCCTGGACGAGCCCGCGCCCTCCGGCTGGTACACCACCGCGCCCCGCATCCGCCTGCGCGGCTTCGACATCGACTCGGGAACCTCCGACGAGCTGGAACTCGAACTGCGCCTCGACGGCGCCGACTGGACCCCGTACACCGGGCCCGTCGCGGTCACCGGCGAAGGCGTGCACCGCGTCGAGGCCCGCGTCCGCGACCGCGAGGGCCGCACGGGGGCCGTGAGCCGCGAACTCAGCGTCGACACCGAGCCGCCCGTCTCCGAGGCCGTCGTCAAGGATCTCGGTGCGAGCGTGGAGATCACACTCCGCGCCGACGACGCCGTGTCCGGTGTGGAGCGCATCCAGTGGGAGGGCCCCGGCACGTTCTGGGGCACGTTCCAGGAGGCGTTCGTGCGCGCGATCGACGACGAGCCGCAGGTCATCGAGTACGCCGCGACCGACCGCGCCGGCAACGAGGAGCCCCGGCGGCGCCTCGTGATCCCCGGAAGGCGGGAAAGTCCATGACCAGCGGAATCGTCGCCGCCATCGCGTACACTGCACGGCGGCGCGGCCAGTGCGCCATGTGGGGAGCGGGAGCATCATGTTGACCTCTGACAATCGCCTCGAACCGGGCGAAAGCCTGCGCGCGCGCGTCGAGCGGACCCTCTCGACCGCGATCATCTCCGGCGAACTCGCGCCCGGGGCGCTCCTGACGGTGCCCCGCCTCGCCGAGCAGTTCGCCGTGTCCGCCACCCCGGTCCGGGAGGCGATCCTCGACCTGGAGAAGCGCGGGTTCGTGGAACCGGTGCGCAACAAGGGCTTCCGCGTCACGGCCGTCAGCGACGACCTGCTGCACGACATCGTGGAGATCCGGCTGCTGCTGGAGCCGCCCGCGATGGCGCGCCTCGCCGCCGCGTTCCCGACCGAGCGTCTCGCCGAACTGCGCACCCAGGCCGACGACATCGTGGCGGGCGCCCGCTCGGGCGACCTCACCGCGTACCTGCTCGCGGACCAGAAGTTCCACTTGGAGCTCACCGCGATCCTCGGGAACCCGGTGCTCGTGGAGACCATCGCCGAGCTGCGGGCCCGCACCCGCCTCGTCGGCCTGGTCTCGCTGGTGGAGACCAGCATGCTCGACGTCTCCGCGGCCGAGCACCACCGGCTCCTCGACCACCTCGTGGCGGGCGACGCCGACGCGTGCGCGGAGCTCATGCGCCAGCACATCGGCCACGCCGTCGGCTGGTGGGCGGGCAAGGCGGAGGAACCCGCGGCGGATTAGGCCGTTCGCCTGTCGGCGGCGGCACTCCGGTGCAGGGTCGTGTACAGAGGACGACCCGGCTTTGTTGAAATATGTGACATATTACAAGGAGGGAACGTGAACGCAGACGTCGTGGTCATCGGCGCGGGGATCGTCGGCGCCGCGTGCGCGCGGGCGCTCGCCCGGACGGGCCTGCGCGTCGTCGTCGTGGACCGCGGCGCCCCCGCGAGCGCCACCAGCGCCCGCGGCGAGGGCAACCTCCTCGTCTCCGACAAGGCCCCCGGCCCGGAACTCGACCTCGCGATGCTCGCCGCGCGCCACTGGCCCGGCCTCGCCGCGTCCCTCGCCGACGAGCTCGGCCCCGGCTTCCCCGACATCGAGTACGACCCCAAGGGCGGCGTCGTGGTCGCCACCACCGAGGAAGGCGCAGAACCGCTGCGGGCCTTCGCGGACGGCCAGGCCGCCGCGGGCGTCGAGGTCGCGCACCTGACGGCCCGGGAAGCGCTCTCGCTCGAACCGCACCTGAACCCGGCCATCACCGCGGCCGTCCACTACCCGCAGGACGCGCAGCTCCAGCCCGTCGTCGCCACCGAGGCGCTCCTGGCCTCCGCGCGCCGCGCGGGCGTCACGGTCCTGCCCCACCAAGAAGTGGTCGGCGTCGTGCGCGAGGGCGACCGGATCACCGGCGTCCGCACCGCCACCGAGACGATCAGCGCGCCGTCCGTGGTCGTCGCCGCCGGGCCCTGGTCGGGGACTGTCGCCGGAGTCCTCGGCGCGGACCTGCCGGTGCGCCCCCGCCGCGGCATGGTCCTGGTGACCGCCCGCATGGCGCAGCGCGTGTTCCACAAGGTCTACGACGGCGACTACTTCGGCGCCACCCAGTCCGCGGACGCCGACCTCCAGACCTCCAGCGTCGTCGAGTCCACCCCCGGCGGGACCGTCCTCATCGGATCGAGCCGCCAGCAGATCGGTTTCGACGACCGCCTCCGCGTCCACGTGCTCGCCGAGATCGCCAAGCGGGCCCTGCGGCTGTTCCCGTTCCTCGCCGGCACCCCCGTGATCCGCGCCTACGGCGGCTTCCGCCCCTACGTGCCCGACCACCTCCCGGTCGTCGGCCCGGACCCCCGCCACCCCGGCCTGTGGTACGCCACCGGCCACGAGGGCGCCGGGATCGGCCTCGCGGGCGTCACCGGGGACCTCCTGTGCGCGCAGCTCACCGGCACCGCGCCCGCGATCGACCCCGCCCCGTTCCAGCCCTCGCGGCCCTCGCTGGCCGCCCACCTGACGGGAGGCGCCGCATGAGCGCGATCGTCCCCTGGGAGACCGACCCGATCCGGCCCGACGAGCCGAAGCCGCTGCACATCACCGTGGACGGCACGAGGATCGAAGGGCTGCAAGGCCAGTCGATCGCCGGAGTCCTCCTCGCGCACGGCACCACCGAGTGGCGCACCACGACCGCGGGCCGCCGCCGCGGCGTGTTCTGCGGGATCGGCGTGTGCTTCGACTGCATCGCCGCCGTCAACGGCGAATCGGACGTGCGGCTGTGCCTGCGCCGCGCGAACGACGGCGACACCGTGACCACACAGGACGACACGAAGGAGGCGCCGTGACCCACGTCCTCGTCGTCGGCGCGGGCCCGGCCGGGCTCTCCGCCGCGGTCGCCGCCTCCGACGCCGGCGCCCGCGTCACGCTCCTGGACTCCGGGGACGGCCTCGGCGGCCAGTACTGGCGCCACCTGCCCCTGCAGCGGCCCGCGCAGCGCGAGGCCCGCCTCCACCACGGCTGGGCCGCCTTCGACCGCCTCCGCGGCAGCCTCGCCGGGATCGAGGTCGTCACCGAAGCCCAGGTGTGGGCGATCGAGACGCACGACGGCATCGCCGTCCACGTCCTGATCGGCCCCGCCGACGCGGGCGGCCGCGCGGCCCGCACCCTCACCCCCGACGCGCTGGTCCTCGCCACCGGCGCCCACGACCGCACGCTCCCGTTCCCCGGCTGGAACCTCCCCGGCGTGTTCTCCGCCGGGGCCGCCCAGGCCCTCGCGAAGGGCGAACGCGTCGCCGTCGGCCGCCGCGCCGTCGTCGCCGGGGCCGGGCCGTTCCTGCTCCCGGTCGCCCAGTCCCTCACGGCCGCAGGCGCACGCGTCCTCGGCGTCTACGAGGCCGCCCGGCCCTCCGCGCTCGCCAAAGGCTGGCTCCCGCGGCCCTGGCGCCTCCTCGGCGCCGCCCACAAAGGCGGCGAGCTCGCCGGGTACGCCGCCCACCACCTCGGCCGCCGCGTCCCGTACCGGCTCGGCCGCGCCGTCGTGGAGGCCCGCGGGGACGGCCGCGTCGAAGAGGTCGTCATCGCCCGCCTGAACGCCGACTGGTCCCCGGTCCCGGGCACCGAGCGGACCCTCGCGGCCGACGCCGTGTGCGTCTCCCACGGGTTCACGCCCCGCCTCGAACTCCCCATCGCCGCCGGGTGCCGCATCGGCCCCGACCGGTTCGTCGCCGTGGACGCCGACCAGCGCACCAGCGTCGAAAGCGTCTACGCCGCAGGGGAGATCACCGGCATCGGCGGGGTCGACGCGGCGCTCGTCGAGGGCCGCATCGCCGGGGCCCGCGCCGCCGGAGCCCCCGCGTCCCCTGCGGACCTGAAGCGGCGGGGCGCCACCACCGATTTCGCGCGGCGCATCGACGCCGCCCACGGCATCCGCCGCGGGTGGACGTCGTGGCTGCGCGACGACACCGTCGTCTGCCGCTGCGAGGAGGTCGCCTACGGGCCCCTCTGCGACGCCGCGGCCGCGACGGACCAGGCCGCACTGCGCTCCGTGAAGCTCACCTCCCGTGCGGGACTGGGCATCTGCCAGGCCCGCATGTGCGGACGCACCGTGGAGGAACTCACCGGCGCGGACCCCGCCCGCGCCGAGGACACCACCGACCGGCGGCCCCTGGCCGCGCCCATCCGGCTCGGCGACCTCGCCGCGCCAGCCACCACCTGTGGGAAGGACACCCATGTCTAGCAAGAACTTCGACCTCGGAGGCGTCATCGTCGCCACCACCCTCGCCTTCAAGGAGGACCCGAAGGCGCCGGGCGGCCTCGCCGTCGACTACGACCGGTTCGCCGAGCACTGCGACTTCCTCATGCGCAGCGGCTGCCGCGGCGTCGGCCCGAACGGGTCCCTCGGCGAGTACTCCTCCCTCACCGACGAGGAGCGCCGCAAGGTCGTCCAGGTCGCCGTCGAGACCGTCGGGGACCGCGGACTCGTCGTCGCGGGCGTCCACGGCGTCGGCTGGCACCAGGCCGTCCAGTGGGCCGAGTACGCGAAGGAGGACGGCGCCGACGGCGTGCTCCTCCTCCCGCCCACGATCTACCGCGCCAACCGCGGCGAGGTCCTGGAGCACTACGCCCGCGTCAACGAGGTCGGCCTGCCGATCATGATGTACAACAACCCGATCGACACCAAGGTCGACCTCGTCCCCGACCTCGTCGCCGAGCTCTTCGAGCTGGAGAACGTCGTGGCGATCAAGGAGTTCTCGACCGACGTCCGCCGCGTCCTGGAGATCAAGGAGCGGTGCGGCATCGACGTCATCGCCGGCGCCGACGACCTCCTCTTCGAGTCCCTCGTCGTCGGGGCCACCGGCTGGTTCGCCGGGTACCCCAACGCGTTCCCCGCCGAGGCCGTCGAGATCTACACCCTCGTGCAGGAAGGCCGCATCGAAGAGGCCCGCCACCTCTACAGCGGCCTCGTCCCGGTGTTCCGCTGGGACTCCAAGACCGAGTTCGTGCAGGCCATCAAGCTCTCCATGGACATCGCCGGGCACTCGTACGGCGGCGCCACCCGCCCGCCGCGCGGCCCCCTCTCCGAGGCCCAGCGCGACCAGGTCGTGCGCGACACCCGCCGCGCCCTCGACTTCGCCGCCTCGCGCTGACGCCCCGCGCCCTGTACGGTGCACACGGCCGTACAGGGCGCCCAGCCGAAGGACGAACATGCGAACGAACCGCCTCATCAGCGCCGTCGACTCCCACACCGAGGGCATGCCCACTCGCGTCGTCACCGGCGGCGTCGGCGTCATCCCCGGCGCCACCATGAACGACAAGCGCCTCCACTTCATCGAGCACCTCGACGACCTGCGGCTGTACCTCATGAACGAGCCGCGGGGCCACGCCGCGATGAGCGGCGCGATCCTCCAGCCCTCCACCCGCCCCGACTGCGACTGGGGCGTCGTCTACATCGAGGTCTCCGGGTGCCTGCCCATGTGCGGGCACGGCACCATCGGCGTCGCCACCGTCCTCGTAGAGACCGGCATGGTCCCCGTGACCGAACCGGTCACCGAGATCCGCCTCGACACCCCCGCCGGGCCCGTCACCGCCCGCGTCGCCGTCGAGGACGGCCGCGCCGCCTCCGTCACCATCGAGAACGTCCCCAGCTACGTCGAAGCGCTCGACACCACCGTCGAGGTCCCCGGGTACGGCACCGTCCCCTACTCGATGGCCTTCGGCGGCAACTTCTACGCCATGGTCGACCTCGACGCCGTCGGCCTCCCCTTCGACCGCGACCGCCAGCAGGACATCCTCACCGCCGGGCTCGCGATCATGGACGCGATCAACGCCACCGCCGCGCCCGTCCACCCCGACATCGCGGGCCTCGACCACTGCCACCACGTCGAGTTCATCGCCCCCGGCTCCGACGCGAAGCACTCGCGCCACGCCATGGCCATTTACCCCGGCTGGTTCGACCGTTCCCCTTGCGGCACCGGCACCTCCGCGCGCATGGCCGAACTGTGGGCCCGCGGGGAACTCGCCCTCGACACCGACTTCGTCAACGAGTCGTTCATCGGCTCGCGCTTCATCGGGCGGCTCGTCCGCGAGACCACCGTGGGGGACCGGCCCGCCGTCGTCCCCACCGTGACCGGCCGCGCCTGGATCACCGGCACCGCCCAGTACACGCTCGACCCGACCGACCCGTTCCCGACCGGCTTCCAGTTCTAGGAGAGCAGATGACGACCAGCACCGAGACCGTCGCCACGACCGCCGACGCCGCCGCCCGCGCGCTCGCCGACGTCCCGCCCGCGGTGCGCGCCGGGGCCCTCGTGGCCTTCGCGGACGCGCTCACCGCGAACGCCGACGAGCTCGTCGCGCTGGCGACGGAGGAGACCGGGCTCGCCGAGGCGCGGCTGCGCGGCGAGATCAAGCGGACCGCCGTCCAGCTGCGGCTGTTCGCCGACACCGTGGTGGACGGCGCCTACCTCGACGTGCGGATCGACCGCGCCGACCCGGAGTTCGCGCTCGGGCCGCGCCCCGACGTGCGCAGCGGCAACGAGCCGATCGGCCCGGTCCTCAACTTCGCCGCCGGGAACTTCCCGTTCGCGTTCTCCGTCGCCGGGGGCGACACCGCCTCGGCGCTCGCCGCGGGCAACCCGGTCGTCGTCAAGGCCCACCCGGGCCACCCGCGCCTCTCCCGCCGCACCGCCGCGCTCGGCGCCGCGGCCCTCGAAGCCGCCGGTCTGCCCGCGGGCACCTTGCAGCTCATCGAGACCCAGGACGAGGGCACCGCGCTGCTCAAGCACCCCTTGGTGAAGGCCGCGTCCTTCACCGGGTCGCTGCGCGCGGGCCGCCTCCTCGCCGACATCGCCGCCGCCCGCCCCGCGCCGATCCCGTTCTACGGCGAGCTCGGCTCCGTCAACCCGGTCTTCGCGACCCCCGCCGCGATCGCCGAGCGCGGCCCCGAGTTCGCCTCGGGCCTGGCCGCGAGCGTCGGCGGCTCCGCCGGGCAGCTGTGCACCAAGCCCGGCCTGGTGTTCCTCCCCGTCGGCCACGGCCTGGACGAGGCCCTCGCGGCCGCCGCCGCGGGCGCGGAGCAGCGGATGCTCGATCCGCGCATCGCCGCGAACTACACCGACGGCCGCGAGGCCGTCCTGTCCGCCGCGGGCGTGCGCCTCGTCGCCCCCGGCTCGGTCCGCACCGACGAGGACGGCCAGGGCTGGGTGACCCCCACGATCGCGGCCGTCCCGCTCGCTGACTTCCGGCCCCACCCGGACGCGCTCCTCGCCGAGTGCTTCGGCCCCATCACGATCCTCGTCGAGTCCCCGGAGGGCACCGACTACGCGGAGCTCCTCGACTCGCTCTTCGAGGGCGAGCTGACGGTGGCCGTCCACCGCGCCGACGGCGACGACGTCTCGGCCCTCGTCCGCGCCGCCGCCCGCCGCGCGGGCCGCGTCCTCTTCGACGGCTGGCCCACCGGCGTCGCCGTCACCCCCGCGATGCAGCACGGCGGCCCCTGGCCCGCCACCACCTCCGGCGGCACCAGCGTCGGCACCGCCGCCATCGCCCGCTTCGTCCGCGCCGTCGCCTACCAGAACGCCCCCACCGAAGCCCTCCCCCCGGCCCTCCGCGACGACAACCCGTGGCACGTCCCCCAACGCATCGCCCCCGCAGGAGAAAGCACCACCTGGGGAGCCCGCGCCGCCTCCTGAACGGGCGACGGCATAAGCCGATCGGAGTACTCGGCATCGAGTCGGTCTCAGTTTCGATCAAAGCAAGGAATTCAATAGAACAGACCAAATCAATAAGGGCATTCCGCCGGGTTCTGCCTCTGCGCGAGCGAATACGTTACTGGACTCCTATTGAGTTCCATCGTAAAATCGGCGCACTGTTCCAAGGAGGCACGGATGGGGCGCAGAAGAGGGTTCTTCGCCGAGATGCAGCATCAGGCGCGTCTTGCGGAGCAACGGCAGCGGACGGCGCAGCGCCAGCATGAGGCGGCGGTCCGCCGTGCTGAGCAGGCAAGGCGTGCTCAGGAGCGAGCAAGGGCCGCCGCGCAGCGGGCATCGGAGGCGGAGCGGAAGCGGCTTGAGAAACTCGCCGCCGATGCGTATGTGGCAGCGAGGCAAGCAGAGGTCGGTCAGCAGAACGCGGAACTCGAAGCCGAGTACGACAAGCTCGACAGTCTCCTCGCGTCAACGCTCGAAGTGGACGACTATGTCGACCTTGAGAGGCTTCGGAAGGTCGCGCAGCATCCGCCGTTCGACGCCAAAGGATTCGGTGTTCCCCTACCGCAGCCGATTCCGATCGCAGATCCTCCCCAGCCGATGCGCCAACCGCTGGAGAAGCCGTCCGGGATGTTCGGACGCAAGAAGAAGCTCGAAGAGGCGAAAGCGCGCGCCGAAGCGGCGTTCGCCGACGCATACCAGCGATGGCAGGTCGAGTTGCAGAGCCTGCCGCAACGGCGTCAGGCGCAGGCGGATCAGTATGCGATCGCAGAACAGGCTCGACTCGACTCGCTGTCCAAAGAGAAGGCCAAATACGACAAGGCATGCGCACGGCGCGAGAAAGAAGCTGAAAAGCACAACGCGGCGCTCGACGAGTTCATCGTGAACCTTGGGTACGGAACCGAGGACGCGGTCCAGCAGTACATCGGAATCGTGCTTGCGAACTCGGTGTACCCCGAGGGTTTCGAAGTGGACTCCGATTTCGGATTCAACAGCGAGACCGCAGAGCTTTCACTGCGCGTCGAGATCCCGGCGCCCGACCACATGCCCACCGTCAAGACGTACCGGTATGTGAAGGCCAGCGATGAGATCGCGGCCACGCAGCTTTCGCAGAAGGCATGCAAAGACCGATATGCGGACGTGGTGCACCAGGTCGCGCTCCGAAGCCTGCACGAGGTGTTCGAGGCGGACCGCCGCGGGCTGATCCAGAGCATCTCCCTTGAGGTCGGTACCGAGACTGCGGACCCCGCGACCGGCAAAGCCACTTATCTGCCGTTCGTCGCAGTGGGTGCTTCCAGGGAGAAGTTCCTCGAAGTCGACCTCAGTGCCGTCGTCCCCGTCGCGACACTGGATTATCTCGGAGCCTCGGTCTCCAAGAACCCGTTCGGTCTGACCCCGGTGAAGACCAGGGGGATTCGCACCTTGTGAATGCTCCTGGAAAGGCGGTCTTCAACCCGCCTCCCGGCTGGCCGAAACCACCCGCGGGTTGGAAGCCGCCGGCCGGATGGACCCCCGACCCCAAATGGCCGAAGCCGCCCGATGGATGGCAGCTGTGGCTCGGCGGCGAAGACGATCATGTGGATCAGAAGGCAGTCCAGGCCCGACTGGACGCAGCCGAGGAGCCGACCGAGCCGGCCGAACCCGCCGAGCCGGCAATCGGGCCAGGCAAGACCCGGATGGAGAAACTGGAAGAGGAGAACGCAGCGCTGCGGGAGCAGGTCTCGCTGTTGCAGTCCGCTGACGGCTCGCCGGTGAGTCTGGACGACGACCAGGTCCTCCAGAACGTAGGCATCTACCGGTACCACCATCCGCTGGAGAATGCCGTCGCCTTCCAAGATCGCCTGGCCGACATCGGTTCACGGATCGTTGACGCGGTCAAGTCGGACAGGGCGATCGTCAAGTCGAACATGTTCACCTTCGACAATTCACTGGCCAAGGGCCGACGCATGACCGCGGACCTCGCCAAACTGATGCTGCGCGCCTACAACGCCGAAGCCGACAACAGCATCCGGTCGTTGCGGCTCGGCAATGTCGTCACCGCGAAACGGCGGCTTGAGTCATCTCGAACGGCGATCGCCAAACTGGGCGCGCTGATGGAGATGCGCATCAGCGACGATTTCCATGCTCTGCGGCTGGAGGAGATCGAGCTGACGGCGGATTGGCTGATGAAGAAGCAGGAGGAGAAGGAGGCCGCCCGCGAGGCGCGTGCGCAGCTCCGCGAGCAGGCCCGGGTGGAGCGTGAGCTGGCCGAGGAACGGGCGCGGCTCGACAAAGAGCAGTCGCATCTGCTGAACGCCCTGGAGACGCTGCGCTCGAAAGGCGAGACCAGCGAGGACTTGGAGCGGCGTCTGTCCGCCGTCGAAGCGGCCATCGAGCACAACGATTTCCGTGCGGCGAACATCCGAGCCGGATACGTCTACGTGATCTCGAACCGCGGAGCATTCGGCGAGAACGTGGTCAAGATCGGATTGACCAGGCGGCTCTATCCTGAAGAGCGCATTGTCGAATTGAGCGGCGCCGCGGTTCCGTTCCGATTCGACGTCCACGTCCTGTACTTCTCCGAAGACGCCGTATCCCTGGAGAGCGAGCTGCACCGACAGTTCGCCGACAGGCGGCTGAACCATGCCAACCCGCGAAAGGAGTTCTTCTTCGTCACCCCGTCCGAGGTGAAAGCGGCGCTGGCCGAAAAGGTGGGGAACCTCCTGGACTTCACCGAGCATGCGGAGGCGACCGAGTTCGTGCAGTCTTTCGGCGAATGGCCTGAAGAATCACGGACTGCCCGCCGCACCGATGGCAGCCGGTCTACCTGATTTGCTACTCTCGGGTAACTTACTGGTCCCTCCCCGACGGCGGTGCGCTCGTGAACCTGTACTTCCGGCTGCTGAACCTGTGGCTGCGCGCGCGCCGCCGGGGGCCCATGGGCCTCTGGGAGACCGCGGTGACGCCGTTCCGGGTCGTGCCCACCGACCTCGACCCGCTGGGGCACATGACCAACGGGCGGTACCTGACGATCATGGACGTGGGTCGGCTCGACCTCATGCACCGCGCCGGGTTCCTCAAGAAGATGCGCGACGCGGGCTGGTACCCCGTGGTCGCCGGGCAGACCATCACCTACCGCAAGTCGCTCCAGCCGTGGCAGCGGTTCGAGGTCCACACCCGCGTGCTCGGCTTCGACGACAAGTGGGGCTACATCGAGCAGACGTTCCGCTCCGGCGAGACCGTCTACGCCCAGGCGCACGTGCGCACCCGCTTCCTCAAGCGCGGCGGCGGCTCCGTGGAGCACGACGAGCTGGAGGCCCTCGCGGGCGGGTTCCCCCCGAGCGACGTCCCGCAGTGGCTCCTCGACCTGACGGTCGCCTCGCGCATCCCCAGCGCCTGACCGACGCCGGTAGCATCGGGGGCGTGGCTCAGGACCCGCAGATCCCCGGGCTCGAACACCGGCCCTCGGACTCGCCGTACGTCGAGCGCGTCTACCGGGTGGAACCCGGCGCCGCGCCCGCACCCGCCCGCATGGTCTCAGTGGCGAACTCCAACTGGGAGCTCATCGCCTGGACCGCCGGGGGCGTCACCAGCGTGTCCGTGCGCGGCCCCGAGACCCGCCCCACCGTCGTCCCCATGGGCGGCGGCATGGACGGCGCGTTCGGCGTGGTCTTCCGCCACGGCGCCCACCTGCGGAACCTCCCCGTCCCCGCCCTCGTCGACTCCAGCGTCGACAGCCCGCACGCGACCGACCGCACGTTCGTCCTCGAAGGCGCCGAATGGGAGATCCCCGCCTACGGCAACGCCGAGGTCTTCGTGGACCGCCTCGTCCGCGCCGGGCTCCTCGTGCGCGACCCGCTCGTCGCCGACGTCCTCGCCGGGGACACGCCCCTGCTGGTCACGCCCCGGTCCGTGCAGCGCCGCGTCGCCGCCGCCACCGGCCTCACGCAGGGGACGATCCGCCAGATCGAGCGCGCCCGCCAGGCCGCCATGCTCCTCCAGGCCGGCACCGCCGCGGCCGACGTCGTCCACCTCGTCGGCTACCACGACCAGCCCCACCTCGCCCGGTCCATGGCCCGGTTCGTCGGCCGCAAGGCCACCGAGCTCCAGAAACCCGCGCCCGACGAGGTGCTGTCGCTTCTGTACAAGACGGACGCCCAGGTCCGGCCTTAGATTCGTAGCAGGCCGGAACGACCGGCCGCCGCCAACCAGGAGGCCGTCATGGCGTTCACCCAGATCTACGTCAACCTTCCCGCCGCCGACCTCGACGCGTCCAAGGCGTTCTACCTCGCCCTCGGCGGCACCCTCAACCCGCAGTTCACCGACGAGACCTCCGCGCAGGTCGTCCTCAGTGAAGCCGTCGCCGTCCAGCTCATGACCCACGAGCAGTTCTCCGGGTTCACCAAGCGCGACATCGCGAACGGCCCGATCCAGGTCATCAACGCCCTCGCCGCCGAGTCCAAGGAGGACGTCGACCGGCTCGTGGAGGCCGCCGTCGCCGCGGGCGGCACCGAGCCGCGCCCGGCCCAGGACATGGGCTGGCTCTACAACCGCGCCGTGGACGACCCGGACGGGCACTCGTGGGAGCTCATGTCCTACGACCCGACCGCGATGCCCGGCGCCCCGGAGTAGCGGGAAGCCGCGGGGCCGGGACGCCCGGCCCCGCGAACGCCTTCAGGTTCGTCAGCACCACCCCGGCGATGACGATGACGCCGCCCGCGACCTGCGCCGCCGTCCACGGCTCGCCCGCGAGGATCGTGAACACCGCCGTGAACACGGTGATGAGGTTGAGGAACACGCCCGCGTGGCCCGGCGGAATCGACGTCAGCGCGTGGTTCCACAGCAGGTACGACAGCACCGACGGGAACACCGCGATGAACAGCAGCGACCACAGCGCCGCCCCCGTCCCCGGCAGCGCGGGCCCGCCCGCCGCGAGGCTGAACGGCGCCAGCACGACCACCGCGATCGCGGCCTGCACCGCCGTCGAGGTCACCGGCGGCAGCCGCGGCCCCCGCCGCCCCGCCACCGTGTACGCCGTCCACGCCGCGATCGCCCCGAGCATGAGCAGCTCGCCGGTCCCGAACCCGCCGCGCAGCAGCGACCCGAAGTCCCCGTCGCCGAGCACCACCAGCACCCCGACGAGCGCGATGAGGACCCCGCCCACGGACAGCGGCGTCAGGCGCTCGCGCAGGAACACCGCCGCCGCGAGCGTGATCAGCGCCGGGTTGAACGCGTTCACGAGCGAGGCGCTGAACGCGTCCGTGTACTCCAGCGCCGCGTACAGGAACAGGTTGTAGCCCAGAATCCCGAAGGCGCTCAACGCGAGCAGCCACGGCCACGCCTTCGCGACCTCCCTCCAGCGCGGCCGCTCCACCAACTGCGCGATGACGAGGAGCGGGACGAGCGCGAGGCCCCACCGCAGCAGGACCAGGCTGAGCGGGTCGATGGTCTCGACGGCGCGCTGGCCGACGATGTAGTTCCCTGCCCAGAACAGGGTCGCGCCGACGAGGGCGGCGACGGCGAGCATGGTGGATCTGTCGGTGCGCAAGGGGGCGGCTTTCGTCGTGGGCTGTCGGGCTCTATCGGGGGTTCGTGGCGTCGACCAGCCAGACGGCACCGGGGAAGCGGAGGACACCGTCCACGAGGTGGCGCCGCAGTTCGGCGCGGACCTCGTCGAGGAGCGCGTCCCAGCCGTCGGGGCCGATGCGGGGGAGGAGCTGCGCGCGGGCCGTGCGCCCGACGCCGCCGCTCTCGACGCTGGTGAGCCGTTCCTCGACGCCGTCGGTCCCGTTGTAGCCGTAGTCGACGGTGAAGTCGAACGCCTCGATCCTGGGCGCCCAGCCGGCGCCTTCGAGGATCGCGGCGAGCCGGTCGCGGTCGGCGAACGCGGTGGGGCCGGGCGCGCCGGGCTCCTCGGGTCCGGGCGGCGGGTCGAGGCGGGCGCTGAGGACGCTCGACCCCATGCCGAACATGGGGTTCTCGGCCGCGGTCCGCCAGCACGCGAACACGAGCCGGGCCCCGGGCGCGGTGGCGCTGCGGAGGTTGGCGAACGCGGCCTCGGGGTCCTCGAAGAACATGACGCCGAACCGGGAGACGACCAGGTCGAACGGGTCCCCGGGGAGTGCGGCGAGCAGGTCCGCGGTCTGCGCGTCGGCCACGATCACGCCCGCTTCGGGTACGCGCCGCCTGGCGGCCGCGGCCATCCCCTCGGAGATGTCCACGCCCGCAACCGAAGCGCCCGCTCTGGCGCCCGCCTCCAGGAGCGTCCCGCTCCCGCAGCCCACGTCGAGCACCCGCTGCCCGGCCTCCGGCCGCGCCGCCGCGAGGATCGCGGCCGTCACCGGCGCGAACACCGCGTCGAACACCGCTTCGTTCGCGACCCACCACGCGGCCCCGTCGGTCCAGTTCTGCCGCATCGATTCATTCGCCACAACGGCCACCCTACTGACTAGGAGAGGTAGTCGAGCACGGTCCTGAGGTTGTCCTCGACCGAGTCGACGGCGTCGACCCGGAGGCGTTCGACGGTGAGCGCCGGGAGCCAGGTCTTGAGCCGTTCGACGTGGTCCCAGTCGATCTCGTGCCAGCCGGGGATGCCGCGCACGCGCCCGTCGAGGCGGGACCGGTGCAGCTCGACGTCGGAGCAGACGCACTCGACGACGCGCAGCCGCGCCCCGTGCCCGGCGGCCACCTCGGCCCACTGCTTGGCGGTCTCGTCGGAGAGCACCGAGTCGGTGATGGCCGACTGGTCGAGGAGGAGCTGGCGCACGAAGAGCGTCTCCAGCACGTGGTCGTGCAGCGAGATGAACGCGTCCTTGTCCAGGTCGCCCAGGATCCGGTACGGCGTCAGCGCCCCCATCATCCAGTCCCCGGCGAACGCGGGCGTCCGGAGCTCCCGCGCCAGCCGCTCGGACAGCGTCGACTTCCCGGTCCCCGGCAGCCCGGTGAACGCGATGACCTGCTTTGCGGGCGTTCCGTTTCCATGCATGGGACCTTCTTACCCTCCCGGTGCTCGACCGCCCGCACTATGGTGGGCGCATGACGCTCCTTCTCATGGGCGCCAACCCGTGCGCGACGGTCTTCGACGGCGGCCGGGCGGTCGCCTACGCCTCGGTCTGGCGCGTGGACTGGTCGGTGCGCGGCCCTGGGCGCGCGCTGGTGCTCGCCGTTCCGGGCCGGGTGCGGGTCATCGGCCCCGACCCGGAGCTGGGCCGCTGGCTCGGCACCGAGTTCAACCGGCACATCAGGCTCGCCGGCGACATCGCCTGGTCCGAGCCGGAGTTCACCACGGCCGACGTGGAGTTCGACCTCGACCTCGCCACCGGGTTCACGGCCGCGGCCGACGACGTCTCGGTCGCGATCACCGGTCCGATCGAGCGGTACCTGACCCGCAAGGACGACTACGACCTGGGCGGGGTCCCGCACCTCCTCTCGACGGTGTGGATCCCGTGCCGGGAAGCGTCGATCGCCGTCGGCGGCGAGCCTCTCCCCGGCGGGCCGCGGGTGGACGAGGCGGCGCCGATGTCCAGCGCGTTCATCGCCGACGCCGAGGTCTGGTGCACCGCCGACCATCCGCGGAAGTAGCCGTTCCGAAGAATATGCAACAAAAGGTTGCGCGTCTTCCTGAACCCTGCTAGCTTTATATGCAACCAATGGTTGCGAGTTAGGAGAGGGTCATGGACGAGTACGGGACGATCGAGCGGGAGATCCGGATCGACGCCGCGCCCGACGTGGTGTTCAAGGTGGTCAGCGACCCCGAGCACGTGAAGGACTGGTGGCCCGACGAGGCCGAGTACGAGGCGGTCCCCGGGAAGGCCGGGCGGATCGGGTTCCGCCAAGGGGACGGGAGCGTGCAGTGGGAGCAGTTCACCGTGGTGGACGCCGAGCCGCCGCGGATGTTCGCGTTCCGCTGGACGCACGCCGAGGAAGAGGAAGCGGCCCATGGGAACTCGTTCCTCGTCACGTTCGAGCTCGAACCCGACGGGGCCGGGACGCTGCTGCGGATGACCGAGACCGGGTTCCGCGAGCGCGGCTGGGCCGAGGCCGTCGCCGCCGAGGAGTACGCGGCCCACGTCCGGGGCTGGGACTTCTTCGTCCCGCGCCTGCCCGCGGCGGTCGCGAAGGCCGCGCGATGAGCACGCTCGTGGACGACGACCTGTGGTCGGCGGTCGGGGACCCGACGCGCCGCCGCATGATCGACCGCCTGCTCACCGACGGCTCGGGCACCGCCACGAGCCTCAGCGAGCAGATCCCGGTGACCCGCCAGGCCATCGCCAAGCACCTCGCCGTCCTCGACAAGGCCGGCCTCGTGCACGGCGCCACCGCGGGCCGCGAGCGCCGCTACCGCGTCGACGAGGCGCAGCTCGCGCGCGCCGTCGCCCAACTGAACGCCGTCGGCTCCGCATGGGACTCGCGACTCGACCGCATCAAGCGGATCGCCGAGACCATCCAGCGCACGGGCGGCGGGGGCTCTGCCGAGCCCGACACCCAGCACGAACGAATCGAGAAGGAGTAAGACCATGGTCGACATCCTGCACCGGATCGCCGCCGAAGACCGCACCGCCGACGACGTCTACCGGGCCCTCACCACCATCGACGGCCTGCGCGGCTGGTGGACCGAGGACACCACCGGCACCACCGGGACCGGGGGCGAGATCGCCTTCCGCTTCCCCGACGGCGGGTTCGACATGCGCGTCGTCGAGTCCGAGCCCGGCGAGCGCGTCCTCTGGGAGGTCGTCGGCGGGACCCCCGAGTGGATCGGCACCCGCGTCCACTGGGACCTGCGCGACGAGGACGGCTGGGCGATCGTCCTCTTCAAGCACGAGGGCTGGGCCGAGCCGATCGAGTTCATGCACCACTGCTCCACCAAGTGGGCCTCGTTCCTCCTGAGCCTCAAGGCGCTCGTGGAGCACGGCAAGGGCGACCCCGCACCGGGCGACGTCAAGACCGACAACTGGTGACCGCCCCGGCCCGACCGGCCCCTCCCGCCCGCGGGAGGGGCCCCGGGCGTTCCCCGGCGCCGGCACCTGACCCGGGGTGTACCGTCCACCCAATGCGCAGCCTCGCCGTCCTCGACGCCCCCTCGAACCTCGGCCTCCGCCCGCCCGGGCCCGGCCTCGTCCCCGGCTGCTACAAGCTCGCCGGGGCCGTCCGCGACCAGGGCCTGCTCGCCCGCATCGGCGCCGAGGACGCCGGGTACGCCACCCCGCCGCGCTACGACCGCGGCGACTGGAAGCTCGGCGACGGCCTCTTCAACGCCGACGCCATCGCCGCCTACACCGCCCGCCTCGCCGACCGCATCGGCGCGCTCCTCGACGCCGACCGGTTCCCCGTGGTCCTCGGCGGCGACTGCTCCATCGTCCTCGGCGCGGCCCTCGCCCTGCGCCGCCGCGGCCGCTACGGCCTCGCGTTCCTCGACGGCCACTCCGACTTCCGCCACCCCGACAACTCCCCGGGCGTCGGCGCCGCCGCGGGCGAGGACCTGGCGCTGGCCACGGGGCACGGCCAGCCGCTCGCCACCGACCTCGACGGCCTGCGGCCCTACGTCGGCATCGGGGACGCCGTGGTCCTCGGCATCCGCGACGACGACGAGTACACCGCGGAGCTCGAATCCCTCGGCGCCGACGTGCACCCGCTCGCCCGGCTCCGCGCCGCCGGTGCGGCCGCGACCGCCGCCGCGGCGCTCGACCGCCTGGAGCGCACGGACCTCGACGGCTTCTGGGTCCACATGGACGCCGACGTGCTCGACGCCGCCGTCATGCCCGCCGTCGACTCCCCGAACCCCGGCGGCCTCTCCTACGCCGAACTCGGGGACCTCCTCGGCCCGCTCCTCGCCTCGGATCGCTGCGCCGGATTCGAGCTCACCGTGTTCGACCCCGACCTGGACCCGGACGGGCGCCTCGCCGCCGAACTCACCGACGCCGTCGCGGCCGCCCTCGCCCCGCTCCGCTGAACCGCCTGCGCCGCAGGACTCTTCGGCTCAACGCCCTTCAACGTCGAGGATGCCGCGCCGGAACCCCGCCGCCACCGCGGCGGCCCGGTCGTTCACCCCGAGCTTCGCGTACAGGTGCAGCAGGTGGGTCTTCACGGTCGCCTCGCTGAGGAACAGGCGCTTCGCGGCCTCCCGGTTCGTGGCGCCGTCGGCGACGAGCCGGAGGATCTCGACCTCCCTGTCGCTCAACGCCTCCTGCGGCGTGCGCACCTGGCTCATCAGCCGCGTCGCCACCGCCGGGGCCAGCACCGCCTCGCCCCGGGCCGCGGCCCGCGCGGCCCGCACCAGGTCCTCGCGGCCGGTGTCCTTGAGCAGGTAGCCCGTCGCCCCCGCCTCGATCGCCGGGCGCACGTCGCCCTCGGTGTCGTACGTCGTCAGCACCAGGACCCGCGCGGGGACCCCGGCCTCCGCCAGCTCCCGGATCGCCTCGACCCCGCCCATGACCGGCATCCGCAGGTCCATGAGGATCACGTCCGGCCCCAGGGCCTTCGCCATCGCCACGGCCTCGGCGCCGTTCGCGGCCTCGCCCAGCACCTCGAAGCCCGGTTCGGAGGCGAACACGCCCCGGAAGCCGTCGCGGACGATCGGGTGGTCGTCGGCGATGAGGAGTCGGATGGTCCCGCTCATGCGGTGGTCCCTTCGCGTGCTGAGGCGGGCAGGGTCGCCGAGACGGCCGTCCCCTCGCCCGGGGCCGATTCGATCACGAACCCGCCGCCGAGGCGCTCGACCCGGCGGCGCATCGAGGTGAGGCCGAACCCGCCGGCCTCGGCGACCCGCGCGGGGTCGAACCCGGCGCCGTCGTCGAGCACGTCGAGCGCCACCACCTCGTCGATGTAGGACAGCGTGACCGCGACCCGCCCGGCCCGCGCGTACTTCGCGGCGTTCGCCAGCGACTCCTGCGCCACCCGCAGCAGCGCGGCCTCGACCTCGGGGTGCAGCGGGCGCACCGTGCCGGTGGCCGCGCACTCGACCGGGACGCCGTGCAGCTCCGACCACGCCTCGGCGACCGCCTCCAGCGCCTCGTGCAGCGCCGCGGCCTCCAACTGCGCGGGCACGACCGCGTGGACGGTCCGCCGCGCCTCGGCCAGGCCCCCGCGGGCCAGGAGCATCGCCTTGCCGGACCGCTCGGCCCAGTCCGCGGGGCCCTGCACCGCTTCGAGCTGCGCGATGATCCCGGTGAACCCCTGCGCGAGCGTGTCGTGGATCTCCGCGGCGATCCGCTGGCGCTCGTCCATGATCCCGGCCTCGCGGGCCTGGACGAGCAGCTGCGCGTGGAGCCCGGCGTTCTCGGCGAGCGCGGCTTCGAGCCGGTCGACCGTCCGCTTGCGCTCGGCGCTGCGCTCGGTCGTCACGTCCCCGACGAAGCTGAACAGCGCGACCAGGGCCGTGATCGCGGCCGTGAACAGGAGGCACACCAGCAGCTCGACGGCGTCGCCCGGCACCCCGAGGTAGGTCGGGACGCTCACCGCGGCCGTGGCCGCGACCCCCGCGAACCGCCAGGGGCCCTTGAGGAACCGCCACGCATGCAGGTACCCGGCGAACCCGAAGAACGCCGTGAACCAGACCGCGTACGAGCCCAGTGCGGCGACGAGGCCGACCAGGACCGCGATGTAGACCCCGCCCGGGAGGCGCCCGGCGGCGAACCGCACCCAGGCCGCCGCCGCGGCCGCGAGGCCGAGGACGGCGGCCCGGTCGCCCCACTCCGCGTCCTCGGCGAACCAGTACAGGACCGCGGCGAACACCAGGAGCACGTACGGCGCCAGGCGCACCTGCGCCTCGATCCGCCGTTCCCAGCGGTCGAGGCGTCCGGTGTCCGTCATGGCTACTCCCAGCGGAAGGCGCGCGCCGCGACGGCGCTGATGATCAGGGTGTAAGCGGCGAGCAGGACCAGGGGCAGCGGCTCGGGGGCCTGGCCTGCCCACGCCTGGCCGAGGCCGGTGCGGAACGCGCCGAGAGGGGTGTACTCGCCGATCCGCGCCAGGCTAGCAGGCATCTGGGCGGCCGGCTGGATGAGTCCGGCCAGGTAGGCCATGGGGAAGTAGAGCAAGACGCCGATCCCGTTGGCGGCCCGGCCGGTCGGGGCGAGGGCGGCGATGAGCAGGCCGACGGCGAACATCGCGGCGGTCCCGAGGGCGAGCACGAGCGCCACGGGGGCGAACCCGGCCGGCAGCGACAGGCCGAGCAGGCCCCCGGCGACGGCGAGCTGGAGTGCGGTCGCGGCCGCGAGGAGGACCACCTGGAGGAGCATCTGCACGGTGAGGAGGTTCCCGGGCCGCACGGGCGTGGTCGACATGCGGCGCAGGATGCCGCGCTCGCGGTAGGAGGCGAGGGTGGTGGGCAGCAGGTAGAGGCCGATGAGGGCCACGGCGATGGCCATGCCCATCGGCAGCAGGACCATGTCCGTGGAGTCGGCGGAGGCGCCGAAGACCACGAGGAAGAACAGGGGGATGAGGACGCTCACGAGGGAGCCGGGTTCGCGCACGAGGAGCTTGGTCTCGACGGCGGCGAGTTTCACGAAGGCGGTCATGGCACTGGTTCCTTTGGGGGCGTTAGCGGTCGAGGGGGCGGCCGGTGAGGGCGATGAAGGCGTCTTCGAGGGAGCGCTGGTCGATGCGCAGGTCGGTGACGAGCACGTGGTTGCGGGCGAGGGCGCCGGTGACCGCGGTGGCGAAGTCGCCGGTGCCGGTCACGGTGACGCGGTCGCCGTCCCGCTCGGTGGCGGTCACGCCGGGGACGGCGGCGACGACCGCGGTCGGGTCCGCGGCCCCGCGGGGGAGCGTGAACCGCATCTGCTGCGGCCCGCCGGCGCGGTCGACGAGCCCGGCGGGGGTGTCGAGGGCGACCACGGTGCCCCGGTCGATGACGGCGACGCGGTCGCACAGCTCCTCGACCTCGTCCATGTAGTGGCTCACCAGGACCGTGGTGACGCCGCTGTCGCGGACGCGCTTGACCAGCTCCCACGTGGAGCGCCGCGCCTGCGGGTCGAGGCCGGTGGTGAGCTCGTCGAGGAACGCCACCCGCGGGTTCCCGACGAGGGCGAGCGCGATGAACAGGCGCTGCTTCTGGCCGCCGGAGAGCTTCCCGAACCTGGCGTTCCGCAGCCCGGCGAGGCCCCACTCCTCCATGAGGGCGCGCCAGTCCCTGGGCCGCGAGTAGAAGGAGGCGTAGAGGTCGAGGGCCTCCCACACTTTGAGGTTGTCGGGGAGCTGGGTCTGCTGGAGCTGCACGCCGATCGCCTCGCGGACGGCCCTGACGTCGCGGTGGGGGTCGAGCCCGAGGACGCTGACGGTCCCGGCGTCGGGGCGGCGCAGGCCCTCGGCGCACTCGACGGTGGTGGTCTTGCCGGCGCCGTTGGGGCCGAGGATGCCGAACACCTCGCCCTGCTCGACGCCGAACGAGATCCCGTCGAGGACGGTGCGTCCGCCGTAGGACTTCCGGAGGCCGGTGACTTCGATGATTGCCATGCCTCAAGCCTCATCGAGAACGGGCCCCGCGGAATCGACCCGCGGGCCGCTTTCGACACACCGACCTCCCTACGCCGAAACAACCGATCGGTTGATGACGGCGGCGGCCCGGCGGGTCAGTCCGCGGGCGCGGCCTAGTCCTGGCCCGAGCGCCTCGTGAAGATGTCCGCCAGCACCCGCAGCGCCATCACCGAGGCGATGAGCAGCAGCGACAGGCCGAAGAACTGGAACAGCGTGAACTCCGAGGTCAGCATCGGCCCGGACTCGTTGCCCAGCAGCATCACCGCCATCACGCCCGACGCCGCCGCGAGCACGGTCAGGAGCACCTGGTGGAGCCACGCCGTGACCGTGCGGCGGTCCTCCGACTTCGCGAACAGCCGGAAGTTCACCGACAGCTGTCCCGACTCGACGGACGCCAGCAGCCGGTCGAGCCGCCGCGGGAGCTTCCGCAGCACCGGCAGCAGGTCGTGGACCTCCTCGATGACGAGGTCCTGCACGGCGGCGGGGCGCAGGCGCCGCTCGGCGTAGCGCTGGCCCACGTCGCGGGCCTCGGCGATGAGGTCGAAGCCCGGGTCGATCGCGGTCAGGCAGCCCTCCAATGTGGCGAGCGTGCGGAACACGGCCGCGAGCTCGGGCGGGATCACGATGCGGTACTTGGCGATGATGCGGAACAGCTCGGAGAACATGCGGATGCCCGGGGCCGCGCCCGGCACGAGGTGGCGGGCCATGAACGAGCCGAGGGCCCGCTCGAACCCGGTCTGGTCGAGCTCGTCGGGGCGGCTGGAGACGCTCACGAGCGCGTCGGCGAGCGCGGGCCCGTCCTGGCGGTCCACGGCCTGGAGGATCGCCTCGAAGGAGGCGCGCAGCTCCCGGTCGAGGCGCCCCACGGACCCGTAGTCGATGAGCCCGATCCGGTCGTCGTCCAGGAGCATGAGGTTCCCCGGGTGCGGGTCGGCGTGGAAGATCCCGTCGACCATGATCTCGTCCAGCAGCTCCCGCAGCAGCGCCGCCGCGAGGACCCGCCCGTCCAGGCCCCGCTCCGCGAGGTCCGCGGACGCGAGCGGGACGCCCGGCAGCCGCTCCATGACGAGCACCTGCTCGTCCGAGAGGTCCGCGTGCGGCCGCGGCACCCGCACCTCGGCCCGCCGCCGGTCGTGCGCGGCCGCGACCTGCGCGAGGTTCCGGGCCTCCACGGTGAAGTCCACTTCCTCGCGGAGCGCCTCCGCGAACCCGTCGGCCAGCCCCAGGACGTCCATCGAACGGCCCCATGACGTGTGCCGGTCGAGGCTGCGCGCGAGGCGCCGGATGATGTCGAGGTCCCGCTCCACCGTGACGTCGGCGCCGGGCCGCCGCACCTTCACCACGACCGCCTCGCCGCCGTGGAGCACGGCGGTGTGGACCTGCGCGATCGACGCGGCCGCAACGGGTTCGGGGTCGAAGGCCGCGAACACCTCGCCGACCGGCGCCCCCGCGGCGGCCTCCACGAGCCGCACCGCGCTCGTCCCGGGGACCGGCGCGGCCTGGTCCTGGAGCTTCGACAGCTCCGCGATGTACACGGCCGGAAGGAGGTCCCGCCGCGTCGAGAGGATCTGCCCGAGCTTCACGAACGTCACGCCCGCGTCGTCCAGCGCCCGCCGCAGCGCCCGCGCCATCTCCTCGTCCTGCGACGCCAGGCGCCGCCCCCGCAGCAGCCCGATGAGGCCGTGGCGGCCCGCGATGGCGAGGATCTGGAGGTACCGGCGGGTGCGCCGCAGCCGCGTGCGCAGCCCCTTGAACCAGGTGCGCGCGGGCGGCACCGCGCCCGTGGGGATCACCGCCTCCCACACCACCAGCATGATCATCGCGATCACCGGCGCGGTCACGAGCGCGAGGACCCACACCGCGAACGTCCCGGGCATCTCCTCCGCGGTGGGCTCGCGGTGCTGGAACGGCGCGAGCAGGGACGGCAGGAGCCCGTACTGCATGACGCTGTAGCCGCACACCGAGACCACGACCAGGCGCCACAGCGTGTACCGCACGTCGAGCAGCCTGGTCGCGACGTACGCGACCGCCGCGGTGTTGAACGCGATGCCGAACACCGACAGCAGGAACTCGGTCATGGGGGACGGCCTTTCCGGACGGGACAGCGGTCGACAGCACAGGCTACGCCGGACGGTCCATTGGCGCCCGCCCCGCGCCGCGTGTCGCGCCCCGCCTCGCAACCGGACACACAATTAGAACAAGCGCATGTCGGACACCGCGTTTACGCTGAGTCCCATGACCATCGCAGAAGCGCCGCGACCGACCGCGGCCGAACCCGCACCGGACCGCGCCCTGGACGACCACGCCCCCGAGGAGCCCGGCCGCACCACGATCCGCCGCCGGACCGCCCGCGCCGTCCTCCTCGACCACCACGGCCGCGTCCTCCTCCTGGACCGGCCCGCGAAGATCCGCGACGTGGGCGACCGCTACTTCCACACCCCCGGCGGCGCGGTCGAGCCAGGCGAGACCCCCGCCGAGGCCGCCGTCCGAGAACTCGCCGAAGAGCTCGGATTCGCCGCGACCCCAGCGGAACTCGGCACCCCGGTCGCCACCTGCTACAGCCTCCAGCAGCGCATCGACTCCGGCGCGTTCGTCGCCGCCGCCGACGAGTTCTTCCTCCTGCGCACCGACGCCGCCCGCACCCCCGCGGCCACCCCGCACGCCTGGCTCGACCCCGACGCCATGGACGCCGCGCCCGTGCGCATCCTCCCGCGCGGCCTCCCCGACCTCGTGCGCCGCCTCCTCACCGAGGGACCCCCGCAGACCCCCATCCACATCCGCTGGTAGCCGAGGCGACCCGAGGATCAGCGCCCCCGGGCCGACCGCCACGCCAGCGCCGCCCACCAGGCCATCACCGGCAGGTGCAGCCCGTACCCGAGCTGCTCGGCCGCCGGCGACGGTCCGGCCGTCCCCGTCGTCCAGGGGAGCGCCACCGAGGCGAGTCCGCACACCGCCGCCGCCAGGCCCGCCGCCCGGAGGCGCCCGCGTTCACCCAGCGCCGCACTCACCGTCGCGGCGGTCCACAGCAGGCCCGCCAGGTTCACCGTCCACTTCGCGGTGAGCAGCACCGCCTGCGCCGCAGGCGCGGCCGCCGGTTCGGCGGCGAGCTGCGTGACGGCCATGTTCCCGGCGTCGTGGAGCAGCCCGGCCGCCCCCGCGAGCACGAGCAGGCCCGCCGGGACCAGCGCCCGCCCCTGCGCCGCCGTCACCAGGCCCGCCATGGCGAGCGCCAGCCAGCCGAGCACGTCGAAGCCCAGTTCGAGCAGGTGCAGGCCCGGCCGGTCCGCGACCGCCCGCAGCGTCGCGTCGATGTCGGAGGGGTTGAGCGCCAAGCCGGTCGGCACCGCGACGGCGGCGCTGGCGAGCATGAGGGCGAGGGCCGCCGCGACGAGGACGCCGAAACGGCGGCCCGGGGCATTGTGGTCGATCGTCATACCCTGGGACGCTAGAACCCTGACGCAGCGGCAAGGTCAAGTCGGGAGGGGGAGCGATGTGGCGCATCGGGAGGCTCGCGCGGATGGCCGGGGTCTCGGAGCGGACCCTGCGGCACTACGACCGGATCGGGCTGCTGCCCCCGGCCGCGGTCGAGCGGGCCACCGGGTACCGCTGGTACGGCGCGGCCGAGCTGGTCCGGCTGGAGCGCATCCGCGGCCTGCAGCGCCTCGGTCTGACGCTGCGGGAGATCGAGTCCGTGGTGGACGCCCCCGACGAGCAGGTGCGGCAGCTCCTCGAAGCGCGGGCCGCGCTGCTGCGCAGCGAGATTGCGGCCATGACCGCGGCCCTCGCGGCCGCTGAAGACCGCCTCGCCGTCGCGGCCCCGGTCCTGCCGCAGGTCGCCTCAGTGGGGGAGCGGCGCCTCAAGGTCCGCAGGATCGCCGTCGCGCACCCGTCCGAACTGGCCGCCGCCTGCGAGGACGGCCCCGGCGTGCTCCTCACCTGGCTCACCGGCGCGCCCGGCGGCGGCTTCGAGGCCGCGGTCGCCGCCCCGGACGGCGAAGCGCTGGACCTGCCCGCGCGGCGGGTCGTCCGGGCCGTCGTCCCGGAGGAGTGCGGCGTCCGCGTCGCGGGGGAGGAGCTGTTCGCCTGGCTCGGGCGCCAGAGGCTCTCGGTCGCGGGGCCCACAGTGGAGGAGCGCCTCGTCGACGGGGACGGCGCGGCCGCCACCGTCCTGGAGGTCCCCGTCAGGTGACCAGGCCGTGCCGGTAGGCGTAGACCACGGCCTGCACGCGGTCGCGCAGGCCCAGTTTGCCGAGGATGCGCGACACGAACGTCTTCACGGTCTCGGGGCTGATGACCAGGGCCGCCGCGATCTCGCCGTTGGACCGGCCGTCCGCGATGAGCCGCAGCACCTCCAGCTCGCGCGGGGTCAGCGGGACCTCCGCGGACCCGCCCGCGGGGCGGATGCGCGCCGCGTACCTCCCCACGAGCGCCCGGGTCACCTCCGGGTCGAGGAGGGCCGCGCCGGTGGCGACCGTGCGGATGCCTTGCAGCAGTTGCACGGGCGGGGCGTCCTTGAGGAGGAAGCCGCTCGCGCCCGCGCGCAGGGCCTCGTACACGTACTCGTCCAGGTTGAACGTGGTCACCACGAGGACCTTGACCGGGTCGGCGACACCGTCGCCCGCGAGGCGCCGGGTGGCCTCGATGCCGTCGAGCACGGGCATCCGCACGTCCATGAGCACCACGTCGGGGCGCAGCCGCCGGGCCAGGTCCACAGCGGACTTCCCGTCGCCGCACTCGCCCGCGACCTCCAGGTCCGGCTGGGCGTCGATGATCGTGACCAGGCCGGTGCGGATGAGCATCTGGTCGTCGCACACGAGGACGCTGATCGGCGCGCTCACGAGGCGCCCCGCGCGGGGATGCGCGCCCGGATCGCGAATCCGCCGTCCGTGGCGCCCGCCTGGAACTCACCGCCGAGGAGGTCCACCCGCTCCCGCAGCCCCGCCAGGCCCCGCCCGGTCCCGGACACGGCCGTGACCGCCGCCGAGCGCTCGGTCGCCACCTCCACGGTGATGTCGCTGTCCCGATGCTGAACCACGACCCGCGTGGGGCTGCTGCGGGCGTGCTTGAGCGCGTTGGTGAGCCCCTCCTGCACGACCCGGTACGCGACGAGGTCGGCGCTGCCGGTCGACGCCGCGGGCGTGCCCTGCTCGGTGAACTCGACCGGCTGCCCGGCCTGCCGGGTCTGCTCCACGAGCGTGAGCAGCCGCCCCACCGGGGGCGTCCGCGGCTCGGCCCCGCGGCCCGGTTCGAGTAGGTCCAGGAGGTGCCGCAGGTCCGTGACGGCGCGGCGGCCCGTGTCGCCCACCGCCTGGAGCGCCTGGTCGAGTCGTTCCGGTGCGGCCGTGAGGTACCGGGCCGCCTCGGCCTGGACGACCATGGCCGTGACGTGGTGCGTGACGACGTCGTGCAGCTCCCGCGCGATCCGGGTCCGCTCCGCCGCACGGGTGGTCTCGGCGACGTGGCGCCGCCGCTCGGCCTCCGCCGCCCGCGTCGACCGCAGCCACGCGCCGACGCACCATGTGGCGGCCAGCATCAGGTAGAACACCAGGAAGCTCCCGGCGCCCTCGGTCGATCCGAGCCCGGTGAGCGCGACCGCCAGGCCCGCGTAGGCCGCGGTGAGCACCCCGATGGCGGTGCGCCGGAAGCGCTCCAGGTGCGCGCCCGCGCTGAGCAGCGCGATCGGCAGGGCTGTGCCCGCGACCGTGTGGTAGCTCCCGAGCGAGGCGAGCGTGAACCCGAGTGCCACGAGCCCGAGGCTCACCGCGGGGAGCTTGCGCCGCAGGGCGATCGGGAGGCATTCGAGCGCGAGGATCGCGAACCCGAGGGTGTCGAGCGGCCGCCCGGGCAGGTCGCCGACCTGCGTCTCGTGGCCGCGGAGCACCGGGAGGAAGGACAGGGCCGCCAGCAGCAGCCCGAGGGGGAGGTCCCGGACGGTGACGTCGAGTCGGCGCCACCGGTCCGGGATCTGCCGCAGTTCCATCACCGGGGCAGTGTAGCGGCGGGCTCGCCGCGCTCGCCGCGGCGACGGAGCGGCTTGATGTTTCCGCGCCGCTTCGCGATGAGCAGGAACACGATCGTGAGCACGGTCCCCGCGAACACCGCGTACCCGCTGCCCTCGGGGCCGAACGCCCCGCCGCTGACCGCCACGGGCCCGGTGGTCGCCGCGTCCAGGAGCCCCTGCGGGGTCCCGTTCCCGGACACCTCCGTGGAGAAGATCGCCGACGCCGCGACGTTCCATCCGAAGTGGAGCCCGATGGGTAGCCACAGGCGCCGCGTGGCGATGTACGCCGCGCCGAGCATCCCGCCCGCCTCGATCGCGATCGCGATCGCGCCCCACAGGGTCGCGTTCGGGTTCGTCAGGTGCGACAGGCCGAACAGGAGGCTCGTGGACCCCAGCGCGATCCACGTCCCGAACCAGCCCTCCACGATCCGCAGCAGCACCCCGCGGAAGAGCAGCTCCTCCGTGACGGCCGCCGCGGCCATGAACCCGACCAGCCCGACCGCGCCTTGCGGCGACCCGAGACCGTCCACCGTGTAGTGGCCGAGGAACGCGATGTTCGCGATGACGAACCCGAACATCGCCACGCCCAGCACCGTCCCCAGCAGTGTCCCGCCGACGGCGCCCGGCCGCCCGAGCTCCGCCACGTCCCGCCGCTCGGTCTTCGCGACCACCCACCGGTACACGACGACCGCGACCACCGCGGTCACCGCGCCGATCGCCAGTTGCAGCCACGGGCTCCCGTCGGCGGCGTACAGGCCCTGGCCGCCGAGGAAGGCGATCAGCGCGACCGCCAAGAGCTGCCATACCAGTCTCATGAGGACTCCTTCGCAGATCCGCGGCGGGGGCGCCGCGGCTGCCTAGAACGCTACGGACGGGCACGCCCGCCCGAATCCCCGCGAAGTTGACACTTCGACGTAGCTCCCATGGGGGACAAGCCGAACGGGGCCCGCCGACCGGCGGGCCCCGCTCCTCAGAGGACTACTTCTCGCTCGCCTTGCGCGCGTAGACCATGCGCCGCAGCAGCATCTCCGCCGGGCCCCGGTACCGCAGGCGCCGCATCACGTCCGCCGCGACCACGGTCAGGACCCACACCAGGACCGCGCACAGCCCCGACACCAGCAGCGGGCTCGACGACTTCTCCGCAAGCGCCAGCCCGAACGGCGCCGCCAGTGCCAGCCACGCCACCGACTGGAACAGGTACCCCGTCAGCGACCGCTGTCCGAGCGCCGAGACCGCCGTGACGACCGCGCCGTGCTTCTCCCTGCCGCGCAGCGCGTACGCGATCAGGCCGAACACCGCCGCGTACCCCAGGCCCCCGAAGAACCCGGACGTCTCGTACAGCATCTTGGCCGACCCGGCCGTCGCCTCGTCCATGTCGATCGCGCCCGCCGTCAGCAGCGCCATCGGCAGGCCGCCCGCGAGCGCCACCAGGAGGCCGCCGATCGCCGTGGTGCGCAGCAGCACCAGGTGCTCCTGCGGCGCTTCGAGGATGCGGTGCCGCGCGGCCCACGCGCCGACCCACACCATGAGGATCATCGGCAGGATCGTGAGCGTGTGCATCGGCCACTCGGCCGCCCGCTCCGCGAGCGACTCCAGGTACGTCGGCGCGAGCGCGGACGGGAAGGGCGACACCGGGATCGCCGCGCCGCTGCCGCCGCCGACCAGGCCCATGACGGCCAGCACCGCGAGCACGAGGGTGTACGCACCGCCGACCGCGAGGTACCAGGGCGCGAAGCGGTGGACCCGCTCCGAGCGCTGGAGCAGCAGGAGCGTGAAGAGCACGCAGATGAGGCCGTACGCGCCGAGGAAGTCCCCGGAGTAGAGCAGCACGCCGTGGACGGCGCCGAAGAGGAACAGCGCCGCACCGCGGCGCAGCAGCACGTTCCGCACCTGCCGCGGCGAGGCCCCGGACCGCTCCTGGCGGCGCGAGAGCTGCACGAGGCCGTAGCCGAAGAGAAGGGCGAACAGCGGGAACGCGCGGGCGTGCACGAGTTCGACCATGAGGAAGTTGTAGACGCGCTCGAAGCCCTGCGGGTGGACCTCGACGCCGGGGGCGCTGGCGAGGAAGTACCCGGCGCTGTTGGCGAGGGCGATGAGCAGGAGCATGGCGCCGCGGGCGAGGTCGGGGGCGAGGGCCCGCTCGCCCTGGCGGACGGGGCCGCGGGCGGTGCCGGGCCCGGCGGGCGGGGCGGTGGTGGTCGGGGTGGTCATGTCGATTCCTTCGTTCCGTGGACCGAGATAGTGTCTGAAGGATACTATACGAGGGATACTAATAGGGTGTGCGATGATGGCCCCCCGCATCCCCACGAGCAGAACGGAGGGCGGCCAGGCCATGGACCAGGAGCGCGTGCCGCCGGAGCTGGCGCGGCTGTGGCGCATCGCACCCGATGCGAAGCGCGGCCGCCCCGCCCGGCTCGACGTCGGCACGGTCGTGGACGCCGCCGTGGCCCTCGCCGACCGCGAGGGGATCGCGGCCGTGACCCTCCCGCGGGTCGCCGAGGCCCTCGACGTGACCAAGATGTCGCTCTACCGCCACGTCGGCTCCAAGGACGAGCTGCTCGACCTCATGCGCGACGCCGCCCAGGGCCCGGCCCCCGGGTCCCTCGCGGGCACCGGCCCGTGGCGCGAGCGCCTGCGGCTGTGGGCGACCGAGCAGATGGCCGTCCTCACCGCCCACCCGTGGCTCGCGCAGGTCCCGCCCTCCGGACCGCCCAGCGGCCCCAACGGGATCGACTGGTTCGACGCCGGGCTCCGCACCATGCGCCCGACCCGCCTCGACTGGGGAGCCAAGGTCGGTGCGCTCATGATCGTCAGCGGCTACGTCCTCAGCGCTGCGCAGCTCGCCCAGTCCCTCGCGCAGGGCCGCGAGGGCACCGGCCTGGACCAGGCCGCCGCCGAGCGCGAGTACGGGCGCGCGATGGCCCGACTGGTCGACCCCGAGCGCTTCCCGGACGCCGCCGCGCTCTTCGGCGGCGGGCTCCTGGAGGACACGGGGGAGGACACCGGCGAGAACGACTTCTCCTTCGGCCTGGACCTCCTCCTCGACGGCGTGGCCGTCGCCGTCGCGGCCGCCGAAAGGCAGTAGGCGAGCAGCAGAACGGCCCCGCGCCCGAGGGACGCGGGGCCGGACCGCTCCGTCTAGCGGCCGGAGAACTCCTGGATCAGTGGCACGTACTCCGTGGCCTGCCCGCCGCCCGCCTCCGAGGTCGCGGTCCACAGGCACGGCAGCTCCGACTGGCACTCGGGGCTCCACAGCAGCGCCACCGCGGCGCCGCCGTCGCGCATCCCCTCGATCGCGGCGCGCATGAGCGCCACCGAGCTCGACTCGTCCGCAGCGGACGCGGGGGCGTAGAACTCCGACCACCACACGGGCAGGTCGGTGCGGGCGGTGATCCACTCGGTGACGTCGCGGAACTTGTTGTACGTGCCCGCCGTCCCCGGGTGGTAGCCGTCGTTCGTGGACGACCAGGCGTCCACGGTGAAGAACTCGGCGCCGTCGGCGTTCGCGAGCCAGTACTCCATGGCGTCGAGGTCGCGCTGGTCGGCGGTGCCCCAGGACCCCTCGAGGTCGGAGCAGTCGTGCGTGCAGTCCTGGAAGCTGTTGAGCGACACGTACGGCCCGCCGATCCGCGCGTCCGGCCGGACCTCCTTGACGGCGGCGTAGACCAGGTTGTACAGCTCGGTGTAGCCCTCGTAGTCCCAGCGGTTGAGGTCATCGTTCCAGAAGCCCTTGAACTCGTTCCAGACCTGGAAGTACTCGACCTGCGGGTACCGGGCGGCGGTCTCGGCCGACAGCTGCGCGTACTCGTCGTAGAACTGCGGCTGCGGCGCCTCGTACGCGTCCGGCCAATCCTCGCCGGAGGGGGTCATCCAGCCCGGGGCGCAGCACAGCGTGACCACCGGGGTCCCTCCGGTCGCCTCGATGAGGTCGATGCGCTCGTCCAGGCTGCCCCAGTCCCGGGCGCTCGAATTCTGTGCGGGCCAGGGGTTCTCGGTGCCGAAGCCCATGAGGTGCTGATTCTGGAGCGGCCCGACGCTGCTGAGGATCTCCCTCGCGTCCTCGACGGCCTGCTCGTCGCCCCACCAGTCGGCGCTGTAGCGCTCGTGCGTGACGCCCACCTGGAACGCGGCGTCCGCGTCCGCACCGTCCGCGTGCGCGGGGACCGTGACGGCGGCGACCGCCAGGAGGCTCGCCCCGGCCAGGCCGAGCATCGCCCAGCGGCCCCGTCGTCGCGATCCGATTACTCTGTGGAGGGTCATGGATCTCCTTATGGCAGAAGGGATATCGCCGACCTCATGCTATGGCTTCGGACACTGCGGGGCAAGCGTCGCGATGCGGTCGGCGATATCCCTTCTCAGGCGTCCACGGACTCGGCCATGGACTCGGCGAGCTCCTCCCTGAGGCCGCCGAGGGTGCGGCTGAGCAGCCGCGAGACGTGCATCTGCGAGATGCCCACCTCCTCGGCGATCTGCGTCTGGGTCATGTCGCCGAAGTAGCGCAGCGCCAGGATGGTGCGCTCGCGCTCGGGCAGCTCCTGGAGGAGCGGCGCCAGCGACTCGTGGTCGTCCACGAAGGCGAGGGCGGCGTCCTCGTCGCCCATGGTCTCGGCCAGGGGGAGCCGGCCGTCGTCCTCGAACGGGGACTCGTCGAGGGAGACGGGCCGGTACGCCTGGCGCGCTTCGAGTCCTTCGAGGACCTCGCGCTCGCTGATCCCGAGGTGCGCGGCGAGTTCGGCCTCCGTCGGGGGGCGGCCGAGGCGCTGCGCGAGCTCGGGCGTGGCGTTGTTGATGTTGAGGCGAAGCTCCTGGAGGCGGCGGGGGACGCGCATCGGCCAGGTGGTGTCGCGGAAGTGCCTTCTGACCTCGCCCATGACGGTCGGGACCGCGAACGAGAGGAAGTCGGACCCCTTGCTCGTGTCGAAGCGGTCCACGGCGTGGATGAGGCCCACCGAGGCGACCTGCACCAGGTCGTCCTTGGCGATCCCCTTGCCGGAGAAGCGCCTCGCGATGTGCTCTGCCAGGGGCAGGTAGCCGGTCACGAGCCGGTCTCTGACCTCGGACCGCTTCGGGTCCTCCGGGGCGAGTCCTTCGAGCTCGGTGAACAGCGGCTCCAGGTGGCCGTACTCCTCGGATCGGGTCTTGCGGCGGTCTTGTCGTACGTCGTTCATCGTCTTCCTCCCGATTGGTGATCGGCCGGGGCGCAGACGTCGTGCGGGTTGTCCGTCTATTCTCGGCAGTGCTCCGAAGGGCCGGGGTGCCCTCGGAAGGCCTTGTCCTTGATCATATGAGCGGTTCCGGGAGTTGTCACCTACCGGCGGGTAACTCTTTTGGATAAACCTGTTTGTGATGCACATCACGTGTCAATCCGACACCACACAAGGGCGGGACCGACCGGCCCCGCCCCTCCCGCCTCACCCCTTGCGGGCCGCGGCGACGAGCGCGTTCACGCGGTCGCGCTCCTCCCTGCCCCAGGTCTCCCTGGTGAGCAGGATGCCCGTCAGGCCGACGAGCGCGGCGAACAGGTACAGCATCGACGCGCCGGGCCAGCCGAACTTCCCGACCAGCGCGGCCGCGAGGAGCGGCGCGAACCCGCCGAGCGCGGCGGCGATCTGGTACCCGAGCGAGGCCCCGGACGTCCTCGTGGCGGTGCGGAACTGCTCGGTGAGCAGCGCGCCCTGCGTGCCGGTGAGGGCCGCGTGGATGAACCCGATGCCGATGACGAACACCGCGACGACGAGCGCCGGTTCGCCGTCGTTCGTCAGGAGGTACATGGGGAACGCGAACAGCGCCGCCGCGATGCACCCGCCGATGTAGATGGGGCGCCTGCCGATCCGGTCGGTGAGCGTCCCGGCCAGGAACGTCACGGCGATCGCGGTGATGCTCGCGGCGGTGATCGCGCCGAGCGCCACGGGCCGCAGCTCCGGCTCCCGGTCGGAGATGTAGTTCAGCAGGTACGTGGCGGTCGAGTAGTACGCGAACGACTCGACGACGCGCAGCGCGATCACCCGGAGGATGCCGCGCCAGTCGTCCCGCCAGGTCGCGAGGAACGGGTTCTTCTCGGTCTTCCCGGCGGCCTGCGCCTCCTGGAACTCCGGGGACTCCGAGAGCCGGGACCTGACGATGAGCGCCACGATCACGAGGACCGCGCTGAACAGGAACGGGGTGCGCCACTGCCAGTCGCCTTCGAGGGTCGCGCTCCACGCGAACATGCCGCTGGCGAGGGCGATGCCGAGCGGGTTGCCGGACTGGGGGATCGCGGCGAACATGCCGCGGCGGTGCCACGGCGCGTGCTCGTACGCCATGGTGATCGCCCCGCCCCACTCGGCGCCGAACGCGAGGCCCTGGACCATGCGGACCACGGTGAGGATGACCGGCGCGGCGACGCCGATCTGCGCGTACGTCGGCATGAGGCCGATCGCGAAGGTCGCGGCGCCCATGACGACCATGGCGGCGACGAGGACGGGCTTGCGGCCGTAGCGGTCGCCGAGGTACCCGCCGATCGCGCCGCCGAGGGGGCGCATGACGAAGCCGACCGCGAGGGTCGCGAACGCGAGGAGCGTGCTCGTCAGCGGGTCCTCGGACGGGAAGAACACGGGGCCGAAGTACAGTGCCGCGGCCGTGCCGTAGGCGATGAAGTCGTAGTTCTCGACGCTGGTGCCCGCGGCCGCCGCGACGGCGGTCTTGACGCGGTCCTTTGAGCCGAGCGGGCTGCGTATCGGGGTCGCTGCCTGGGTCATGCGGGGGATCTCCTTTGATCGGTGCCGGGACCTGTTGCGGGGGTTGCGGAGTCAGTCGAGGGCGTTGAGCTTGGCGACCCGGCGGCGCGTGTCCTCGTCGTCGTCGAACACGGCCGCGAGGAACTCGCGGAGGATGTCGGGGACGAGCGCGTGCGGCACGAGCCAGGCGCCCATGGCGATCGCGTTGGCGTCGTCGTGCTCGACGGCCTGGTGCGCCGAGTACGGCTCGTGGGCGAGCCCGCACCGGATGCCGGGGAGCTTGTTGGCGGCCATGACCGCGCCCTGCCCGGTGCCGCACACCAGGACCGCCCGGTCGGCCCGGCCGTCCAGTACGGGACCGCACGTGTCCCGCACGATGTCGGGGAAGTCCACCGGCTCGGTGCTCCCGGTCCCGCAGTCGAGGACCTCGTGCCCCAGGCCCTCGATCACCCCGCGGACGGTGTCCTTCATGGGGAAGCCTGCGTGGTCGGCTCCGAGCGCGATCCTCATCGGGTGGTGTTCCTTCCGGTTGCGGTGGTGGGTGTTCGGTGGTCGCTCACTCGGCGCCGCCCGCGGAGCGGTCGATGAACACGGTCGCGATGCGCTGCGGGGCCGCGGTGCCGCCGTCGATGAGGGCGAGGAGGCCCCTGACGCCGGCGCGGCCGATCTCGGGGGCGTCGTTCTTCACCGCGCTCACGGGCGGGGACATGAAGGCGAACCACTCGACGTCGTCGAAGGACACGAACTCGATGAGCGAGGCCGCCTCGGCGCCGAGCCGCTCGTGCACGGCGCGCATGGCGCCCAGGGTGGTCTGCCCGTTGGCGCCGAAGACCGCCGTGGGGAGCGCGCCGCGGTCGAGGATGCGGAGCATCGCCTCCGCGGCGCCGTCGGCGAGGAAGTCGCCCGCGTCCACGAGCACGTCGTCGGTGCTGATGCCGTGCGCCGCACGCCCGGCCAGGTACGCGTCGTGGCGCTCGGCGCCCGTGGAGAACGTCTCGGGGCCGCCGATGAAGGCCACGTCCCGGTGCCCCCGGCGCTGGAGCCACTTGAGCGCCTGGGCCACGCCGCCCGCGTTGTCGGTCCCGTAGAGCGGCGCGACCACGCCCTCGATCGACCGGTTGAGCAGCACGATCGGCAGGTCCGAGGCGAGCAGCGCCTCCAGGCGGGGCGTCTTGGGGCCCTGCGGGGACAGCAGCAGGCCGTCGATGCGCTGCGCGGCGAAGACGTCGAGCACCGCGTCGGCCTGCGCGGCGTCCTCGTTGGCGTTCGCGAGGATCACCGTGTAGCCGTGGGCGCGGGCCTCCTGCTCGGCGGCGTGGGCCAGCTCGGAGAAGAACGGGTTGCGGATGTCGGAGACGAGGAGGCCGAGCACGTCGGTGCGGGCGCGGCGCAGGGACCGGGCCGGGCCGTTGGCGATGTAGCCGAGTTCGGCGGCGGCGGCGAGGACGCGGGCGCGCGAGTCGGGGGAGGTCTGGGGGCTGCCGCTGAGGACGCGGGAGGCGGTGCCGACGGCGACCCCGGCCCGCGCCGCGACGTCTTTGATCGTGGCCAACGGTGGCACCTCTCTGTGCGCTGGACTCCGATGTCATGGAATCGTTTCCATGGCGGAAACGTTTCCAACGTAACACCGCCCCGGACGGGAGCGCAAGCCCGGACCGCAACTCCTGCGCCTCCCCAGTTAACAGAACTTGAAATAGACTCCTATGATTCAGTCAGTCCTGCCGGTGCTCCGCACCCACGTGCGGCGATCGACGATCCGAAGGGGGAGCCGTGGGCGACAAGCGCCGTCCGGCGGCGAAGGGCAAGACCCCCGCGACCATCTACGACATCGCGCGCATCACCGGCGTCAACCCCTCCACCGTCTCCCGCGCCCTCAACCAGCCCGGCCGCGTCAGCGCCAGCACCGAGCAGCGCATCCGCGAGGCCGCCGCCGACCTCGGCTACCGCACCAACCCGATGGCCCGCGCCCTCCCCACCGGCAAGACCGGCAACCTCGGCCTCCTCGTCTCCGACCTCACCAACCCCGTCTACTTCGACCTGGTGCGCGGGGCCGAGCGGATCGCCCGCGAGCACGACGCGATGCTCATCTTCGCCGACTCCCAGGAGTCCGCCGAGCTCGAACGCTCCACCGCCGAGCGCCTCCAGATCGCCGTGGACGGCCTCCTCCTCGTCGCCTCTCGCCTCGAAGACGCCCAGATCCAGGAGCTCGCCGCCGCCAAGCCGATCGTGGCCGTCAACCGCCCCGTCCCCGGCGTCCCCTCCGTCGCCCCTGACGTGCGCCCCGGCATGGTCGAGGCCCTCGACCTCCTCCACGGCCTCGGCCACCGCCGCATCGCCTACCTCGCCGGCCCCGAGGCGTCCTGGATGAACGGCATGAAGTGGGTGACCGCCCACGACCTCGCCGTCGACCGCGGCATGTCCATCGTGGAGATCCAGTCCTCGGCGCCCACCCGCGAGGGCGGCACCGACGCGTTCGCCGACGTCATGGCCGCCGAGGTCACCGCCGTGCTCGCCTACAACGACCTCGTCGCCCTCGGCCTCCTCGGCGCCTGCCGCCGGCACGGCGTCGAGGTCCCCCGCGACCTCAGCCTCATCGGCTTCGACGACATCTTCGGCGCCGACCTCTCCGCGCCCGCGCTCTCCACCGTCCGCTGCTCCTGGGGCGACATGGGCTCGCGCGCCGTCGCGAAGCTCCTGGGCGCCATCGAAGGCGACGCCAGCGGCGCCGAACTCAACCTGCCCACCGAGTTCGTCGCCCGCGACTCGGTCGCCGCGCCCCGCCGCTAGTCGGACGGGTTCTTACCGGACCCGGATCGCCTTCTCCTGCAGCGAGACCGTGAACGACGCGGTCTCCCCGAGGTCGTCACCGTCGATCTCCAGCACCAGCGGCCGCGACAGCTCGACGCTCAGCTGCGACGCCCGCCCGTGCTCGGCGGTGTCCGCGCTGGCGGCCTTGTCCTGCCCGGTGATGAGGCGCCGGACCCCGTTGTCCCACACGAAGGACCGGAGCGTGTCGATCCACCCGCCCACGCCCTCGGCGCTGAGCAGCAGCAGGTCCAGCTCGCCGTCCGAGGGGTCGGCGTCGGGGAGCAGGCGGATGCCGCCCTGGAGGGTCCCGCAGTTGCCGATGAGCAGCGTGTGCCCGGCGGTGCGCTCGGGCTCGCCGCCGTCGACCGTGAGGTCGATGTCCACGACCTCGGTGGCGTTCACCGCCCGCCCCAGCGATTCCACATAGGCCAGCCATCCGACGCGGCTCTTCAGGTCGTCGTCGGTCTCGGCGATCATGTGGGCGTCGATCCCGAAGCCCAGCATGACGGCGAACGCGCTGCGCACCGACTCGCCGTCCACTTCGGCCTCGACCCAGCCGAGGTCGATGGCCTTCCCCCGCCCCTCGAACGCCCGCTCCATCGCCTTCGGGAGGCTGTTCAGCGGCACCCCGAGGTTGCGCGCGAGGAGGTTCCCGGTGCCCATCGGGACGATCGCCAGCTCGGCGTCCGCGCCGCTCGCGGCCAGCCGCTCGGCGACGGCCCGCACGGTCCCGTCGCCGCCCGCGGCCACGACCACGTCGGCCCCCGCCTTGAGCGCCTCGTCCGCGGCCCCGCGGCCCGGGTCGTCGGGGCTCGTCTCGTACCAGGTCAGCGCCGCGTCGGTCGCCGGGAGCGCCTTGCGCAGGTCCTCCTTGGCGGTCTTGGACGGGTTCCACACGATCGCGATCCGGTTGCCTGCCATCTCGTCGTCTCCTTGTCGCGTAAGGACGCCCAGCTTAACGGGCTCACGAGACCTCGACGACAACCTTCCCCCGATTGTCGCCGGAGGCGATGCGCCGGAACGCCGTCGGCGCCGCCGCGAGCGGGTACACCCGGTCGACCACGGGGGACACCGCGCCGTCGAGCACGAGGGCCGTCACCGCTTCGAGGTCGGCGCGCGACTGCGGCACGACCAGCACCCGGACCCGCTTGCCGGACCGCACGCCCGCGGTCGGCCCGGCGAGGAGCACCGCGAGGAGGATGCGCGCGTGCCCGCCGACCATCAGGTACCGGCCGTCCGGGCGCAGCGCCCGCTGCACGCGGTACGGCGAGCGGTGCCCCACGAGGTCCACGATCCGGTCCCAGGCCCCGCGCCGGGCGGCCCAGTCCTCATCCTCGAACCCGATCGTCTCGTCGGCCCCCACGCGCCGCAGGTAGTCGGCCTTGTCGGCCCGGTCCACGGCGGTCACCTCGGCGCCGAAGTGCTTGGCGAGCCCGACGACCATCGCGCCCCCGGCGCCGCCCGCGCCGTTGACGAGCACCTTCTCGCCCTCGCGGACGCCCGCCGTGGCCCGCAGGGCGATGCACCCGGCCTGCGGCACGGCCGCCGCGTCCACGAACGACAGTTCGGAGGGCTTGCGGGCCAGCAGCTTCGGGGGAGTCGCGACGTACTCTGCGAGCCCGCCCCGGTACCCGAGCAGCTCCCCGAAGACCTCGTCGCCCGGCGCGTACTCGGTGACGGCGCTCCCCACTGCCTCCACGACACCGGCCACATCGGACCCCGGCACCGGCATCCGCGGGCTCCGCAGCCCGCCGAGCCTGGCGTAGAACGGGCTCCCGGCGAGGTTCTCGCGGTCCGAGCCGTTCAGGGACGCCGCCCTGACCTTGACGAGCACCTCGCCCTCCGCGGGCTCGGGCCGGGGGAGTTCGCCCATCTCGATCTCGTCGGGGCTCCCGTACCGCTTCTGGACGACGGCTCGCATGGCGGACTCCTGTCTCGCGCCGGAGCGTCCAGCATAGACGGACCGGCGCCGGGGCCGGGTCCGCGATCGGAGGCATCCGCACCTCCTGGGGGCCTTGACAATCACCGCCTCACCAGAGCAATGTGATCACCAACACATCGAGCTGCGTAAATGCACTCGATGCGGCCCCGCGCCCACCTCGCGGGGCCCGGACCGCCCTCCGACTGAAGAAAGGAGTCAGCGCATGCCCACTCTCAAGCAGCCCGTGCGCGGCGTCGCCGCCGCGCTCTTCATCATGGTCGTGGCCCTGGTCTTCATCTCCCTCTTCGACTGGCCGACCTTCGCCGGCTGGGTCTCGTACTACCTCATGTGCGCCATCCCCGCGAGCCTCGTCATCGGCGTGTTCTGGCACGCCGAGCAGCCCGCCTTCGCCGCCGCCCGCCGCCAGCCCCTGCGCGGCCTCATCCACCTCGTCCTGGCCCTCCTCGCGGGCCTCGTGGTCGCCCTCCTCTACGTCGTCACCGTCGGCGCGGGGGAGACCCCGCCGACCCCGCCGCTGGTGCAGGCGATCATCGTCTCGGTCGTCGTGTGCTTCTGGCTCACCGTCATCTGGCAGGGATGGCCGTTCGCCCGCATCCGCAACAAGCTCATCGCCGGGGTCGCCCTCCTCGTCGCCTGCTACGCCATCGCCGTCGCGGTCTTCCTGGTGTGCTTCGACTTCGCGTTCCTCGAAGGCAGCCCGCTCTACATCCCCGAGCAGGACCCCGGCGGCCTGTTCGACGGCTGGAGCGCCGTGGCCTTCCTCGTCTCCACCGTCGCGGCCATGTTCCTCATGGTCCACTTCGACCTGTGGCCGCTGTCGCGCTTCCCGAAGCTCATGCGGCAGCCGGTCCTCGGCGCGGTGTGGACCGTGGCCGCCTTCGCTATCGCCGCGGTGGCCTACCTGCTCGGCACCGGGGCCTTCGGCCAGGACGCGCCCGTGTACCTGGTGACCGTCCCGATCCCGTTCATCTTCGGCTCCATCCTCATGCTCAACACGTTCGAGGGCTCGCTGTTCGCGAAGTTCAAGCAGCCCTTGAAGGGCGTGATAGCCGCGGTCGCCGCCGCCGTGATCGGCACCGTCCTCGCCCTCGTCTACCGCCTCCTCGCGCCGGTCCTCACCGGGGACCTCCCGTCCGGCGCGCCCACGTTCGACCTGGAGGTGTGGATCGCGTCCGCGCTCCTGGCGGTCACGTTCCCGCTCCTGGCCTTCCACGCCGACTTCTTCCAGCTGTGGCCCGTAGGCGAACGGGCCCAGGCGGAACCGGCCCCCGCCGAGACCGCCGCCGAAGAGTCCTGACCTCCTCCCGCGGGCGCCCGGGCCGCGGCCCGGGCGCCCTTTCCGTGCGCCGCGATGAAATTAATTCTCCTGAAGCGTTGACTTGGCCGCCGGTTCATCGTAATTTTCTTCATAAGGAACCTTCAATGAAAGGAATTTCCAGTGACGGCGACAGTGCGCAACCAGAGCGTGGTGGGGCGCCTCCGAACGGAGCTCGCGACGCTTCCCGATGCGCTGCAACGGGTCGCGACGCAGATCCTGGAGGACCCGGACGGCGCGGCGCGGGCGTCCATCGCGGACCTCGCCGACCGGGCGGGGACCTCCACGGCCACGGTCACCCGCTTCTGCCGCGTCCTCGGCTTCTCCGGGTACGCCGAGCTGCGCGTGGCCCTCGCCGCCGAGGGCGGCCGCGCCGAGCAGGCCCGCTGGGAGACCGACATCGACCGCGAGATCGAGCCGGGCGACCCGCTCGACCGCGTCCTCGGGATCGTCGCCAGCGCCGACTCCCGCGCGATCCAGGAGACCGCCTCCCGCCTCGACCTCGACCGGATCGACCGGGTCGCCGGGGCCGTCGCCGAGGCGGGCCGCGTCGAACTCGTGGGCCTGGGCAGCAGCGGCACGGCCGCAAGGGAACTGGCGTTCCGCCTGGAGCGCATCCGCGTCCCCTGCTGGTTCCGGCCCGACGCGCACACCGCGCTCACCAACGCCGCGCTCCTGCGCCCAGGGGACGTGGCGATCGGCCTGTCGCACTCCGGCCGCACCCGCGAGGTCGTGGAGGTCCTCGCCGAGGCCCGCGAGCAGGGCGCGCTCACCGTCGCCGTGACCTCGTTCGACCGCTCGCCGATGGCGCAGGCCGCCGACGTGGTGCTCACGACCGCCGTCCACGAGACGACGTTCCGCCTCGCCGCGCTCTCGGCGCTGCACTCGCAGCTCCTCGTCCTCGACCTCATCTACGTGGCCGTCGCGCAGCGCACCTACGAGCGCACCACCGAGGCGTTCGAGGTGACCGCCCGCGCCGTGCAGGCGCACCGCTTCGCCGACGAGCCGAACCGCAACCGCCGCAACCGCCCCCAGGAGGACCAGTGACCACCGAACCCACCCCCGCGCGCGTCACCGGCGCGGCCTACCTCGACCTCGTGACCGAGACGGTCCGCCGCGTGGGCGAGCGGCAGGCCGACGCCGTCGCCGAGGCCGCGCGGCTCATCGCCGACTCGATCGCGGCGGGCGGCGTGCTCCAGGCGTTCGGCTCCGGGCACTCCGAGGCGCTCGCGATGGAGCTGGCCGGGCGGGCCGGGGGCCTGGTGCCCTCCAACAAGATCGCGCTGCGGGACCTCGTCCTCGCGGGCGGGCGCCCGCTGGAGGTCCTCGCCGACCCGTTCCTGGAGCGCAACCCCGACATCGCGCGCCAGCTCCTCGAAACCGTGCCCACCGAGCCCGCCGACGTCTTCGCCGTCGCCTCGAACTCCGGGATCAACGGCGTCGTCGTGGAGCTCGCGCTCCTCGTGAAGGAGAAGGGCCACCCCCTGATCGCCTTCACCTCCGCCGAGCACAGCGCGCAGACCCCGTCGCGGCACCCGTCCGGCAAGCGGCTCAGCGAGATCGCCGACGTGGTGCTCGACAACGGCGCCCCCTACGGCGACGCCGCGATGCCGCTGCCCGGCGGCGGCGCGGTCGGCGCGGTCTCATCCGTGACCTCGGCCGTGCTCGCCCAGATGGTCGTCGGCGAGGCCGTGCAGCGCCTCATCGACGCCGGCCACGAGCCGCCGGTCTACCTGTCCGCCAACATCCCCGGCGGCGACGACCACAACCTGGCGCTCGAAGCCCGCTACGCCGGGCGCATCCGCCGCACCGCCTGACCCCCGCCGCCCCAACCCCTCCGCCTGTCCCTTTCAACCCCCACGAAAGGCCCCTCATGAACGTCCGCTCCTCCCGCCGCACCCTCCTGCAACTCTCCACAATGGCCGGTGCCTCGGCCGTGCTCTCCGGCTGCGTCACCGCGGGCGGCGACGGCCCGGCCGAGCAGGCCACCGGCGCCGTCACCGACGACAACCCCCTGGGCGTCCCCGAGGACGCCGACCTCGAAGTGGTCGTCTTCGACGGCGGCTTCGGCTCGGAGTACACGCAGCACGCCGTCACCCTCTACGAGGAGCGCCACCCCGGCGCCGCCGTCACCCACGAAGGGCTCCAGAAGGTCGGCGAGGTCCTCCAGCCGCGCTTCGTGTCCGGCGAGCCGCCGGACGTCGTGGACAACACCGGCGCCGGGCGCCTCGACATCGCCGCGCTCGCCGCCGCGGGCCAGCTCACCGACCTCGCCGACCTCCTCGACGCCCCGAGCCTGGACGACCCGGCGGTGAAAGTCCGCGACCTCCTGCTGCCCGGCGTCGTGGAGGACGGCACGCTCGACGGGACCGCGAGCTTCCTCAACTACTCCTACGTGGTCTGGGGGATCTGGTACTCCCGCAGCCTCTTCGACTCCCGCGGCTGGACCGTCCCGGCCACCTGGGACGACATGCTCGCCCTCTGCGGTGAGATCAAGGACGCCGGGATCGCGCCGTGGACCTGGCAGGGCAAGTACCCCGAGTACATGATGGACCCGCTCCAGTCCCTCGCCGCCAAGGCGGGCGGCCTCGACCTCGTCTACGCCATCGACAACCTCGCCCCCGACGCGTGGAGGCAGGACGGCGTCCTCGCCGCCGCCGACGCGATCCACAGGCTCGTCACCGGCGGCCACATCCTCGAAGGCTCCGAGGGCCTCTCCCACACCGAGGCCCAGAACGCCTGGTGCACCGGGCAGGCCGCGTTCATCCCGTGCGGCTCCTGGCTCGAAGGCGAGCAGCAGGACGTCACCCCCGAGGGCTTCGACATGGCGATGGCCGCCGTCCCGGCCCTCACCGGTGCCGACGCCCTCCCCGACGGCGCCGTCCAGGGCTCCAGCAGCGAGTCGTTCCTGGTCCCCGCGCAGGCCCTCAACCCGCGCGGCGGCCTCGAATACCTCCGCTGCCTCTTCTCCGGCGAGGTCGCCCGCGGCTTCGCCGAGTCCGCGAAGGCCATGCCCGTCGTCAAGGGCGCCACGGACGGCCTCGACCTCTCGCCCGGCCTCGCCTCCGTCGCCGCGGCCCTCGACACCGCGGGCGACAACGTCTTCGGCTACAAGTACCGCACCTGGTACCCCGAGCTCGCGGTCGAAGTGGACACCGCCACCGGCGAGCTCCTCGCCGGGCGCGCCGACCCCGAAGCCTGGGCCGACCGCATCCAGGCCGCCGCGGACGCCGTCGCCGCCGACGACTCAATCGTCAAGTACGAGCGCTGAGAGGGGGCGGCCATGCGGCACGGCAGGTACCGGTTCCTGATCGGGGCGCTCGCGCCGCCCCTCCTCCTCTACGGCGTCTTCGTCGTCTCGCCCTACGCCCAGGCGTTCTACCTCGCCCTCACCGACTGGGACGGCCTGTCCGCCGAGGCCGGCATGGTGGGCCTCGCGAACTTCGCGGACCTCTGGTCCGACCCCCTGTTCCTCGCGGCCCTGCGCAACAACGGGATCATGCTCGTGGTCGTGCCGACCGCCACGATCGCGCTCGCCCTGTTCTTCGCCGCCTGCCTCACCCTCGGCGGCGGCACGAAAAGGCGCGGCGTGCGCGGCTCCGGGCTCTACCGCATCGTCTACTTCTTCCCGCAGCTGCTGTCCGTGGCGATCCTCGGCGTCCTCTTCCAGTTCGTCTACACGCCCGGCGACGGGCTCCTCAACGGCGTCCTCGGCGCCGTCGGCCTCGACGGCCTCCAGCGCGCCTGGCTCGCCGACCCCGCCACCGCGCTCCCCGCCGTCACCGCCGTCATGGTCTGGTCCGCGGTCGGCTTCTACGTCGTCCTCTTCACCGCCGCAATGGAGTCCGTGCCCACCGACGTGGTCGAGGCCGCCACCCTCGACGGCGCGGGCCGCTTCACCGTGTTCCGCCGCATCACCCTCCCGCTCGTGTGGGACAGCGTCCAGGTCGCCTACGTCTACCTCGGCATCCTCGCCCTCGACGGGTTCGCGCTGGTCCAGATCATGACCGTCGGGCCCGGCGGCCCCGACAACGCCACCGAGGTCATCGGCCTCACCCTCTACCGCGCCGCGTTCACCTACGGCGAGTTCGGATACGCCTCCGCCATGGGCGTCACGCTCTTCTTCATCACCCTCACGCTCACCGCGCTCGCCCTGCGCGCCACCAGGAGAGAGAAGGTGGAACTCGCATGAGACCGAACGGTGCGAAACCGCGCCTCACCGACGCCGCGCTCCACCTCGTCCTCGCCGTCTGGGCCCTCCTCGTGACCCTCCCGCTCGCGTGGGCCGTGCTCTCCTCCCTCAAGACCGACGCCGAGATCTTCGCCAGCCCGTGGTCCCTCCCCGCGTCCCCCCAGTGGGGCAACTGGGTCCGCGCCTGGCAGGAGGCCCAGATCGGGCGCTACCTCCTCAACACGCTCATCGTCGTGGGCGGCGCCCTCGTCCTCGTCATGCTCCTCGGCGCGCTCACCGCCTACTGCCTCGCCCGCTACGACTTCCCCGGCAACCGCGTCATCTACTTCGGACTCGTCGCCGGGATGCTCTTCCCTGTGTTCCTCGCCCTCGTCCCGCTGTTCTTCGTCGTGGACCAGCTCGGCCTCCTCGGCACCTACCACGGGCTCATCCTCGTGTACGCCGCCTACGCCCTGCCGTTCACCGTGTTCTTCCTCCACGCCTTCTTCCGCGGACTCCCCGCGGCCACGGCCGAAGCCGCGTTCATCGACGGCTGCTCCCACGCCGGGGTGTTCTTCCGGGTCATGCTCCCCATGGCCCGCCCCGGCATCGTCAGCGTCGGCATCTTCAACTTCCTCGGGTTGTGGAACCAGTACCTGCTGCCCCTGGTCCTCAACCCCGACCCCGACCGCTACGTCCTCGCCCAGGGCCTCGCCGCCCTCGCCGTCAGCCAGGGCTACCGCAGCGACTTCTCCGGCCTCTTCGCCGGACTCGTCATCGCGATCCTCCCGGTCCTGGCCGCCTACGTCCTCTTCCAACGCCAGATCCGCGCCGGCCTCACCGCAGGCGCGGTCCGCTGACCCGTCCCCAGATCCGTGCGACACGAGTTCAACAGGAAAGGGAGCTCTCATGACCACCATCCGCACCCCGCGCAGGCGCCTCGTCGGCGTCGCGGCGGCCGTCCTCGCCGTAGCCGCGGCGGGCACCGCCACCGCGACCTACGCCGACCGGGACGCCGACGCCGCCGAAGCGGCCGCCTGCGACGGCGTCCTCTTCGACGACTTCGCCTACGACTCCTCCGCCGACCCCGACATCGCCGCCCGCGGCTGGACCGTCCGCACCAACGCCGGAGGCCCCGGCGTCCCCGGCGCCGCCTGGCCCGCGAGCAACGTCTCGTTCCCCACAGTGGACGGCGCGAAGTCCCTGCAACTGCGCGCCGCCACCGACGGCACCGGCGGCGGCACCAGCCACGCCGAACTCCTCCACCAGCAGAAGTTCTTCGAGGGCACCTACGCCGCCCGCGTCAAGTTCGCCGACGCCCCCGTCAGCGGCACCGACGGCGACCACCTCGTCGAGACGTTCTTCACCATCACCCCGCTCGACGCGCCCATGGACCCCGACTACGGCGAGATCGACTTCGAGTACCTCCCCAACGGCGGCTGGGGCGAGACCGGCAACATCCTCTACGAGACCACCTGGGAGACTTACCAGGCCGACCCCTGGATCGCCGACAACATCAACAACAACCAGCGCCAGAGCTACGCGGGCTGGCACGACCTCGTGTTCACCGTCGCCGACGGCCACGTCAAGTACTACGTGGACGGCGCGCTCGTCGCCGACCACTCCGGGAAGTACTACCCGGAGACCCCCATGTCCATCAACTTCAACCTCTGGTTCATCGACACCGCCGCCCACGCGGGCGGCACCAGCGTCTACAACCAGCAGGTCGACTACGTCATGCACACCGCGGGCGAGGTCCTCACCCCCGCCCAGGTGAACACCCGCGTCGCCGGGTACCGCGCCGACGGCGTCGACCACACCGACACCGTGGGCACCGGCGGCGGCGAATGCCCCACCACCCCGCCCACCACGGAAGAACCCACCGACCCGACCGACCCGCCGACCGGCGCCGACTGCGGCACCGCCCCCGACTGGTCCTTCGCCTCCGTCTACACCGCGGGCAACACCGTCGTCCACGAGCGCAGCGCGAACGGCGACCCGAACGGCCCGAAGTCCGGCGACGGCGAGCACCTGTGGCGCGCCAACTGGTGGACCCAGGGCTCCGAGCCGGGCTGGACGCCGCAATGGACCGACCTGGGTCCATGCTGATCCCATGAGCAAGCTGGTACTCGGCCTCGACGTCGGCGGGACCTCCTCCCGCGCGGTCACGACCACCCTCGACGGCACGGTCGTCGGCCGGGGCGCCGCCGGCGGGGGCAACCCGCTGGCCGTCCCGCCCGACCTCGCCGCCGCAGAGGTCGCCCGCGCCCTCGCCGACGCCCTGGCCGGTACCGACCCCCGCCGCATCGCGGCCGCCGTCCTCGGCCTCGCCGGCGTCAGCGGCTTCGACCGGCCCGACACCTCGGCGGCGTTCCAGCGCGTCTGGAACGCCGCCGGGCTCCGATGCCCGGTCGCGGCGGTCGGCGACGCCCAGGTCGCCTTCGCCTCGGGCACGGACGAACCGCTCGGCACGGTCCTCATCGCCGGAACCGGCTCGGCCGCGGCCCGCATCGACGCCGACCGCATCACCCGCGTCGGCGACGGCCTCGGCTGGCTCCTCGGCGACAAGGGATCAGGCTTCTGGATCGGCCGCCGCGCCGCCGCCGACACGGCGGCGCACCTCCAGGCTGGCCGCCCGCCGACCCTGCTGACGGAACTGGTGGTCCGGGCCGTCCTCGGCGACGATGCCGATGAAACCAGAACGGCCGGAACGAGTCCGGACCGAGCCGCGGGCGGGCCTCCGCCCGCCTCCGATGCGTTCGTGATCGCCGTCCACCAGCGCCCGCCCCGCAGTCTCGACCGGTTGGCGCCGCTCGTCACCGAGGCCGCGCTGGCGGGGGACGAGGGCGCCGCGGCGATCCTCGATGAGGCCGCCGCGCACCTCGCCGCGGCCGTCGCGAACGTGCGCGACCCCGGCGAGACGACGCCGATCGTGTTGTCCGGCAGCGTGCTCCGCGGCAGCGCCCCCGTCCGCGACGGCGTCCGGACACGGCTCGCCGCCGCCTGGCCCGGCGCGCCGGTCACCCAGGCCGGACCGGCCGAGCTCGGGGCCGCGAAGCTCGCCGCCCTGTCGCTTCAGCGGCCCTCGACGAGCCCGTTCTCATAGGCCCACACCACGGTCTGCACCCGGTCCCGCGCACCGATCTTCGTCATGGCCCGGCCCAGGTGCGATTTCACGGTGCTCGTCTCCACGAACAGTTCCTGCGCGATCTCCGCGTTCGACATCCCGCGGGCGAGGAGCAGCACGATCTCCAACTCCCGGGCCGTGAGCACCTCGGCCGCAGGCGAAACCCCGGGACGCCGCCGCCGCTGCGCGAACTCCGTGATGACCCGGTGCGTGACCGCGTGGTCCACGAGGCCCTTGCCCTCGGCGAGTTTCCGCACCGCGTCGATCAGGTCCTCCGGTTCGCAGTCCTTGAGGATGAACCCGCTCGCGCCCGCTTCGAGCGCTCCGAACACGTACTCGTCGGGATTGAACGTGGTCACCACCAGCACCGCCGGGCGGTCCCCGTCCCGCGCCGCCACGATCTCCCGCGTGGCCGAGAGGCCGTCGCCGCCGGGCATGCGCACGTCCATGCAGACGACGTCGGGCGCGAACTGGGCCGCGGCGACCACCGCGGACGGGCCGTTCGACGCCTCGCCGACCACCTCGATGTCCCCGGCGTCCTCCAGGATCACCCGGTACCCGGCGCGGACCACCGCCTGGTCGTCGACGAGCAGCACCTTGATCATCGCTTCCCCTCCTTCGCGAACGCCTCGTCCTGCCGCTCCCGGTCGGCCTCGCGGACCGGCAGCCGCAGCCGCACGCTCCAGCCGCCGTCCGCGTCCGGGCCCGCCGCGAACTCGGCGCCGACGAGGTCGGCGCGCTCGCGCATCCCGACCAGGCCGCTCCCGCCGTGCCCGGTCGCCGCGACCGCGCGCCGCGCACTCCCGTTGGCGGCCAGAAGCTCCACTGCACTTTCGCTGTACGCGAGGCGCAGCCGCACCGGCGCTCCCGGCGCGTGCTGGCGGGCGTTCGTCAACGCCTGCTGGGCGACCCGGTAGAACGAGATGTCCGCGATCGGCGGCAGCACGAGCGGCTCGCCCTCGCGCGCGAACGCGACGTCGTCGCCGAGGCGCCGCGACTCCTCCACCAGCGCATCCAGGGCCGAGAGGCCCGGGACGGGCGCGTCGCCGTCGCCGGCGTCGCCCCGCTCGCGCAGGAGGCCCACGACCTGCCGCAGGTTCGCGAGGGTCTCCTTGCCCTGCGAGCGGATCCACGCGGCGCCGTCCTTCGCGGCGGCCGGGTCGCGGTCGATGAGCCGCTCGATCGCGGCGGCCTGGACGACCATGCCCGAGAGGTGGTGCGCGGCCACGTCGTGGAGCTCCCGGGCGATGCGGGTCCGCTCGGCGCGGACCGACGCCTCGGCGCGTTCCCTTGCGGCCCTGAGCATCTGCTCGGCCCGCTCCCGCGCCATGGCCCGGTTGCGGCGCCGGGCCGCCACGTACGCGCCGACGAAAGCGGCCGCCGCGTACAGCAGCGCGCTCGACCCGAGCTGGTTGAGGACGGTGACCGCCGCGCCCGGCTCGCCCCACGTGGCGGCCGCCGAAGCGCCGGTCTCCAGGACCACCGCGGTCGCGGCGGCGGTGAACGTGAACCGCGCCGACGCGAGCGTCCCCAGCGTGTACGCCGCGATGGCCGGACCGAAGCCCTGGGCCATGATCTGCGGCGCGATCGCGATGATGCCGAGCTGCACGGCCACGATGAGCGCCAGGCACAGGCCCGGCCGCACCCGCCGCAGGCACAGCAGCAGCCCCTGTGCCGCCGCGAGCGCGCCCATGGTCCACACCTCGGCGGTGGTGACCTGGAGCGACGCCTCGGCGGGGCCGATGCGCGCCAGGATCGTGTACAGCCCCAGCGTGGTCGCGGCGACGGCCACGGCGAGGACGGCGTCCCTGGTGAACGGCCGGGCGGCCCCGATCCGGGAGAGCGCCTTGTCGAGGCGCTCTCCCGGGGTGAGGGCGGCCGCCGGAGCGGGCGCGGACATGCTTCCTCCGTCAGTAGGAGATGTTCGGCGACAGGAGCTGGAACTCGATCGCGAAGTCGGCGACCGCGCCGAGGGCCAGCAGCGTGACCACCGTACCGGTCACGGCCCGCCACCCGGCCCGGCGCCGGATCTCGCCGACGAGCCGCACCGCGGCCGGGATCAGGCCAAGCGCCCCGATGAGCTGGAGGACCTGCACGGCCCGGATGAGCGCGGCGGGCGGGTCCTGAAGGCCCAAGGCGAGCATGAAGACCACGGCCCATCCGGCGACGGCGAGCAGCGAGACCGCGGCGGCGACCCGCACGAGCACCCGCCAGCGCCGCCCTTCGGGACCGGGGCCGGGACGGTGCCGCAGCCTCCGGTACAGCGCCCCGGCGGGCCAGGCGAGGAGTCCGATGAGGAGCGCCGGGATGGCGGCGACGGTGAACGGCAGCGACAGCTGGCGTTCGAGGTCCATGGGCAGCATGGTGAACGCGGCGTCGTGGACGATACCGGCGACCTTGCCGTCTTCGATGCGGACGGCGAGGGTGCGCTCGCCGCCGACCTCGCGCCACAGGTCCGGGCCGACCTGCTCGTAGACGGCGGGTTCGAGCGTGCCCGGGTCGGCCTCGAACGCGATGCGGCCGTCGTCCGTCGCGGTGATCTCGGTCGTGCTGAACAGGTCGAGGGCGCTCAGGAACGTGCTGTGGAAGCCGCGCGAGGAGTAGTAGGTCCCCGCGAGGAGCTCGGCGTTCGAGCCGTCCACTGCCGTGGCCTCGGTCCCGCCGGGGAAGTACCGGTCGGCGAAGTCGCGCATGAGGTCGCTGCGCAGGCCGATCGTGGCGGTCCCGTCGGTGCCGGTGCTGTTGAAGGACACGTAGATCCCGGCGCCGTCCTCGGGGTAGAGGTTCAGGTGGGAGTGGAAGAAGTTGGTGTCGCCGCCGTGGCCGACCACGCGGTGCCCGTTCTGGTCCTCCTGGAACCAGCCGAGGGTCATACGGGGAGCCTCTGCGAACGCGCCGAGGCTGTCGGATTCGAGTGCGGGGGAGAACATCTGCTCCCGCGTCTCCTCACCGAGCAGCTGCGTGCCGACGCCGAGCTGCGAGAGCATGAACGTCGCCATGTCGTCGGCCGTGGCCGAGAGCGCCCCGGCGGGCGGGGTGCCGACGTACTCGAACGGCTGGGCCGGCCCGCTGGAGTCGTTGTACCCCTCCGAGACGCGGTCGGCGAGGTCGGCGGGGAGCGGCTGGCGGAACGAGGACGAGTCCATCCCGAGCGGCTGGAGGAGGTTCGCGTCGACGTAGTCCTCGAACGGCACGCCGCTCACGCGCTCCACGATGTACCCGGCGAGGGAGTTCCCGTAGTTGGAGTACGAGGGGGTCGTGCCGGGCCGGAACACCTGCTCGGGCGGGTCGGTCGCGAGGGCCGCGCGCAGGTCGACCTCCTCGCCGTCGAGGCCGATGAGCCCGGCGACGCGCTCCTCGAACCCGGCGGTGTGGCTGAGCAGGTGCCGCAGGGTGAGGTCCTCGGGGTAGTTCCGGTCTATCTCGAAGTCGAGGTACGCGGCGACGTCGGTGTCGAGGTCGAGCTCCCCCTGCTCGACGAGCTGCATGACGGCGGTCGCGGTGAACACCTTCGAGATCGAGCCGGGCCGGAACAGCGTCCCGGCCGGGTCCACGGGCGTCCCGGGCGCGGCGTCCCCGAACCCGCGGGTCGTGAACACCTCCCCGTCGCCGACGACGGCGACGCTGGCGCCCGCGATCCCCTCGGCTTCGAGCATGCCGGGCAGGGTCTCGTCGAGCCAGGCGTCCACGTTCGCGGCGGTGAACTCCTCCGGCGCGTCGGGGGTGTGCGGTTCGGGCACCGCGGGCGCGGCGCTCCCGCAGGCGGTCGCGAGCACCGCGACCGCGGCTAGGGCCGCGGCGGCGGCGAGGTGTCGGGCGGTCATGTCGTCTCCATCGGGTGCGTGGTCTCGGTCTGACCACGCCATCCTGTCCGGAAAGGGACCTTCCCGACTTCTCGCGCGAGTCGGAAATCGGGTTACGACCTTTGGGGGAGGCGGCCCGGAACGCGAAGGGGCGCCGCCGGACCGGCGGCGCCCCTTCCGTCCTAGCGGTCCATCAGCGCGAAGACGCCCCAGCCAAGGTATTCGCGCTGGTAACGGGCGTGGTTGACGGGTGCCGTGTCGAGCTCGGCGCGCATCTCCGCGTACAGCTCGTCGTCGGGGTTGGCGTCGAGCCACTGGCGGACGTTGAGCCACTGGGCCGCCACGTAGCGGTCCCAGCTGTCCTGGTCGGCGAGGACCATCTCGACGACGTCGCAGCCGAGGCCGTTGAAGTGCTCCAGCAGCTCCGGGAGGGCGAACAGGTCCTCCTTCGCCGACATGTGGCAGCCTTCGACGGCGGCCTGGTCGGGCGGGTCGAGCCGCCAGTACGGCTCGCCGATGAGCATGAGCCCGCCGGGGGCGAGGCTGCGGCGCAGCAGCTCGACCGTCCCGGCGGGGCCGTCGCCGATCCAGGTCGCGCCGATGCACGAGGCGATGCCGACCGGTTCGGCCGCAACGTGTCCGGCGGCGTCGCCGTGGACGAACGACACCCGCTCGGCCACGCCGAGTTCGGCGGCGCGCTCGCGGGCGGCCGCGATGAAGACCGTGCTGATGTCGACGCCGGTGCCCGTGGTGCCGTGGTCGCGCGCCCAGGTGGACAGCATCTCGCCCTTGCCGCAGGCGAGGTCGAGCATGGCCGTGCCCGGCGCGGGGCGCACCGCCCGGCCGAGGGCCGCCAGTTTCTCCGGCGTGAACGGGTTGATCAGCCGGTGGCTGCTCTCGCGGATGGTGAAGCTACGTGGGAGGTCCATCGTGGTCGGTCGTCCTTTCCTTGGAGGCGGTATGAGCGTAGTGGTCGAGGATCTCCCTCGCCAGCTCCTTCACGCGGGCCACCGCCTCCGGCGGGCCGGTGACCGTGGCCGTCGCGCCGAACGCCAAGAGCTGGCGCACGTCCTCCAGGACGCGGCACCGCAGCACCGCCGACCGCCACCCGTCCGGCTCGGCCTCCCCGATCGACAGGCGCGAGCCGAGGATGCGCCGCGCCCGCTCCACCTGGTACTCCTGCATCCGAAGGCGCACTTCGAGGTCCCCGGCCCCCTCCCACCCCGACGTCAGCTCCGCGGCGACCGCGGCGAGCCCCGCGCCCTCGCGCAGCCGCCTCGCCGTGCGCAGCGGCTCCCACTCGGCGACGCGCTGGAGGTTGAGCAGCCGCGGCCGCCCCTCCTCGTCCGCGACGAGGTACCAGCGGCCCCCTTTCGCCAAGAGCCCGTACGGGTCCACCGTGCGCCACCGGGCCGCCTCCCGCTCGCGTTCGTACCGGACCCGCAGCCGCACCCCGCGGCGCAGGTCCCCGATGAGCGCCCCGGGGGAGGTGCCCGCGGGCTCGGGCCCGAACCACGGCCGGTTGTCGCTGACGACGAGGTCGCCGACCGCGATCAGGTCGCCCGGCCCCCGCGCGCCGGTGACCTTGCGCAGGGCCCGTCCGCTCACCTGCTCGACGCCGAGGCGCCGCCGCTGGTCCCCGTCGAGTCCCGTGAGCGCCAGATGCTCCCGCTCGCCCGGTGTCAGCCGCCCCGAGTCCAGCCCGCCGCCCGGGAGCATCGAGACCCCGCCGTACTTGCCGCGGCGCATGAGGACCGGGAAGCCCGCGTCCCGCAGCCAGTGCAGGTCCCGCATCACCGTCCGGTCCGACACGCCGGTCTCGGCCGCGAGCGCCGCCACCGTGGTCTCCGGGCGCGTCCGCAGGGCCAGGAGCAGGGAGAAGAACCTGTCAGGAGTCACGGCACCGATTCTCCCAGAGAACCTGACAGATCCCGTCAGGTTCTCCGCCTACGGTGGCGGTCCCGACGGAAAGGAGGGCATCATGCCCGCACCGAACATCTTCATCGTCTACGTCGCCGACGCCCCGGCCGCCGCCCGCTTCTACGGCGACCTCTTCGACATCAAACCGGTCTTCGAGACCCCGGGCTACATCTCCTTCGAGCTCGCCCCGGACAACCCCGGAGGCGGCATCAGCCTCTCGCTGTGGAGCCGCTCCAACGTCGACTTCGCCGCGAACCCGGTGCGCACCAGTGAACTCTGCATCGCCGTACCGGGCGGACGGGACGCGGCCGCCGCGGTCGACGCGCTCCACGAGGAGTGGAAGGCCAAGGGCGTCACCATTCTCAGCGCCCCGCACGACGAGGTCTTCGGCCGCACCTTCGTGGCCGCCGACCCTGACGGCAACCTGATCCGGGTCGCACCCGTCGATTAGCGAAACGCGGGCGGCGGCCCCGGGTCGCCGCCCGCTCCCGTCCGATCACCCTGCGTACCAGCCCGAACGCTGTCGTACCCGGTTCCTACACTGGCGCCCGTGACCGAATCCGAGAACCCCGCGCTCCCCGACGAGGACCGCCTCGACTTCCCCGCCTCCTGGAACCGCTTCGTCAAGCCCCGCAGAGGCAACGGCAAACCCAAGAAGCTGAAGGCCGACCTCGGGGCGAGCCGCGCGCACCTCGCCGACATCGACCCCGTCGTCCGCGGGTACCTCGACCTGGAGGCCAACTCCCGCCACCGGGACGCGGCCCTCGCGTTCCTCGACGGGAAGCCCGACCTCCCCGGCGCGGCCGCGGTCCTCGGCCTCACCCGGCTCTCGGCCCACTCCACCCCGGTGCTCGACCGCCACCGCTTCGAGGCGACCGCCGCCGACCACGGTCTGCCGTTCGCCGCCGCCGCGCTCGCCGAGTTCCTCACCTTCGACATCGCCACCGACGGCCGCGACGGCTGCCCCGCCCTCACCGCGACGACCTTCCAGACCCACCGGATCGCCCGCGCCGCCAACACGACCGAGTTCACCGCGATCCGCTCCCATCTCGCCGCGCTCCCCGACGCCGAATACGCCGGCGTCGTCGCCGCGCTGGCGCCGCTGCGGACCGACCCGCTGCACCGCTTCGCCGCCAGCCTCCTCGTCCCCGCCGAGACCGCCTGGCTCGACGAGGTGTGCGCCGAGCACCGCGCCCTGAACCCGAACGCGAGCGCCACGTTCTACCTCCTCCAGATCGTGACCACCCCGGCGCAGCTCGACGACCTCGACCCGACCAGCATCCGCGCCAGCTGGGTCGACACCGCCGAGACCGCCGACCTCCTCGACCGCCTCGGCGCCGCCGCCCTCCCCGTCCTCGAAAACCAGCTCGGCGCCTACCTCGACACCAACGAGCGCAAGACCCTCTTCCGGTGCTTCTCACTGATCCCCACCGACGCCGCGCTCGACCTCCTCCTCGACCGCCTCGACGACCCCACCGCGATGGGATACGCCCTGGAGGCGGCCGTCCGCTTCCCGCAGCGCACCCTCCGCGCCGTCGCCGCCCGCCTCCCCGGCGCCGACACCGCGATCCGCAAGCGCCTCATCGCGCTCCTCTACGGCGACCCCGTGCTCCTCGGCCCCGCCCTCGCCGCCCAGGACGACGACGTGCGCGCCGCGATCGGGGCCGCCACCGCCGACACGACCCGCCTCCCCGCCGCCTCCCTCGACGAACTCCCGGCCCTGCTCACCGCCCCGCCCTGGTCCAAGGCCACCGAGACCGGCCCGCCCGTCATCCTCAAAGGACTCACCCCGCCCCCGGTCAACCGGGTCGACTGGGCCCCAGGAGAACGCGAGCAGCACCTCGACATCCAGATCGGCGTGCGCTACAACGACCGCGACCGCGACTGGGCCGACGAGGCCGCCCAGTTCGCCGAGGCCGGCGCCCACCACCAGACCCGCATCCTCGCCCTGGCCCCCGCCGACCTCGTCGACGCCGCCGAATGGGACCCCGCCCCCGGCTACACCGACCCGAACGTCATGCGCCGCATCCTCGCCAACCACGGCGACGCCGTCGCCGCCCAGATCGCCCTCCTCGCCGGATCGGACGCGTCCCTGCGCGAGATCCTCCTGCCCGTCGTCAACCTCGCCGCCGCCCGCCTCGCCGCCGACGCCCTCGTCCGCCTGAAGACCATGCGGCCCTTCGCGTTCGCCTGGCTCGACCGGCACGGCCCCGACGCCGCCCTGCTCCTCGTCCCCGACGCGCTCGACAAACCCAAGAAGCCCCGCGCCGCCGCCGAGGCCGCCCTCCGCTACCTCGCCGCCTCCGGCCGGGCCCAAGCGGTCCGCGACGCCGCCGCCCACTACGGGCCCGAAGCCGCCGCCGCGATCGCGCCCCTCGCCGACGCCGACCCGCTCCTGCCCGCCGGCGTCCCCGTCCCGAACCCCGGCCCGTGGGTCTCTCCGCCCGCGCTCCCGCAGCTCCTCCTCCCCGGACGCGAACGCGCCCTTCCCGACTCGGTGGCCCGCACCGCCGCGATCGTCCTCGGCCTCGGCTCGCCCGAGTACGACTACCCGGGCATCGCGGTCCTCGCCGAGACCTGCGACCGCGCGTCCCTCACCCGCTTCTCCACCGCCCTGTTCGAGCAGTGGCTCACCGCGGGCGCCCCCTGGGACGACTCCTGGGCCCTCACCCAGCTCCTCCACTTCGGCGACGAGGGCACCGTCCACGCGCTCGCGCCGCTCATCGGGCGCTGGCCGGGGGAGAACCAGCACCACCGCGCCGTCAAGGGCCTCCAGGTCCTCGGCGGGCTCGGCACCGAGACGGCCCTGCGCGCCATCCAGGGCATCGGCGAGAAGGCCAGGTTCGCGGCCATCAAGGAGGAGGCCCGCGCGCAGATCGCCGCCATCGCGGCCGCGCTCGGCCTGACCTCCGAGCAGCTCGCCGACCGGCTCGTGCCCGACTACGGGCTCCGCGACGCCGACGCGCTCGTCCTCGACTACGGGCCGCGCCGCTTCAAGGTCGGCTTCGACGAGCAGCTCAAGCCCTTCGTCACCGACGAGGACGGCAAGCCGCGCAAGTCCCTCCCGAAGCCCGGCGCGAAGGACGACGAAGTCCTCGCCGACGCCGCCTACAAGCGGTTCGCGAACCTCCGCAAGGAGCTCCGCACCGTCGCCGCCGACCAGGTCAAGCGCCTCGAACGCGCCATGGTCACCGGCCGCACCTGGACGCCCGCGGAGTTCGACGAGTACTTCGTGCGCCACCCGCTCACCTGGCACCTCACCCGCCGCCTGGTGTGGACCGCCGACGACGGCACCGGGCCGGTCGCGTTCCGCCTCGCGGAGGACCGCAGCCGCACCGACGCGAACGAGGACGCCATCGACATCGCGGACGGCGCGGTCGTCCGGCTCGCGCACGCCGCGGACCTCGGCGACGGCGCCGCGTGGGCCGAGATCTTCGCCGACTACGAGATCGTGCAGCCCTTCGAGCAGATCGGCCGCCCCGTCGCTTATCTCACCGACGAGGAGCTGGCGACCGGCCGCCTCGCCCGCTTCGAGGGCGCGGAGGTCAGCGTCGGCGCGCTCCTCGGCCTCACGAAGAAGGGCTGGGTCCGCTCCGCGCCGCTCGACGCCGGGATCGAGCACGGCCTGTGGTGCGAGCTGCCCGGCACCGGCTACCTCGTGATCGCGCTCGACCCGGGCCTCTACGCCGGGGACGTGAACGTCCATGAGCGCCAGACGCTCCGCGAGGTCGTCCTCTCCACGCACGACCTCAGCGGCTGGCGGAGCCCCCAGCCCGCCACGGGCCTGGAGAACGTCAACCCCGTGGCCGCCTCCGAGGCCCTCACCGCGCTCACCCGCGTGGTCGAACCGGGCGCCTGACACGCGAAAGGGCCGGGCCCCGAGGGGCCCGGCCCTTTCGCCGCCTCAGTCGTTCGCGGGCTCGTTCGCGTTCAGCACGGCCACGACCTGGTCGTAGTCCCCGCGGGCCTCGCCGTAGCGCAGGAACTTCACGCGCTCGACCTGGATCTCCTTCGCGTCCGGCTGCGACTCGATGAGCGCCATGACCTCCGCGACGTACTCGTCCAGCGGCAGGTTCCGCTCGTTCGCCGCGTGCCCCGGCATGAGGTCGGTCTGCACCGCCGGAGGCACCAGCTCCACCACCTGCACCGACGTGTCGGCGAGCTGGAGGCGCAGCGACTCGCCGAGCATGTGGATCGCGGCCTTCGACGCGTTGTAGCTGGGGGTCGCGCGCAGCGGCGTGAACGCCAGCCCCGACGTGACGGTCATGATCGTCGCGGCCGGGCGCGTCTGGAGGTGCTCGGTGAACGCGGCGATGAGCCGGATCGGCCCGAGCACGTTCGTCGCCACCGTGGCCTCGGCCGACGCGAGGAACCCCTCGGGCCGGTGCCAGTCCTCGGCGCGCATGATCCCGGCCATCGCGATGAGCACGTTCAGGTCCGGGTGCCGCTCCAGCACCTCCTTCGCGGCCGCCTCGATGCTCGCCGGGTCCGCGGTGTCGATGCGGACCGTGTCCAGCCCCGGGTGCTCGGCCGCGAGGCGCTCCAGCAGCTCCGCGCGCCGCCCGCCCACGACGACGGTGTTCCCCCGCGCCTGGAGCTCCAGCGCCAGCGCGAGGCCGATCCCGGAGGTCGAACCGGGGATGAAGACCGTGTTCCCTGAAATGTCCATGCCCCGAGTCTGGGCGAATCCGGGCGCGATGTGCAGAGATCGTCCATCGGGGGATCGCCGGTCCCTGGCTGGGGCCCGCCGAGGGGCCGATACTGGACGCATGGACCGCACCGCACTCGCCGAGTTCCTGCGCGCCCGCCGCGAGCACCTGCGGCCCGAGGACGTGGGGCTCCCGCCCGGCGTGCGCCGCCGCGCGCCCGGGCTGCGCCGCGAGGAGGTCGCCGCGCTCGCGTCCATGTCCACCGACTACTACACGCGGCTCGAACAGCGCCGCGGCCCGCAGCCGAGCGTCCAGATGCTGGCCTCCCTCGCCCGCGCCCTGCGCCTGACCGACCAGGAGCGCGACTACCTGTTCCGGATGGCCGGGCACGGCCTCCCCGCCCGCATCGGCGACGGCGCGCACGTCGCCCCCGCGCTCCTTCGCGTCCTCGACCGCCTCCAGGACACGCCCGCGCTGATCCTCTCGAACCTCGGCGAGGCCCTCGTGCAGAACGACCTCGCGAAGGCCCTGTTCGGCGACCGCACCGCGTTCACCGGGCTCGACCGCTACGACGCGTACCGCTGGTTCACCCGCCCGGCCGACCGCGAGAAGTACCCCGCCGACGACCGCGACCGCCAGGGCCGCGCCCTCGTCTCGGCCCTGCGGGTCGCCTACGGCGCCATGGGGTCCAAGTCCCGCGCCGGGGAGCTCGTGGCGGCGCTCCGGAAGCGCTCGCCGGAGTTCGCCGAGCTGTGGGACCGCCACGAGGTCGCCAAGCGCTTCGCCGACCACAAGACCCTCGTCCACCCCGAGGTCGGCCCCATCGAACTCGACTGCCAGGTGCTCTACACCGAGGACGAGACCCAGGCGCTCCTCGTCCTCACCGCCGCGCCCCGGACCGAGGCCGAGGAGCAGCTGAAGCTCCTCGCAGTCCTCGGCCCGGCCGCCGCCTAAGCGACTACGTCCAGGACCCACGTGATCCCGAACCGGTCCCTCACCATCCCGTACGCCTTCGCCCACGCCGACGGCCCGAACGGCTGCGCCACCGTGCCGCCCTCCGCCAGCCGCGCCCACAGGCCCGCCAGCTCCTCCACGTCGTCGCCGCGGACCGACACGAAGAACGGGTCCTCGCCGCGCCCGAACGGCACCGCCTCGGGTACGTCGTAGGCCATCACTCGGAACCCGTTCGGGGCCGCGACCTGCCCCCACACGACCCGGTTCCTCTCGCCCGGGTCCTGGGAGCCCATGTCCCCGTACGTCATCGCCACCAGGTCGCCGCCGAACACGGACCGGTAGAACTCCAGCGCCTCCCTGGCCTCGCCCCGGAAGTTCAGGTGCGGTGTGGTGCTCACGCTCATGTGACTGCTCCTCGCTCGCGTCCCGGGCGTCCCTCGCCCGGTGCCGCACCAGCGTGATCCGCATTCCGGACAGGTACCGTCCGCTCCCGGTGGCAGGATCGGACCCATGACCGGAACCTCGTCGCGGACCCTCCGCCTGCTCGCGCTCCTCCAGACCCGCCCCGACTGGACCGGCCCGGCGCTGGCGGACCGCCTCGGCGCCAGCGAGCGCACGGTCCGCCGCGACGTCGAGCGCCTCCGCGACCTCGGCTACCGCATCACCGCCGTCCGCGGCCCCCACGGCGGCTACCGGCTCGAACCCGGCTCGGCCCTCCCGCCGCTCCTGTTCGACGACGAGCAGGCCGTGGCCCTCGCCGTCGCCCTCCGGACCGCCGCGGGCACCGGCATGGAGGACGCCGCCGCCCTCGCGCTCGCCACGGTCCGGCAGGTCCTGCCCCCGCGCCTGCGCCGCCGCGTGGACGCCGTCCAGGTCGCCGCCGTGCCCCGCGGGCCCCGCCCGGCCCCGATCGACACGGAGGTCCTGCTCGCCCTCGCCGCGGCCGTGCGCGACCGCGAGGAACTGCGCTTCGACTACTCCTCCAACGGCAGCGGCGACAAGGGAATCCGCCGCACCCAGCCCCACCACCTCGCCACCTGGAACGACCACTGGTACCTCGTCGCCTGGGACCTCGACCGCCGCGACTGGCGGGTCTTCCGCGTCGACCGCATCGCGCCCCGCACCCCCGCCGGGCCACGCTTCACCCCGCGCCCGCTCCCCGGCGGCGACGTCGCCGCGTACCTCCAGGCCCGCTTTCGCGGCGCCGACGGCACGCCCGAATGGCCCTGCCGCGGCGAGGCGGTGCTCCTGCGGTCCGCCGACACCGTCGCCCCGTTCCTGGAGGACGGCCGCGTGGAGGCCCTCGGCCCCGACCGCTGCCGCGTCGCCCTCGGCTCCTGGTCCTGGCCCGCGCTCGCCGCGTCCTTCGGCCGCTTCGACGCCGGGATCGAGGCCGCCCGGCCCTCCGAGCTCGCCCGCGCCTTCGCCCACCTCGCGACCCGCTTCGCCGCCGCGTCCCTGTGACCGAACCCATCGCCGAGCGCCTCGGGAAACGCCCGATCCGTTGGTACCGTGGCCGCAAGCCACCGCAAAGGAGCAGTTCACATGGCACGACGGACCATCGCCGCGCTCGCACTCGCCTTCGGTTCCGCATTGGCGCTCTCCGCCTGCGGCGAAGTCGAACTGCCCATCGAGACGCCCTCGGCGCCGAACCTGGAGGACTCCATCCAGGACCTCGCGGGCGACTTCCCGACCGGACTCGCTGGGGACCTCCAGGAGCTCGCCCCCGACGTCACGGCCACCGAGATCGTCGACGGCGCACGGCAGCTGTGCGAGTCGGCGGCCGACGGCGCCGACGAGGAGCAGCTCGCGCGCGACGCCGCGTCCCTGTTCGGCGTCGAGGAGGCCGAGGGCCCCACGGTCGTCGAGACCGTCCGCCCCTACTGCGACGTCATCGGGTAGCCCGCGCTTCCCAAGGGCCCCAATAGCCGCGAATCACCAGAAGCTCCGCACCGTCCAAATGGTGCGGAGCTTCGGCGCGTTCGGGCTGCCCACGGGCTGGAGCGCGCAAAAGACCGACGGGCGCTCTAGCAGCGGTGAAATAGTCGGAATACCGATATGAACCCCGAAAAAGCGTGACCGTATCATAATCCGATCGAATGCTCCTGTACTGGAAGGATCACTCCCGGTGCCCGACGCGCCCACCCCCCGGCTCGTGTACGACGCGTTCCTCATCACCGCCTACCACGACTTCTACAAGCCCGCGGTCGCCCCGCGCGTCATCGGCCTGGCGCTCGGCGCCGCGCTGCTGGCGGAGCTGGTGTTCTCGGGCCACCTGGCGGTCAGGCCCCATGAAGGCAAGGACTTCGTCCTGGCCGAGAAGCGCGGCGGCCCGCCGCGGGACTCCTTGGGGCTGTGGCTGAGCGAACTCGTGCAAGGCGAACCCGCGAGCCTCGCGGTGCCCGAATGGCTGGAGTACCTGGCCATCAGCGACACCCAGACCAAGACCGCCGAGCACATGGTCGTGGCCGGGCTCATGATCCGCGGGGAGCAGCGCAGCCGCTGGCTCGGCAAGGTGCAGACCACCTACGACGCGGCCGACGCCCTCATCGCGCAGGCGCCGCTCGCCCGGCTGCGCCGCTACCTGTCCTCGATGGACCGACGAATGCCCCTGCTCGACGCGTTCCTCCTCGCGCTCACCGAGTCCGTCGGCCTGTCGAAGTCGCTGTACTCCCAGATGCCCTCCGGCGCGCGCGAATACGCCGAGGGCCATCTGCGGGTGCTGCCCGCGCCGCTCCAGGCGATCCGCGGGCACCTCACCGCCGCCGTGGCGGACACCGCCATCACCGGCAACCTCTAAGCAAGTGCCCGAACGATAAGGAGTCACCACCCCATGTCCGCTCCCTCACCCGCGAGCGCGGTCCAGTCCGCACTGGCCCGCGACAAGCTCGGAACGCTCAGCCTCCTCCACTTCTCGCTCACCGCCGCGACCCCGCTGACCGTGATCGCCGGAGGCGTCGTCGTCATGTTCGCCGTGGCCGGCCAGATCGGCATCCCGCTCGGGTACGTCATCATCGCGGCCTCCCTGCTGCTGTTCAGCGTCGGCTACACCGCGATGGCCCGCCACATCGCCAACGCGGGCGCCATGTACGCGTTCGTCGCCCGCGGCCTCGGCCGCATCCCGGGCGTCGCCGCCGCGTGGGTCGCCGCCACCTCCTACTGCGCCCTCCAGGTGAGCCTCTACGGCTACCTGGGCTACGTCGCCCAGGGCCTGTTCGCCTCGATCGGGCTCGACCTGCCGTGGTGGGCCTTCGCGCTCGTGGCCTGGCTCCTGGTCGGCCTCCTCGGCACCCGCGCGGTCGACATCAACGCCAAGGTCCTGGCGGTGCTCCTCACCGTCGAGGTCGCGGTCGTCCTGGTGTTCAGCGTCTCCAACTTCGCGAACGCCGCGGACGGGGTCTCGTTCGGCGCGTTCTCGCCGACCGCCCTGAGCGGCGAGGCCGCCGGGGCCGTGCTCGCCCTCGCGGTCATCGGGTTCATCGGGTTCGAGTCGCCCACCGTCTACGGCGAGGAGGCCCGCGACCGCAAGCGGACCGTGGCCCGCGCCACGATCGCCACGGTCCTCATCCTCGCGTTCATCTACATCGTCTCGTCGTGGTCGATCATCACGGCCGCGGGCGACGACAACGTGGTCGCCGCCGCCACCGCCGACTTCGACCTCATGTTCAGCCTCGCCGGGGACCAGCTCGGCCCAGTGTGGGAGACGGTCGGCCGGATCCTGCTGCTCACCTCGGTCACCGCCGCGGCCCTGAGCTTCCACAACACGACCGCGCGGTACCTGTTCGCGCTGGGCCGCGAGCAGGTCGTGTTCTCGTGGCTGGGGCGCACCTCGGTGCGCACCTGCGCCCCCGTCGCCGCCTCGGCCACGCAGACCGTCGCCGGCGGCCTCGTCATCGTCCTGTGGGCCGTGCTCGGCCTCGACCCGGTGGTCCACCTGTTCTACTACCTCGGCACCGCCTCGGGCATCGGCCTCATCGCGCTGATCCTGACGTGCGGCATCGCGGTCATCGTCTACTTCGCGCGGGATCGGCGCGACGAGTCGGCGTGGGCCGCGCGGATCGCGCCGGTGCTGGCGGTCCTGGCGATGGCCGGGGTCATGTACCTGTCGGTCATCCACTTCCACACGCTCCTGGGCGTCGAGAAGGGCTCGCTGCTGCCGAAGCTCGTGCCGATCGTGTTCGCGGTGCTGGCGCTCCTGGGCGCGGGCTGGGGCCTGTTCCTCAAGCGCGCCCGGCCCGAGGTGTACGCCGGGATCGGCCACGGCGCGAAGGCGCCGCTGGTCCAGGCGGCCGAGCGGGCCGCCGTGCCCGTGGGGGCCGCGAGTGAGCGTTAGCGCGTACGGCGCCGTGGCGGCGATGCTCGCCGACGAGTTCAACGAGCTCCCCACGGCCCGCTGGCTCTCCGGCGACCCGGAGGAGCGCCGCAAGGCGGTCCGGGGCCAGTTCGAGCTGCTCGTGGAGCACGCGCTCGGGCACGGCGGGGTCGTCACCTCCGGGGACCTCGACGGCGCGGTCGTGTGGTTCGACCACACGGCCGGGGCGCCGCCGATCCCCGGCTACGACGAGCGCCTGGCCGAGGCGTGCGGGCCGGTCGTGGACCGGTTCCGGCACCTGGACCAGGTGATGGAGGACCACCACCCCGACGTCCCGCACCACTACGTGGCGCTGGTCGGGGTGCGTGAGGCCAAGCGCGGCAACGGGATTGCCTCGGCGATGCTGCGCCGCCACCACCGGGTGCTCGACCGGGACGGCATCCCCGCGTACCTGGAGGCGGTCTCGCCCGAGACCGCGCGCCTGTACGGGACGCTCGGGTACGAGCCGCTGGGGGAGCGGTACGGGCTGGAGGACGGCGGGCCGTTCCTCTATCCGATGTGGCGCGAGCCGCAAGCCTTATGCGGCGGCGGCGGGCCTCCGGGTCCGCCGCCGTCCTCACCGGCAAATATTGACACACTTGACTATACAAAGCCTGGTTCGGTATGATCTTCCCATCGTGTCTGGGAGCGCTCCCTCAGTTCCCGGAGTCCGGTGAAGGAGCTTTGCATGCGATTGAGACGCAAGATCACCGCCCTCGCGGCCGCGGCCGCGACGGCCCTCGGAGCGGTGGCACTGGCCCTCGGCCCGGCGGACCTGGCACTCGCCGAGGACGGCTGCGAGGTCCGGTACACCGTCGTCAGCAGCTGGGGCTCGGGCTTCCAGGCCAACGTCGCGATCACCGCGGGCGAGGCGATCAACAATGGCTGGGACGTCGAGTGGACGTTCCCGGCGGGGACCACCGTCTCCAGCGCCTGGAACGTCTCGTGGACCCAGAGCGGGCGCACCTTCTCGGGCTCCGACGTCGGCTGGAACGGCACCGTCGCCGCCGGGCAGACCCGCGAGGTCTTCGGCTTCATCGGCTCCGGCAGCACCGCCGCCCCCACCGGGGTCTCGATCAACGGCGACCTGTGCGACGGCGAAGTGGACCCGACCGACCCGCCCACCACCGACGACCCGACCGACCCGCCCGGCGAGGCCGTGCGGATCATGCCCCTCGGCGACTCCATCACCGGCAGCCCCGGCTGCTGGCGCGGGAACCTGTGGCAGCTCCTCGACACCGCCGGGTACGACGTGGACTTCGTCGGCTCGCTCTCCCAGGCGTGCAACCCGGCCGGCTCCGACCCCGACCACGAGGGCCACGGCGGCTTCCTCGTCACCCAGTCGGTGAACAACGGCAGCGTGCGCGGCTGGCTGGAGCAGAACACGCCCGACGTGCTCCTGCTGCACTTCGCCACCAACGACGTCTGGTCCTCGATCCCGCCCGCGACCATCCTCGCCGCGTACACGACCATCGTCGAAGACCTGCGCGAGCTCAACCCCGACGCGGTGATCCTCGCGGCGCAGCTCATCCCGCTCGCCCCGAGCAACTGCGCCGACTGCCCGCAGCGCACGATCGACTTCAACGCCCAGATCCCGGCCTGGGCCGCGGGCCTGTCCACCGCACAGTCCCCGATCGTCGTGGTCGACCAGCACACCGGCTGGGTCCCCTCGGTCGACACCTACGACGGCGTCCACCCCGACGAGGACGGCTACGTCAAACTCGCCGCCAACTGGTTCGAGGCCCTCGACCAGGTCCTCTCGTAAAGCACCCCAACGCCAACGGCGCCAGACCCGAAAGGGCCCGGCGCCGTTGGCGCGTCACTTGAGCGGGCGTCGTTCGAGCGGATCGTCCAGGAGGGTGCCGCCGAAGGACGCGAGGTCCTCCACGATGCGGTCCCGGGAGGCGCCCTCTTCGAGGACGAAGAGCGCGGCCGCCCCCGGAGTGAGGTGCTGGGCGAGGGTCTTCATGGACTCGTCGTCGATGCCCGTGTCGGTCTGGGCGCCGCCGACGGCGCCCGCGGCGGCGCCGAGGGCCATGCCCACGAAGGGTGCGAAGACGAGGAGGCCGATGAGGCCGCCCCACATGCCGCCGACGGCGAGGCCGATGGCGGTGTTGTTGCGGTACTGGCGCAGCCTGATCCTCCCGTCGCGGTTCTCGGCGACGGCGAGGTCCCTGATGGTGATGTGCTCGGGCCGCTGGAGTTCCAGGAGCCGGTCGCGCGCGGCCTCGGCGGTCGCGGCGTCGGGGTAGGCGAGGACGAAGAGGCGTTCGGGGCTGTCCACGGCTCCGCTCCCTTCGGTCACCCCCACAACCTATGGGCGCGGAGCCGCGCACGGCGCGCGAACGCCCGAATCAGCGGCGCACGCCCTCGATCTCGAACGTCATGACGGTGTTCGCCGGGAACGCCCGCGAGAACCGCTTCGAGGCGACCGTCGTGTCGGTGTACCGCGCGTACCGCTCGGACCCGCCGGTCTGCGTCGACCAGCGCACGGCCGTGCCGTTGGGGACGGTGCCGAACGCCGACAGGTCGTACGTGACGGTCTGCGCCGTCCCGTAGTTGGTGGTGACGATGACGAGCTTCCCCGAGGCCGCGTCGTGCGCGGCGATCGTGTTCGCCTCGCCGCCGTCGATGATGGTCATCCCGGGGCGGATGTGCCGCGCGTACTGGGCGTACACGAAGTACTTGGTGTTGACCGCGCCGAGCGTCCCGGCCTCGTTGTCGGCCTGGACCAGGCCCCAGCCGCCGCCGTCGAGGACCTGCCAGTAGCACCAGCCGGTCGGGTGGAGCCAGCGGAAGTCCAGGTTGATGTTGCGGGCCAGGCGCAGCCCCGTGCCGTCGTTCTCGCCGTACTCGGAGTTCCACAGGCGCTTCCCGGCCGCGCTGACGGCGCTGTACACGGAGTCGCGGCGCCCGCCCTCGTACTGGTAGCCGTGGACGTTGACCTTCGCGACCTTCCCCTTCGCCGAGGAGGTGAGCCCGTTCCAGGTGCTCACGGCCTGGTCGTACAGCGACTCGTCGGAGGCGGTGATCGGCATCCACGACAGCCCCCGCGCGTCCAGCTCGGCCCGCAGGTGGTCGATGACGACCGACTGGGTCGCCACGTTGAAGTGGCAGCCCTCCTGCGTCCCGGTAGCCGTCCACCAGTTCGCGATCGGCTCGTTGAACGGGTCCACGTAGTCGAAGTCCACGCCCCAGTTGTCGTGCGCGTACTTCGCCACGGTGGCCATGTACACGGCGTGCTGCTGGCGGTTCCACGACTGGAGGTTGTCGGCGCTCCCGCTGGAGCCGCCGGAGGGGTTGTGGTTGACGCACATCCACCACATCGGCGAGTTCGAGAACAGCTCGAACAGGTTCACGCCGCGGTCGCGGGCCTTCCACATGAGGTTGCGCTGTGCGCTGTCGACGTTCCAGTTCCAGCTCGCCGAGGCCGGGTCGCTGGAGTTCCAGTCGAGCCAGTACCCGTCCATCTGCCGCGAGCGCATCATGTTGGGCGAGACCACCATGGACTCGCCGTTGATCGAGTTCCAGGAGCACGCGCCCGCGTTGTAGCGGACGATGTTCATGCCCAGGCCCGGCAGCGAGGCCCCGTTGTACGTGACGTTGTTGCGCGTGAACATGAGGTCGGCGAGGTCGTTCCGGTTCCCGAAGGCCCGGCCCCACCAGCACAGCGAGGTGCCCCAGCCCTCCCAGGTGCCCCACGTCGTCGCGGGGTTGACGGCGGTCGTGTAGTCGGCCCGCGCGGCCGAGGGGACCGCGCCCGCGGCGAGCGCCCCCGTCCCGGCGGCGGTGAAGAGTGTGCGGCGGCGCATGGCGCCCTCCAATACATCGAGGTTCTTCGATGATCGCAGCGCCGATCGATAAAGTCAACTCCTTCGATTAAGCATGAGAAAAAGCGGTCCCGCCCCGGTTCCCCGCTTTCCGCGACAACCCCTTCCGTTCTGTGCGACGGTGGGAGGCCACTGCGAACCGGGAGGTCAGCGATGCCGGAGAAGACCAAGACCGAGGACGCCGGGCCGCTCGCGAGCGACCAGGGCCGGACCGTCATCGCCGACCAGGTGGTCGCCAAGATCGCGGGCATCGCCGCCCGCGAAGTCGACGGCATCCACCAGCTCGGCGGCTCCGGCAGCCGCACCGTCGGGGCCCTGCGCGAGCGCATCCCCGGCTCGCGCACCAACTACGGCCAGGGGGTCTCGGTCGAAGTGGGCGAGCGCCAGGCCGCCGTGGACCTCGACGTGGTCGCCGAGTACGGCATCGCCATCGCCGACCTCGCCGCGGGCGTGCGCCGCAACGTCGTCGACGCCGTCGAGCGCATGACCGGCCTCGAAGTCACCGAAGTCAACATCACCGTCCACGACGTGCGCCTGGACGACCCCGACGCCGAGCCCGAAGGCGACCCGAGGGTTGAGTGAGGACAGCCGAGTGACCGCCGTGGCCGCCGAGGACTTCGCCGCGGGCGTCGACGCCATCGCCGACGCCGTCCTGGCCGTGCCCGGCGTGACCGGCCTCCACCACGGGACCGCCGTCCTCCTCCCCGGCCGCCGCGTCCCCGGCCTGCGGCTCGGCGACACCGAGTGCGAGGTCCACGCGACCGTGTCCTGGGGCACCGACATCCCGGCCGCGGCCGCCGCGATCCGCACCGCCGTCGCCCCGCTCGCCGCGGGACGCGCCGTCACCGTCGTCATCGAGGACCTCACCACCGCAGACACCGCCGCAGCGGACGACACCGCTCCCGTTGCGAACAAAGGGGAATGACCAATGAAGGCTTCCTTCGCCGGCCTCGTGGCCGGGCTCCTGCTGGCGCTGGCCGTCATCAACGGCGGCTTCACCGGGTTCCTCCTCGCCGTGGTCCTCGGCGCCGTCGGGTTCGCCGTCGCGGGCAAGCTCAGCGGCGAAGTGGACCTGTTCGACCGCTTCCGAGGCCGCCGTGACTGAGGACTTCGCGCTCGCCGACCTCCCCGGCTCCGGCGCCGACCGGCCGCCGGGGGAGCGCGGTAGCCTGCACCTCGCCGACGCCGCCGTGGCCCGCATCCTCGAAGGCGCCGCGCTCGCCTGCGAGGGCACCGCGAAGTCCAAGCGCCCCAAGGCCAAGGCCACCGTGAAGCACGGCCGGATCTGGGCCCGCCTCGACGTCGGCGTCGCCTGGCCCGGCCCCGTCTCCGCGACGGCCCGGGACCTGACGGCCCGCGTGCGCGCCGAGGCCGCCCGCATCACCGGGTACGACGTGGTCGCCCTCGACGTGGGCGTCCACCTGGTCGACGCCCCCGAGCAGGCGCCGCGGAGGGTCCGATGAAGCTCCGCGAACCGCGCCGCAGCCCCGCCGCCTCCTGGCTCGCCGTCCTCGGCGCGCTCCTGCTCCTGGCGTTCGCCGCGCTCCTCGCCCAGCACGCCGCCGCCGCGCGCGGCTGGACCTCCGCCGCCTCCTGGCTCGGCGAAGCCATTGCGGCCCTTGACGACCGGGAGCCGTCCACGTGGGTCCTCGCCGGCGGCATCGCCGCCGCGCTGCTCGGCCTGTGGTTCCTCGTCGCCGCGTTCCTCCCGGCCCGCCGCTCCCACCTGCACGCCGACGGCCCCGGCGACCTGTGGGTCACGCCCGCCGCCGTCGAGGCGGTCGCCGCCGACGCGGCCGAGCGCGCTCCCGGGGTCCTCAACGCCGCCACCGAGATGCGGCGCCGCCGCCTCCGCGTCAAGGCCCTGCTCGCGCCCGGCAACGAGGCCGCCATCGCCGACATCCTCGAATCGGTCGGCACGCGCCTCGGCGGCCTCGCCGAGATCGAGGTGTCCGTGCAGGCCAAGGAGGGAGCCCGATGAGGCGACCCGCGATCGACCGCCCCGCCGCCGCCGTCATCGGCCTGCTGCTCCTGGCCGCGGGCGCCGCGGTCCTCGACTGGCGCTTCGACCTCGCCGGGATCTGGACCCGCCTCGACACCGCGCAGGTGAACGAGGTGGTGGACGCCGACTGGTTCGCGTGGACCGCGCTCGGCGCCGCCGTCGTCCTCGCCGTGCTCGCCCTGTGGTGGCTCCTCGCGCGCCTCCCGCGCCCCGCCGAGGGCCGCGTCGCACTGTCCTCCACCGGGGCCGACCGGATCGACCTCGACGTGCGCTCGGTCGCCCCGCGCCTGCGCGCCGACCTCGAACGGGCCGCGCCCGTGGACCGGGTCGCCAGCCGCCGCTTCGCGGTGCGCGGCGGCCAGCTCATCGAACTGCGGGCCCACATCGACCCGCGTGCCGACGGGGAGTCCCTCGTCAACGCCGCCGGGAGTGTCGCCGAGTCCGTCGCGGCCGCGTTCCCCGACGGCGAGGTCGCCGTGCGCGTCCTCGTGGACGGCCCGAGGCGCCCCGGCCGCCGCCGCACGCCCCGCGTCCACTTACCGCGAAGCGTCGAGCAACGTGTCCACGGCCGCCTCGGCTCGCGCGAACAACTCCCGGAAGTGCCGCTCCCGCGCTTCGCCCTCCAAGTCCTGTCCCTCGCTGTCGTACAACGCGAGCGTGTGCGCGCCGGGGACGCCGCAGTACTCCGAGACGCCCACGCGCAGCGGCCCGTCGAGGAACCCGCGCACGAGCGGCGAGAGCGGGTCGTCCTCGGGCAGGCCCGCGAGCCCGATCCACAGCATCCGCTTCCCCGCCATCGGGGACTTGCTGCGCCCGTACGCCAGCCCGTAGTTCCATACCCGGTCGAACCACCCCTTGAGCAGCGCGGGCAGCCCGAACCACCACACCGGGAACACCGTGACGATCACGTCGGCGGCGTGGACGCGGGCGACGTGGGCGTGGACCTCGTCGCTGTAGCGCTTGTCGCGGTTCCCGTAGTCCGGCTCGTCCGCGACGCTGTTGCGCGGGTCGAAGCCCTCGCGCTCCAGGTCGAGGAGGTCGACGCGATAGCCGCGGCCGGCGAGCCGCTTCGCGGCCCGCTCGGCGACGGCGGCGGTGAAGGAGTCGGCGCGGTGGTGGCCGTAGACGACGAGTGCGGTGGGTTCGGTTTCGCTCATGGGCCAAGTACACCCGACCGCGAGTAGACGGACCATGGACCAGACCGGCCGATACCTTTGCGATCGTCTATCCTTGCGGCCATGGACCCTCTGAGCGACATGCTCCGCGGCATCCGCGCCGACGGCGCCTCCGTCACCCGCGCGGGGCTCGAACCCGGCTGGCGCATCGGCTTCCCCGACCGCGCCCCGCTGACGCTCCTCACCGTCGTCCACGGCGGCGCCCGCCTCGTCCTCGCCGACGGCGCCGAGCATCCGCTCCGGGCCGGCTCCACCGCGCTCGTGCGCGACACGGAGCCGTTCCACCTCGTCGACTGCGACGCCCCGCCCGGCGCGACCGGCCCGGCCTACCTCGTCTCGTGCTTCGACCCCGACGCCGACTGCGAGCCCAAGCGCGACCCGCACGGCCCGACCGCGCTCGTCGTCGGCGCCTACCGCGACCTGCGGCCCCGGCACCGCAGGCTCCTGCGGACCCTCCCGGAGGCGCTCGTCCTCGACGACGAGCAGGAGGACGTCCTGTGGTTCAGCGCCCTCGACGACGCCCTGGCCCGCAGCGGCGGCCCCGGCGGCGGCGCCCTCGTGGACCGCGTCCTCGACTGGGGCCTGGTCTGCACGCTCTCCTGCTGGTTCGACCTCCAGGGCGCCGACGCCCCGGCCTGGTACCGCGGCGTCCTCGACCCCGTGACCGGGCCCGCGATCGAGGCCATGCACCGCGACCCCGCGGTCCGCTGGACCGTGGACGCGCTCGCCGCCGAGGCCCGGGTCTCCCGCGCGCACTTCGCGAAGCGCTTCACGGCCGTCATGGGCCGCCCGCCGCTCGGCTACCTCGCCGAATGGCGCATGTCCCTCGCCGAAGACCTGCTCGCCGACCCCGAGATCCCCGTGTCGGCCGTCGCCAGGCAGGTCGGCTACGCGGACCCGTTCGCGTTCAGCACCGCGTTCAAGCGCCTCCAGGGCATGAGCCCCAGGGCCTTCCGCGCCGCCCAGCCCGCCTGAAGTCCTAGTCCCGCGTCCCGAGCGTCGACACGCACGCCTCGTTGCCCTCCGGGTCCGCCACCACCCACCAGTGCGGCGACCGGTCCCGCACCATCACGCCCCCGGCGGCCAGCGCCGCCGCGAGGCGCGCCTCCACCCGGTCGTGCGGCAGGAACACGTCCACATGAATGCGGTTGCGCTGCGGGCGCGGCGCGTCCATCTCCTGGAACCAGAACGGCGCGTTGCGCCCCAGCGGGTCCGCCAGGTCCTCCTCGCCCCGCTCGTCGTACCCGAGGACGGCCTTCCAGAACCGGATCACCTCCGGGTGCGACATCGCGTCGACCGCCACCTGGACCGACTGGAGCCGTGAGGGGTCCGACTCCAGTCCCAGCCCGTCGGCCACGGCCGAGATGTCCTGGGCGAGTGCGACCTCCCGGGCCGTGAGGCCCCAGAAGTCCGGCTCCACCGCGACGAGCCGGACCGTCACCCCCTCCGACCGCAGGTCGAGGTCCGGCCGGTGCGGTCCCGCGCCCGGCAGGTCCGCCACGGCCGCCGCGAACTCGGCGGCCTCGCGCATCGACCCGGTCCTGAAGAACGCGCACGCGCCGTCCCCGAGGACCCGCCACCGGCCGCTCGCGTCGGCCTCCTGGAAGCCCTTCGGGCTCAGCATCCCGTCCATGCCGGTCACCGTAACCCGCGGGTCCGACATCCGCCCACGAGTAGGGTGGGACCGTCGTCAACTGAAAGGGGTTTCACGTGAGCGTCAGCGTGCTGTTCATCGGCGGGACCGGCCGGATCTCCACCTCCTGCGTGCGCGAGGCCCTCGCCCAGGGCCTCGACGTCACCGTCCTCAACCGCGGCCGCACCAGCGAGCGCGCCGTCCCCGAAGGCGCCGAGGTCCTCACCGCCGACGCCTCGGACCCCGCCTCCGTGCGCGAGGCGATCGGCGACCGGACCTTCGACGCCGTCGTCAACTGGGTCGTGTTCACCCCCGAGCAGGTCCGCCGCGACATCGAGCTGTTCGCCGGGCGCACCCGCCAGTACCTGTTCATCTCCTCCGCGAGCGCCTACCAGACCCCGCCCACGCACCTGCCGGTCACCGAGTCCACGCCCCTGCGCAACCCGTTCTGGCAGTACTCGCGCGACAAGATCGCCTGCGAGGACCTCCTCACCGCCGCCTACCGCGAGGACGGCTTCCCCGCCACGATCATCCGGCCCTCCCACACCTACGACGAGACCCTGCTGCCCTTCGACGGCGGCTGGACCGTGGTCGAGCGCATGCGCGCCGGGAAGCCCGTCGTCGTCCACGGCGACGGCACCTCGCTGTGGACCATCACGCACGCCCGCGACTTCGCCGTCGGCTTCACCGGGCTCCTCGGCCTGGACGCCGCGATCGGCGAGGCGTTCCACATCACCGGCGACGAGGCCCCCACCTGGAACCAGATCTTCCAGCACGTGGCCGCCGCGGCCGGAGTGGACGAGCCGCACCTCGTCCACGTCCCCTCAGACGCGATCGCCGCCGCCGACCCGGGCTGGGGCCCGGGCCTCCTCGGCGACAAGGCCCACTCGATGGTCTTCGACAACACCAAGGTCAAGCGCCTCGTGCCCGCGTTCGGGCAGCGCCCCACGCCCTTCAAGCTGGGCGCGCGCGAGGTGGTCGCCTGGTACGACGCCCACCCCGAGCAGCAGGTGGTCGACGCGGAGCGCGACAAGGTCATGGACTGGCTCGCCGACCGCTACGCGCCCCACCCCATGCCTTAGGGGGTGTCCGGGGATTCCGGGCGGCCGTTATCCGGCCCGTTCGCCCGCTCGCTTCGTTGTCGGCCCTCCGAATACAACCCCGGTATTCGGAGGGCCTTCCGCCTTGCGAGCGAACGAACGGACTCGGATACCGACTCGCCGGGAATCCCCGGACACCCCCTAAATCCCTCTGCCGACTCCAGCCGACCGCCTCGAAGTCGTCGCCCTCCCACAGGACGGCGCGGCCCTCGCGCACCTCGACCTCGTCGACGTACACGCCCCGGCCCTGGTACACCGGGTCGGACGTGTACCGCCAGCGCAACCGGGCCGTGCCGTCCGGGAGCGTCGCCTTCGCGTCGATCCACTGGCGCCCCGAGTACCCCGAGAACGCGCCCTCGGTCCGCCAGCAGTGGTCCTCGGTCCGCAGGTCCAGCGGCACCGCCGTCCACACCGTCCCGTCCGGGCTCGCCTCCAGGACCGCCAGGTCCGTGGCCTCCGTGTCGTACCAGAGGGAGAACCGCGCGGTCGCGCAGTCGCTGGAGCGCCGCAGCACCGCGGTCAGCGTCGCCGTCGAGGCGTCGACCTGGCCTGCGTACCACGAGTCGCGGCCCCGCTCGGGCCGCACCGGCACCGCCCGGCCCAGCGGCCGCGAGGCCGCCCGCCGGTAGGCGCTGGCCGTGCCGCGGTTGCGCGTCGGGTGGACCCGGTTCGTCATGAGCACCAGCAGCGTGCCCGCGAGCGGGTCGAGCACGATCGACGTGCCCGTGTACCCCGTGTGCCCCACCGTGACCGGGGAGCTCATCGCGTCCATGTACCAGCGCTGGCCGAGCTGCCAGCCGAGGCCGCGCGCGGCGGCCTCGCCCATCCCGGCGTTCATGTCGGTGAAGACCATGCGCGCGGTGGACTCGGAGAGGATCTCGGCGTCGCCGTAGCGGCCGCCGTTGAGGATCATCTGCCCGAACACCGCCAGGTCCCAGGCCGTGGCGAACACGCCCGCGTGCCCGGCGACGCCGCCGAACGCCCAGGCGTTCTCGTCGTGGACCTCCCCGTGGACGGTGCCGCGGCCCGTCCACGGCTGGTACTCCGTCGCGGCCGTGCGCATCCGGTCCACCGGGTTGTACCCGGTGTCCTTGAGCCCCAGGGGTTCGCATACGAACTCGGCGACGAGTTCGGCGAGGCCCTGGCCGGTGGCGCGCTCCAGGATCTTGCCGAGGACGATGAGGTTGAGGTCGGAGTACTCGTAGCCCGAGCCGGGGGCGCGGCGCAGCGGCTGCGCGAAGATCGCGGCCATCCGCGCGGCGTCGTCGGGCTTGTCGTACAGGTTGATGAAGGAGATCATCCCGGAGGTGTGCGACAGCAGCATCTCCAGCGTGATGGGGGACTTCGCCGGGTCGAGGGAGTCGAACTCGGGGAGGTAGTCGACGACGGGCAGCTTCAGGTCCACCACGTGGTCGTCGATGAGCCGGCCGGTCACCGTGGCGGTGAACAGCTTCGAGATCGAGGCGAGGTCGTAGACCGTGCCGGTCTCGGCCGGGAGCCGGTCGGCCTCCGGCAGCTCGACGGCGGTCTCGGTCTCGTCGTCCCACCCGGAGTAGCGGAGCCGGTGGCCCCCGGCCTCGTGCGCGACGACCACGCCATGGCGCGCGGCGAGGACCGTGAAGCCGGGGAACGAGGGGGCAGAACCCTCCATATAGGACTTAAGCTGCGGCGTGATGAGGTCGACGTGCGCGGCGGTCAACCGCGCTTCTGAGCAAGGCCCGTACCGCAGTTCCAGCGGATGTTCGGGGAAGGTCACATCGTACGGCCCAGCGCTCGGCGGACCGGTCAGATCGGGCATGGAGGGGCGCTCCTCGGCGTTGGCGCGGGAGCCGAGCGCGAACGCCGACCACAGCGCCCCCGCCGCGCCCCCGAGCATGGTTCGACGCTGCATCGTGTCTCCTGGTTATCGTGCCATCACTGAGCGGTGCTGCGATAGAGCAAGTACGACTCTCTTTGCTCGGAAAACGCATCCAATTCCTCGGCCCACAGCGGCGTGACCTCGTCCACGTCCGCGCCGGCCTCGATCGCCAGGCGCACGGCCTGGTTCCCCGTGAGCTTGTCCAGCCAGAACGACGTCACGTCCTGTGACCGCCAGCCGTACTGCGGGAAGGCCCGCCGCTGCGCGACGATCATCGCCAGCGCCGTCCTGATCGGATCGAATTCATCCCTTCGGGTGACTTGCAGTTCCACGCCCCCGCAGACCTTTCCCGACCATTTCGAGAAAGTCGGGGTGAAATACGCTTCGCGGAAACGAGCGCCCGCCAGCCCCTCCAGCGCCTCCGACCACTCGTGGTCGATCTCCGGCGCCCCCAGCAGCTCGAACGGCTTCGTCGTGCCCCGCCCCTCCGACAGCGCGGTCGCCTCGAACAGGCACGTCCCCGGGTACGCCACGGCCGTCGCGACCGTCGGCATGTTCGGCGACGGCGGCACCCACGGCAGCCCCGTCTCCTCGAAGTACATGCCCCGGCGCCACCGCTCCATCTTCACCACGGTGAGGTCCACCGCGCCGCCGAGGAACTCGCCGTTGAACAGCCGCGCCAGCTCGCCCACGGTCATCCCGTGCCGCTGCGCGATCGGCTTGAGCCCCACGAACGTCGCGTGCTCGGGGTGGAGCACCGGCCCGCTCGCCGCCAGCGCCGAGCCCGGGTTGGGCCGGTCGAGGACGACGAACCGCAGGCCCAGCTGCCCGGCGGCCTCCATCGCGAGGTACATGGTCCAGATGTACGTGTAGAACCGCGCGCCCACGTCCTGGATGTCGAAGACCACCGTCTCGATCCCGGTCTCGGCGAACACCTCCGCCATCCGGTCCATGTCGTTGTACGCGTTGTACACCGGCAGCCCGGTCTTCGCGTCGAGGAAGAAGTCCTCGCCCTCCCCGGCCTGCGAGACGCCGCGGAAGCCGTGCTCGGGCCCGAAGACCGCCGCGATGTCGACCTTCCCGCTCCCGTGCATGAGGTCCACCTCGTGGCTCAGGTCCGGGAGGACGCCCGTCGGGTTCGAGATGACCCCGACGCGCTGGCCCCGGAGTTCGCGGAAGTCGCTGCGGGCCAGGACTTCCACGCCGGTCCTGACGGCCCGTCCGCCGCGGTCCGCGGCGGCGGGGGAGGCGGTCGCGAGGACCGAGGCCCCCGCGACTGCGCCGCTGGCGACGGCGCCGCCGATGACTGTCCTGCGTTTCATGCGGTGCTCCTAGTAGCTCAGGCCGTGGCCGAAGGGGAACAGGACGCCGGTGCCGTCGGCGGTGGGGATGTCGACGGGGAGCCGCCCGGCGGGGTTCACCGAGCCGAGGATCGCGTGGACGGCCGATTCGAGGCCGTCGAGCGAGTACGAGTACGTGGCGAGGTACGCGTTGGGGTGGTCGCCGAGGTGGGCGATGTCGTAGGGGTTCTGGACGCCGAGCGCGACGACGGGGACGCCGGTGGCCGCGAGCGCCTGGACGAGCGCGACCTGCGTCGGGTTGAGCTTCGTGTTGTTGGTGGAGACGACGATGAGGCCCTTGCCAGCGGCGGCGGCCACGGCTGCGTCGATCTGCGCCTGCGTGGGCGCCGCCCCGGTGACGAGGCTCGTCTGGCTCCAGCCGCGGTTGGTGAACTCCGTCGCGAGCCGCGCGACGGTGGTGACGCCCCACCCGGTGACGAGCACCGAGCCGCCGTCGGTCGGGACCGGGAGCGTCCCGTCATTCGTGACGAGGGTCGTGGTCCGGTCCGAGAGCGCCTGCGCCGCTTCGAGGCTCGCGGGGACGCCCACGACGTCGTCCACGAGGTCGGGGTCGGCGTACGGGTCGCCGAAGAGGCCGAGCCGGTACTTCAGGCCGAGGATGCGGGTGACCGACTCGTCGATGCGCCGCCGCGAGAGCTCGCCGTTCGCGACGGCGTCGAGGACGGCGTTGAACGCGATGTCGATGTGCTCGGGCATGAGCAGGATGTCGGCGCCCGCGAGGAGCGCGAGGACGGGGATGCGGTCGTCGCCGTAGCCGTTGCGCACGCCCTCCATGCGCAGGGAGTCGGTGATGACGACGCCGTCGTAGCCGAGCTCGTCGCGCAGGAGCCCGGTGAGGATGTCCGCGGAGAGCGTGGCGGGCCGCAGCGACGCGTCGAGGGCCGGGAACTGGATGTGCGCGGTCATGACCAGGTCCACGCCGGACTCGATCGCGGCGCGGAACGGCGGGGCGTCGATCTCGCGCCACTCCTCGTAGGTGTGGTCGATCTGCGGCAGCTCCGAGTGGCTGTCGTCCTCGGTGTCGCCGTGCCCGGGGAAGTGCTTGACGGTGGCGGCGAGGTCGCCGCGGGCCTGGTAGCCCTCGACCTGCGCGGCCACGAAGGAGGCGACGTGCTCGCCGTCGGACCCGAAGGAGCGCACGCCGATCACGGGGTTCTCGGGGTTGACGTTGACGTCGGCGTCGGGCGCGAAGTTCTGGTTCAGTCCCATGGCGCGCAGCTCGGTCCCGGCGATGACGGCGGCGGCGCGGGCGGCCTCGGGGTCGTGCGTGGCGCCGAGGGCCATCGCCCCGGGCAGCTGCGTCGCGGGCGGGCCGATGCGGGTGACGAGGCCGTGCTCCTGGTCGGTGGCGATGAACAGGGGCGTGCCGCACCCGGCGAGGGACGCGTCCTGGAGGCCGTTGGAGAGCGCGGTGATCTGGTCGGGGTTCGCGACGTTGTTCGACCACGCGAAGTAGATGATGCCGCCGAGGTGGTACTTCTCGATGAGCGCGGCGGCGTTGTCGACGCCGTGCGCGGTCCGGTTGCTCGCGACGTCGGCGGCCGCGGTCGTGTCGGCGGTCTGCCCGTACGCGTAGGTGGTGAAGAGCTGGCCGACCTTCTCCTCCAGGCTCATGGCCTTGAGGCGGCGCTTGACGAACTTCCGCTCGCCGCTGCCGCCGTGCGCTTGCGCGGTACCGGCGGCGGTGGCGGCCGCTGCGGCGGCGCCGAGGGCGGCGGCGAGCACGGTCCGGCGGGGATGCGTCTGCATTGCGCGACTCCAGTCTGTGCGGGGGTCCGGGCGGTCCCTTTTCGACGGGTAGGCCCGATCCGCTCATCCTGGCAGAAAACTTCATGTAAAGGCAAGACTACGGAGAGAATTTTCAAAATTGTGCTTCCGGCGCGGTCACGCCAGCGCCGGAACTCCGAAGTGGAGCGTCCCCGCATCGGCGTCGAGAGTCGCCTTGACGCCCAACGGGATCGTGAGCGACGGCGTGCAGTGCCCGAACCCGAACTCCTCCACCACAGGAATCGACAGGCCCCTGAGCTGGTCCGCGAGCACGGCGCGGACGTCCTCGTACGGTCCGCACTCGGCCCACGAGCCGAGGACGATCCCGGCGAGGCCGTCGAGCCATCCGGCGCGGCGCAGCTGCGTCAGGGCCCGGTCGATCCGGTACGGCTCCTCGCCCACGTCCTCCAACAGCAGCAGGCCGCCCGCGACGTCGGCGCGGTGGTCGGGCGTGCCGATCTCGGCGGCCAGGAGCGTCAGCGTCCCGCCGAGGGTGACCCCGGTGGCGGTGCCGCCGTTCATGGTCCGCGCGGTCGGGGAGGCGATCTTCTGGACCCGCTCGGGCTCGAACAGGGTCTGGCGCAGGTGCTCCTGCATCCCCTCGTCGTCGGTGAAGGCCGACCAGGTCGGCATGGGCCCGTGGACCGAGGCGGTGCCGAGGTTGAGCGCGAGCGCCTCGTGGAGGGCCGTCATGTCGCTGAACCCGATGAACGCCTTCGGTTCCGCGCTCCGCAGCCGCTCCCAGTCGACGTGGTCGATCATCCGCTGCGACCCGTACCCGCCGCGCGCGGCGAACACGGCCGCGATCGACGGGTCGAGCCACGCGTCCTGGAAGTCCCCGGCCCGGTCGAGGTCGAGTCCCGCGAACAGCCCGGTCCTCCCGGCGGCGTGCGGCATGAGGACCGGTTCGAGGTCCCACGAGCGCAGCACCGCCAGTCCCGCGTCGATGCGCTCGGCGGGGGAGGGGCTGGCGGGGGAGACGACGGCGACGCGGTCGCCGGGGGCGAGGCGCCGCGGGCGGCGCAGCGGTGCGAGGGTCACGGCTTCAGCCCCAGGTCGAAGTCGGGGCCCTTGAACCCGAACACCTCGGCGTACAGGGCGTGCTCGGCGAGCACGGCGTCCTCGATGGTCGCGGTGCGCCGGAACCCGTGCTGCTCGCCCTCGTAGGTGCGGTAGGCGTGCGGGATGCCCTTGCCCTGGACGCGCTCCAGGAGCCTCTCGGCCTGCGCGGGCGGGCAGATCTCGTCCTCCAGGCCCTGGAGGAGGATGAACGGGACGGCGATCCGGTCGGCGTGGTGCACGGGGGACCGCTCCTGCGAGCGCTCCTCCAGGACCTCCGGCGGGCCCACCATCGAGTACACGTACTGGGACTCGAAGTCGTGCGTGTCGTCGCCGGTCCACCCGGACAGGTCCAGGATCGGGTACTTGACCACCGCGCACGCGTACACCCCTTGCGCGGCAGGGGAGGTGAGCGAGGCCGCGGAGGTCCAGCCACCGGCGGAGCCGCCGCGGACCGCGATCCGGGCCGGGTCGGCGGCGCCCTCGGCGGCGAGCGCGCGGGCGACCGCCGCGCAGTCCTCCACGTCCACCTCGCCCCAGCGCTCGCGCAGCCGCTCGCGGTAGGCCCGCCCGTACCCGGTGGACCCGCCGTAGTTGACCTCGACGACGCCGATGCCGCGGGACGTGAAGTACGCCAGCTCCATGTCGAGCACGGCCCGCACGTGGCTGGTGGGCCCGCCGTGGACCCACACCGCGTACGGCGGCGCCTCCCCTTCGGGCCCTTCGTACTCGGGGTTGCGCGGCGGGTAGACGTGGGCGTGGACCTCGCGCCCGTCGGGGCCGGCGAAGGTCCGGTGCTCGGGGACCGGCAGGTACGCGGGGTCCACTTTGTGCTCGTGCGCGGCGGCCACGACTTTCGCGGCGCCGCTGCGGGTGTCGACCTCCACGACCTCGTAGCCGGTGTGCGGCCCGGCGGCCAGGCCGTACACGCGGTCGTCCGCGGCGGCGAGGCCCGGCGCCCAGTCGGTCCAGGGCCCCTCGACCGCGGTGAGCTTCCGCTCCCACGCGTCGAAGACCCCGAGGCGGCTCTCGCCCTTCCCGTGGACGGCGGCGATGTCGCCGCTGGCGAGGATCTGGAACCACGTCGACCCGAGCGTCCACAGGGGCCCGGCGAACTCGGACTCGGCCTCGTGGACCGGGCCGCGGTCCCCGGTGAGCGGGTCGACCCAGTGGAGGTTCCACCAGCCGGTCCGGTCCCCGGCGAACACGAGCGTCTCGTCCCGGGACCACTCGACCTGCGCGATCGACTCCCCGTCGCCCCCGGCGACCGTCCGCACCCCGCTGAGGACCGGCTCGTGCTCGCCCCCGACCTCGGCGACACGCAGTTCCGTCTCGTCCCAGGGCATGTGCGGGTGGTTCCAGGCGATCCACGCGACCGCCGTCCCGGAGGGGCTCAGCTTCGGGCCGGTGAGGAACCGGTACGAGTCGTCGGTCAGCTCCCGCACCCGCGCGTCGTCGCCGTAGCGCGTCAGGTCCACGGACGCGACGACCCGCCTGACGTCCGTCGCGCCCGGCCCGGTGTGCTCCTCCATGACCGCCCACGCCACGAACCGCTCCAGGTCCACGACGGGCTCGGACCAGCGCAGCGCCCCCGGGAACGCCGGGGGAGGGCTGATCGGCAGCGGGTCGCGCCACCGGTCCGGCTCGAACACGTACAGCCGCTGGTCCTCGTAGTTCGTGAAGACGATGACGGGGCTGCCGTCCTCGCCGATCGCGCCCGCCCACGGGCGGCCCCCGTACTCGTGGACCCGGTTGCGCGCGTTCCACGGCGCGGGCAGCACCGACTCGACCTCGCCGTCGGCGGTGCGGCGCATGAGCGCCCGCCGCCCGCCCTCGCCGGGCCGCGGCTCGGTCCACCACAGCTCGTCGCCGACCGCGCCGAGGAAGCCCGGCCGCCCGTCGGACTCGGCGACCAGGCCGGTGCCGATCGGGGACTCCCAGGCGCCGTAAGGGGCTCGCTTCACATCCGTCTCCTAAGCGTTCAGCAGGAAGTCGTCCAGGACCCGCAGCCCGAACCTGAGCCCCTCGACGGGGACCCGCTCGTCCACGCCGTGGGCCAGCTTGCCGTACCCGAACTCGGGCGGCAACCCCAGCGGCGAGAACCCGTACCCGGTGATCCCCAGGGTCGAGAACTCCTTCGCGTCGGTGCCGCCCGACATGCAGAACGGCACCGGGTGGCCCTCCGGGTCGTGCTTCAGCACCGCGGCGCGCATCGCCGCGAACACCGGCGACTCCACGGGCGAGGCGAGCGACCGGGACCGGTGCGCGTACCGCCACGCCACGTCCGGGCCGCACAGCTCGTTCATGACCGCCTCGAACTCGTCCTCGCCGCCGGGGACGACGCGGCCGTCCACTTCGGCCCGGGCGTGCTCGGGGATCACGTTGACCTTATAGCCCGCTTCGAGGACCGTGGGGTTCGCGGAGTTGCGCATCGTCGACTCCACGAGCTGCGCGGCCGCGCCGAGCCCGCTCAGGTCCTCGTAGTCGGCCGCGACGCCGTGCAGCGCCGCCAGCTCCTTGACGGCTGCCTCGACGACGGGCGTGACCCGCAGCGGCCACTCGTGCGCGCCGATCCGCGCGACCGCCGCCGCCAGCTTGCTCACCGCGTTGTCCGGGTTCCGCTTCGACCCGTGCCCGGCCCGGCCGCGGGCCGTCAGCTCCAGCCACGCCGTGCCGCGCTCGCCCGCCGCGATCGGGTAGATCCGCATCCCGTTGCTGTGGAACGTGAACCCGCCGGACTCCGAGATCCCCTCGGTGCAGCCCGCGAACAGGTCCGCGTGCTCCTGCGCGAGGTACCGCGAGCCGTACTCGGCCTCGGCCTCCTCGTCCGCGACGAACGCGAACACGATCGACCGCCGCGGCCGCACCCCTTCGCGCGCCCACGACCGCACGGACGCGAGCATCATCGCGTCCATGCTCTTCATGTCGATGGCCCCGCGGCCCCAGAGCATCCCGTCCGCGTCGACCTCCCCGCCGAACGGGTCCACCGACCAGTCCGCGGCCGCCGCGGGCACCACGTCCAGGTGCCCGTGTACCAGCAGCGCCGGCGCTTCAGGGTCGGTCCCCTCCAACCTGGCGACCACATTGGACCGGTTCGGGGCCTTCTCCACGAGCACCGGCTCCAAGCCCGCCTCCGCGAGTTTCTCGGCCGCGTACTCGGCGGCGGCCCGCTCGTTCCCGTCCCCGCCGCCCAGGTTCGTCGTGTCGAACCGGATCAGGTCCCGCGTGAACGCGACGACCTCCTCCAGCGCCTGCGCATCAGCCATACTGCTCCTCCATCGCCGCGCTCGCCAGGGTCGTGACCGCCTTGAAGCTGCGGATCGCCTCGTACATCGTCGCCGAGTCGTACCCGATCCGCCGCTCGCCGCACACCTCGACGCCCGGGACGACCGTCACGGCCCGTGCTAGGTGGTCCGCGTCGAACTCGACCTCCACGCGGTGCGGCGCCACCACCGGCTCGTGCCGCACCGCCAGCGCCGCCGCCGCGGCGGCGCCCGTCGCGATCATCTCCGCGGTCGCCTCGGGCGGGGAGCACCTTGCCGCGTACCGCGACACGCACTCCTTCACCGCCACGCCGACCGCCTGCGGCGCATACCCTTCCGCGTCCTCCACGGCCTTGTCGTCCCCGATCACCATGATCACCGGGACCCCGAACTCCGCGGCCACGGCCGCGTTCAGGCGGCCCTCGCTCGCGCGCACCCCGTCGAGCCACACGCCCGTCACCGAGTTCGCCAGGTACGTGTGGGCCAGCACCCCTTCGGCACCCGCACCCGCGTGGTAGCCCAGGAACACCACGCCGTCCACGTCCCCGTGCTGCACGCCCTCCATCATCGAGAGGTCCTTGTGCCGCCCGGTGATCATCGTCGCGCGCGGGTCCAGCAGCTCCAGCAGGAGATTGCGCATCGACCAGTGCGCCTCGTTCACGACCACCTCGTCCGCGCCCTGCATGAACAGTCCCTGCACCGCCGCGTTCACGTCGCCGGTGAACACCGGCCGCATCCGCTCCCAGCCCGGCACGCCCGGCAGGACGTCCTCCGGGCAGGTCACGCCCGTGGCGCCCTCCATGTCGGCGCTGATGAGGATCTTCACGCCGCCATCCTCGCAGGGTCGTCGAGTACACGGTCAAGGTGGCATGCGACCAAGTGCGGCTCCGCGTCCGGCCCCAGCACCGCCGGGTCCACGCCCTCGCACTGGTCCAGCACCTTCAGAGCGCCCCCCGACGCCACCTCCTGGCAGCGCGGCCGGAACCGGCACCCGCCCGGAATCCTGGACGCGTCCGGCAGCTCGCCCGCCAGTACGATCGGCTCCGCGACAGGGGAGTCCGGCAGCACTGACACCAGCGCCCGCGTGTACGGATGCCGCGGCGCCGTGAGCACCTGCTCCACCGGCCCCTGCTCCACGATCCGCCCCAGGTACATGATCGCGATCCGGTCCGCGATGCTCCACGCCAGACCCAGGTCGTGCGTGATCACCAGCGCCCCCAGGCCCGCGTCCTCCTTGAGCCGCAGCAGGAGCGAGAGGATCTCGCCGCGCACCGACGCGTCCAGCGACGCCACCGGCTCGTCCGCCACCAGGATGCTCGGCTCCAGCACCAGCGCCCCCGCGATCACCACGCGCTGGCGCTGACCGCCCGACAGCTCGTGCGGGTACGCCAGGAAGAACCGCTCCGGCGGCCGCAGCCCCGCCCGCGACAGCGCCTCCGCCACCCGGTCCGGCTCGTCGTCGGTGATCCCGTGGATCCGCAGGCCCTCGGCCACCGCGTCGTACACCGTGTGCCGCGGGTTCAACGCCCCCGACGGGTCCTGGAGCACCAGCTGCACCTGCCGCCGGTACGCCTTCAGCGCCTTCGTCGACCGCCCCAGCGGCACGCCGCCGAAGGCGACCTCACCGCCCGTCGCACGCTCCAGGCCCAGCAGCGTCCGCGCCAGCGTCGTCTTCCCGCAACCGGACTCGCCCGCCAGCGCCACGATCTCGCCCGGCGCCACGTCCAGGTCCACCCCGTCCACCGCGCGCGCGACCCGCCCGCCCGGCAGACCGAACTCGACCCGCAGGTCCCGGGCCGTCAGCACCTTATCCAAGGACAACGGGCTCCCCCTCCTGGGCGACGAAGCACGCGGACAGCCGCGCGCCCTCCACTTGCAGCAACTCCGGCGCCGACTCCGCGCACCGCTCCACCGCCACCGCGCACCGCGGCCGGAACGAGCAGCCCTCCGGCAGCCGCCCCGGGTCCGGCGGGTCGCCCGCCAGACCGCCCGGGTTGCGCCGCGACGCCGGGTCCCCGATCACCGGGAACGCCGCCCCCAGCGCCGCCGAGTACGGATGCCGCGCCCGCGCGAACACCTCGTGCGCCGGACCCTGCTCCACCACCCGGCCGGCGTACATCACCGCGGCCGTGTCGCACACCGACGAGAGCACCGACAGGTCGTGGCTGATCATCACCAGCCCCACCCCGCGCTCCTTCACCAGCCCCGAGATCAGTTGCAGCACTTGCGCCTGCACCATCACGTCCAGGGCCGTCGTCGCCTCGTCGGCGATGATCAGATCCGGGTCGCACGCGAGCGCCATCGCGATCATGACGCGCTGGCGCTGGCCCCCCGACAGCTCGTGCGGGTACGACCGCAGCCGCGACGCCGGCAGCCCCACCCGCTCCAGCAGCGCTTCCGCGCGCTTCGCCGCATCAGAGGCGCTCAAGTCCCTGTCGTGTACGAGCATCGGCTCGGCGACCTGCTTCCCGATGCGCTGCACCGCGTTCAACGAGTGCATCGCCCCCTGGAACACGATCGACGCGCCCGTCCACCGCACCGCCCGCAGCCGCCCCCACCCCATCGTGAGCAGGTCCTCCCCGTCGAGCAGGATCTCCCCGGTCACCTCCGCGGACTTCGGGAGCAGCCGCAGCACCGCCATCGCGAGCGTCGACTTCCCGCACCCCGACTCGCCCGCGACGCCGAGGACCTTCCCGGCCTCCACCTTCAGGTCCACGCCGCGCACGGCCGGGACCCGCCCGCGCGACCCCGTGTACGTGACGTGCACGTCCCGGAACTCCAGGAGCGTCATGCCTGCTCACCTCGCAGCCTCGGGTTGAACACGGCCTCCAGGGCCCGCCCGCACATCATGAACGCGAGCACCACCACGAGGATCGCCAGGCCCGGCGGCAGCAGGTACCACCACGCGTGCGCCGACACCGCCCCGTTGTCGCTGGCGCGGTTGAGGATCGAACCCCACGACACCACGTTCGGGTCGCCCAGGCCCAGCCACGCGAGCGAGGACTCCATGAGGATCGCCGAGGGCACCAGCAGCGTCGCGCTGGCGAGCACGAGGGGGAGGACGTTCGGGATGATGTGCTTGGTCATCTGGTGCCAGTGCCCGGCGCCGAGCGCTCTGGCGCGCTCCAGGTAGGGCCGGGCCTGGACGGTGAGCGTCTGCGCCCGTACGAGCCGCGTCGTCCCGGACCAGGAGACGAGCGCGATGACGAGGATCGTGGTGCCCATGCTGCGCCCGAGGACCGCGAGGAGCGCGATGGCGACGACGAGGCTGGGCAGCACCATGAACCAGTCGGAGATCCGCAGCGCGAACCAGCCGTAGGCGCCGCCGATGTGGCCGCTGGTGACGCCGACGGCGGTGCCGATGAGGATCGCCACCACGGTGGCGGTGAGCCCGATGAGGAGCGACAGTCGCGAGCCCCACAGCGTGAGCGCGAGGACCGAGCGGCCCACTTCGTCGGTGCCGAGCGGGAACTCCAGGCTCGGGGGCTCCATGCGCCCGCCGGTGGCCTGCGTGACGCTGAGCGCCGACTCGTCGATGAGGACCGGCGCGGCGAGCGCGAGGACCACGATGGCGCCCAGGAGGACCAGGCCGACCATGCCGGTCCGCTGGGCCCGGTACGCGGCCCACGACCGCGCGAAGGACTGCCGCCGCCGGGCCCATGCGAGGGCCCGCGGCGAGGTGGTTGGGGATGCCGTCATGACTTCCGAATCCGGGGGTCGATGAACCAGTAGAGGACCTCGGCGGCGAGCACCGCGATGATGGTCGAGGCCGAGAACAGCACGAACAGCGCCTGGAGGACGGGCCGGTCGGGGTAGAAGATCGCCTGCACGAACAGGCTCCCGAGGCCGGGCCAGGAGAACACCGCCTCGGTCACGATGGAGCCGTTGACGACCCCGCCGATCGCGAGGAACACGAGCGTCACGGTGGGCAGCAGGGCGTTCGGCACGGCGTGCTTGTCGCGCACCTCGTCGTCGCGCAGGCCCTTGGCCCGCGCGGTGGTGAGGTAGTCCGAGCCGATCTCGTCCAGGATGGACGACCGCATGATCATGAGGTACCCGGCGTAGACCACGGCCGTGTAAGTGAGGACCGGCAGCACCAGGTGGTGGGCGATGTCGAGCGCCTGCGGCCAGAACTCCGGCGGCGTGCTCGGCGAGCGCATCCCGTTGACCGGGAAGATCCCCATGTACCTGGCGAACACCAGGATGACGATCATGCCGAGCCAGAACGTGGGCGCCGAGTACAGCAGCAGCCCGGTGGAGACGTGGCCGCGGTCGTACCGGCTGCCCTGGCGCCAGCCCGAGCGCGTCCCGATCCACAGGCCCAGGACCACGGCGATGACCATGCCGGTGCCCGAGAGCAGGAGCGTGGCCGGGAGCCGCTCGACGATGAGGTCGAAGATCGGGCGGCGGTACTGGAACGAGTCGCCGAGGTCCATCGTGAGCGTCCCGGTGATGTAGTCCCAGAACTGCTTCCACATGGGCTGGTCGAGCCCCATCTCGGCGCGCATCGCGGCCCGCTGCTCCGGCGAGACGGGGCGCTCGCGCGTGAGCTGGTCGATCGGGTCGCCGCCGATGAGCCGGAAGATGAAGAACGACGAGAACAGGACGAGCAGGAGCGACACGGCCGCCCCGCCGACGTGCTTGAGGAGGTAGCGCCCGAAGCCGGAGGAGGTCCGCCGCGCGCGCCGCCCCGCGGGCGGGGCCGAGGCCCCGCCCGCGGGGAGTGGCGCTGCCGTCATTCGCGCTCGTCCGCGGTGCTCTTGCGCCGCATCGCGAACCAGGCGCCGCCCGCGACGACCACGACGACCGCCGCGCCGACGACGACCCAGACCCACACCGGGGTGCCGGAGTCCTCGGCGGTCCCGGCGGGCTGCGCCGTGTAGTACGACCACGTGAAGCCCTGCTGGCCGGTGACCATGCCGCCGTCCGAGGGCTGCGTGGTCATGCCGGTGATCCGGTCGTGGTTGTACGCCTCCATGACGTTCTGGTAGTACAGGTAGATCACGGGCGTGTCCGCGTACATGATCGCCTGCTGCTCCTTGACGAGCTCGGCGCGCGCGTCGGGGTCGGACTCGACCTTCTGCTGCTCGTGGAGCGCGTCGAACTCGGGGTTGCAGTAGTTGTTCTCGCTGGAGCGCTCGGACCCGTCGGTGAGCGTCGGCAGGACCGCGCACGTGTGCATGCCGAGCTGCTCGGTCGGGTTGGGGCCCACGCCCCAGCCGGAGAACGCGATGTCGAACTCGCCGAGGTACGCGAGGTCGTTCAGGGCGCTCTGCTCGATGGCCTCGGGTACGGCCTCGATGCCGATCTCCGCCCACCACTCGGTCGCGAACTGCGCGATCGTGGCGTACGCGGTGTTGTCGGCGTGCTGGTAGAACCGGAAGCTCAGCGGCTCGCCGGTCCCGGGCATGGTCCGGATGCCGTCGTCGCCGCGCACGTAGCCCGCCTCGTCGAGGAGGGCGTTCGCGCCGTCGATGTCGAACTCGACGAGCTGGTCGCCGCCGTCCCAGTGGTACTGCTCGAAGATCGCCGGGATGATCGAGACCGCGGGGGTGCCGCTGCCGTCGAGGACGGTGTCCACGAGGGCCTGCTTGTCGAGCGCCATGTGCATGGCCTGCCTGACGACCGGGTCCTTGAGCGCGGGGTGGCCGTCGCCGAACTCGGTGCCGTCCTGCGTCACCGAGTTGTAGTTGAGGGTCAGCGAGACGTACCGGCGGCCCTCCACGTCGTTGACGGTGACGTGGTCCTGCGAGCCGAGCGCCTCGGTCTGGGCCGGGTTCAGGCCGCCCATCCCGTTGCCCACGATGTCGACCTCGCCGGCCTCCAGCGCGGCCACGGCCGCGTCGGTCTCGGTGTAGTAGTCGTAGACGACCTCGTCGAACCCGGGCGCGCCCTCCCAGTAGGACTCGTTGGCCTCCAGGCGGATGAACTCGTCGGTCTGGTACTCGGTGACCTGGAACGGGCCGGAGCCGACCAGCGGCAGCTGGTTCGCGTCGTCGGCCGACGGGTCCGCGTACGTGGACCACACGTGCTCGGGGACGACGTAGACCTCGCGGGTGAGCACGTCCCACGGGGACGGCTCGGCGAGGGTGAGCACGAACGTGGTCTCGTCCGTGGCCTCCGCGGAGACGAGGTTCCCGGCGAAGTCGATGTTCCAGTCGTGGATCGCCTGGTTCTCGATGAGCAGGCCGTACGTGTACGCCACGTCCTCGGCCGTCAGCGGCTCGCCGTCCGACCAGGTCGCGCCGTCGCGGATCGTGAACGTCCAGGTGAGACCGTCCTCGGACTCCTCCCACTCGGTCGCCAGGCCCGGTTCGGGCTCGTAGTCCGCGCCGATGCGCACGAGCGTCTCGTACGTCATCATGCTGGTCTCGTACGTGATCACGAACCGCCGCTTGAACGGGTTGAAGGTGTCCACCTCCTGGTTCGTGGCGATGAGGAGCGTGTCCTTGTCATCGTCTTGCGCCGCCGCACCGGGGGCGGCGACGGCCAGCGCTCCGGCCGACATCAGGAGCGCGGCCGCGGCGGCAAGGAGCCGCCGCGTCAGGGCATGGGGATTCATGGGGTGCAGGTCCTCGCATTCGGTTCCGGGCGCCTGTCGGCTCCGCGCGCGTGCAACTCGCCGCGGGCCTCAGATGTACCGGACAGCATGACGGAACTCTTCTTAGGTTGTCAACGATGTGAAGAAAGTTTTCATTGCTGCAACATGGGGCGTCCGCGAACTCTTGCGAACGACCTCAGTGCACCGTCCGCTTCCAGTAGATTCGGCTGACTACTGACGGTGTTACGGGGGTCACGGTGTGGAACTGGCTTGAGGACTCGATGGTCGCCCATCCCGAGATCGCGATCTTCCTCGCGCTGGGCCTCGGGTTCTTCGTCGGCAAGCTGAAGATCAAGGGCATCGCCCTCGGACCGGTCACCGGGACGCTCCTCGCGGGCGTCCTCGTCGGCATCGTCTTCTCCGGCATCGACATCCCCGACCTCGTCAAGACCGTCGCCTTCGTGGCCTTCCTGTTCGCCCTCGGCTACAACGTCGGCCCGCAGTTCTTCGCGGGCCTCAAAGGCGACGGCCTCAAGCAGGTCCTCCTCGCGGTCATCAACTGCGTGGTCGGCCTCGGCATCGTCATCGTCCTCGCCAAGGCCCTCGGCTACGGCCCCGGCTGGGGCGCCGGGCTCCTCGCGGGCGGCCTCACCCAGTCCGCGGTCATCGGCGTCGCCGACTCCGCGATCAGCGCGCTCCCCGGGCTCAGCGCCGCCGACATCAAGGAGATGGAGTCGCAGGTCGCCGTCGGCTACGCGGTCTGCTACCTGTTCGGCACGGCCGCGGCGGCGTTCTTCCTGTCGACGCTCGCCCCGCGGATGCTCGGCTCCAAGGACCTCGCCGCCGACGCCCACGAGATGGAGAAGCAGCTCGGCGTCGCCAAGGAACCGGGCATCGGCCCGGCCTACTACTCGGTGGTCCGCCGCTCCTACCGCGTCACCGGCGGATCGGTCGTCGGCCGCACCGTCGGCGACCTCGAACGCCGCGCCGAGGACCTGGGCCACCGCATCATGTTCCACGACCTGCGCCGCGGCACCACCGTGCAGGCCGTCAAGCCCTCCACCGTCATCGAGACCGGCGACGTGGTGACGCTCGCGGCCCGCCGCCCCGACCTCGTCGCGCTGAGCGTCGACCAGTGGGGCGAGGAGGTGGACGACGAGGAGCTGCTCGACTACCAGGTGGAGACGCTCGCGATCGTCATCACCAGCAAGAAGCTCGCGGGGCAGAAGATCGGCCCGGCCTTCGCCGAGCACGCCCCGCGCCTGTTCGTCACCAAAGTGGTGCGCGGCGGCCAGGAGCTGCCCTGGAGCGACGACACGGTCATCCACGGCGGCGACGAGATCACCGTCCAGGGCGGCAAGGAGGAGGTCGAGGCGGTCGTCGGCGACCTCGGCTACCCCAACCGCGCCAAGGACTCCACCGACATGTCCTACGTCGGCTTCGGCATCGTCGTCGGCGCGCTCATCGGCGTCCCCACGATCGCCGTCGCGGGCGCCGACATCGGCCTGACGACCTCCGGCGGCGCGCTCATCATGGGCCTCGTGTTCGGCTGGCTGCGCGCCAAGTCGCCCACGTTCGGCCAGTTCCCGCCCGCCGCGAACTGGATGCTCTCCACCGGCGGCCTGTGCATGTTCGTGGGCATCGTCGGCATCATGGCGGGCCCGGACTTCGTCTCCGGCGTCAAGTCCGAGGGCCTGAGCCTGGTGTTCGCGGGCCTGGTCGTGACGCTCCTGCCGATGCTCGTGACCATGTTCCTCGGCAAGTGGCTGTTCAAGATCCCCGTGCCGGTCAACCTCGGCATCACCGCGGGAGCGAACACCACGACCGCGTCGATCGGCGCGATCACCGACACCGCCAAGAGCCAGGTCCCCGTCCTCGGCTACACGATCCCGTACGCCATCGGCAACGTGCTGCTGACGATCTGGGGCGCGGTCATCGTGGCCGTCCTCGCCTGACCTGCCTATCCATCCGAAAGGGAACGCCATGACCACGGTCGACCGCGACGAAGAACGCCGCCTCGAAGGGCTCAGCCCCTTCGAGCTGAAGAACCGGCTCATCGAACTGGCCGGGGAGAACGAGAAGGCCAACGCCCTCGCCATGGTCAACGCCGGGCGCGGCAACCCCAACTGGACGGCGACCGCGCCCCGCGACGCGTTCTTCCTCCTGGGGCAGTTCGCGGTCACCGAGACCCGCCGCGACTGGGACGAGTTCGAGTCGTTCGGCGGGATGCCGCAGGCCGACGGGATCGCCGAGCGCCTCGCCGACTACCTCAAGGCCAACGCCTCCGCGCCCGGCGCCGAGGCCCTCGGCCGCTACGTCGCGTACGGCACCGGCACGCTCGGCTTCGACGCCGACGAGTGGGTCGGCGAGCTCGCCGACGCGATCATCGGCGACCACTACCCGGTGCCCGACCGGATGCTCGTCCACGCCGAGAAGGTCGTCCACGCCTACCTCGACGCCGAGATGGGCGGCGCCCCGAAGGGCGGCTGGGACCTGTACGCGGTCGAGGGCGGCACCGCCGCCATGTGCTACCTGTTCGACTCCGCGCAGGTCAACGGCCTGCTCCACCGCGGCGACCGGATCGCGATCATGGTCCCGATCTTCACGCCGTACCTGGAGATCCCGCTGCTCGACCGGTACGCGTTCGACATCGTCTCGCTGGAGGCGTCCACCACCAGCGAGGACGGCATCCACACCTGGCAGTACCCCGACTCGGAGATCGACAAGCTCAAGGACCCGTCGATCAAGGCCCTGTTCCTGGTCAACCCGTCCAACCCGCCGTCGGTGAAGCTCGCCGAGGCCACGCTGGAGCGCATCCGCGGCATCGTCGCGAACGACAACCCGGGCCTGACGATCATCACCGACGACGTGTACGGAACCTTCACGAACGGGTTCACCTCGCTCATGTCGAGCCAGGCCGCCAACACCATCGGCGTCTACTCGTTCTCGAAGTACTTCGGCTGCACCGGCTGGCGCCTCGGCGTCATCGCCATCGCCAGGGACAACGTCTTCGACCAGCGCATCGCCGCGCTCGAAGAGACCCGCACCGCCGCGCTGCGCGAGCGGTACGCGTCGATCACGCTCGAACCCGAGAAGCTCAAGTTCATCGACCGCATCGTGGCCGACTCCCGGGACGTCGCGCTCAACCACACCGCGGGCCTGTCGACCCCGCAGCAGGTCCAGATGGTCCTGTTCTCCCTCCACTGCCTCACCGACGCCGAGGACCGGTACAAGCAGGACTGCCAGGCCGTGATCGCCCGGCGCCTCAAGCAGCTCGTGGAGGGCCTCGACGTGCCCTACCCCGAGGACGCCGAGGCCGCGCACTACTACGTGGAGCTCGACCTCCTCAGCTGGGCGAGCCGCAACTGGGGCCCGGAGTTCGCCGACTGGATGCAGGCGAACTACGAGCCGGTGGACCCGATCTTCCGCCTCGCGCAGGAGGAGTCGGTCGTCCTGCTCAACGGCGGCGGCTTCGACGGCCCCGAGTGGTCGGTCCGCGTCTCGATGGCGAACCTCCGCATGGACGCCTACAAGCGGATCGGCGCGGCCCTGCGCCGCATCGGCGCCGAGTACCACGAGGCGTTCCAGCAGAGCCGCAGGTAAGGGGGAGGGGCGATGGACTGGATCAAGTCGACACTGGAGTCGACCCCCGAGATCGCGCTGTTCGTGTGCCTGGCGCTCGGGTTCGCCGTCGGCCGCGTCAAGATCTGGAAGATCTCGCTCGGCGGCGTCGCGGGGACGCTGATCGTGGCGATCTTCCTGGGCATGGTCGCCGACATCGAACTGAACGACCAGGTGAAGACGATCGCGTTCGCGCTGTTCATCTTCACGCTCGGGTACATCTCGGGGCCGACGTTCTTCGCGAGCCTCAACCGCAAGAGCCTGCGCTACGCCACGTTCACGGGCATCGAGGTGGTCTCGGTCCTGGCGATCACGGCCGCCGCGGTGCTCATCATGAACCTGGACGTCGGCACCGCCGCGGGCCTGCTCGCGGGCGGCGCCACCGAGTCCGCGGCGGTCGGCACCGCGACCGACGCCATCGGCCGCCTCGACCTGTCCGCGAGCGAGATCTCCACGCTCCAGGCCAACGTCGGCACGGCGTACTCGATCTCCTACATCTGCGGGCTCATCACGATCGTGCTCCTGTCGAGCCAGTTCTTCCCGCTCATGATGCGCGTGAACCTGCGCGAGGAGGCCGCGAAGCTCTGGGCCAAGCTCGGCGGCGCCGCCGACGACGACACGGCCGCGCCCGCGGCCCCGCCGATCGTCGGCCGCGAGTACCTCGTGTCGGCCGCCGCCGGGCGCACCGTGGCCGAGCTCCAGTCGGACCTCGGCGAGGCCACCGTCGAGGAGGTCTCCCGCGAGGGAACGGCCGTCAAGGTCGAGCCGGGCACCCGGCTCGCCCAGGGCGACAAGGTCCTCCTCGTGGGCCGCCGCGAGTCGCTCGTGGGCGCCGCCGCCCACGTCGGCACCGAGGTGAACCTCGACGAGTCGATGGGCATGAGCCTGGACCTCGCCGACGTCGTCGTGACCCGCAAGGGCTACAAGGCGTCCACGCTCGGGGACATCCGCCGCGACTTCGAGGACGAGCGCCAGGGCGTGTTCCTCCAGAAGATCACCCGAGGCGACCACGAGCTGCCCGTCCAGCCCAAGACGCTCATCCAGCGCGGCGACACGCTGCGCCTGGCGGGCGCCGCGCGGGACATGCAGCGCGCGGTCCCGATGATCGGCTTCCGCATCGACCCGAAGGTCACCTTCGACATGGTGTTCATCGCGGTCGGCGTGGTCCTGGGCTTCCTCATCGGGATGCTGGTGTGGACCGTGGGGACGATCCCGCTGACGCTCGGCACGGGCGGCGGCTGCCTCCTCGCGGGCCTCCTGTTCGGGTGGATCCGATCGAAGCGGCCCACGTTCGGGCAGTACGACTCGGGCGCCGCCGACGTCATCAAGACGCTCGGCCTCGCCACGTTCATCTGCGCGGTCGGCCTGTCCTCGGGCCCGCAGGCCGTGGAGCTGGTGAAGGAGTTCGGGATCGGCCTGCCGATCGCGGGCGTCGCGATGACCGCCATCCCGGCGTTCATTTCGCTGTTCGTGGCCTGGAAGGTCATGAAGCTCCCGGCGCCGCTCACGCTCGGCGCCGTCACGGGACAGCAGTGCTCCACGCCCGGCGTCACCGCCGTGCAGGGCGCCGCGGGCAACGCGACGCCGCTCATGGCCTACACGATCGTCTACGCCTTCTCGAACGTCGTCCTGCCGCTGCTGGGCCCGATCGTGGTGGCCATGGCCCACGCTCTCGGTTAGAGGCTCCAGGCCCCGTTCGTGTTCAGCATGATCGAGTACACCGAGTCGGTGGCGGTGATGAAGAGCCGGTTGCGCTTCGGCCCGCCGAAGACCAGGTTGGACACGGCGGGCTGGGGGACCTGGAGGGTCGCGAGGTGAGTGCCGTCGGGGTCGAAGCAGTGGACGCCCGCGGCGGCGGCCCACACGCGGCCCTCGACGTCGGTGCGGAGGCCGTCGAAGCGGCCGCCGGGGGACTCGGCGAACACGGCGCCGCCAGCGAGCTTCCCGTCCTCGACCGCGAAGTGCCTGATGTGCCCGCCCGCGGTGTCGGCGATGTAGAGGGTCCGCCCGTCGGGGGAGAACGCGAGCCCGTTGGGCCGCTGGAAGTCGTCGGCGACCCGCGTCACCCCATGGGTGAGGGGGTCGATGCGGTACACGTGGCACCCGTCGATCTCGGGCTCGGCCCGGTGGCCCTCGTAGTCGCTGGTGATCCCGTACGGCGGGTCCGTGAACCACACGGCCCCGGAGGCGTCCACCACGACGTCGTTGGGGCTGTTGAACCTCCGGCCCTCGAACCGGTCGGCGAGCACGGTGACGGAGCCGTCGAGCTCGGTCCGGGTGATGCGGCGCTGCCCCTGCTCGCAGGAGACGAGGCGGCCCTGCCGGTCGAGGGTGTGGCCGTTCGTGTAGCCCGCGGGGGAGCGGAAGACGCTGACCGAGCCGTCGGTCTCGTCCCAGCGCATGAGCCGGTCGTTGGGGATGTCGCTGAACAGCAGGTACCTGCCGGAGGGGATGTAGACGGGCCCCTCGGTCCAGCGCCCGCCGGAGAAGAGGCACTCCAGGTAGTCGTCTCCGCCGACGTTGAACCGGCCGTCGTGCACCGCGAAGCTCACTGGTGTCTTGCTCAACGGGAACCTCCTGGGGTCGCAGTCGTCTCGACCTCGAACCTACGGTATTGATAATTTTCGATTTATCGGCGTCCTTTGCATTGTGCCGTCCCGTGTTACCGCTCTACCCTGAGGGCACCGCGCCGGGACGGGCCCGGCCGCCCTCACAGACGGGAACTCGATCATGGGACCGGCACTCCCCAAGTACCGCAGGCGAAGACTGGGCATGGTCCTGGCGGGCGTGGCCGCGGTGGCGACCGCCGCCAGCCTCGCCACCTTCGCGATGAACCCCGCTTCGGCGCAGTCCACCGGATGCGCCGTGGAATACCAGGTCACGGCCCAGTGGCCGGGCGGCTTCAACGCCGACGTGGAGGTCGCGAACCTCGGCGCCGCGGCGGTCGAGCCGTGGCGCCTCGAATGGGACTTCGCGAACGGCCAGAAGGTCACGAACGCCTGGAACACCACGGCGACCCAGTCCGGCGCGCACGTCACGGCCCTCGCCGTCGACTACAACAAGCGCCTCGCCCCGAGCGCGTCGGTGAGCTTCGGCTTCTCCGGCACCACCTCGGGCAGCTCGAACGCGACGCCGACCTCGTTCACGCTCAACGGGGTCCGGTGCAACGGCGACGTCGTGCCCACCTCGGCCCCGCCGACGACCACCACCCCGACCGCGGGCCCGACCGGGGGCACCGGCCAGGACGACTGGAACCCGCCCTCGAACCTGGTCCAGCCGCTCAACGAGGTGTGGGCCCACGTCGAGGACACCTACAACCTGAACTTCCGCAACTTCGGGTGGGACCAGGTCATGGCCACCGGCGGCACCATCAACTACTGCGTCCGCTGGGACTCGGCGAATCCGGTCACGGCCCAGACCCGCGACCAGATCGCCGCGAAGCTCCAGGACCAGTACAACCGGTGGTTCGACCAGATGGCCGGCTGGAACGAGTGGCCGTTCGACGAGATCGAGGTCAACGTGGTCGGCTGGGCCGCGAGGGACCGCAGCCTCCTCCAGTGGACCGACAACTCCGTGGACGTCTACATCGGCGACATCCGCGAGAACGCCCCGCAGTGCTCGGAGGCGTGCGGGCGCTTCTTCCACCAGGACGGCAACTACGCGCAGTGCCCGGGCGGCGCGGCGCGCCACTACGACCAGAGCCTCTGGCTGACCCAGGGCATGGGCGGCGGCGCGGGCGGCGACTGGGGCCAGCGCATGGGGCAGGAGTACTTCGTGGGCGCGCTGAACTCGGCGCAGATCCACATCTACCTGCACGAGCTCGGCCACACGTTCGGCCTGGACGACTTCTACGACTGGACGCCGACGGGCCAGTGCTGCTTCATCATGAAGGCGGGCTCCTCGACCACGATCACCACGTTCGACCAGTGGATGCTCAGAGACTGGTGGCGCCACCTCAAGAGCAGGTACGGCTATTAGCGCTCCTTAGCGTTCCTCCCACGACGGCGGCGGGTCCGGAAGGCCCGCCGCCGTCCCCGTGCGCCCGCCGCACTTCCCACTCCCCGAGTGGTGTCGGTCCCGATCTGGTCGGCAAGAGCCGATAGTGTTTAGCATTGTCGAACGCGGCCGTTTTTCGGAGCCGCTGGCGGACGGGACCGGAACGGAGGCGGGGGATGGCCAAGAACATCCAGTCGCTGGAGCGCGCGGCGGCCATGCTGCGCCTGCTCGCGGGCGGCGAGCGCCGCCTCGGCCTGTCCGACATCGCCTCGGCGCTGGGCCTGGCCAAGGCGACGGCGCACGGCATCCTGCGGACCCTCCAGCACGAGGGATTCGTGGAGCAGGACCCCGACTCGGGCCGCTACCAGCTGGGCGCGGAGCTGCTGCGCCTGGGCACCACGTACCTCGACGTCCACGAGCTGCGGGCCCGCGCGCTGGTGTGGACCGACGACCTGGCCCGCTCGGGCGGCGAGGCGGTCTACCTCGGGGTGGTCCACAAGCAGGGCGTCCTCATCGTCCACCACGTGTTCCGGCCCGACGACAGCCGCCAGGTCCTGGAGGTCGGCGCGATGCAGCCGATGCACTCCACGGCCCTCGGGAAGGTGCTCACGGCCCTCGACCCGGTGGCGCACGCCGAGCTCGCGGACGCCAAGCGCGAGCCGTTCACGGCCGCGACGGTGACCGAGCTGCCCGACATCGAGCGGGTCCTCGAAGCGACCCGCGCGCAGGGGTACGCCACCGACCTGGAGGAGACCTGGGAGGGCGTGGCCTCGGTGGCCGCGCCGATCCTCGACCGGCACCGCCTCCCGGTGGGCGCGGTCGGCATTACCGGCGCCGTGGAGCGCGTGTGCCGGGACGGGGAGCTGCGTCCGGAGCTCGTCGCGGCCGTCCGCGGCACCGCGCGCTCGGTGTCGCGCGACCTCGGGGCCAAGCCCTTTTAGCGTTCCGCCCTTTTTCTCCACTTTCCTGCGGGCCCCGTGTGGTCCTGGTATGCCTGTCTTGCAGGCGTTTCCAATGGTTCTCAGGAGGAGGTGTGGTCGTGGTCACATACCTATTGACGCGCGGGTAACCGAGGAGAACACTTTGCGTACGTCGGTCGGCATTGTCGAACGCTAAACGGCTTCAGCGGTCACTTGAGTCACTGACGTGAACAAAAGCCCTTCCAACGAGGACGGCGCCCCGGCACCGAACTCGGGCACGGACAAAGGAGTTCCAAGTGTCCAACACAGACATCATCGTCGGCGAGGTCGTCGGCACGGCCCTGCTGATCCTGCTCGGCGCCGGCGTGTGCGCCGCCGTCACCCTCAAGAAGTCCAAGGCCCAGAACGCCGGATGGCTCGCCATCGCGTTCGGCTGGGGCTTCGCCGTCCTCACCGGCGCGTACGTCTCCGCCGGCGTCTCCGGCGCCCACCTCAACCCCGCGGTCACCATCGGCCTCGCCATCACCGGCGGCACCGAGTGGAGCCAGGTCCCCCTCTACATCCTGTCCCAGATGGTCGGCGCCATGATCGGCGCGACCCTCGCCTGGGTCGCCTACTACGGCCAGTTCCAGGCCCACATGGCCGACCTCGCCAACCAGCCCGACTCCCCGGAGACCGCAGGAGACGCCAAGGCCGGCCCCGTCCTCGGCATCTTCTCCACCGGCCCCGAGGTCCGCAAGCCCGTCCTCAACATCCTCACCGAGGTCATCGGCACCTTCGTACTCCTCATCGCGATCCTCACCCAGGGCCTCAACGACTCCGGCAAGGGCCTCGGCGCCCTCGGCGTCCTCATCACCGCGCTCGTCGTCGTCAGCATCGGCCTCTCCCTCGGTGGCCCCACCGGCTACGCCATCAACCCGGCCCGCGACCTCGGCCCCCGCATCGTCCACGCCCTCCTGCCCATCAAGGGCAAGGGCTCCTCGGACTGGGGCTACGCCTGGATCCCCGTGATCGGCCCGCTCGTCGGCGGCTCCCTCGCCGCCCTCCTCTACAACGTTGCCTTCGCGTAGCCATGGGGACACAATCGACCTATTCCGCCTCGACAACGATGTTTTGGAGCGCACCATGACCGACTCACACACCGGACCGTTCATCGCGGCCATCGACCAGGGCACCACGTCCAGCCGGTGCATCGTCTTCGACCGCGACGGCCGCATCGTCGCCGTCGACCAGAAGGAGCACGCGCAGATCCTCCCCAAGCCGGGCTGGGTCGAGCACGACGCCGCCGAGATCTGGCGCAACGTCCAGGAGGTCGTCGCCGGCGCCATGGTCAAGGCCGGCGCCCGCCGCGACGACATCCTCGCCATCGGCATCACCAACCAGCGCGAGACGACCATGCTGTGGGACAAGCACACCGGGCAGCCGGTCCACAACGCCATCGTCTGGCAGGACACCCGCACCGACCAGCTCTGCAAGCAGCTCGGCGGCGACGCCGGCCAGGACCGCTGGCGCCGCGAGACCGGCCTCCCCCTCGCCGCCTACTTCGCGGGCCCCAAGATCGCCTGGCTCCTCGACAACGTCGAAGGGCTGCGCGAGAAGGCCGAAGCCGGGGACCTCCTCTTCGGCACCATGGACTCCTGGGTCATCTGGAACCTCACCGGCGGCGTGAACGGCGGCGTCCACGTCACCGACGTCACCAACGCCTCCCGCACCCTCCTGATGAACCTCGAAGACCTGTCCTGGAACGCGGACATCGCCGCGGAGATGGGCGTCCCCCTCCAGGTCCTCCCCGAGATCCGCTCCTCCGCCGAGACCTACGGCGAGGTCACCGGCGGCACGCTCGGCCAACTCCTCGGCGGCGTCCCCGTCGCCTCCGCGCTCGGCGACCAGCAGGCCGCCCTGTTCGGACAGACCTGCTACTCCGTCGGCGAGGCCAAGTCCACGTACGGCACCGGCACGTTCATGCTCATGAACACCGGCGAGAAGCTCATCCACTCCGAGTCCGGCCTGCTCACCACCGTCGGCTACCGCATCGGCGACCAGGACCCCGTCTACGCCCTCGAAGGCTCCATCGCCGTCACCGGCTCCCTCGTCCAGTGGATGCGCGACCAGATGGGCCTCATCAAGACCGCCGCCGAGATCGAGACGCTCGCCGCCTCGGTCGACGACAACGGCGGCGCGTACTTCGTGCCCGCCTTCTCCGGCCTGTTCGCGCCCTACTGGCGCTCCGACGCCCGCGGCGTCATCGCGGGCCTCACCAGGTACGTCACCAAGGCCCACATCGCACGCGCCGTCCTCGAAGCCACCGCCTGGCAGACCCGCGAGATCACCGACGCCATGACCAAGGACTCCGGCGTCGTGCTCTCCGCCCTCAAGGTCGACGGCGGCATGACCTCCAACAACCTCCTCATGCAGTTCCTCGCCGACGTCCTCGACGCCCCCGTCGTGCGCCCCATGGTCGCCGAGACCACCTGCCTCGGCGCCGCCTACGCGGCCGGCCTCGCGGTCGGCTTCTGGGACTCCACCGACGACCTCCGCGCCAACTGGCGCCGGGCCGCCGAATGGACCCCGGACATGGACCCGGACCTGCGGGACCGCGAGTACAAGAACTGGCTCAAGGCCGTCGAGCGGACCATGGGCTGGCTGGAAGACTAGCAACAGTGCAATTAGGAGCGCGGCCATGACCACCTTGCAGCACCTCCCCGCGAACTGGGAGGACCCGACCGTCGCACGCTTCACCGAGCGCGCCGACCGGGCCGAGCAGCGCGACAACCTGTCGAACACCACGTTCGACCTGCTCGTCATCGGCGGCGGCATCCTGGGCATCTCCACCGCCTGGCACGCCGCCCAGTCGGGGCTGCGGGTGGCCCTGGTCGACTCCGGCGACTTCGCCGGGGCCACCTCGTCCGCCTCCTCCAAACTCCTCCACGGAGGACTGCGCTACCTCCAGACCGGCGCCGTCAAACTCGTCGCCGAGAACCACTTCGAACGCCGCGCCGTCACCCGCCAGGTGGCGCCGCACCTCTCCCGCCCCCTCACCTTCTACCTGCCCATCTACAAGAACGGCCCCCACGGCGCCGCCAAGATGGGCGCCGGCGTCTTCGCCTACTCCGCGCTCTCCGCGTTCGGCGACGGCGTCGGCCACCTGCTCAACCCGGTCAAGGCCCGCATGGCCGTGCCCGAACTGCGCACCGACGACCTCAAAGCCGTCGCCGTCTACGGCGACAGCCAGATGAACGACGCCCGCATGGCCCTCATGACCGTGCGCGCCGCCGCCGACGCCGGAGCCGTCGTCCTCAACCACGCCGAAGTGACCGGCCTGCGCTTCACCGGCAGGCAGGGCCAGCGCAAGCGCGTCTCCGGCGCCGACCTGCGCGACCGCACCGACGGCACCGAGTTCGGCGTCAACGCCCACGTCGTCCTCAACGCCACCGGCCCCTGGGTCGACCACCTGCGCCGCATGGAGGACGCCGGGTCCGACCCGTCGATCCGCCTCTCCAAGGGCGCCCACCTCGTCCTCAAGCGCACCGCCCACTGGAAGGCCGCGCTGGCGACGCCGATCGACAAGTACCGCATCACGTTCGCGCTCCCGTGGGAGGACATGCTCCTGCTCGGCACCACCGACGAGGAGTACGAGGGCGACCCCGCGGACGTGGCCGTCAACGAGAAGGACATCCGGCAGATCCTCGACGAGGCCGGTCACTCGGTCCGCTCGAACCAGCTGGACCGCGACCTCATCACGTACACGTTCGCCGGCCTCCGGGTCCTGCCCGGCGGGCCCGGCTCCACCGCGAAGGCCAAGCGCGAGACCGTGGTGACCGAGGGTCGCGGCGGGATGCTCTCCGTCGCGGGCGGCAAGTGGACCACGTTCCGTCACATCGGGCGCACGGTGATGAAGAAGCTCGCCGCCATGCCCGGGTACACGCTCGGCGCCGAGATGGAGCCCATGCGGAACCTGCCGCGGCGCCTCCCGCTGCCCGGCATCGCGAACCCGCACGCCGTGGAGCACCGGCTCCTGTCCGACGGCGGCGCGCCGCTGCCGAACCTCGGCGAGGACACCGCGAAGCACCTCGCGACCCACTACGGCTCCATCGCCTTCGACATCGCCCGCCTCGCGGGGGAGCACCCGGAGCTCGCCGAGCGCGTCCACCCGGACGCCCCCGAGATCTGGGCGCAGGTCGTCTACGCGCGCGACATGGAGTGGGCCGAGACGCCCGACGACGTGCTGCGCCGCCGCACCACCCTCACCATCCGCGGGCTCGACACGCCCGAGGTCCGCGGGAAGGTCCAGCGGCTGCTCGACCAGAGGTAAACAAGCTTTCTTCCACACACACGAGGCAGGCACAACCGCCTCGGAGGGCGGGGCGGGGTCTGAGGGGTCCCCGTCCCGCTCCTTAATCCCGGCTGGAGTCGGGGTGGATCGCCAGGAACACGGAGAACGGGCGCGCGCCCGGCCCGGGCTCCATGCCCGCGAGGTCGTTGAGCAGCACCTTGAACCGGTGGTTGACCTCCTCGTACTGCTCCTCGTTGAGCCGCAGCCCGAGCCGCCCGAGGTTGAGCTTGGCCGGGTCGCCGAGCTGCGCCACGTCGGTCTGGAACACGTCGATCATCGCCGTGGACATGTCGGACCAGAACTCCTCGCCCAGCCGCAGCGACCAGGACTTGCGCGTGGCGAGGTACGGGATCTCGCGGGCCCCGCGGGCGCCGATCCGCTCCTCCTGCGGGGCCAGGAACCCGGTGTCCACCAGCTTGCGCACGTGGTGGAGCACGGTGGCCGGGTTCGAGCCCAGCCGCAGCGCGATCTCCTTGTTGGTGAGCGCCTGGTCCAGGCACAGGCGCAGAATCCGCAGGCGCACCGCCGAGGCCACCGCCTTCGCCTCGGCCTCGGTCGCCAGCGTCCGGTCGTCCTTGAAGCCCTCTGAACTGCGCTGCTCTGCCACGACCCCATCCTAGCGGCAGGACCGATTGACATTTCCCAATCGATTGGGAATACTCAATCGCATGATCTCCCTCGGCGACCCCGAGACCGGCGCGCCCGCGAAACGCGACCGCCTCGGCCTCCTGCGCGACCACGACTTCCGCGACCTCTTCCTGTCGACCACCGTCGCCCAGGTCGGCTACCAGATCACCTCGCTCGCGCTGCCCCTCGCGGCCGTCATCGCTCTGGACGTCAGCGAGTTCGAGGTCGGCGTGCTCTCCTCCATGACGATGTTCGCTTTCGTCCTCATCGGACTCCCCGCGGGCGCCTGGGTCGACCGGATGCGCCGCCGCCGCGTGCTCATCGTCAGCGACGTGGTGCGCGCCGCCGTGCTCCTCACCGTGCCGATCGCCTGGTGGACCGAGGTCCTCACCATCTGGCAGCTCTACGCCGTCGCGCTGCTCATCGGCGTCTTCACCGTCTTCTTCGACGTGTCGTACCAGAGCTACCTGCCGCACCTGGTGGGCCGCAAGCACCTCGTCGAGGGCAACGCCAAACTGGAGACCGTCCGCGCCACCGCCCAGCTCGGCGGACCCGTCCTCGCCGGGCAATTGATCCAGTGGCTCACCGCGCCCGTCGCCATCGCCTTCGACGCCGTCGCCCTCGGCGCCTCCGCGCTCCTGCTGCTGCGCATCCGCCGCCGCGAGCCCAAACCCGAAACGGCCCACGGCTCCCGCGTGTCCACCGAGATCAAGGACGGTCTGAAGTTCGTCTTCGGCAACCGCATCCTCGCCTCGATCGTGTCGTGCACCGGCACCTACAACTTCTGGACCGGCGCGTTCATGGCGATGATCGTGGTCTTCCTGCCCCGCGACATGGGCATGAGCCCCGGCGAGATCGGCCTGTTCTTCGCGCTCTTCGGCGTCGGCGGCGTCTTCGGCGCGTTCGCCGTCGGCATCTTCACCCGGCTCCTCGGCGAAGGCCGCGTCGTGTGGGTCTCGATCGCCGTCACCGCCCCGTTCATCCTGCTGGTCCCCGCGGCCGAACCGGGCTGGCGGATCTGGCTCGGCGCCGCCCTCATGGCGTTCGTCGGCGCCGGGGGCGTGGTCTACAACGTCACCCAGGTGAGCTTCCGCCAGCGCCTCACCCCGGACAACATGCTCGGGCGCATGAACGCCACCGTCCGCTTCGTCGTCTACGGCACGTACGCCCTCGGCGCGATCCTCGGCGGCGTCCTCGGCCAGGCCCTCGGCGCCCGCACCACGCTGTGGATCGCCGCGGCCGGGATGTGCCTCGCGTTCCTGCCGGTCTTCTTCTCGCCGTTGCGGAACATGACGACCCTGCCCGACCCAGAACACGAACTCGCGGGAGCGGCCGCCTGAACCGTCTCCCGCGTCCGGGCCCGCCCGCAGCGGCCGCCGAGCCTCGTCGGCGCCCGCTGCCGGGCGGGCCCACCTCTTCTTTCAGCCCTGCTCGACCGCCTTGGCGCCCTTGGCGACCTTGAGCTGGAGCAGGCCGATGACGATGACGCCGGCCGCCGTCGCGTAGTGGACGCCGAAGGCCATCGCGGCGCTGCCGCCGTGGGCCAGGATGAGCGAGGCGTCGCCGATGGGGATGAGCGCGGTGGCGAGCAGGGCCCAGCCGAGCGCGCGGCGCTCGCGGATGACGAGCAGCACCAGGAGCACGATCGCCGAGCCGAGGTCGCGGGCGCCCTTGACGCTGAGGAACTCGGCGGCCTCGCCGGTCGGCCAGTGGGCGAAGCCCATGCTCGGCGCGACCGCGCCGGGGGTGAGGAGGTACTGGAGGCCGAAGGAGAAGACGAAGAGGACGCTGATGACGGTGAGGGCGTCGGCGGTGATGCGAAGGGCTTTCATTGGGGGACTCCCGGTTCGATCGATCGTTTGAGGTGGCTAGAAAATCTAGCAGTGCTAGTTACATGAATGACGCTAGCATAGCCTTGCTCGGATGTCTAGCGGTGCTAGAATTTCTTGCATGGTCACCAGTCAGCGACGCGAACGCGAACGCGCCCAGCGCGAAACCCTCATCGTCAACGCCGCCCGCGAGATGGCCGAGGCCGACGGCTGGCCCGCGGTCACCATCCGCAGGCTCGCCGAACGCATCGAATACAGCCAGCCGGTCCTCTACTCCCACTTCGCGGGCCGCGGCGCGATCGTCGACGCCGTCGCCCTCCAGGGCATCGGCGAACTCGCCGAAGCCCTCGAAGCGGCCCGCGCGGGCGCGGCCCCGGGGGAGGAGCTCGCGGCCGTCGCCCAGGCGTACCTCGACTTCGCCACCGGCCACCCGGCCGTCTTCGAGGCCGCCTTCACACTCGCCGAGGGCCTCCCCTTCGGCCCCGACGCGCCCGACGTGCTCAAAGCCGGGTTCGCCCCGCTCTTCGCGGTCTTCGCGCCCCTCGCGGGCGACCACGACCCCGAGGCCGTCACCGAGGCCGGATGGGCCGCGATCCACGGCCTGGCGGTGCTGGCCCGCGACGGGCGCCTGCGCCCCGAGCACCAGGCGGAGCGCCTGGAGGTCGTGCTGGAGAAGTTCACGAACTCCTGACGTCACATCCGGCGGGCTCCGCGGGTCAGTACAGTTGACCGACTTTCACGGAGGACCCATGAGCGACGATTTCCTGGTGCAGCGATTCGAGGAGCACCGCGACCACCTGCGTGCGGTCGCGTTCCGCATGCTCGGCAGCTCCAGTGAGGCCGACGACGCGGTCCAGGAGACCTGGATGCGCTTCGCGCGCACCGACACCGCCGAGGTCGAGAACCTCCGCGGCTGGCTCACCACCGTCGCGTCGCGCGTGTGCCTCAACCTCCTGCGCACGCGCCGCACCCGCCGAGAGGACGAACTCGACCGCGACCACGACACGGCCGCCTTCCCCGGCGACGCCCCCGCCCCCGACCCGGAGGCCCAGGCGGTCATGGCCGACTCGGTCGGCCTTGCGCTGCAAGTGGTCCTGGACTCCCTCAACCCGGCGGAGCGCGTCGCCTTCGTCCTCCACGACCTCTTCGGCGTCCCCTTCGACCGCATCGGCCCGGTCCTCGACCGCACCCCGGAGGCCACCCGCCAACTCGCCAGCCGGGCGCGCCGCCGCGTGCGCGGCGGCACGCCCGTCCCGGATGTGCCGCTCCAGCGCTCGGTCGTGGAGGCGTTCCTCGCCGCCGCCCGCGACGGCCGCTTCGAGGACCTCCTCGAAGTCCTCGACCCGGACATCAAGGTCGTCGCCGACGACGCCGCGGTCGCCACCGGCTTCGCCGGCCGCGAAGTCCTCGGCGCCACCCAGGTCGCCGCCATCTTCAACGGCAACGCCCGCGCCGCCATCCCGGTCCTCGTCGACGGCTACGTCGGCGCCATGTGGGCCCCCGGCGGCACCCCCCGATCCGTCCTCGCCTGCACCGTCGAAAACGGCCGCATCACCGAAATCACGATCACGAACGACCCGGCGACGATCGCAACCCTCGACCTGGTCGAGCTTTAGCCCACGTCGCGGAGGATCTTCACGTCCCACGGAGTGAGGTGGATCGTGGTGCCTGCCGTGTATTCGGTGTCGTCCAGGAGGTCGACCGCTGCGGTCGGGATTTCGACTTCGGCTCTCTCCCAGGACCAGTTGTGGAGGAAGCGGACCGTGGATCCGTCGCCTGCCGTTCCGCTGGTCGCCGTGACGCTCGGGTGGGTCGGGCGCCAGTGGTCGGTCGGGGCGGCCCACTCGAAGAGTGCCTTGGCGAAGGCGTCGTTGGGGACCGTGCCGATGTACGTGACCCGGCCTTCGCCGTGCGCGCGCGTCGTCGCGGCCGCGAACTTGCCGTAGTGCGGGTGGACGTACTCCGCCAGCGGATCTGCACCGCGCGGGTATGCGCCGTCGGCCCACTTCACCGCCGCCGCATCCTCTCCCAGGTTCAGGCCCGAGCCTTCGGGGGCGCGGACCGCGACCGGTTCCAGGAGGTTCGCGAACTCCTCGTACCAGACCCCGGCGGCCTCGGTCAGGCGCGCCGGCTTCACCTCCAGGCGCGCCCGCGCCTCCTCGTCGCCGTAGCCGGTCCGCGGGCCGATGACCAGGTGGCCGCCCGCCGCCGCGTACCGCTCCAGCCAGTCCAAAAGCGCGTCGTCGGCCGCGTAGATCCCCGCAGCGACCAGCACCGGGTACTGCGCGACCGCCTCGGCCGGGTCGCCGAGCTGCTCGGTGTGGATGATCCGCGCTTGGAGCCCGGCGTCGAAGGCGCCCTTGTAGAACGGGCCCGTAATGGACTCGAAGGAGCGGCGGTCCGGGCCGCCGTCGGCGTTCTGGAGCGGCGGCTGCGCCGTCAGGGCCCATTCGCTCGGCTTGGAGTACAGGACCGCGACGTCGGCGTGCGGCTCCAGCCCGTCGAGGGCCGCGCCCGCCTTGCGGAGCTCCGCGCCGAGGCGCGCGAGCTCGCGGTAGGTCCGGCCGGGCTCCTGGCTGTGGGGGAGGACCCCGCCCCAGTAGGTCTCGGTTCCGAAGTGGAGGGTGTGCCAGTGCCAGTACTCGATCATGCGCGCGCCGCGCGACACGAGCGCCCACCCGGCCTGGCGCCACTGCCCGTCGTACGCGGGCAGGTTCTCCCAGGGTCCGCCGATGGCCTGGGCGTTCGTCTCGGTCACCAGGAACGGCTCCTGACGCGAGGAGTACATGCGGTCGGCCGAGTGGTAGAGCGCCCACGTCCCCTGGGTGTTCCAGTTGGCCGCGTCGCCGCTGCTGTCGTGCGGCAGTGCGAACGCGTCCTGCATGCGGTAGTACGGGTTCCCGGCGGTGATCGAGAGCCGCTCGGTGAGCGCGCGGTCGTCGATCGCGGGGCGCGGGTACGAGATGCAGGTGGTCGTGAACTGGTCCTCGCGCGCGTACTCGCGGGCGATGTCGGCCTGCCAGCCGATGAACTCGGTGGTCTGCTCGGCCTGGAACCGCCGCCACGCCTGCTCGTACTGCGGCTGGTAGTTCCCGTCGGGGGTCCACAGGTCGGCCCAGGTGGAGAGCCGGTGCGACCAGTAGACCAGGCCCCATTCGCGGTTGAGGGTCTCGACGTCGCCGTACTGGTGCCGCAGGGAGTCCGTGAACCGCTGGAACACGCCGTGGTTGTGGAACAGCTGGAGGCCCGGCTCGTTGTCCACCTGGAAGCCGATGATCGCGGGGTGGTCGGCGTACCGCGCGAGGATCCTGCGGATGACGCGTTCGGCGTGGAACCGGAACGCCGGGTGCGTGTAGTCGACCTCCTGCCTTCCGCCCCAGGCGATCCGCTCGCCGGTGCGGTGCTCGCCGGCGATCTCGGGGTAGAGGCGGGCGAGCCACGGCGGGACGGCGTACGTGGGGGTGCCGAGGACGACGGCGATGCCGCGCTCGTGCGCGCCGTCGAGGACCGGCTGGAGCCAGTCGAGGTCGAAGCGGTCGTTCTCGGGTTCCCAAGTGCTCCAGACGGATTCGCCGACGCGGATGACGGAGAACCCGGCTTCGACCATGAGGTCGAGGTCGGTGGCGAGGCGGTCGAGGCCGGTCTTGGAGTCGAGGCCGTCGGCGGCCGCGGGCTGGTACTCGTAGTAGTACGCGGCGCCGAAGAGGATCGGGTTGGGCCAGTTGGACATGCGGTTCCCTTCTCGGGTGGGTGGGAGCGGGCCGGGCGCCGTCCTTGCACGGCGCCCGGCCCGCGGCCTCACTGCTTGACGCTGCCGGAGACCAGGCCGGTCGTCCAGTAGCGCTGGAGGAACAGGAAGGCGACGATCAGCGGGAAGATCGAGATGAGCGACCCGGTGACCACGAGCGGTATGTAGTCGCCGCTGGCGCCGCCGGAGCTGGCGGCCTGGCCCTGCCAGTTGGCGAGGCCCACGGTGACGGGGTAGAGCGACGGGTCGTTGAGCATGATGAGCGGCAGGAAGTAGTTGTTCCAGGTCTGCACCAGCATGAACAGCATGATGGTGGCGATGGCGGGCGTCAGGAGGCGGCCGGTGACCTGGAAGAAGATCCGGAAGTCGCCGGCGCCGTCGATGCGGCCCGACTCGATGAGCTCGTCGGGGACGGCGCTGTCTGCGTAGATCCGCATGAAGTAGAGCCCGAACGGGTGGCTCGCCATGGACGGCAGGATGATCGCCCACGGCGTGTCCGTCAGGCCCGCCTGGCTGAACAGCAGGTACGTGGGGATCGCGAGCGCCGTCGAGGGCACGGCCATGGCGCCGAGGACGCCCATGAACATGGCCCGGTTGCCCTTGAACCTGTACTTCGCGAACCCGTAGCCGCCGAGGGCGGCGAGGAACGTGCCGCCGAGCGCGGACGCGACGGCGTACAGCAGCGAGTTGCCGAGCCACTGCCCGAACGCGCCGTCGTCGGCGGTGAACGTGTTGCCGACGTTCGTGAACAGGTTGTTCTCCCCGGCGAACCAGAGCCCGAAGGTGGAGAACAGGTCGCCGGTGGTCTTCGTGGAGGCGACGACCAGCCAGAACAGCGGCAGCAGGAAGTAGGCGGCGGCCGCGAGCATCCCGATCGTGAGGATCGTGCTGCGCTTCGGGCGCGCCTTGCGCGCCTTCACGGGGGTGGCGCTCATGACCGGCTCCTGCGGTTGGTGGCGAGCATGAAGATGTACGAGCCGGCCATGATGACGAAGCCGAGCACGAAGGACACGGCGGCCGCATAGTTGTACTCCTGGCCGACGAACGCGAGGTTGTACGCGTAGAGGTTGGGGGTGTAGTCGGCGACGATGATGTTCGGCGCCAGCGTGCGCATGATGCTCGGCTCGTTGAACAGCTGGAAGCTGCCGATGACGGAGAAGACCATGCAGAGGACGAGCGCGGGCCGCAGCAGCGGGATCTTGATCGACCACGCGGTGCGCCAGGGCCCTGCCCCGTCGACCGCGGCCGCCTCGTACAGCTCCGTGGGGATCGCCCGCAGGGCCGCGTACAGCAGGATCATGTTGTAGCCGGTGAACTCCCACGTCACGATGTTCGCGATGGAGCCGAGCATGAGGTCGCCGAGGAAGTCCGGCGCGGTCGCGCCGAGCTTGTCGGCGAGCTGCGCGATGGGCCCGAAGTCCGGCCCGTACAGGAAGCCCCACATGAGGGCGGCGACGACGCTCGGCACCGCGTAGGGCATGAAGATCGCCAGGCGCACGGTCTTGGACAGGCGCAGCAGCGCCGAGTCCAGGGCCAGCGCGAAGAACAGCGCCAGGGCCATCATGAGCGGCACTTGGATGAGGAAGAACAGGGCGACGCGGCCGAGTCCGGCGATGAGCTGCGGGTCGGTGAACGCCCGCGTGTAGTTCTCGAAGCCGACGAAGACGTTGCCGCCGATCATCTGCTCGCGGAAGAGGCTGAACCAGGCGGCGTAGGCGAGGGGGACGAGGAACATTGCGGTGAACGCGATCATGAACGGCGCGACGAAGAGGTACCCGGTCCTCGCGTACCGCGGGCCCTTGCCTCCCCTGCCGCGCTTGGCGATCCGTCCGATGCGCGGCGTGATCGGCGCCTCGGAGGCGCTGTCTGCGGTGTCGGTGCTCATGACCCCTCCTCCACAGTGAACCCTTGGAACTCGGCGTACTCGGCGATGCGGTCCTGCCAGGCGTCCAGTGCGGCGACGGCGTCGCCGCCCTCGGCGATGGCGGTGCCGACGGTGGCGCCGTAGTCGGCGCGGACCTGGTCGTTGAACGGCGGCCACTGGAAGTCGGGGGAGACGGTGGCGCTGATCTGCGCGAACACCTCGTTGACCTTCTGGCCGCCGTAGAACTCCAGTTCCAGGCCGGTGAAGTCGGGGTCCTCCAGGAGGGCCTTGGTGGGCGGGAACAGGAACTGCTCGGTCGCCATGGCCTTGGTGCACTCGGGGTCGGTGTTGATGAACTGCGCGAACACCGCGGCCTGGATCGGGTGCTGCGTGATGTTGAAGACCCCGTTGGTGGACCCGCCCCAGTTCCCGGCGACCTCGTCGCCGGACTCCCACTGGGGGAGCGGGGCGGCCCGCCACTTGCCGCTGGTGGACGCGGCGGTGGACTGGAGGAACACCGGTCCCCATGCGGCCGTGAGCCACGTGGCGTACTTGCCGCGGTTCGCGGCCTGGTACCACTGGTCGGAGAAGTCCGGGTCGGTGGAGACGACGCCCTCGGCGGCGAGCCCGGCCCAGAACTCCGTGACCTTCTGCGCCGCTTCGGAAGTGACGTCGACTTTGAGGACCGGTCCCTCGGACCCGGCGAACGGGTCGGCCCCGCCCTGCCACAGGGACCCGGCGAAGAACGCGCCCTGGCTGGGCGGGAAGTTCGTCAGGTACACCTCCGGGTCGGCCTCGTGGAGCGCGCGGGCGGCGTCGGCGAACGCCTCCCACGTCTCCGGGACCTCGATGCCGTGCTCCTCGAAGATGTCGGCCCGGTACAGCATCCCCATGGGCCCGGTGTCCTGCGGGATCGCCCAGACCTCGCCGTCCTTGCCGCTGACCTGCGCCCACACCCACTCGACGAACTGGTCCTCCAGTTCCCCGGCGCCGTAGGGCCGCAGGTCCAGGAGGTGGTCGGTGATGGTGAACGCGGGGACCATCTCGTACTCGATCTGCGCGACGTCAGGGGCGCCGCGCCCGGCGCGCAGGGCGGTGCGGATCTTCGCGTAGTGGCCCGCGCCCTGGGCCGCGTTCGTGACGTCCACTTTGATGTCCGGGTACGCCTCCTCGAAGAGGGCGACCTGCTTCTCGATGCCGGGCACCCAGGTCCAGAAGTCGAGTTCGGTGGGGGTGCGCATGGCCTCGTCGATCTCGGCCTGGCTGACATGCGCTGGGGGTTCGACGGGCCGGCGGGCGCAGGCGCCGAACGCGAGCGGGCTCGCGGCCGCGGCGGCGAGCCCCGTCCTCCGTCTGAAGCGGGGTGTCATCGTGCGTCCTTTCCTGGCGCTCCGTTGCGCCGGTTCGGGGGCGGTGCGGTGGATCGGCGGACTGCGAGCAGGGGCGCGTCCGGGGGCGGGGGCGGCTGGGGCGCGCCGGTGGGCGCGCCCGGGAGGCGCCGCAGGAGGATGCCGAGGCCGCGGATCGCGTCGGCCTCGAACTGCTGCCTGACCGTGGTCAGGGGCGGGGTGAGGTAGGCGGCGGCGGGGATGTCGTCGAAGCCGGTCACGCTGACCCGGCCCGGGACGTCCACGCCCGCTTCGGCGTAGGCCCGCATGAGCCCGATCGCCATGTCGTCGTTCGCGCAGGCGACGGCCGTCACCGCGGGGTCCCGGAGGAGCCGCAGCCCGGCGGCGTACCCGGACGCGGGGGTCCAGTCGCCTTCGATCGGCTCGGGCGCTTCGATGCCGCGGGCCTCGTGGGCGGCCCGCCAGCCGTCGGCGCGCTCGCGGGCGGCGAACCAGGAGGCGGGCCCGGCGACGTGCCAGACGCGTTCGTGCCCGAGGTCGAGGAGGTGCTCGACCGCTTCGCGGGAGCCGTCGGTGTTGAACTCGCCGGTGAGGAGGTTCTCGGCCTGCGGGTGGGAGCGGCCGACGCTGTAGACCGGGACGTCGGGGTCGGTGCGCAGCTCCACGCCCTCGTCGATCGGCTCGGAGATGATGATCGCGTCCACGCCCTGGCTGAGGAGCCAGTCGACGGCGTCGCCGATCGAGTCGGGCTGGCCTTCGATCGTGTTGGCCACCATGACGGAGATCCCGGCGGCGCGGGTAGCGCGCTCTATCGCGACTTGAAGGGACGCGGGACCGTACAGGGCGGTGCCGAGGGCGACGACGCCGATGCGCCCGAAGCGGCCGGTGATGAGCGCCCGCGCGGCCGTGTTCGGGCGGAACCCGAGTTCGCGGGCGGCGCGCTGGACCTTCTCGCGGACCTCGTCGGAGACGTACCGCTCGTTGTTGACGACGCGCGAGACGGTCTTCTGCGAGACCCCGGCCAGGCGAGCCACGTCGGTCATGCCGGGCGGGCGGCGCCGTGCCGGGGTCCCGCCGGGGGGAGGCGCGAGGGGCATGAGGGGGCTCCTGACCTGCTGTGACTACGTTGTCATGAAACCTACGTCACACTGCCGTCCTGTGTCAAGACATCCGCGGCGAAAGCCCGAAACCACCTCGAAACGCGGCCCGGAACGGGGCCGGAAACAGAGGCGGGCGGCCCGGTGCCGAAGCCCCGGACCGCCCGCCGGTCTAGCCCCGCTGCCCGCGCCGCGGCGGCGGGCCGAAGACCGGGCGGTACTCCTCGAACTCGGTCGTGAACAGCGCCAGGCCCTCCGTCAGGCCCGGGAGGCGCCGCTCCACGCCGTGGACCGCCTCGGTCGGCAGGAACCCCGACACGTACCCGGTGGCCTCGGTCGAGAACTGGCCCTTGATGTCCGCGCGGGCCTCCCCGAGCGTCTTCAGGACCGCGTTGCCGGTGCCCGCCGGGAACTCAACGTGGAAGCGGTTGACCGGCTCGCACACCACCGTCCCCGACTCCTTGAGCATCACGTCGAGCAGGTACATCGTGGTGTCGCGGAAGTGCCCGGCCGTGCTCGTGCGCCCGATGTACCCGGTCGCGGTCAGCCACACCCGGCAGTCGGTGACCGCCCAGCCGTACAGGCCGCGCCGCAGGTACGCGAACACGCCCTCCTCGACGGCGTTGCGCAGCGCCCGCGTCAGCGAGCCGCGCTCCACTTCGAGCCCGTACCGCAGGCCCGAACCGGGCTCGCCCGGCTCCAGCCGCAGCCCCACGGTGGCGACGTTCGTGGTCTGCGCCCACGCGCCCATCTCGTGCAGCGCCGACGCGGCCTTGACGGGCCGCTCGACGTGGATCGCGCGGGTCTCCTCGAACTCGACGCCGATCCCGAACTCCTCGTCCAGGAGCGAGGCCACGACCTCCTTCTGCACCTCCCCGTACAGGCGCACCGCCATCTCCTCGGACAGCTCGTCCAGGTGCGGGTCCACGAGCGGGTCGCGCTCGGCGAGGCTCAGGAGCGCCCGGTTGAGCGGGACGCGGTCGTTCGGGTCGGCCGGGCGCACCACGGTCTCCAGCGTCGGCGGCGTGAACAGGCCCCCGGTCGCCAGGCCGTCGGGGGACCCGATGACGTCTCCGATGCGGATGTCGCTGAGGCCCTTGACCTTCGCGATCGATCCGGGCCCGGCCTCGCCGGGGACGGTGACCGTGCCGTGGTCGAAGACCTCCACGCCGGTCACCTTGCCCTCGTGCGACTCGACCGCGCCGTACTCGCCGCGCCGGTACGCCGTCAGGGCGTCCCGCGGGGCGATCCGGCCCGCGCGCATCCGCACGTACGCGATCTTCTGGCCGACGTGCTCGACCTTGAACACCGTGCCGCGCGGCTCCGCGTCCGCATCCCCTTGCGGGACCGGCAGGTACCGGCGGACGCCCTCGGTCAGCGCCGCCACCCCGGCGCCGGTCACGGCCGACCCGAAGTAGACGGGGTGCGCCCGGCCCGCGCGGACCTGCGCGGCCAGCTCCCGGTCGTAGTCGAGCGAGCCGGGGTCGTCCAGGTACGCGGCGAGGAACTCGTCCGAGCCCCCCGCCAGGAGGTCGGCGGCCCGGTCCGCGAACTCGCGGTCCCCGAAGCGGAACGGCACGGCCTCGGCCCCACCGGTGCCGATCTCCCGCACCGTCCCCATCGGGAGCAGGTCCGGGCTGAGCATCGAGGCGAGGTCGGCGAGCAGGCCCGCCTCGCGGGCGCCGCGCCGGTCGACCTTGTTGACGAACAGGAGCGTCGGCACGCCGAGCCGCTCCAGGGTGCGGAACAGGACCCGCGTCTGGGCCTGCACGCCCTCGACCGCGGAGACCACGAGGACCGCGCCGTCGAGCACGCGCAGCGCGCGCTCCACCTCGGCGATGAAGTCCGTGTGGCCGGGCGTGTCGATGAGGTTGACGGTGGTGCCGCCCAAGCGGAACGCGACGACGGCCGACTGGATCGTGATCCCGCGGCGGCGCTCCAGCTCCATCGAGTCGGTCTGCGTGCTGCCGGAATCGACGCTCCCGACGCGGTCGATGATCCCCGCGTCGAACAGCAGCCGCTCGGTCAGGCTGGTCTTACCGGCGTCGACGTGGGCGAGAATCCCCAGATTCAGAAATGACAATGACAGTCCTCAGAGCAGAGTTCGGCTGGATTCGCTGGGTGAACTCCGAAGTCCGGCGCATGTCGGACCCCTCTCTGCATCGATTCGGACTGAATACGGGCGACGCTAGACCCGCCCCGGTGATGCCGCAACCGCTTTTCGGGACGGGCGACCCCGGGTTAGGCTCCGCACCATGGGCACGAGCGAGGACACCATCCAGCGCGCACTGACCGCGGGCGACGTCGAGGCCGCCGACCGCCTCACCCGGGCCTGGCTTGACGCCCGAGCACCGCTGCCGGTCATGTCCGGTTTCGGATTGTGGCCGCTGCTCGCCGTCCTCGCCACCGGCGCCGTCGGCGACACCCGTTCGGAACTCCTCACCGCCGCCAGGCTCACCCCCGAGCGCGCCGCAGAAGTCCCTGCGGCCCTGAGCGACGCGCTGCGCACGTCGGATTCGATCCGCCTCGCGCTCGCCGTCTGGGCCGGCGCCCGCGTCACCCTCGACCCCGACTGGACCGCCGGTCTCCCCGTGGACGCCGTCGGCTCCCTCACCGGCGACGCCGCCGCAGACAAGGCCGCGCTCGACGCCTGGGCCGCCCGCAGCACCCGCGGCCTCATCGACCGGATGCCGCTCGACTTCTCCCGCCCCATCGACCTCGTCCTCGCGAGCGCGCTCTCGGTGCGCACCACCTGGGCCACGCCCTTCACCGACTCCCGCCGCAGCTTCAAGACCGGCCCCTGGGCCCGCCTCGGCCAGTGCCGCGGCCTCTCCGCCGTCCTCGACGCGGGCCTGCTCCGCGTCGGCGACCACCTGTCGATGCTCACCGTCCCCGGCGACGACGACATCGACGTGATCCTGGGCCTCGGCCCCGAGGACCGGGACCCCGGCCTCGTCGTCGCCTCCCTCGCCGCCACCGCCGCCGACCCCTCCCGCACCAGGCCCGCCACCGACCTCGCCGTCGGCGACCGGGCCATCGGCGTCGAGGTCACCGAGCACCGCGCCGCCCGGCCCCAGACCCGCCCCGAAGTGGACGTCCAGACCGTGCGCTTCGACGTCTCCTCCGACCTCGACCTCCTCGAAGCCGCCCGCACCCTCGGCCTCGCCACCGCCTCCGACGAGGGCCGCGCCCGCTTCGACCGCCTCGCCGCCGAACCCACCTACGTCAGCCAGGCCCGCCAGACCTGCCGGGCCGTCTTCAGCGCCACCGGGTTCGAGGCCGCCGCCGTCACCGCCATCGCGATGACCCGCGCCGCCGGCGTCCCCCGCCTCGACCACCGCCACGTCCGCGTCGGCGTCCGCTTCGACCGGCCCTTCGCCTTCCTCGTCCGCCACCGCCCCACCGGACTCGTCCTCTTCGCAGGCTGGGTCGCCGAACCGGAGACCGCATGACCACCGCACTGCACGACGCCCTGAGCCCCGCCGACGTCGCCGCCGCGAACGTCCTCACCAGGCGCTGGTTCGCCTCCCGCAGCCAGATCCCCGCGGCCGCCTCCGGACTCGGCGTCTGGCCGCTCCTCGCGATGCTCGCGACCGGCGCGATCGGCAAGACCCACAAGGAACTCCTCGGCGCTGTCGGCCTCGACGCCTCCCGCGCCGCCGCCCTGCCCCGCCGCCTCCTCGACGGCGCCCGCGGCGCCGACGGTCTCAACCTCGCCCTCGGCGTGTGGGCCGGACCCGAGGTCGTCCTCGACCCCGACTGGACCGCGTCCCTCCCCGTCGCGGCCATCGGCTCGCTCACCGGCGACACCGCCGCCGACAAGGCCGCACTCGACGCCTGGGCCGCCGAGAACACCGACGGCCTCATCGACGCCATGCCCGTCGACCTCGACGCGCCCGACCCCATCGAACTGCTCCTCGCCAGCGCACTCCTCGTGCGCACCAGGTGGGTCACCCCGTTCGAGGAGACCACCTGGCCCCTCCCGACCGGCCCCTGGTCCAGCCTGGAGCGCCCCCGGGTCCTGCGCGCCACCTACAACGAGGACGTCCTGCGCACCGCCGAGCAGGCCACGGTCCTCACCGTCCGCGGCCACGGCGACATCGACGTCCTCCTGGGCCTCGGCCGCGAGGACCTCCCGCCCCATAGGACCGCGGGTGCGCTCTTCGACGCCGTCGACCCCGCCTGGGGCCGCTCCGCCACCGCACTCGCGGTGGGGGAGCAGGCGATCGGCGTCCACGTCAGCGAATACCTCGGCGTCTTTCCGCAGACCGGCCCCGAGATCGGCGCGACCACCGTCGCCTTCGACGTCACCGAGGACCTCGACCTCGCCCGCGACGCCGAGGCACTCGGCCTCACCCTCGCCGCGAACCCCAGACGCGCCCAGTTCGAGCGCCTCGCCGCCCGGAGGCTCTTCGTCTCCCAGGCCCGGCAGACCTGCACGGCCCGCTTCGGCGCCACCGGTTTCGAAGCCGCCGCGGTCACCGCGATGGGCATGGCGCAGTACGGGTCCGCGCCTCCGGTCGCGGAGCACCGGCACGTGCGCGCCGACGTCGTCTTCGACCGCCCCTTCGCCTACCTCGCCGTGCACCGCCCCACCGGGCTCGTGCTCGTCGCGGGCTGGGTCAAGACCCCCGCGCCCGCCGCGTAGACCGCGCTCAGTCGCCCTGCCACGCGTGCCACAGGCCCGCGTAGATCCTGCCCGCCGCCAGCAGCTCGTCGTGCGTCCCCGCCTCCGCGATCCGCCCGTCCTCCACGACCGCGATCCGGTCGGCCGAACGGGCGGCCTGGAGCTGGTGCGCGATGGCGATGACCGTGCGGCCCGCGAGCGCCGCCGCCAGCGACGCCTCCACGCGGCCCGCGCTGGCGGGGTCGATCCCGGCGGTCGCCTCATCCAGGATCACGATGTCGGGGTCTGCGATGACAACGCGCGCGAGCGCGATCTGCTGCGCCTCAGCCGTGGTGAGCTTGCGGTGCTCCGGGCCGAGCACCGTGTCCAGGCCCTCGTCCAGGGCCCAGCGGGCGTCCACGCGCCGCAGCGCGTCCACCAGCCGGTCGTCGTCCGCGTCGGGTGCGGCGAGGATCAGGTTGTCGCGCAGCGAGGCCGTGAACACGTAGTGCTCCTGGGTCACCAGGACCACGTGCTTCCGCAGCTCCTCCACGCCGATGTCGTACACCGGGACGCCGCCGAGCGTCGCCGTCCCCGTCCGCGGCCGGTCGATCCCGGCGAGGAGCCGCGCGATCGTGGACTTCCCGGCCCCGGAGGGCCCGACCACCACCAGCCGCTCGCCCGGCGCGGGGTGCAGGCTCAGGCCGTGGAGCACGTCGGGGCCGTCGCCGTACCCGAACGTCACGCCGTCCATGCGCAGGTCGGCGCCGTCGGGCCGGGCCTCGCGCGGCTCGGTCGGCACGAGGTTGACGCCCTCGATGCGCGCGAGCGCGGCCGCGCCCTGCTGGAACTCGCCGAGCTGCGTCATGACCCCGTTGGTGGGGTTGGCGATCCGCACGGTCACGGTGATCGCGGCGATGGCCGTGCCGAGCGTCAGGCCGCCCTGGAAGTACCAGATCCCGGCGGCGAGCGTCACCAGCACGAGCTGGCCGCGGTTGATCATGAGCAGGAACGTGAAGAAGTCCGTCTGAAGCTTGACGACCCGCAGCATCCGGTCCATCATCGCCTGCCCGCGCCCGTACCCGAGGGCCCGCCGCTCCTTCTGCAGCGCAAGCGACTCCACCGTGCGCGCCCCGGCCCCGGAGGCGCTGACGGTCTCGGCGGCCTCGCTCATCGCGGCCCGCTGCTCCAGGAACGCGGGCGCGGCCCGGCGCAGGTAGCGGCGCGCGGCCAGGTACAGCGGCGGCACCGTCACCAGCGCGACCAGGCCCAGCAGCGGGCTGGCGACGAACGTCGCCACGTACAGGACCACCACCTCGATGACGAGGGTCGCCACGGTCGGCCCGTTGTCGCGCAGCATGTCCGCGACGACGTTCACGTCCGACGCGGTCCGCGTCCCCAGGTCCCCGCGCCCGGCCCGCTCGACCTGCACCAGCGGCAGCGCCAGGACCCGCTCCACGACCGACTCGCGCAGCCGCGCGGCCGCCCGCTCCCCGAACCGGTACCCCGAGAGCCGCCCGAGGCGGCTGAGCACGAACTGGACGCACACGCACGCGAGGATCACCGCGCACACGAGGTTCACCTGCGCGCCGCTCCAGCCCGCGCCGATGCCGTCCACGACCTTCCCGAGGAGGATCGGCACGGACACGCTGAACGCGGCCGCGAAGAAGTACAGCAGCAGGACCGCCGAGGCCCGGCGCGGGTCGGCGGCCAGGAGCCGCCCCACCGCCCGGCGGACCTCCGCGGGCCCTGCGACCGGCAGGCGGTCCGGCGCTGTTGCCATGGTGCTCATGCGTTCTCCTGGGGGCCGCGTCAGTCGACGCTGTGGGAGGCGAGGCGGCGGTACGCGGACTCGGCGAGGAGTTCCGCGTGCGTGCCGGTGGCGTGGACTTTCCCGTCGACCATCCACACCGCGAGGTCGGCGTGCGCGAGCCACAGCGGCGACGCGGTGACCACGAGCGTGGCCCGCCCGGCGCGGGCCGCGGCGACGCGCGCGGCGATGAGCGACTCGGTGTGGGCGTCCACGGCCGACGTCGGCTCGACGGCGAGGAGCGTCTCCGGTTCGGCCGCAAGGGCTCTGGCGAGGCGCAGGCGCTGGCGCTGCCCGCCGGAGAGGTTCCGGCCGCCCTCCTCGACGGCGCGGTCCCAGCCGAGGGACGCCACGTCGTCGGCGCACGCGGCCGTGATCGCCTGCCGCGCTTGCGGTTCGGGGACGCGCATGGTGGAGGCGAGCGTCCCGGTGAACAGGTGGTCCTCGTCGGTGAGGAGCATGATGCGGGCCCTGACCTCGGCGAGCGGGTACGACTCGACGGTTTCCCCGCCCCACAGGGCCCCGGAGTCGCGGTAGCGGGCGAGGCGCTCGCACGCGTCGGCGGCGTGGGCGGTCTCGGCGGTGACGACCACCGTCAGGCCCGAGACCGGCACGGCCAGGCCGGAGTCGGGGTCGCGCAGCTCGCCGCGGCCGTCGCGTGCGGTGCCGTCGTCGGCGAGGTCGGGGCCGATGTTGAGGACCCGCACGATCCGCTTGGCCGCCACCCAGGCCGCGACGAGGTACTGGGAGCAGCCGACGAAGTTCCCGGAGACGGCGATGAAGATCGTGGCGAAGCTGAACGCCGCGGCCAGGCCCCCGATGGTGATCTGGCCGTCGGCGGCGAGGATCGCCCCGACCCAGGTGATGACCGCGACGAACACGATCGGCATCGAGTGGCGCAGCGCGTGGATCCACGAGCTCGGCCCGGCGACCTCGTACCCCTTGCGGCGCAGCGCGGTCGAGCGCTCCCGGTACCGGGCCGCGAACAGCACGTCCCCGCCGATGCCGCGCAGGACCCGCAGGCCCCCGACGATGTCCGCGGCGTGCGCGGACAGGTCGCCGATGCGGGCCCGGTAGTCCGACTGGCGCGACTGGAGGCGCCCGAGCAGGGGCCCGGCGATGAGCGCGGTGACGACGCTGCCGCTGATGAGCACGGTCCCGAGCAGCGGGTGGATCGACCACACCAGCGCCGACCCGACGACGAACATCGCGAGCGTGTTGAAGAAGAACCCGGCGTCGCTGACGGCCCGCGCCGCGCGCCTGGCGTCCTCGCTCGGCAGGTTGAGCAGCTCCCCGGCCGAGACGCGGTCGCGCACGGCCGTCCCCGCCCGGTTCAGGTGGTCCGTCAGGTCGCGCACCAGGGCCCGCTGGTTCCGCGCCTCGACGGTGGAGAACTGCCGGAACCCGTTGGCCCACAGGATCGGCTGCGCCACGACCAGGGCTGCGGCGGCGGCCAGCCACATCGCGAAGTCCGAGGCCGAGCGGGCGATGAGGCCGTCGTCGACGATCTTCCCGACGATCCACAGCTGCGGCATCGACGCGCACGAGGCGCCCGCGTAAAACAGGAACCCGAGGACCAGGCGCGCCCGGTTCGGCCGCGCCTGCCCGAGGAGGAGCCGCAGGGGTGTCAGCGGCGGGGGAGCTGGGGGCATGGGACCGAAGCTTACCTGCCGACCGGCTTTTCCGGCTCCTCCAATACCGTCCGCCGGGACCGCCCCGGAACGGCCCGGTTTGGGCGCGGCGCCCGTTGGGAACCCATGGTCCACCATCGACCCCCGATGTGGACTATGTGGAAGGACCGGTCATGCCCTACGTCGCCTCACGTCACAACTCCCTGATCGCACACGTCATCACGATCGTGTTCGGCCTCATCGCCCTGATCATCCTGCTGCACCTCGCGTTCGTGCTCCTGGAGGCGAACCCCGGGAACCCGCTGGTCGCGTTCTTCGCCGAACTCGCGAACTGGTTCTCGTGGCTGTTCCGCGACATGTTCACCATCGACGACGCCAAGGTCCGCGCGATCGTCAACTACGGCCTCGCCGCCCTCGTCTACCTGCTCATCGGCGGCGCCATCGCGGGCGCCGGCCGCCGCTGGGGCCACGACTGATCCACCCCGCCTGTCGGTGCGGTGCCCTAGGGTCGTCACATGAGCGAGAACTGGCGTGTGGCGATCCTGGGGCAACTGGAGTTCTACTGGGACTTCCACCTGCGGCCCCGACTTGAGGGGCTCACCGACGAGGAGTACTTCTGGGAGCCGGTCGACGGCTGCTGGTCCCTGCGGCCCGGCCCCGACGGCGCCCTGCACCTGGAGCAGTCCTACCCCGCCCCCGAGCCGCCGCCGTTCACCACGATCGCCTGGCGCATGACCCACATCAGCCGCGACGTCCTCGGCATCCGCGCCCGCGCCCTGTTCGGCCCCCACGAGGGCCTCGAAGACGCCCACATGTTCGACCAGCGCCTCTGGCCCGAGCCCCTCCCGGCCACCGCCGCCGACGCCGTCGCCACCCTCGAACGCGCCTACGCGCACTGGCACGACGCCATCGCCGCCCTCACTCCCGCCGAGTTCGACGCCCCGTTGGGCCCCAAGGCGGGCGAGTACGCCGACGACCCCGTCGGTGCCCTGGTCCTGCACCTCAACCGCGAGACCATGGCCCACGGAGCGGAGATCTCCCTGCTCCGCGACCTCTACCGCGACACGCCGCTCAGCTCCCGGCGCTCCAGCTGATCTCGCGCACCGGGGCGACCGGGCCGAAGCGCGGGAGGCTCAGCGCCACGGAGGCTTCGTGCTCGGCCCCGGTGAGGCCGGTCATCGCGTCCTCGGCGAACACCAGGTCGTAGCCGAGGTCCGAGGCGGCGCGCGCCGTCGACTCGACGCCGAGGTTGGTCGCGATCCCGGCCATGACCAGGGTCGAGGCCCCGTACCCGCGCAGCACGCCGTCGAGCCCGGTGTCCTGGAACCCGCCGATGGTGCGCTTGACGACGACCGCGTCGGCGGCCTGCTCGACCTCCTCCACCAGCCCGCTGCCCGGCGGCTGCTCGGACACGCCCGGGCGCTCGACCCGGATCGCGACCACCGGCACACCGGCCGCACGCGCGTTCCGGGCCAGCTCCAGCGCGGCCGCGAGCACCTCCCCGCCGGTGTGCGGCGCGAGGTCCAGCGCCACCAGGCGCGGCATCAGGTCCACGAGCACCACGGCACTGCCTTGCGGCTCAAGCGTTGTCATGGGCAACAGGGTACTCAGCCCGCGCGGTGCGTCCGCGGGAGCGCGGGCAGGGCCGTGAGCAGGGACTTAAGGATTGCTACCAGGTGATACCACGAGGTATCATCTCTCTATGGCCATGACGCTGCGACTCTCCGAAGCCGACGACCGCCTGCTCACCGAGCGGGCGGCCAAGGAGCACCGGTCCAAGCACGACCTCGTGGTGGAGGCGCTCCACATGTACCTGACCGAGCGCCGCCAGCGCTTCGACGCGCTGCTCGCCGATGCGCTCGACGAGGACCGCGAACTGCTGGACCGGCTCGCGAAGTGACCGATTACCTGGACCTCGACGACCTCATCAGGATCGCCGTGGCCGTCACCGGGCACGAGCCGCCGCCGGTGCGCGACTGGGGCCTCCTCGAATCCTCGCTGGCCCGGCCCCAGGCGGCGGTGTTCGGCGTCGAGGCGTACCCGACGCTCCACGAGAAGGCGGCCGCGCTGCTCCACTCGCTGGCGCGCAATCATGCGCTCCTCGACGGGAACAAGCGCCTCGCCTACATCGCGGCGAAGCTGATGCTCGGCCTCAACGGCCGGCGCCTCCGGGTCCCGAGCCCCGAGGAGGCCGACGTGTACATCCGCGAGATCGCCCGAGGCGACCACGAGGTGCCCGAGATCGCGGCGACCCTGGCGAAGTGGACCACCTCGGTCAAGTGACCGGACGCGAAGGGCCCGAGCGGTATCCGCTCGGGCCCTTCGCGTTCCTCGTTCAGTCGGCGTCGCGCATCCGCAGGAGCTTCCTCGCCTCGACCGTGGTGATGGCCGGGCGCTGGGCCAGGGCCGCCGCTTCCGCCGCGCGTGCGACGAGCTGGTCGTTGCCGGTGACCGGTTGGCGGCGGGCGAAGGAGGTGGTGTCCTCCATGCCGACGCGGAGGTGGCCGCCGTGGGCGAGGGAGGCGAACATGACCGGGAGGGTGGTGCGGCCGATGCCGGTGGCGGAGAAGGTGGTCCCCTCCGGCAGGTGGCGGCGCACGCCCTCGGCGAAGGCCGTCACGGTGGAGGCGTCGCCCGCGGCGCCGCCGGGGACGCCGAGGACGAAGTCCACGTGGACGTGGTCGCCGAACGGCAGGCCGTGCTGGTCGAGCAGCCGCTCCAGGGACGCGAGGTGCCCCAGGTCGAACAGCTCGTACTCCGGGACGACGGCCAGCTCCCGCATCCGCTCGTGGAGGCGCACCACGAACTCCCAGCGGTTGGTGAACACGTCGTCGCCGAAGTTCACGGTGCCCATCGTGCAGGAGGCCATGTCCGGTTCGGCGTCGAGGACCGCGAGGCGGGCCTCCTCGCCGTCGCGGACCGAGCCGCCCGTGGAGAGCTGCACGATGAGGTCCGTGGACTCCCGCAGGGCCGCAACGGCATCGCGCAGGCGCACCGGGTCGAGCGTGGGCTTCGCGTCGTCGTCGCGCAAGTGGACGTGGACGATCGACGCCCCCGCCGACTCGCACTTCACGGCCGTGTCGACCAGCTCGTCGAGCGTCACCGGTAGGACCGGGACCTCGGCCTTGTCGACCTCGGCCCCGGTGGGCGCCACCGTGATGAGCGTCCCGGTCATCCGACCTCCGCCGCCTCGTCCTGGCGGGCCGACGCCTGCCGCGAGCGGACCGCGGCCGCGTTCCCGGCCTCCTTCGCGGCGTGCGGGGCGTGCATGCCCGCCCACCACTGCTGCCCGGCCTTCGGGAGCGTGTCGATCGGGTCGTAGAACGGGTACCGGCGCGTCAGCGCGTCGGGGTCGTCGGCCTCCAGGGACGTGCGGTAGTTCTTCGTCCAGTACGAGATCCCGAGCTCCCGGTCGTACTCCGACAGCTGGTGGACCCAGCGCTTGCCGACCATCGGCACGTCGCAGATGATCCGCGGCGTCGCGTACCCCGGCAGGTACCCCATGATCGCGGTCTGGAGGTCCTGCGCCTGCGCGACGGAGGTCCGCCAGTGCTCGGCGTTGGGGATCATGTCGCACATGTAGAAGTAGTACGGCAGGATGTTCGCCTCGCCCTGGAGCGCGAAGCACAGGTCGAGCAGGTCGGCCTGGGTGTCGTTGACGCCGCGCATGAGCACGCCCTGGTTGCGCACGTCGCGCACGCCGGCGTCGAGCATCGCGGCCGCCGCGCGCGCCACCGTCGGGGTCACCGAGTTGGCGTGGTTGACGTGCGTGTGGATCGCCAGGTTCACGCCCTGGCCGGCCGCGCGCTTGGCGACGCGCGCCATGCCCTCGACGACCTCGTCCTGGAGCCAGTGCTGCGGCAGCCCCATGAGCGCCTTGGTGGCCAGGCGGATGTCGCGGATCGTCTCCACGTCCAGGAGCCGGTCGAGGAACCGCTCCAGCTGCTTCCACGGCAGGTTCGCGACGTCGCCGCCGGAGACCACGACGTCGCGCACCCCCGGGTGGGTCGTGAGGTATTCGAGGATCGCCGACTGCCGGTCGACCGGCTTCAGCGACAGCTTCCGCTTGTCCACTGTGGGCGTCGAGTTGCCCACCAGGTCCATGCGGGTGCAGTGCCCGCAGTACTGCGGGCAGGTCGACAGGAGCTCGGCGAGCACCTTCGTGGGGTAGCGGTGCGTCAGGCCCTCGACGGCCCACATGTCGTGCTCGTGCAGCGAGTCGCGCGCCGCGAAGGGGTGGGAGGGCCAGTCCGGGTGCCGGTCCGAGGCCACGGGGAGCATGTACCGGCGCACCGGGTCGGCGTAGAACGCGTCCGTCCACGAGCCCGGCGCGGTCTCATCGACCTGAGGGACCATCGTGTTGAGCATCTGCGGCGGCAGGAGCATCGACATCGTCGCCGAGCGCGCGATGTCCGACTCCAGGTCCTCGTAGAACGACTCGTGCAGCCGGTCGCCCATGAGCGCCCGCAGCTGCTTCACGTTCTTCACGCAGTGCACGCGCTGCCACTGCGCCGAGGCCCAGTCGGACTCGGTCACGTCCGTCCAGCCGGGGAACCGCGTCCAGTCGGGCTCGACCAGCTCACGCCGCCGGTACTGGTAAGGCTGTTCGATCATCTTGGGCATCGTCGCCTCGAATGGTCGATCGGCCACGTTCTCACCTCCATGCCCGGGATGTTCGGCCCGGGGAAACGTCGCGGGCGGGGGTAGACCGCCTTGTGACGAGGATAACCTTCCGTTACAGTTGCTCGCTAGGTCTCGCATATTGAGATTCGATCAACTCCCGTTACGAGAAAGGGCGGCAACGATGTCGACAGGCTCACCGGTCGGATCGCACCGGGTCGTCAGCCCCGCCGGAGCACTGCCACAAGCGGCCGACCGGCTCGACCCGAACCCCGAGATCGCCGACGACGAGGTCCGCGTCAGCGTCGAGCGCCTCAACCTCGACGCCGCCTCCTACCGGCAGCTCCACACCAAGCACGGCGGCGACGGCGCCGCCGTCCGCGACGAGGTCCTCGCCATCGTCGAGGCCCGCGGCAAGATGCAGAACCCCGTCACCGGCTCCGGCGGCATGCTCATCGGCACCGTCGACGCCGTCGGACCCCGCTCCCCGCTCGGCCTCAAAGTCGGCCAGAAGATCGCCACCCTCGTCTCCCTCACCCTCACCCCGCTGCGCATTACTGACCGATTGGAGCGCTGGGACGGCAGTTCCGAGCAGGTCCCCGCAGCCGGCACCGCCATCCTCTTCGGCCGCTCCATCGCCGCCCCCATCCCCGACGACCTCCCCGAGGAGCTCGCGCTCGCCGTCTTCGACGTCTGCGGCGCCCCCGCCCTCGTCCGCCGCGTCGTCTCCCGCCGCTACCACTCCGGCCCCACCGTCGCCGTCCTCGGCGCCGCGGGCAAGTCCGGGTCCCTCTCCCTCGCCGCCGCCAAGGACGCCCGCGCCGCCAGCGTCCTCGCCGTCGTCCGCGACCAGGACGAGGCCGACCGCGTCGACAAGCTCGGCATCGCCGACCGGATCGCCGTCGCCGACGCCACCGACCCCCTCGGCCTCGCCGCCGCCGTCAGCGACGCCCTCCGCGGCCGCGGCGCCGACGTCACCGTCGTCTGCGTCGACGTCCCCGGCTGCGAGCACGGCGCGATCCTCTCCACCGCCACGGGCGGCACCGTCGTCTTCTTCTCCATGGCCACCTCCTTCCCCCAGGCCGCCCTCGGCGCCGAAGGACTCGCCGCCGACGTCGAGATGCTCATCGGCAACGGCTACACCCCCGGCCACGCCGACTACGCCCTCCAGCTCCTCGACCGCCATCCCGGCCTCAGAGCGCTCTTCGACGACCGCGTCGCCGGGCGGCACTGACATGACCGGACCGCTCCTGCCGCTGGACGCCGACCTCGTCGCCCGCGCCCGCGCCCTCGCCGCCAAGGCCGCCCAACCCGTCGTGGACCTGGCCCGCAGCCACACCACCGTCTCCGTCGAACGCGCCACCCTCCGCCTCGCCGGACTCACCGGCGCCGACCCCGACGGCATCCCCTGGGTCAACCGCCTCGCCGACGCCGTCCAGGACCAGGTCGGCATCGAGCACGGCATCGCCCTCCCGGTCTTCCACGCCCTCAAGGACTTCCCCGACCTCGAACGCCTCGCCCACGCCGCCGCCGCGGACGGCGTCCGCTTCGAGCTCCCGAAAGCCCAAGCGGCCCAGGCCGCCCGAGACCGCGCCAGCGCCGCCGTCGGCCACGGCTTCGACCGCATCGACGCCTCCCGCGCCCGCCGCGACCGGCTCGTCGGCGAGATCGGCGACCCGCCCCAACGGCCCTGGATCTACCTCATCGTCGCCACCGGCGACATCTACGAGGACATCCCGCAGGCCCAGGCCGCCGCCAAGGCCGGAGCCGACGTCATCGCCGTCATCCGCTCCACCGGCCAGTCCCTCCTGGACTACGTCCCCGAAGGCGCCACCCGCGAGGGCTTCGCCGGGACCTACGCCACCGGCGAGAACTTCCGGCTCATGCGCGCCGCCCTCGACGAGACCTCGCGTGAAGTGGGCCGCTACATCCGCCTCACCAACTACGCGTCCGGGCTCTGCATGCCCGAGATCGCCGCGCTGGCGGGCATGCACCGGCTCGACATGATGCTCAACGACTCCATGTACGGCATCCTGTTCCGCGACATCAACCCGATCCGCACCTTCGTGGACCAGCGCTTCAGCCGCCAGGTCCACGCCCGCGCCGGGATCATCATCAACACCGGCGAGGACAACTACCTGACGACGGCCGACGCGGTCGACGCCGCGCACACCGTCACCGTCTCGCAGCTGCTCAACGAGCGCTTCGCCCACGAGGCCGGACTCCCCGACCCGCTGCTGGGCCTCGGGCACGCCTTCGAGATCAACCCCGAAGTGCCCGAGTCGTTCCGGCTCGAACTCGCGCACGCGCTCCTGGCCCGCCAGCTGTTCCCCGACGCGCCGCTGAAGTGGATGCCGCCGACCAAGCACATGACCGGCGACGTCTTCCGCGGCAACCTCCTCGACGGGTTCTTCAACCTCGCCGGGGTCATGACCGGGCAGTCGATCCTCCTGGTGGGCATGATGACCGAAGCGGTCGTCACCCCCTGGCTCTCCGACCGCGACATCGCGCTCCAGAACGTCAGGTACGTCCTGAGCGCCTGCGCCGGGCTCGCCGAGGACTTCCACCCGCCCGCCGACGGGTTCATCGCCAACCGCGCGAACCACGTCCTCGGCGAGGCCGTGGACCTCCTCGGCAGGATCGTGGACGACGGCCTGCTCAACGCCATCGCCGACGGCACCTTCGGCATCATGAAGCGCCCCGCCGACGGCGGCCGCGGCCTCGACGGCGTGGCGGAGCGCGCCGAGGACTACTGGAACCCCGCCGCAGAGCTCCTGGACGGAGGCACCGAATGAGCCGCATCGTGCGCCCCTACGGCGACACCACCGGCGACGGCATGGTGCAGATGTCCTTCACCCTGCCCGTCCCGCACGACAAGCGCGCTGAGGGCGCGGCCCTCCAGCTCGCCGCGAAGATGGGCCTCGACGGCGCGATGCTCGTGCACGCCAAGCCCATCGGCGAGGACTACACGTTCTTCGTCGTCTACGGCGCGACCACGCACCTCGTCAACCTCGACGAGGTCAAGGTGGTCGAGCGCGACTACCCGCACTTCAGCCCCAAGGAAGTGAACGACGCCGTCCGCGAGAAGCTCGGGCGCAAGCTCACCGTCGTGGGCGCCTGCATCGGCACCGACGCGCACACCGTGGGCATCGACGCGATCCTCAACATCAAGGGCGTCGCGGGGGAGAAGGGCCTGGAGTACTACCGCGAGCTGCGCGTGGTCAACCTCGGCGCCCAGGTCGCCGTCCCCGACCTGGTGAACCGGGCCGTGGACGAGGGCGCCGACGCGGTCCTGGTCAGCCAGGTCGTCACCCAGAAGGACGCCCACCTGCACAACACCCGCGAGATGTCGGCCGCGTTCCGCGAGGCCCTGCCGCCGGGCAGGCGCCCGCTCCTGGTCGTCGGCGGCCCCCGCTTCGACGAGGGCGCCGCCGCCGAACTCGGCGTCGACCGGATCTTCACCCGGGGCACCATGCCCTCCGACGTCGCCTCGTTCCTCGTCCACCGACTCGTCTTCGCAAGAGAGGCCGCCGAATGACCGCGGACCACAACGGCACCAAGGTGACCCACCGCCGCTACATCCCCTACTCGCACGCGCACTACGGCGGGAACCTCGTGGACGGCGCGTACGGGCTCGGCATGTTCGGCGACGTCGCCACCGAGCTGTGCATCCTCACCGACGGCGACGAGGGCCTGTTCGCGTCCTACTCCGACGTGCAGTTCCAGGCGCCCGTGCGGGCCGGGGACGTCGTGGAGGCCACCGCGGTCGTGGTCCGCACCGGGAAGCGCAGCCGCACCGTGGAGTTCACGCTCACCGTGGTCTGCCGCGCTGACCCCGAGCGCGGCGACTCGGCCGCCGCCGTCCTGGACGAGCCCATCACCGCCACCACCGCCACGGGCACCGTGGTGGTGCCTTGACCGGCGTGATCGTCTGCGCCGACGTCGGCTCGACCTACACCAAGGCCGCCGCCGTCGACGCGGACTCCGGCGCGCTCCTCGGGGCCGCCTCGCACCCGACGACCCTCGGCACCGACGTCATGGACGGCCTGCGCATCGCGATCGATGCGGCGGTCCCCAAGGGCGCCGACGTGATCGACACGCTCGTGTGCTCCTCCGCGGGCGGGGGCCTGCGGCTCGCCGTCATCGGCAACGAGCCGCTGGTGACCGCCCGCGCCGCCTACCGGGCCGGGCTCAGCGCGGGCGCCCGCGTCGTGGACGTGCGCGCCGGGAACCTCACCGCGGGCGACTTCGCGGCCCTCGGCGCCTCCCGCCCCGACGTGGTCCTCCTCGCGGGCGGCACCGACGGCGGCGACGAGACCGCGCTCCGCGCCCACGCCGAGGACCTCGCCGATTCCGGTCTGCGCACCCCGGTCGTCCTGGCGGGCAACGCGAACGCCGCCCCCGACGTGACCGCGCTCCTCGAAGCCGCCGGCATCCCGGTCACCGCCGTCGGGAACGTCCTGCCGCGTATCGGGTCCCTCAACCCCGTGCCCGCCCGGACCGCGCTCCGCGAGGTCTTCCTGCGCCACGTGATCGCCGGGAAGCACCTCTCGGCCAGCGCCGACTTCACCGCCATGGTCAAGGCCGCCACCCCCGACGCGGTGCTCACCGGCGTGGAGCTCCTCGCCGAGCGCACCGGGGACCTCCTCGTCGTGGACGTCGGCGGCGCGACCACCGACGTGTACTCCGTGCTCACCCCCGACGCCGAGCTCCAGGGCCCGCGCGCCGAGGTCGCCGGGACCGCCTGGCGCTCAAGGACGGTGGAGGGGGACCTCGGGGTCCGCCACACCGCCGTCGGCATCAGTGAGGCCGCCGACGAGGAGGACCTGGCGACCGACTGGGACCTCCCCGACGCCGCGCGCAGGCGCGGCGCCGACCCCGCGTTCCGCGCCGACACCGACCGCGAGCGGGCCTTCGACCGGGAGCTGAGCGCCCTCGCCGCGCGTGTCGCGGTCCGCCGCCACGCCCGCGGGGAGCGCATCGGCGGGCCCACCGAGCCGCTGCGCGGCGGCAAGGACCTCGCGGCCGTGGGCCTCGTGGTCGGCTCCGGCGGCATTCTGCGCCGCGACCCCGAGGCGGCCGAGTGGCTGCGGGAAGCGGTCGGCGGCGACACCTCCGGGGGCGTGCGCCCGCCGAAGGACGCGCGGTTCACCGTGGACGCCGACTACCGGCTGGCCCCGGCGGGTCTCCTTGCGGCCCAAGGCCGCCACGACCTCGCCGTACGCCTCCTGGCCGGGATCTGACCGACCTGATCGGACCGCGGATGCAACCGTCCGGGGCCGTGGAAGCGTATTCACCCGAACGACGATCGTCCCTTCCGAAGAACGACGAAAGGTCGAACATGCAGCGACGTGACGTAGTGAAACTCGGTGCCGCCGTGACCGCGGCCGGAGCCGTCATCGGGACCGGCACCGCCGCCCACGCGGAGACCTCCGCGACCCAGGCCGCCATCACGGCCGACCGGATCAAGGCCGTCTACGACGCCGAGTCGGCGAAGGCCGGGGGCACCTGGCAGGCCAAGGTCACGCTCCTCAACGGCGGCGAGACGGTCACCGCCGTCGATCAGAACTCCGCGAGCGTCCAGACGGCCGCGAGCGTCAACAAGCTCGGGATCGCCCTCGGCGTGCTCGACAAGATCGACCGCGGCGAGCTCGCGCTCGACGACCGCATCACGCTGACCTCGGACATCATCCTCACCGGGTCCGGCTTCTACTTCCACCAGACCGCGTACGGCGACGAGATCACCGTCGCGAACGTCCTCGTGGCGATGCTCCTGACCTCCGACAACACCTCGGTGCGGCTGTGCGGCCTGGTCTGCCCGCCCGCCGAGATCAACGAGGTGCTCGCCGCGAAGGGCTTCGACGACACCCGCGTCATCCCCAACCCCGCGAACCCGGCCCGGATGTGGCTGGGCGACACCACGACCGCCGAGACCAACGAGCTGCTGCACCGGCTCGCGCTCGGCGAGCTCCTGTCGGTGAACTCGACCCGGTTCTTCCTCAACGTCCTCAAGGGCCTGTCGGGCTACCACGACGGCTTCCGCCGCACCATGTCCTCGGCCGAGCGCGCCCGGATCGCCATGAAGTACGGCGCCGACGACGCCACCCGCAGCGAGTCCGGCGTCGTCTACAACACCGCCGGGGCGCCCGTGATGGTCTACTCGTTCATGAACCAGTCGGACGCCAACTGGGGCAACTACGGCGCCACCCACCCCGTGGTCCAGGCGCACGCCGTCATGGGCCGCAAGATGCTCGACATCGTCAACTCGGCCGGCCTGGCCGCCGACGACGCCGTCACCCTCGATGTGAAGGACCCTGAGGCCGCGAGCGTCGACCTGTAACCGCGCGAACGGATGCGGCCCCGGCGGTCCCCGCCGGGGCCGCTCGGCGTGCGCCGGGCTCGTGACCGGCTGTACGTGCAGCAGACTCGCAGCTCCAGCGTCCGCCGTGTGATGTACGGTTCGGTGCGTATCCCACACAAAAGGAGTGATCAACAGTGGACGTGGAGCGCACCGAGTTGCCCGGAATCGGCGTGCGGTTCGAATTCGAGACCAAGCGCGGGATTCGCCTCGGCATCGTCGCCCACCGCGAGGGACGCCGCGACTTCATCATCTACGACCCCGATGATCCGGACTCGATGCTCGACTGCATCGTGTTCTCGGCCGACGAGTCGGCCGCCATCGGCGAACTCCTCGGCGGCGCCCGCATCGTCGAGAAGCTCAACCGCCTGCACCACGAGATCGACAACCTCGTGTCGCGCCAGCTGCTCGTGGACGCGACGAGCCCGTACGCCGAACGCCCGCTCGGCGACACCCGCGCCCGCACCCGCACCGGCGCCTCGATCGTGGCGATCGTCCGCACGGACGGCGTCGAGACCGGACCCGCTCCCTCTGCGATCCTCCACGTCGGGGACCGCCTGGTGACGATCGGGACGCAGGAGGCAGTGGACGCCGTCGACCGGATTCTCAGAGGTATCGAGTAGTGCACGAGACCGTCACCCTCCTCCTCGAACTCGGACTCCTCGTCGGCGCCCTCGGGCTCCTGGGGGCCTTCGCCGGCAGGGCCGGCATCTCCGCCATCCCGCTCTACCTCCTCGCCGGGCTCGCGTTCGGCCACGGGGGTCTCTACGAACTGCACGCCATCACCGGCTTCCTCGAAGTCGGCGCCGAAGTCGGCGTGGTGCTGCTGCTGTTCACGCTCGGCCTCGAATACACCCCGCGCGAACTCCTCGGCACCATGAAGACCTCGTGGCTCGGCGCCGTGGTCGACCTCGTGCTCAACTCCGCCCCCGGCGTCGCGTGCGCGCTCATCCTCGGCTGGGGCCCCGTCGCGGCCGTCGTCTTCGGCGGCGTCACGTACGTGTCCTCCTCGGGCATCATCGCGAAGGTCCTGTCCGACCTCGGCTGGCTCGGCAACCGCGAGACCCCGACGGTGCTCTCGCTGCTGGTCGCCGAGGACCTGGTCATGGCCCTGTACCTGCCGATCCTCACCACGATCCTCGCGGGCCTGGCGTTCGCGCAGGCGTCGTGGGGCCTCGCCATCGCGCTCGTCGCGGTCGCGGGCGCGTTCGTGGTCGCCTCGAAGTGCGGGCACCTGCTGTCGCGCTTCCTGGCCTCCCCGAACGACGAGATCCTGCTGCTCAAGGTCATGGGCATCGTCCTGGTCATCGCCGGTCTCGCCGAGCAGGTGCACGTGTCCGCGGCGGTCGGCGCGTTCATCGTCGGCATGGCCCTGTCCGGCGAGGTCTCCAGGCAGGCGGAGGAGACCCTCGAACCGCTGAAGAACCTGTTCGCGGCGATCTTCTTCGTGAACTTCGGCCTGTCCACCGACCCGACCGCCCTCCCGCCGGTCCTGCCGATCGCGATCACCCTCGCGGTCGTCACGATCGCCACGAAGTTCGCCACGGGGTGGTGGGCGGCGGGCCAGAGCGGTTCGGCCTTCACGGGCCGGCTCAGAGCCGGGCTCGTCCTCCTCCCGAGAGGCGAGTTCTCCATCGTGATCGCCGGCCTCGGCGTGGCGGCGGGGCTCGATCCGCAGCTCGGATCGGTCGCCGCCGCGTACGTGCTCATCATGGCGGCCCTCGGCCCGATGGCCCCGCGCCTCGCGGGCCCGATCGTGGCCAAGCGCCGCAAGAAGGCGCGCGCCCGGCGCCTGGCCGAGTCCGCGGTCTGACACGACGGTGGCGGGAGTGGCGACTGCGACTCCCGCCACCGCACGGTGCGGACCGTTACGCGGGCTTGATACAACTCAGGGATGGCTGAAACCGCGAACCCCCGCCCCGAGGACGAGGTCGTCGACATCGCGCGCGACCTGATCCGCATCGACACGACGAACACCGGCGACAACGCGACCGCGAAGGGGGAGCGCGCCGCCGCCGAGTACGTGGCCGAGAAGCTCGCCGAAGTCGGCCTCGAACCGAAGATCTACGAATCGGCCCCCGGCCGCGCCTCCGTCGCCTGCCGTTTCCCCGGCGCCGACCCCTCGCGTGGGGCCCTCCTCCTCCACGGCCACCTCGACGTCGTCCCCGCCGAGGCCAGCGAGTGGACCGTCCACCCCTTCAGCGGCGAGATCAAGGACGGCTACCTGTTCGGCCGTGGCGCGGTCGACATGAAGGACTTCGACGCCATGCTCCTCGCGCTCGTCCGTGACTGGAAGCGCTCGGGCAAGGTCCCCCCGCGCGACCTGGTCCTGCTGTTCACCGCCGACGAGGAGGCCGGGTCCGACTACGGCGCCCGCTTCATGGTCGAGCAGCACCCCGAGGTCTTCGAGGGCGTCACCGAAGCGGTCGGCGAGGTCGGCGGCTTCTCCATGACCCTCCCCAACGACCTGCGCGTCTACGTCGTCCAGACCGCCGAGAAGGGCCTCGACTGGCTGCGCCTGCGCGCCACCGGCCGCCCCGGCCACGGCTCGATGCTCCACGACGACAACGCCGTCACCCGCCTCACCCGCGCGGTCGCCAACATCGGCCAGCACGACTTCCCCGTCGAGATGACCCCCACGGTCCGCCAGTTCCTGGAGTCGGTCTCCGAGCTCACCGGCGTCGAGTTCGACCCGTCGAACCCCGACGAGGCCGTCGCCAAGCTCGGCCCGATCGCCCGCCTCGTCGGCGCGACGCTCCGCAACACCGCGAACCCGACCCGCCTCAACGCCGGGTACAAGACCAACGTCATCCCCTCCACCGCCGAGGCCGTCATCGACTGCCGCTCCCTGCCCGGCCGCAACGACGAGCTCGAAGCGACCCTCAAGGAGCTCGCGGGCGCGGGCATCGACTTCGAATACGAGATCCGCCAGCCCGGCTACGAGACCTCCTTCGACGGCGCGCTCGTCGACGCCATGGCCGAGGCGATCCGCCTCGCCGACCCCGGCGCCCGGACCGTCCCGTACATGCTCTCCGGCGGCACCGACGCGAAGGCGTTCGCGACCCTCGGCATCCGCTGCTTCGGCTTCGCGCCCCTGAAGCTCCCCGCCGACCTCGACTTCACCGCGCTGTTCCACGGCATCGACGAGCGCGTCCCGCTCTCGGGCCTCCAGTTCGGTGTGGACGCCATGGACCGGTTCATCTCCAGGTCCTAAGGACGATCTCGGCCGGCGCGGTGAGCACCCTCACCGCGCCGGTTCCCGCGCGCCCCTTTACAGCCGCTCCCCGAACGCCCTAGACTTCACGGCGATGTTGATTTACTTCCTCTAGAAGCAGCCCGGTCACCGCGTCGAGCACCGCTCCGCCACGACCGCACCGGCACGCATCACCGATCCCGAAGCACTCCGCTCCGATCCCGCGTGCCTCCGCTCCCTTCTCCTTCCACTGCTTTCTGGAGGCGCCCGTGCTCCGCCACGTACATCTGTCCCTAGTGGACGTCACCAAGCGATACGCCGACCACCTCGTCCTCGACCGCGTCGGCTTTGCCGTCAAACCCGGCGAACGCCTCGGCGTCGTTGGCGACAACGGCTCCGGCAAGTCCACCCTGCTCAGGCTCCTCGCCAAGGTCGAGGAACCCGACAACGGCGAACTCACCGTCACCTCCCCGGGAGGCGTCGGCTACCTGCCCCAGCAGCTGGACCTGCCCGAGCACCGCACCGTCGCCGACGCGATCGACCTCGCGCTGGCCGACCTCCGCGGGATCGAGGCCGCCATGCGCGACACCGAGAAGGCCCTCTCCGACGGCGACGAGACCGCCGCCGACGCCTACGCCGACCTCCTCGCGCAGTTCGAGGCCCGCGAAGGCTGGGACGCCGACCTGCGCGTCGACCTGGCCCTGGCCGCGCTCGGCCTGCCCGGGCTCGACCGCGCCCGCACGCTCGGGACCCTCTCGGGCGGGGAGCGCTCGCGGCTCGTGCTGGCCGCGACCCTCGCGTCCAGGCCCGCGCTGCTGCTGCTCGACGAGCCGTCCAACGACCTCGACGACGCGGCCGTGGCCTGGCTCGAAGGCCAGCTGCGCGACTGGTCGGGGACCGTCGTGGCCGTCACCCACGACCGGGCGTTCCTGGAGGCCGTCACCACCACGATGATCGAGGTCGAGGACCGCAAGGCCCGCCGCTACGGCAACGGCTACGCGGGCTACCTCACCGCGAAGGCCACCGAGCGCCAGCAGGCGCAGGCGGCCTACGAGCAGTGGGTCGCCGAGGTCGTCCGCCAGGAGGGCATCGTCGAGCACAACGCGGGCCGCGCCGACGCGATCCCGCGCAAGCTCCCGATGGCGAACATGTCCACCGGGGCCTTCCGGTCCCGCAACCGCGACCACGGGGCCGGGAGCCGCATCAAGATCGCCAAGCGGCGGCTCGAACGCCTGCACGCCGATCCCGCCGCGCCGCCGCCCGAGCCGCTCCGGTTCGAGCCGACGCTCACGACCGCGGGCGACGGCTCCGACGCGCCCGCCCTGCACGTGGCGGGCGTCCGGGTCGCCGACCGCCTCGACGTCCCGGAACTGACCGTGGCCCAAGGCGAACGCGTCCTCGTCACCGGACCCAACGGCGCGGGCAAGACCACGCTCATGCGGGTCCTCGCCGGGGAGCTCGAACCCGACGCGGGCACCGCGGTGCGCACCGGCGCGGTCGGCCACCTGCGCCAGCTCTCCGGGCCCGGCTCGGCCCGCCAGTCGGTCCTGCGGGCCTTCGCGGACGGCCGCGTCGGCACGCTCGAAGAGCACGCCGAGGCCCTGCTCGCCTTGGGGCTCTTCGCACCCGAGCAGTTCGGGAAACCGGTCGCGGCCCTCTCCACGGGCCAGCGCCGCCGCCTCGAACTCGCGCGGCTCGTGTCGCGCCCGGTCGACGTACTCCTGCTCGACGAGCCGACGAACCACCTGTCGCCGGTCCTCGCCGAGGAGCTCCAGGCGGCTCTGGCGTCCTACACGGGCACGGTGGTCCTGGTCAGCCACGACCGGCGGCTCCGCGCCTCGTTCGCGGGCCGCCGCGTGGAGATGGACGCAGGCCGCATCACCACTGGGCTCTCGAACGGCTCGCAAGCTTCACCGTAGTGCCATGACGAGTTCCCGTGCGGCCGAGGCGCACTGCGCGGCGTACTCGGACGGAGGGAACCCGATGAGGTCCTTGAAGTCGTGCGTGAAGTGGGCCTGGTCCGACCATCCGAGCCGCGAGGCGAGGCGGGCCAGGTCCGCGCCCGGCTCCGCGGCGAGGCGGTCGGCCGCGTCGTGGATCCGGTACCGGCAGATGAGGGCCTTCGGGCCGAGCCCGATGTACGCCTGGAACAGCCGCTGGAGCGCCTTCTGCGTCATGAAGAACCGCGATGCCACTTGGTCCACCCTGGTGATGCCGCGGTCCTCCAGCATCGCCGTGACGATCCGCAGCAGCTCCGCGTAGCGCACGTCCTCCCGCTCGGGCATCCTCGGCGCGAGGAACCGCGTCACGACCTCCACGGCCGCCTCGTCACCGCCGCTCATCACGACCGCGTTCAGCTCCTCGACCTCGGGCCCGAAGATCGTGCCCGCGCCCGCGACCCAGTCCGCGAACGCCGCCGCCCCGATCCCGGTGAACGCCGTGAACCCGCCGGGCCGGAACTTCGCCCCGAACACGCGGCCGCGGCCGGTCAGCGGATGCCGCGACACCGCCAGGCCCGGCCCGTGGACCTCCGCCCCGAGCCCCGGCATGAAGCTGAGGTTCACGCACGGGTGGGGGACCACCACCGACTCGTACGAGGCGCCCTCAGGGAGGTCCCAGTGGACCGCCCAGAACCGCTCCACGTACCTCGCGAGCGGCCCCGTCACCGGGTACCGCCGCAGGTCGATGTGCCTCGCGGCCTCCTGCGGCCGCAGAATGCCCTTGTCGCTCGCCGTCGGTCCGTGCATGCCCCGAAGATAGCGCCGGGGTACGTCGCTTTTTTACAAGCGCAGGCCACGGCCGCGGACCAGACTGGGGGACATGACAGAAAGCAACGTGAATCCGATCCCCGAGGGCTACCACTCGGTCACGCCGTTCATCGTCGTCAAGGACGGCGCGAAGGCCATCGAGTTCTACGAGCGGGTCTTCGGCGCGCGGGTCCTCACCCGCAACGACATGCCCGACGGCACCGTCGCGCACTGCGAGATCCAGATCGGGAACTCGATCGTCCAGCTCGGCGACGTCAACCCGGCGTTCGGCATGGCCGAGCCCGACCCCGAGAACATCACCGCGTCCCTGGTCCTCTACGTCGAGGACTGCGACGCCGTGTTCGCCAAGGCCGTCGAAGCCGGGGCCACCGTCCGCGAGGAGCCCTCGGTGTTCCTCACCGGCGACCGCTTCGCGTCCATCGCCGACCCGTTCGGGCGCCGCTGGTCGATCATGACCCGCGTCGAGGACGTCTCCCGCGAGGAGGGCGAGCGCCGCGTGAACGAGTGGATCGCCTCCATGGGCAGCCAGGAGTAGCACGGGGGAGCCGCAGGCGGACCGCCTGCGGCTCAATAACTCTCCGGGTACCCCACCGTCGGCGCCGACACGTCGTCCAGCGCCAGGCGGATCTCCGGCGGCAGGAACAGCTGCTCCGCCGCCAGCGACGCCCGCAGCTGCGTCGCGTTCCGCGCGCCCACGATCGCCGAGGCCACGCCCGGCTGGTCCCGCACCCACGCCAGCGCCACCTCCAGGGGGCTCACCCCCAGGCCCTCGGCCGCCGTCGCGCACGCCTCCACGATCCCCGCCGACCGCTCGTCCAGGTACGCGCCCGCGAACCGCGACCACTGCGCCGACGCCGCCCGTGAGTCCGCGGGCCGCCCGAACCGGTACTTGCCCGTGAGCACGCCCCGGCCCAGCGGCGACCATGCGAGGACCCCCAGCTCCATCGCCAGGCACGCGGGCAGCACCTCCCGCTCCACGCCGCGCTGGAGCAGCGAGTACTCGACCTGGCTCGCCACGATCGGCGTGCGCCCGGGCCACGCCGCCTGCCACGCGTACGCCCGCGCGGTCTGCCACCCGGTGTGGTTGGACAGGCCCACGTACCGGACCTTCCCGCTGGACACGGCCGCGTCCAGGACCGACATCGTCTCCTCAAGGGGCGTGTCAGGGTCGTACACGTGCAGGATCCACAGGTCGATGTAGTCGGTCCCGAGCCGCCGCAGCGACCCTTCCAGGGACCGCATGAGCCACCCGCGCGACGTGTCGCGCTTGCGCGGCGCCCCGTCGGTGCGCACGCCCGCCTTCGTCGCGATGTGCAGCTGCGAGCGGGCCGCGATCTTCCCGATGAGCTGCCCGATCGCCGCCTCCGCCATGCCCTGCCCGAACACGTCGGCGGTGTCCACGAGCGTGCCGCCGGCCTCCACGAACGTCTGGAGCTGCGCGGCAGCGTCCTCCAGGCCCGCTTCATCGGTGGTCCACGTCATGGTCCCCAGCCCGAGGGAGGAGACCTCGATGCCGCTGCGTCCAAGTGGTCGGCGTTCCATGGGTTCACAAGGTACATCGAACGCGTTTCGCGGGAAAGGCTCAGGTGCGCTTGAGGGAACGGCCCGATCCTTCCGCGCGCTGGCCGGTCGGCCGGTTTCCGAAATAGGATCGCGGGCATGGAATCCTGGACCGCACCGCACGTACCCGCCCTGCCCGGCCACGGCCCCGCCCTGCGCCTGCACGACACCGCGAGCGCGGGCCCGCGCGAGACGGTCGCCCCCGACGCCGAGCGCGCGAGCATGTACGTGTGCGGCATCACGCCCTACGACGCGACGCACCTGGGGCACGCGGCCACGATGATCACGTTCGACCTGGTGCACCGGTACTGGCTCGACCAGGGCCTGGACGTGCACTACGCGCAGAACGTCACCGACGTCGACGAGCCGCTGTTCGAGCGCGCCGAGCGCGACGGCACCGACTGGCAGGTCCTCGGCCTGCGCGAGACCGCGCTGTACCGCGAGGACATGGAGGCCCTCAAGGTCCTCCCGCCGCGCCACTACATCGGCGCCGTCGAGTCGATCCCCTCGGTCGGCAAGGCCGTCGCGCAGCTCCTCGCCACGGGCGCGGCCTACCGCCACGACTCCGGCGACGTCTACTACGCGGTCGAGGCGGACCCGGCCTTCGGCTCGGAGTCGAACTACGACCGCGACACGATGCTCCGGTACGCGCGCGAGCGCGGCGGCGACCCCGACCGCGAGGGCAAGCGCGACCCGCTCGACCCGGTCCTGTGGAACGCCCCTAAGGACGGCGAGCCGTCGTGGGACACCGAGGTCGGCCCAGGCCGCCCCGGCTGGCACATCGAGTGCGCGTGCATCGCCCTCGACTACCTCGGCGAGCAGATCGACGTCCAGGGCGGGGGGAACGATCTGATCTATCCGCACCACGAGATGTCCGCCGCGCACGCCCAGTCGCTGACCGGCAAGCGGCCCTTCGCGAACGCGTACGTCCACACCGGGATGATCGGCCTCGACGGCGAGAAGATGTCGAAGTCGCTCGGGAACCTCGTGTTCGTCTCCAAGCTCCGCGCCGAGGGCGTAGACCCGGCCGCGGTGCGCCTGGCCCTCATGGCCTCGCACTACCGGGCCGACCGGCAGTGGAGCGCGGCCGTCCTCGCCGAGGCCGAGCTGCGCCTGGGCCGCTGGCGCGAGGCCGCCTCCCGAGAGCTGGCCGTCCCGGCCGGGGCGATGCTCACCGCCGTGCGCGAGCGGATCGCCGACGACCTCGACACCCCGGGGGCGCTCGCGGTGGTCGACGCGTGGGCCGAGCGGACACTCTCCGCAGGTGGGGACGATCCCTCCGCAGCCGGGCTCGCCCGGGACACGATCGGAGGAATCCTCGGCATAGACTGCACGCGCTGATTGTGCGAAATGCCGAGTATCGGTACGCTTGATAACTGAGCGTGGCCGACTCCCCATCCTCCTGGAGTCGAATTGAAGATCCTGCTGCTTGCGTCCGCTTTCAACGGTCTCACTCAGCGAGTGTGGTGCACCCTGCGGGAGCAGGGGCACGACGTCGGCGTGGAACTCGCGCCGGCGCACACGCCCGAGTCGATGACCGCCGCGGTGGAGCGGATCGACCCGGACCTGATCCTCTGCCCGTTCCTCAAGCACCGGGTGCCCGAGGACGTGTGGAGGCGGTGGACGACGGTGATCGTCCACCCCGGCCCCGTGGGCGACCGCGGCCCTTCGTCCCTCGACCACGCCCTCCTGGGCCGCAGCCCCCGCTGGGGCGTCACGGCCCTGTCGGCGGTCGAAGAGATGGACGCGGGCCCGATCTGGGCCTCCTTCACGTTCGACGTCCCTGCGGGCATCACCAAGTCCGCGCTGTACAACAGCCGCGTCGCCGACGCGGCCATGGAATGCGTCGCCGCCGTCGTCCGCAAGGTCGCCGCGGGGGACCGGCCCAGGGCCGCCGACGAGCACCCGCGCGCGATCCCCGGCACCGGCGAGCTCCCGCTCCTGCGCCGCCCCGCGTTCGCCCTCGACTGGCGCGCCCCCGCGGCCGACCTCGCCCGGCGCATCGCCGCCGCCGACGGCGCCCCCGGCGCGCCCGTCGAACTCAACGGGCAGGGCTACTGCCTGTTCGACGCCGCCGCCACGGACGACCACACCGGCGCCGAGCCCGGCACGATCGTCGGCCGCGACGCCGAGGCCGTCGCGTTCGCGACCGGCCGCGGCACCCTCTGGGTCGGCTACGCCGCCACCCTCGACCGCAAGCGCGGCCCCAAGCTCCCCGCCGCGATGGTCATCGACCCCAAGGACGCCCCGTTCGCGGCCGCGCCCGCCGCGATCGCGGAGACGGCCTACCGCCGCGACGGCGACATCGGCTACCTCCAGCTGCGCTCCTACAACGGCGCCATGCACACTGAGCAGTGCCGCCGCCTCACCCAGGCGGTCGAGAAGGCCCTCGCCGAGGACACCCGCATCCTCGTCCTCACCGGGACCGAGCACGCCTTCTCCAACGGCATCCACCTCGGCGTCATCGACGCCGCCCCCGACCCCGCCGCCGAGGCGTGGGCCAACATCAACGCCATCGACGACCTCTGCACGGCCATCGCCGGCGCCGACCAGCTCACCGTCGCGGCGTTCACCGCCAGCGCCGGCGCGGGCGGCGTCATGACCGGGCTGTGCGCCGACGTCACCGTGGCCCGCGACGGCGTCGTCCTCAACCCCTACTACGACATGGGGATCTTCGGCTCCGAGCTGCACACCTGGTCGGTCGCCGACCGCATCGGCGAGGCCGCCGCCGCGCGCCTCCTCGGCGAGAAGCTCCCGGTCTCGGCCACCGAGGCCCAGCGGATGGGCCTCATCGGCGCCGTCGGGCCCCGCGACTGGGACGAGTTCGGGCGGTGGCTGCGCGCGGTCGCGCTCGGCTACAACGACCCGGTGACGCGCGGGCGCATGTTCGCGGCGAAGTCGCGCCGCCGGGCCGAGTCGAAGCCGATGTCGTACTACCGGACGATCGAGCTGGCCGAGATGGCCCGCGACATGTTCGACGACCGGCACGGGTTCCACGCGAAGCGCCGCGACTTCCTGGGCAAATCGGCACCTGCGGAGACGCCCGCGAAACTGCGCTTCACCTGATATCCGTAGCTCGTTGACAGGCCGCGTCCCACCTGGTGGACTGAAGGCATGTTTGAAGAAGGGCAGTACTTCGCGCCGGTCAACACCGACGCGGACGGCACGGTCGTCGTGGAACTGGGTGAGACCCACCCGGGCTTCGCGGACGCCGACTACCGCGAGCGGCGCAACGCCATCGCGGCACTCGCATTGGACTGGAGCCCCGGCCTACCCATGCCGACCGTCTCCTACACCGATGCCGAACACGAGATCTGGCGGCTGGTCAGTGCGGAACTGGCCGTCAAGCACCGGGAACTGGCCGCACACGACTACCTCGACGGCGCCGAGCGCCTCAAGCTCCCCGCCGACCACATCCCGCAGCTCCACCAGGTCTCCGAGCTCCTGGAGCCGCTGACCGGGTTCAGCTACCTGCCCGCCGCGGGCCTGGTGCCCCTGCGCGAGTTCTACGGCGTGCTCGCCGACGCGAAGTTCCATGCGACGCAGTACATCCGGCACCACTCGGTGCCCCTGTACACGCCCGAACCTGACGTGATCCACGAGGTCATCGGCCACGCCAACGCGCTCGCCGCGCCCCGCTTCGCCGCGCTGTACCGCGCCGCCGGGGACGCCGCCCGCCGCGTCCACTCCGAGGAGGCCCTGGAGTTCGTCTCCCGCGTCTTCTGGTTCACCCTGGAGTTCGGGGTCATCAGCGAGCCCGACGGCCTGAAGGCGTACGGCGCGGGCATCCTCTCCTCGTACGGGGAGATCGACGAGTTCCGCGACATGACGATCCTGCCGCTCGACCTGGTCACCATGGGCACCATCGACTACGACATCACCCACTACCAGGACAAGCTGTTCGACGCGGGGTCGATGGACCGCCTGGAGGACGTCGTCGGCGAGTTCTGGGAGACCTGCGACGACGACATGATCGAGCGGCTCAAGGCCGACGGCGGCAAGGGCTAGTACAGGCCCTTCTCGTACGTGGTGCCGTAGTACTCGGTGAGCTCCTCGACGGACTCCGCGACGACCTGGGTCTCCTTCACGAGCTGCGCCTGCGACGGCAGCGCGTCGGGCTCCCAGGTCTCCGGCTTCCAGATGCCGGAGCGCATCGAGGCTTTGCCGCAGTGGTAGAAGATCGTGTCGATCTCGACCACGAGCGCGAGGATCGGCTTGTGGCCCTTGACGACCATGTCCTCGAAGAAGGGCGCGTCCGAGACCACCCGGGCGCGCCCGTTGATCCGCAGCGTCTCGCGGCGCCCCGGCAGGATCGACAGCAGGCCCACGTGCGGGTTCGCGAGGACGTTCATGTACCCGTCGACGCGCCGGTTGCCCTTGCGCTCGGGGATCGCGATGGTGGTGTCGTCGATGACGTGGACGATCCCGGGCGGGTCGCCCTTGGGGGAGGCGTCGCAGTTCCCGTCGGCGTCGGTGGTCGCCACGACCACGTACGGCGAGGCCGCCAGCCACTCGCGGTCCCTGGGGTGGAGCCGGAACCGCTCCTTCTCGGCGGCCCGGGACATCGGCGTCCCGACGATCTCACGGAGCTTCCCGGGGTCCGTGACCTCGGTCCACAGGCGGCTGTCGGCGGTGTCCATGGGGGTTCCCTTCCAGCGGGGCCGTTACGACCTGATGCTACTCCCGCGGCCCCGTTCGTCCGGGTGTGATCTTCGCCGTGCCCGCTGCCCAACCTGTGAAACCGGGTTCCCACTTGTCGGCACCCGCAAGTACGCTTGAGCGCGTGTCTGAGCAGAGCCTTTTCCTTGAGACCCTGAAGCGCCGCGTCGTCATCGCCGACGGCGGCATGGGCACGATGCTCCAGACGTTCGACCCGACGATGGAGGACTACGACGGCCACGAGGGCCTCTCCGACATCCTCTCCCTGACCAGGCCCGACATCGTCCGCGGCATCCACGACGCCTACCTGGCCGCCGGAGCCGACTGCGTCGAGACCAACAGCTTCAACGCCAACTACGGCGGCCTCGTCGAGTACGGCATCGAGGACCGCGCCCGCGAGATCGCCCGCGCCGCCGCCACCCTCGCCCGCGAGAAGGCCGACGAGTACGCCACCCCCGAGTGGCCCCGCTTCGTCCTCGGCTCCATGGGCGGCGGCACCCGCCTGCCCACCCTCGGCCACGCCCCGTTCGCGCTCCTGCGCGACCACTACGAGGAGTGCTCCCTCGGCCTCATCGAAGGCGGCGCCGACGCGCTCCTCGTCGAGACCGCCCAGGACCTCCTCCAGGCCAAGGCCGCCGTCATCGGCGCCAAGCGCGCCAACGCGAAGCTCGGCAAGCGCACCCCGATCATCGCCCAGGTCACCGTCGAGACCACCGGGACCATGCTCGTCGGCGGCGAGATCGGCGCGGCCCTCACCAGCCTCGCCGCCCTCGGCATCGACCTCATCGGCCTCAACTGCGCCACCGGGCCCGACGAGATGAGCGAGAGCATCCGCTACCTCTCCCGGCACTCGCCCGTCCCCATCTCCGTCATGCCCAACGCGGGCCTGCCCGTCCTCGGCCCGAACGGCGCGGTCTACCCGCTCACCCCCGAGGAGCTCGCCGACGCCCACGAGGAGTTCGTGACGAACTTCGGCGTCAGCCTCGTCGGCGGCTGCTGCGGCACCACCCCCGACCACATCCGCGCCGTCCGCGCCCGCCTCGGCGGCGCGCCCCAGGACCTCGCCAGGCCCAAGGACCGCACCCCCGTCCTCGAGCCCGGCGTCTCCTCCTCCTACCACCACGTCCCGTTCCGCCAGGACGCCTCGATCCTCAACGTCGGCGAGCGCACCAACGCCAACGGCTCCAAGGCGTTCCGCGACGCCATGCTCGCCGCCGACTTCGACCGCTGCGTCGAGATCGCCCGCGACCAGGCCGGCGGCGGCTCCCACCTCCTCGACCTCTGCGTCGACTACGTGGGCCGCGACGGCGCCGAGGACATGAAGGTCCTCGCCTCCCGCTTCGCCACCGCCTCCACCCTCCCGATCATGCTCGACTCCACCGAGCCGAACGTGGTCGAAGCCGGACTCGAAGCCCTCGGCGGCAAATGCGTCGTCAACTCCGTCAACTACGAGGACGGCGACGGCCCGAACTCCCGGTACCGGCGCATGATGCCCCTCGTCGCCGAGCACGGCGCGGGCGTCGTCGCCCTCTGCATCGACGAGGAGGGCCAGGCCCGCGACCGCGACTGGAAAGTGCGCGTCGCCGCCCGCCTCATCGAGGACCTCACCGGCACCTGGGGCATGAACATCGAGGACATCTTCGTCGACGCCCTCACCTTCCCCATCTCCACCGGCCAGGAGGAGACCCGCCGCGACGGCATCGAGACCATCGAGGCCATCCGCGAGATCGCCCGGATCTACCCCGGCGTCAACTTCACCCTCGGCATCTCCAACATCTCCTTCGGCCTCAACCCCGCCGCCCGCCAGGTCCTCAACTCCGTGTTCCTCAACGAATGCGTCGAAGCGGGCCTCACCAGCGCCATCGTCCACGCCTCCAAGATCCTGCCCATGGCCTCCATCCCCGAGGAGCAGAAGCAGGTCGCCCTCGACATGGTCTACGACCGCCGCACCGAGGACTACGACCCGCTCCAGAAGCTCATCGAGATCTTCGACGGCGTCAGCCTCGCCGGGTCCAAGGAGGCCCGCGCCGAAGCGCTCGCCGCCCTCCCGCTCGGCGAGCGCCTCGCCCAGCGGATCATCGACGGCGACAAGAACGGCATGGACACCGACCTGGACGAGGCCCTCGGCCTCGGCAAGCGGCCCCTCGACATCATCAACGACCACCTCCTCGACGGCATGAAGACCGTCGGCGACCGCTTCGGCTCCGGCCAGATGCAGCTGCCGTTCGTCCTCCAGTCCGCCGAGGCCATGAAGTTCGCCGTCGCCCACCTCGAACCCCACATGGACAAGGCCGACTCCACCGACAAGGGCACGATCGTCCTCGCCACCGTCCGCGGCGACGTCCACGACATCGGCAAGAACCTCGTCGACATCATCCTGTCCAACAACGGCTACACCGTCGTCAACCTCGGCATCAAGCAGCCCATCAACGCGATCCTCGACGCCGCCGAGGAGCACCGCGCCGACGTCATCGGCATGAGCGGCCTCCTCGTCAAATCGACGGTCATCATGAAGGACAACCTCGCCGAGATGATGGCCCGCTCCATGCACACGCGCTGGCCGGTCCTCCTCGGCGGCGCCGCGCTCACCCGCGCCTACGTCGAGGACGACCTCCGCGAGATGTTCGAGGGCGGCCAGGTCCACTACGCCCGCGACGCCTTCGAGGGCCTCGACCTCATGAACCGCGTCATGACGGCCCGCCGCACCGGCGTCGACATCGTCGACCCCGAGAAGGAGGCGAAGATCGCCCTGCGCCGCGAGCGCCGCGCCAAGCAGGCCACGCTCGTCGCCGACACCCTCCCGGACCTGAACGACACGTCCGTGCGCTCCGACGTCGACACCGACGTGGACGTCCCGGTCCCGCCGTTCTTCGGCTCCCGCGTCCTCAAGGGCATCCAGACCTCCGAGTACGCCGCGCTCCTCGACGAGCGCGCCACGTTCCTCGGCCAGTGGGGCCTCAAGCCCGGCCGCGGCGACGGCGGCCCCTCCTACGAGGAGCTCGTGGAGACCGAGGGCCGCCCGCGCCTGCGCTACTGGCTCGACCGGCTCGCCACCGACAACGTCCTCGAAGCGAAGGTCGCCTACGCGTACTTCCCGGCCTACGCCGAGGGGAACACCCTCGTCGTCCTCGACGAGAACGGCCACGCCGAGCGCGCCCGGTTCACCTTCCCGCGCCAGCGCCAGGGCCGGCGCCTGTGCCTCGCGGACTTCTTCCGCGCCAAGGACGGCGAGCAGCTCGACGTCCTCGGCATGCAGCTGGTCACCCTGGGCTCCAAGGTCTCCGAGTACACCGGCGAGCTGTTCAAGGCCAACGCCTACCGCGACTACCTCGAAGTCCACGGCCTCACCGTGCAGCTCACCGAGTCCCTCGCCGAGTACTGGCACCGCCGCATGCGCCGCGAGTGGGTCCTGCCCGGCGGCGGCACCGTCGCCGACGCCGACCCCGCCGACCTCAAGGGCTACTTCGACGTCGACTTCCGCGGCTGCCGCTACTCCTTCGGCTACCCGGCCTGCCCGGAGCTGGCCGACCGCGCCACCCTCGTGGAGCTCCTCGGCGCCGACCGCATCGGCGTCGAACTGTCCGAAGGGGACCAGCTCCACCCGGAGCAGTCCACCGACGCGATCGTCCTCCACCACCCGCAGGCGAGCTACTTCAACGCAAAATAGCCCCGGCGAGCGCCCGACGCCCATGCGGCGTCGGGCACCGGCCCGGGAACCGCGTTCACCCCCGCGACACCGGGACGGCACCATAGGGGCCATGTCGCACGAACTCGTCGCCTACCTCGGCGTCATGGACGCCGGGAAGTCCACCCTCGCCCTCCAGTACCACCACTCCCTCGGCGGCGAGGGCGTCGTCTACACCTCCATGGACCGCGGCGGCGAAGGCGTCGTCTCCAGCCGCATCGGCCTCAACCACGAAGCGCGCGAAGTGAAACCCGGGTTCGACGTCTACGACGACCTGGCCGCGCTCCGGCCCCCGTACGTCATCGTCGACGAGGTCCAGTTCCTCGAAGCGCCCAAGCAGATCAACCACCTCGCCGACGCCGTCGACGGCCTCGGCCTCGACGTCTACGCGTTCGGCCTCAAGACCGACTTCCTCGGCCGCCTCTTCCCCGCCTCCCAGCGGCTCATCGAGCTCGCCGACCGCGTCGAGGAGCTCCCGGTGCGCGTCAACTGCTGGTGCGGCGAGCGCGGCACCCACAACGCCCGCACCCGCGAGGGCGTCATGGTCTTCTCCGGCGACCTCGTCGAGGTCGGCGACATGGACTCCTACACGGTCCTGTGCCGCCGCCACCACCGCGCCGGACTCGCCTGACCGCTGTGAGCCTGCTCGCCCGGAACGGGCGAAACCGCCGCCCCGCCCCGCGCCCCCGATACCGTTCAGGGCGTGACTGAGATTCCGGGCACCGCCCCTGCCGACGAGTTCCCGCAGGCCGTCTTCTTCGACATGGACGGCACCCTCCTCGACTCCGAGCCCCTCTGGGACGTCGCCCTCGAAGAGCTCGCGGTCGTCCTCGGCGGCACCCTGCGCCCCGAGGTCCGCGACCGCATGGTCGGCTCGAACGAGGACGCCTCGGTCATCTACCTCCTCGAAGACCTCGGCCTGCCCGCCGCGGACTTCCCCGGCCACGTCCAGTGGCTGCGCAACCGCATGAAGACCCTCTTCGCCGCCGGAGTCACCTGGAAGCCCGGCGCCCGCGAGCTCCTCGACGAGGTCCGCGCCGCAGGCGTCCCCACCGCGCTCGTCACCTCCACCGCCCGCGAACTCACCGAAGTCCTCCTCGGCACCCTCGGCGCCGCGAACTTCGACGTCATCATCTGCGGCGACGAGGTCCAGTCCCGCAAGCCCGACCCCGAGCCGTACACCACCGCGGCCGCGAAGCTCGGCGTCGACATCACCCGCGGCATCGTCATCGAGGACTCCCGCTCCGGCAGCGAGTCCGCGCTGGCCGCGGGCGCGGTCACCTTCGCCGTCCCCAGCGAGGTCCCCCTCCCCGAGTCCAACCCGGCCCACCGCCTCACCACCCTCGACGGCATCACCCTCGCCGACCTCCGAGAGATCGCCGCGCCCTAAACCGCCTTGACGTCCTGAGCGATCCGGACCATCGTGGGCGGATGGAACCGAGCCACGAGATCGTCAAGGCCCTCGCCGACCCCGCCCGCCTCCGGGTCTTCGCCGCGATCGTCCTCGCGGGCGAGCACGGCACCGGCCTGGCGGTGCTACGCGAGGGCCACCCCGACGCCGACCGGGCCCTCCCGCGTCTCGTGCGCGCCGGGCTCGTGACCTCGGGCGGCGACGGCTTCCGCGCCGACACCAAGGTGTTCCGCGAGGCCGCGGCCGCTGCCCGCTCCGCCGTCCCGGACGCCCCCGAGGGCACCGATCCCGGTGTGGCCAACCTGTACACGGCCGGGCGCCTCACCGTCATCCCGACCCGCCGCGCCACCCGCGTCGCGGTCCTGCGCGACCTCGCCGAGCGGCTCTTCGCGTTCGACCGGGTCTACACGCAGGCCGAGGTCACCGAGTCGCTCGCCGCGGTCCACGACGATCCGCTGACGCTGCGCCGCGAGATGGTCGACGAACTCCTCCTCGAACGCACCGTCGGCGGCCGCGAGTACCGCCGCCGGGAGGCCCCGCCGCTCGACTGACCCCTGTGCGGCGGCACGGGGTGAACTCGCGATGACGATCGCGTTGCCGCACGGAACGGTCCCGGTTTGGTCTGGTAGATGCAAAGAAGGTTTGCATATGATGGCCTTCGTCCCGGTCAACCGCCCGACCACAGGAGGCCGTCCCTTGTCAGAAAGCGCCCCGCCCGGGGAACCCCCGGAACCCCTGCGCCACACCAGCCCCTGCGGCAACGTGACCGTCGTCGTCGACCCCGGGCAGGGACTCGCCGTCGAACTCGGCGACAAGGCCGTCAACATGTTCACGCACGAGCTGGCCGAGCTCGTCACGACGACCGCCCGCGAGGCCCAGGACCTCGCGCACGCCGCGGCCCCCGAGCCCGAGCCGTCCCTGTCCATGGCCGACTCGCTCGCCCTGCTCACCGGCCTGCGCGACAGCTTCGCCGACAGCGGCCTCCGCGCCACCCTCGACCGCCAGCGCGCGGCCTTCGCCCCCGACGACCCCGAGGACGACCCGCACGAGCGGTTCACCGGCGCCCCGAACCTGCGCCTCCCGCAGGCCGCCATTGACGTCCTCGACCACTCCATCGAGCTGCTCGCCCGCTTCCAGGCCGCGCCCCCCGGCGCCGGGGACGTCCCCATGCCCGTCGGCACCGCCCGCAGCGAGAGCAAGCTGGTCACCGTCGAGGCGACCCTCGAACACCCCATCGCGAAGGTCCTGTTCAGCAAGCGCGCCTTCGAGAACGGTCCGAGAGCGCTCTCAGCCGAGATCACCGCGACCGCGAAGGCCGCCGCCGCCGACCTCGCCGCCCGCGCCGAGGACTTCTTCCCCGACGCCGGCCTGCCCATGGGCGCCGACGCCGTCAAGACCGTCGCCGAGGAGCTCGACCGGCGCACCGGCGCCGCCCTCAAGGAACTGGAGCAGATCCAGGACCACCACGCCCGCCTGACCAAGCTCATCCGCGATGGAGGCCACCTTGCCTAAGATCGACCCCGACACCCTCGACGGCCTCGGCGACCGCATCAAGGAGAACGTCGGCTCCGTCCTCAACGACGCCAACCAGCACCTGCCCGAGCTGCGCAAACTCGACCAGCCGCTGTACTCCGCCGTCGACCCGTCCCTCGCCGTCACCTACACCCTCGGCACCGGCTACATGAACGCGATGCTCCAAGGCGCCCTCGAATGCTTCCAAGCGCTCAACGACGACCTCGCCGCCACCGCCCAGTCCTGGCGGGACGCCGACGGCGCCGCCGAGCAGAGCTTCAAGTGAACGCCCGCCCCTAGCCGAAAGCAGCACACCTCATGGGCTACACCGCACCCGACCCCGAGCAGTTCTCCAAGATGGAGCAGGCGTTCTCCTACATGTCGCCCCTGGCGGCCGCCCAGATCGCCCTCCCCGCGCACCTCTTCTCCGGCCCCGTCACCTTCATCGCCCGCGCCATCTACCTGAAGCAGGCCAACCCCGGCCAGATCATGCAGGGCGCCGCCCACTGGCTCAAGTGCGCCGAGAAGTACCTCGCCGCCGCCGAGGCCCTCCGCACCGAGGCCAAGTCCCTCAGCGAGGACGAGTGGTCCGGCGACGACCGGAAGTCGTTCGAGGAGAAGGCCGAGAAGGCCGCCCAGCAGCTGGAGACCATCGCCGCGTTCGCCATGCAGGTCGGCATCTCCCTGTTCGCCATCGCCACCATGCTCTCGGTGATGATCCCCCTGATGCTCGCAGTCGCCACCGCGCAGATGGCGTTCGCGGTCTTCTACCTCGCCACGAAGGCGATCCCGCCGCCCGTCGGCCCCGTCGTCTCCGAGAACTGCCGCCTCATCGCCACCACCACCGGCGCGACCTGCCTCACCGTCATCAACACCATCGAGGCGGCCCTCAAGGTCGCCGCGCAGGGCCTCGCCGCCGCCATCGGCGGCAACATGACGATCTCCTGGGCCTACATGGCCTCCCGCGGCAACCTCGTCAACCCCGGCGACACCATCGGCTCCACCGGGTTCAGCCTCCTCCAGGGCCTCGCCCAGATGACCGTCGGCAACCTCATGGCCCCCGGCCGCACCGGCACCGGCACGATCGGCAAGGTCTCCCCGAAGCTCGACGGCATCATGGCCAAGGGCAACCCGTACCTCCTCGGCTTCACCGGCGTCCAGGGCACCTACAACACCGGCATGAACATCCAAGGGGACGTGGACCCGGACGCCGAGAACAAGATGACCGGCGCCGGCGTCGACCTCCTCGGCCAGGACTGGATCCCCAACACCTTCGAGGACGCCGCCCGCGGCAACGAGTCCGACCTCAACTGGAACAACGAGCAGCCCGGCGACGACGCCCCCGGCACCGGCCCCGGCGGCGTGTTCGTCAACAAGGCCGTCGTCGACGGCGACGCCGCCACGACCACCACCACCACCAACGAGAACGACGACGAAGGCGGCTACCGCCCGCCCGAATGGGACGGCGAGGCCGTCAGCCGCTAGACGGCAGCGGCCGCGGGGTCCGGAACCCCGCGGCCGCAACCGAAACCTCTCCTACCGCCGCGACGACAGCACCTCCCGATGCTCGTCCCCCCAGTCCTCCAGCGGCTTCAACGCCGCGCTCAGCGACTCGCCCAGCGGCGTCAGCGAGTACTCCACCCGCGGCGGCACCTCCGCGTACAGCTCCCGGTGCACCACCCCGCTCGCCTCCAGCTGCCGCAGGTTCTCCGCGAGGACCTTCTCGCTCACCCCGTCGAGCTTCCGCCGGATCGCCCCGAACCGCACCGGCCCCTCCGCGAGCACCCACATGAGGTGCATCTTCCACTTGCCGCCCACCACGTCGATCGCGAGCGACATCCCGCAGGTTTGATCTACGTCACCCATCGTCTCCACCGCACGCCTCCCGACCGTATTCCGAACCTCGACGTAAGCAACCCCACCTGGAAGTGCGGTCTTGCCGAGCCTACCCGGCACGACCGACCATGGAACCCGGCAACACCGACCGGGAACCACCACTTACCAAGGGGCACAACATGTCTGCTGACAAGTCCGTCACCGTCCTCGGCCTCGGCCCGATGGGCCGCGCCACCGTCCGCCTCCTCCTCGCCGCAGGCGTCCGCGTCACCGTCTGGAACCGCACCCCCGGCAAGACCGAAGCCCTCGCCGAACTCGGCGCCGTCCCCGCCGCCACCGTCGCCGAAGCCGTCGCCGCCAACGACACCGTCCTGCTCTCCCTCATCCACTACGACGCCATGTACGGCGTCCTCGAACAAGCCGGCGACCTCACCGGCAAGACCGTCGTCAACCTCTCCTCCGACTCCCCGGCCAACACCGCCAAAGGCGCCGGATGGGTCCTCGACCGCGGCGCCCGCTTCCTCACCGGCGCCTACATGACCCAGAGCGACGACATCGCCCACCCCGCCTCCCAGCTCTACGTCAGCGGCCCCGCCGACCTCCACGCCGAGCTCAAACCCCTCCTCGACCACCTCTGCAAGAACACCCACCTCGGCGAGGACTACGGCCTCGCCCAGCTCTACTACCAGGCCGGACTCGCCATGTTCCACGCCTACCTCATCTCCCTCCAGCAGGCGTTCGCCATGATCGAGCGCTCCGGCGGCGACATCGACACCTTCCTCGAACTCTCCAAGGACGACGCCGGCAGCCAGCGCGACTTCTCCCTCTACTTCGCCCAGGCCGCCAAGCAAGGAGGCTGGGACGACCTCGCCAGCCTCAAGATGATGCACGCCAGCGCCCAGCACGTCATCGACACCAGCGAGGACGCCGGAGTCGACGCCGCCATCACCCGCACCGTCCAGGACTACTACCGCCGCGCCCTCGACGCCACCGAGCAGGCCGGCACCGTCGTCCCCGTCTACCGCCTCTTCCGCGGCGACCACTAGAAAGGACCCGCCATGCCCACCGGCCGCATCACCGTCCTCGGCCTCGGCGCCATGGGCTCCGCCATCGCCGCCAGGCTCCGCGACACCGGGTACACCACCACCGTCTGGAACCGCACCGCAGCCAAGACCGCACCGCACACCGCGGCCGGGTCCACCGCCGCCGCGACCGTCCCCGACGCCGCCGACGCAGGGGACGTCGTCCTCGTCGTCCTCCTCGACCACGGCACCGTCCGCGAACACCTCGAACCCGCGGCCGCGAACCTCAAAGGCAAAGTCGTCGTCAACCTGACCACGACCACCCCCGACGAGGCCCGTTCCACCGCCGCCTGGGCCGCCGACCACGGCATCGCCTACCTCGACGGCGCCGTCATGGCGACCCCCGACATGATCGGCACCCCCGCCGCCCGCCTCCTCTACTCCGGCGACGAGAACGCCTACGCCATCGCCGGACCCGCGCTGGCGGCCCTGGGCGGCGCCGAGTTCACCGGCGCCGACGCGGGGCTCGCCTCGCTGAAAGACATGGCCCTGCTCGCGGCCATGGACCTCATGCTCCTGGGCTACCTCCAGGCCGTCGCCATGATGCGCACGGTCGGCGTCCCCGCGGTGGAGACCGCGGGGGAGGTGGAGTCGTGGCTCGCGGCGATGCTCCCGCACGGCAAGGAGGTCGCCGCGATCGTCGACGGCGGCGCCTACGACACCGGCGGCCAGAGCGTCGACTTCGACCGCCGCGGCCTCGCCTCGATCATCACCGCCAGCCGCGAGCAGGGCGTCAGCGCCCAGCTCCTCGAACCGCACCTGCGGCTGCTCGACGAGCTGTCCGCGACGGGGCACGGCGCGAGCGACTGGCCCCGCATCATCGACCGACTCACGATCCCGAAGTAGGAACCATGCCGAACCAGACCGTCGCCGTCCTCGGACTCGGGGCCATGGGCTCCGCGATCACCGCACGCCTGCGCGACACCGGGCACGCCACCGTCGTGTGGAACCGCACCGCCGCCAAGGCCGCGCCGCACGCCGAAGCGGGCTCGACCTCCGCGGCCACCGTCGCCGAGGCCCTCGCGGCCGCCGACACCGTCCTCGTGGTCCTGTTCGACCACGCCAGCGTCCGCGAGCACCTCGACCCGCTCGCGGCGGAACTCAAGGGCCGCACCGTGGTCAACCTGACCACGACCACGCCCGACCAGGCCCGCTCCACCGCCGCGTGGGCCGCCGAGCACGGCCTCACGTACGTCGACGGCGCCATCATGGCGACCCCCGACATGATCGGGACGCCGGTCTCGCGGCTCCTCTACTCCGGGGACCGCGCCGCCTACGACGCCGCCCGCGAGGTCCTGGAGGCCCTCGGCGCCGCCGACTACGAAGGGGAGGACGCGGGGCTCGCCTCGCTCAAGGACATGGCGCTGCTCACCGCCATGTACCAGCTGTTCTCGGGGTTCCTCCAGGCCGCCGCGATGATGCGCACCGTCGGCGTCCCCGCGGCCGACACCGCAGGGGAGGTCCGCGGCTGGCTCGGGGCGCTCCTGCCGCACCTGGACCACTTCGGCGCCGAGATCGACCGCGGCGGCTTCGACCCGGCCCGCGGCCAGGACGTCGAGTTCACCAGGGCCGCAATCGGATCGCTCATCACCGCCGCCCGCGGGCAGGGGGTCAGCGCCGGGCTCCTGGAGCCGCTGATGCACCACCTCGACGAGCTCGCCGCGACCGGCCGCGGCGGGGCCGACTGGATCAGCGTGATCGACCGGCTCCCGATGGAGTGACCGCGAGGGGCGGGCGGGGGACTACCCGCCCGCCCCCAGCAGCTGCAGCTTCTCGTACCCGTCGGTGCCGGGCGCGGCCGTCAGCGTCACGAGCATCTGCCCGGAGCCGTCCGCGACCCGGAACTGGTCCTTGTACAGCTGGATCAGGCCCACCATCGGGTGGTCGAACCGCACCCAGCCGATGTTGCAGTCCTTCACCTCGGCCCGCGCCCACATCTCCGCGAAGTCCCGGTGCGCCACCGACAACTCGCCGATCAGCGCCGTCAGCTCCGCGTCCTCGGGGAACAGCGCCGCCATCTTCCGCAGCTGCGCCACCGTCTCGTACGAGCACACGTCCTGCCAGTCGGGGAAGAACTCCCGCGAGTCGTCGTCGAACAGCAGTCGCACGAAGTTCGGGCCCGCCTCCAGGTCCCACCCGAATCCGCCGTACAGCAGCCTGGCCAGGCGGTTCGAGGCGAGCACGTCCTGCCGGTGGTTCATGATGAGCGCCGGGAAGCCGTCGATCGCCGCGAGCATCGTCTCCAGCGAGGGCCGCACGCCGGGACGCTCGCGCATCGGGTTGCGCCGCGAGTTCCCCGCGAGCCGGTGCAGGTGGGCCCGGGTCGTCTCGTCCAAGCGCAGCGCCCGCGCGACCGCGTCGAGCACCTGATCCGACGGGCGCTTCGCCCGGCCCTGCTCCAGACGCGTGTAGTAGTCCACGCTCACCCCGGCCAGCAGCGCCAGCTCCTCGCGCCGCAGCCCCGGCACCCGGCGCCGCGCGTCGTTCGGCAGCCCGACCTCGTCGGGGTTCACCCTGGCGCGCCGCGCCTGGAGGAACTTCCCCAGGTCGACGACGTCCTCCAGCTTGTGGATCCCGGTCGCATCAGATGACATCACTCAAACCTCCGCGGCAAGTATCTCCGCGGCGCCCCGCCGATGCCTAGGTCTGTCAGTCCTAGGGTCGAACGACCCCAGGTCGAACAGACGTCTGGCAGCCTCCCGCGATCCGCCGCAGCATGGTCCGCATGCAGATCCACATCGTCTACGCCCACCCGCACGCCGCCTCCCTGAACGCCGCGCTCCGGGACGAATCGGTCGCGACCCTGGAGGGCCTCGGCCACACCGTCACGGTCTCCGACCTGTACGCCATGAAGTGGAAGGCCGTCGCCGACTACGACGACTTCGGCCCCACCGAGAACGAGCACTTCATGGCCGCCGCCGGAGAAGCCTGGGACAAGGGCGAGATCGCCGCCGACATCCGCGCCGAGCAGGAGCGGCTCCTCGCCGCCGACCTCGTAGTCCTCCAGTTCCCGCTCTGGTGGTACACGGTCCCGGCGATCCTCAAGGGCTGGATCGACCGCGTCTTCACCAACGGCTTCGGCTACGGCACCACCCGCGACTGGCCCCGCTTCGGCGACGGCGTCCTCGCGGGCAAGCGCGCCATGGTCGTCGTGACCACCGGCGCCGCCGAGTCACACCTGTCCGACCGCGGCGTCAACGGCTCCATCGACGACCTGCTGTTCCCCCTCCAGCACGGCGTCCTCTTCTACACCGGCATGCAGGTCCTGCCCCCGGTCGTCGTCACCGGCGCCGTCCACCGCTTCGGCGAGACCGAGTACGCCGAGGCCGCGAAGCACCTGCGCACCCGCCTGGAGACCATCGCCGAGACCGCGCCGGTCGCTTACCGCAAGCAGGCCGACGACTACGACGACGCCAAGCGCCTCAAGCCCGGCCTCGAACCCGCGGGCACCACCGGGTTTGCGCTGCACATCGCCTGAGCACGCGAAAAGGGCCGGAGCGGCGGCTGCCGCTCCGGCCCGGCCGTTCAGAAGACGACCGTCCAGCCGATGAGGACGGGGTCTACTCGAACGGGAACTTGTCCGCGAACGCGGGCTTCAGGTCGTCCACCCACACGGCGTTCTCGTCGAACTTCGCGTAGAACGGGATCCCCACGATGCGGGGGTCCCTGGCCTGGAGCATCCGCAGCGCGAACACCTTCTCCTCGCCTATCTCGACGACGCCGTCCACCGCCACCTTGCCCGGCGTGGCCGACATCGACGGGCCCCTGACGGTCCGGCACAGGCCCGAGACCTGGCTGAACGCGTCCCGGAAGATCTCCCAGGCCCGCGCCAGCGGCACCGAGAAGTAGTCCTGCGGGCCCGTGTCGCGCTCCACGAACATGTAGTACGGGATCATCCCCAGCTTGTGCTGGGTCCTCCACATCCCCGCCCACTGGTCCGCGTCGTCGTTGATCGTCCTGATCAGCGGCGCCTGCGTCCGGATCACCGCACCCGTGGACCGGATGCGCCGCACCGCCTCCCGCACGATGTCGGAGTCGAGCTCCTTCAGGTGCGAGAAGTGCGCCATGAACGCGAGGTTCCGCCCCGACTCCACGACCTGCTCGAACAGCCGCAGCGTGTCGTCCGCGTCGGGGTCCGTCACGAACCGCTGCGGCCAGTACGCGAGCGCCTTCGACCCGATGCGGATCGATTCGACGTGGTCCATGCCCAGCAGCGGCTCGATGTACCGCCGCAGCACGGGCTCGCCCATGATCATCGGGTCCCCGCCGGTCAGCAGCACGCTGCTCACCTCCGGGTGCTCCCGCACGTAGCCGGTCAGCTGCTCCACGTCGTTGTTCGCCATCTTCAGGTCGGCGATCCCCACGAACTGCGCCCACCTGAAGCAGTAGGTGCAGTACGCGTGGCAGGTCTGGCCCTGCTGCGGGAAGAACAGCACCGTCTCGCGGTACTTGTGCTGGAGCCCCGGAATCGGCTCCTCGCCGGCCTTCGGGATGTTGAGCTGGAGTTGCCCCGCCGGATGCGGGTTCAGCTTGAACCGCACCTCGTTGGCCGCGGCCGTCACCTCCTGCTTGGAGGCGTCGGCCTTCAGCAGCCCCGCGATGTGGTCGACGTCCTCCGCGGGGAGCATGTCCTCCTGCGGGAACACCAGCCGGAACATCGGGTCGTCGAACGGACGGTCCCAGTCGATGAGCTCATCGACCACGTACGCGTTCGTCCGGAACGGCAGGACCGAGGCGACGGCCCTGGTGCGAAGCCGCTGCTCCTCCGACAGCGGCGCTCGTTGGAGCAGATCGTCGAGATGACGAATGGTGTAGGCGGTGAACCGCCTACCGGCGTTTTCAGGAGCAGTCACGAGAACTCCCTCCTCTTGATGTTGTGTCGGTCTGCAACGCGGCTCGGCAGGGCCTGGTTACAAACAAGTGCGCGAAACCAACGCTCACCCGGCCTCCCCGGAACTCCGTCCGTGTCGGCTCCGTGGCCTTTCGACCACAGATGGTGCACCCGATGCTTTCGCGCACACTGTGCGTGAAATATGAAATTTTCAGTTGATTGTGACGACCCTAACCCAGGGTCGCCTCAAGGGAAATAGGCACTGCCTTCAGCGCCTGGCTGACCGGGCAGCCGTCCTTGGTGGCCGCCGCGATCTCATCGAACTCGCCCTTCTCGATCCCGGGCACCACGGCCCGGACGGTCAGCGCGATGCCCGTGATCCCGGTGCCGGGCTTGAAGTCGACGCCGGCTTCGGTGACGATCTCCTCCGCCGTGTAGCCGGCCTTGCCCAGGCCCGCCGAGAGCGCCATGGAGTAGCAGGAGGCGTGGGCCGCGGCGATGAGCTCCTCGGGGCTGGTCTTGCCCTCCGGGTCGTTCGCGCGCGACGCCCAGGTCACCGGAGTGTCCGGCAGACCGGACGACACGAAGCTGGTGACACCGCCGCCGTCCTGGAGACCGCCGGTCCATCGGGTGCGTGCGTTACGAGTGACTGACATGCCTTCTCCTCTGATCGGAGTTCCTTCGCTCGCAGGCTAACAGTCGAACTTGACGTCTGAAGACGGTCCGCGACGGCGGTCGCCCCATGCCGACCAGCCGTCGCCTTCGCGGAAGTACCCTCCGTCTTCGCTGGTCAAGCGTAACGTTGAACGGCAGATGACCCCCCTGGTTTCGGCCCCTTCGAGGGTGTGTATATTTGTCTTTGCCCGCGGGGGAACGGAACGGCCGGAAAGCCGGTCCGGAGATCTAGGAGGCACGCGACAGGCTCTGAGAGCCAGGCGCGGTCCAGATCGCAGCGCGGGGATCACCTGAGGCTTCATAGAGGCTCAATCGCATGTGACCAGGGTCAATCACCCCCGGTTAGACATCGCAGATCGAGACTAGTAATGTTGTTCGGGTTGCTCCGGCGGAGAACGAATCCCATTTCGGATGAGGTCTTTGTTGTGGCGTGTTGTTTGAGAACTCAACAGGGTGTTTGGATGGTCAGCGTGTGGGCTGGCTGGAGTCTTCTGGCCTAGGTGCTGGGGGGTTTCTGGTTGGTACTGTTTTTGACTGTCTTTTCCTTGGGGCACTTGCTTGGTGCCCTGTGAAAATCGGTCAGGACATGCTTCGACACATACTGTGAGTCACTTCGGTCGTAAGATCGTGGTGCGCGACAAGTTTTTGTTGGAGAGTTTGATCCTGGCTCAGGACGAACGCTGGCGGCGTGCTTCACACATGCAAGTCGAACGGAAAGGCCCG